>JANPJR010000084.1:0-16616 GCA_031425615.1 Cytophagales bacterium
CGGAACTTTCAATGGCAAACCATGTCCAGAAGGGGTTTATGTTTGGAAAGCCCAATACGAAAATATTTTGAAAAAAGATGAAAAAGTAAAAACACAAGGTATGGTTACGTTGGTGAGGTAAAACTCCCAAACCCCAAAGGGAGCAAACTGCCTTAAATTTTTTATTAATTCCCCCTTTGAAAACTAAAATTCCCATAACGCATTATTTTTGGATAGTGTGTTGTGGGTTTTTTTTTAAAAAAAATAACAAGTGATAAACTGACAACTAAAAAAAAGCATTACCTTTGTTTGTAAATGTATTTGGGATTTACAGTTTAGTACACTGTAATTGAAATAAGTGTATAAATTGAGGTTCAACCTTGCAAGTGTTAAAAACCCTTGCAAAGGTTTCTGCTACGATTTCCTTATAAAAATCCATTTTAAAAAATATACATTTTCTTTGATTACACTGTATTTAGAGATTTAGTTGGAAATATATTTAGAAATATCTAACATTATAGGCTTTTTTAGCGTTTTAAAAAAGGTGCTTTAAAGTGATTTGAATGTAATATTTTTCAAAACATTTTTCAAAATTAGGTAACAATCAACAAACCTTTTACACAAAACTCAAACGACTGACAACTGAATCAACTGACATAATACTATGGAGATTACACGCAAGGATTGGGAAGCTGAATTAGAAAAAACTTCAGAAAATTATCACCTTTATGGTGCTTGGATTGCTATTTTTGCAGACCCAATTTTTGGTATTACGGATTTTCTTAATATTCCGTATGCTTGGAAAACAATATTTGTATTGCGTATTTGGGTGGCGGTTGCTACGCTTGCTACATTATTTCTTTGGAAAAAATATAAATTTTCTTCCCAAATTTTGATTTTTGTGCCTTTTTTCCTGATTTCCCTCCAAAATAGTTTTACTTTTGCCCTCGTCAAACAAGAAGATTTCTTAGGGCATTGCCTCAATTATGTAGCCCTGTTTATTGCAGGTGGTATGTTTGTGCTTTGGAAATGGCAAATTTCTATTACAATAATCGGATTTTCTGCGATTGCCAAAATTACGTTTTTTAGATTAAATCCACTTTTGAGCATAGAACAGTCTTTTATTGATGGTTGTTTGTTGCTGATTATGGTGGAAATTTTGTTTATTATTTTGGTGCATACACGTTATTCGCTTACCATTCAAAATATTAAATCTAAACTTGCCTTAGTAAAACTTAATCAAGAACTTGGACAACAATATACCATTATTGCCCACAAAAATAAAGATATTACAGATAGTATCAACTACGCCAAACGCATACAAACTGCTATGCTTATCCTTGATGAGCAAGTAAAAAATGCTGTTCCAGAGCATTTTATTTTGTTTAAGCCTCGTGATGTCGTGTCAGGAGATTTTTATTGGTTTGCAGAAAAAGAAGATAAAATCATTGTCGCAGTAGTTGATTGCACTGGTCATGGCGTGCCAGGTGCATTTATGAGTATGATTGGCGATTCGCTTTTTAATAGTATTGTGCATGACAGGGAAATTCATGAGCCAAATATTATTTTGAATGAATTGCACAAAGGTATTAGGACTGCACTCAAACAAAGTGAAACGGATAATCGTGATGGTATGGATTTGAGTTTGTTGGTGATTGATGCCAAAAATAATATTGCACAATTTGCTGGTGCAAAAAACCAAATTATATATATTCAAAATAACCAACTTTTTGAAATAAAAGCCAATAAAATGCCTATTGGTGGCGAACAACCTGAAGAAGAAAGGTTATTTACCCTGCATAATATTGATATTACACAACCAACTATGTTTTATCTGTTTTCTGATGGTTTTCAAGACCAATTTGGTGGAAAACAAGGTAAAAAATTTATGATTGCACAAATGCGAGAATTATTCCTCAAAATCCACCACGAAGATATGTCTACACAACGAGAAATCCTTGATGATGCTATTCATGATTGGATGATACAAGGCAAGGAAAAACAAGTAGATGATATTACAGTAGTAGGAATGAAAGTGGGGTAGAGAATTTGTCCGTTTTTGAGTTGTTAGTAGTTAGTTTTTAAGTTGTCCGTTTTTTGTCATTTCGAAGAAATATTCCGAGAAGGATATCGCTGTTACAAATTATAGCTAAAACAACCAGATTTTTTTAAAGTTTTGGTATGCTGGCAACTTTAGTGAAAACTGATAATCGAACCTATAAGACTTTTTAAACTCTTATAGGTTTGATTTAAAAACTGATAACTCAAATTACATCATCTCAGGCACATTGATACCCAACAAAAACATTGTTTTCTTCAAAACTTTGCCTGTGAGGGCAGACAATACCAAACGAAATGCACGACTTTCAGGCGTTGGGGCTTGAAAAATAGAGCAATCATGAAAAAATTTGCTATACATTTTAGCGGTTTCGTAGGCAAATTGTGTGAGCAAATATGGTGCATATTCTTTGCTGGCTTCTGCGATTACATTTGGGAATTGCAATAAATTTTGCAATAAATCACTTTCGGAATCGTGCCAATCCAAATAATCTTTGCAAGTGCTTGCATCAAATATAATATTTTCACTTATTGCCCTACGCAAAATCGTTTTAATCCTTGCATGATTGTATTGGATATAAGGCGAAGCATCACCCTCAAATTCTACTGATTCATCAGGGTTGAAAAGCATATTTTTTTTTGCATCTACTTTTAGCAAAAAATATTTTATTGCCCCAATACCAATCATTTCATAGATATTATTGAGTTCTTGTTCGCCCAATTTTTGGAGATTTTCCAATTTTCCACTTTCTGCAGTTTCCCCTTTGGCAATTCGTATCATTTCGTTTATAATATCATCAGCATCAACCACAGTTCCCTCACGAGATTTCATTTTACCACTTGGCAATTCTACCATGCCATAACTAAGGTGATAAGAGCCTTGTGCATAAGCACGATTAAATTTTTTGAGAATGGCAAAAAGCACTTTAAAATGATAATCTTGTTCATTTCCCACCACATAAATTGATTTTTGCATTTCAAAATCTGTATATTTGAGGTCAGCAGTTCCCAAGTCTTGCGTAATATACACCGAAGTTCCATCACCCCTTTGCACAAGTTTGTGGTCAAGTTTTTCAGCAGTAAGGTCAATCCAAATAGATTTATCTTCTTTTTGATAAAAAATGCCTTTTTCTAAGCCTTCTGCTACTATTTCTTTGCCCAAAAGGTACGTATTACTTTCATAATACCATTTATCAAAACCAATTCCAATATTTTTATAGGTTTCTTTAAAACCTTCCAATACCCAATTATTCATTTTTTGCCAAAGTGCCAATACAGCTTTATCGCCTTTTTCCCAAAGTTGCAACATAGTTTGTGCCTCTTGCAAAATTGGGCTTGTAGCAGTTGGTTTTTTGGCTTCTTCTGCTGTTATTTCGCCTTTTTCCACTTGTTTATCCAAATATTCTTTGTGCAGATTGCTAAACAACACATAGTATTTTCCGATTAAATGGTCACCTTTCATATTCGCATTTTCAGGTGTTTCACCATTTCCATATTTTTGGTACGCAAGCATAGATTTACAAATATGTATGCCTCTGTCATTGACCAGAATACATTTTTGAACATCATACCCATCAGCTTCTAATATTTGGCTCAAAGACCAACCTAAAAAAATATTACGCAAATGCCCCAAATGAATAGGTTTGTTTGTATTAGGTGAGCAATATTCTATCAAAATTTTTTCATTTTTCTTTTCATTTTTTCCAAAATCTTCATTTTCAAATGCTTGGATAAACGCCTTTTGCCAAATATTATTTGGTAGTGTGAGATTTAAAAAACCCTTTACTACTTCAAAACTTTGGATAAGATTTTTTTCTAATAAAAATTCGCCTACTTTTTGAGCGGTTTGCTCTGGGCTTTGATGTGCTTGTTTGGCTATACCAAATGTAACAAATGTGTGTGAGCCTTTGAACTCCTTACGTGTAGGTTGGAGTTCTATTTTTTGATTTTCCAAACCAAACAAGTCCTTTAAGGCTTGGTTGAGGCTCTGAATAATGTGATGAGAAAGTGGCAACATATATCATTAGGAATTGCCCCCAGCCCCAAAGGGGAGCATTTAAGTTTATAATTATTTATTTTTCTTTTTGCATTAATTTCCCCTTTTGGGGTTAGGGGCTAAAACACAAAAGACTTAGCACAATGCCAAGTCAATAATATAAGGGTCAGGAAATTTGCAAATTAAAATAAAAGTGTTTTATGCTCTTTTATTTTAATTCAAAAATTTCCTGCAATAAAGTCGTCTGATGTTGAAATTTTCCACGAGATTTTAATTTTTTACTTTTCTTTATTTTTCACAAAAGTAATTTTTTTTATTAAAAAAAACTAATATAATTAACAAAAATTTGTAAAAATCTTTAAGTTCTAAAAAGTTTGTGCGGAGAAAAATAAAACCGAATACTTTTGTCATGCTATAAGCATCTGGTTCTTTGGCTATTCTTTAGCTATGATTTCCAATAGTCAGATGCTTACGGAATGATAAAAAGTATTTTGTATTTAAAAATCCGTTTATTTTGTCAATTCAAATTTAATTTGGACTTCTTTTATACTTTTGGTTGCTTTCCCTTTTTTAGTAGCAGGTGTCCATTGTTTTGAAGAAAGTTTTAAGATTCTAATGGCTTCTTCTTCCAATCCAAATCCAAGTTTTGAAGATTTAACTTTGATATGTGATATACTGCCATCAGCTTCTATGGTAAAAGTAAGCGTAATAGTACCTTCTTTTCCTGCATTTACTGCAAGTTGTGGGTATTTTTTATTAGTCATTACAAAATTTTCCCAAGCCAATTCTCCCAACGTGTAAGTTGCAGGTGCATCTTGTAGCATTTTAGCTACTTCCAATTCTTCGGTTATATTTTCATCAACATCTGTTATTTTATTTTTAATCTCTGTTGTGCCTATTATTTCGCCTGCTGATTCTTGTTTTGTGATTTTTGGTGCATTTTGTAGTTCTTTGACTTGAATACTTTTGTTTCTTTCCACTCTTTTTACACGTTTATCATAATTTTGTGTTGTAACGCCAGCAGTTCTATAGTTTTCTGTTCCTATTGCATTATTTGACACACCTTTTGGCAATGGAAGCACTTGTTGCACTTTTGTATTTTTGCCATCTTTATTTCTTACTTCTTCATCTACCGCTACAAAAGATGTGTAAGCAGTCAAAAGATTATATTTAAGCCCCAATGTTGTAACGGTTTTAATCCTTTCTGCGTTTTCAGGATTATTATTTATCATATTTTGCATTTGGTCTGTATTAGCAGAATAACTATAACCTACTGCAAGTTTGTTATAATCGTCCAAAAGTCGGATTTTTGTTCTTGCCCAAAGATAAGGCAATGCTTGATTTCCTTCTTTTTGATAATTGGCAAATTGAGATACATTTATTTCTTGCTTGTAATCTTTGTTACCACTCCTGCCTGTGATAATGATTTTTCCTTTTGGTTTTCCTTTATATTTTCCTTGAATAATAATAGGTCTTTCCAAAAAAATATCGCCTACTGTTTGCGGTTCTATGTCATAAGCATCAAAACCTTCATATTGCACATTAATACGTGTCAAAACAGGTGTTTGTACATACTCCAAAAATCTTTTACCTACTTTTGTAGCTTCACTTTCATTCAACACAATAAAAGGCTCGCCCATACCAACATTCGCCATGCCTTCAATTAGGTAACGATTTACACTACTTCCAATCCCAAAAGCGAAAAGGTTAGCTTGGTTAAGTTTTTGGCGAATAATATCAAAAACTTCTCTTTCCACTGTAATAAATCCATCTGTTACCACTACAAAAGTACGTGAATAGTCTTTTGTTTCTTTGAAATTCAACGCATTTTGCATAGCAGGCAATAACCTTGTACCGCCACCACCTTGTTGTTGGTCAATTACTTTGATTGCTTTTTCAATATTTTCATTATTTGCAAGCATACTTTCAGGCGAAAGCATTTGGTTGCTACTCTCAAAAAGCATTACATTAAATTTGTCGGTGGGACGCAAATTAGAAATCAGTTCACGTAATAATTTTTTACTCACACCCAACGGAAATCCGTGCATAGAACCTGATACATCTACAATAAACACATATTCACGAGGTGGGATTTCGTCCAAAGTAGGTTTGGCAGGTGGTTGCATCATCAGCATAAAGAACTTTTCGCTTTCATTGCTTTCACCCATTTTATTATCTCTTGATGCAACTGCTTGCTCGGTTTCATAAAATAACAAACCTGATTGGATTTTGCCACCTGAAAGTTTGTAACGTAATACAACATCACGATTTCCGCCATTTTTTTCAGTAATTTGGGCAAAAGCAGTTTCTTTTCCTACAAATTTAATATTGTTTTCGTGTGTAGTCAATGAAACATTTTGCAAAGGCATACCTGCATTAATTTGTGCAGTAAAATTAAACGTATAAAGTGGGTCTTTGCCTTCTTTTGTGTAAGGATTTGCTACCCATTTTTCATCAGGCGTAGCCTCACTTGCGAGTGTTTCAGTATAGCGAGGTGCTACAACAGTAGGATATACAAACTCATAAACGGTTTGTTGTGGAATAAGTAATTCTGTATAACGCAATTCTACTACAATTTTATCCTTTGGGAGAATATTTGCAACATTCATTTGAAAAACATTCGGATTTTGTTGTTCCAAAAGCGAAGCAGTTTTACCTTCTTGTTTTGCATTTTCGTAGGTTTCACGTGCTTTTTGGCGTTCTTCTATTTTTGCAATAAGCGTTTTTTCGCCTACTTTCATTTTCATTGCATACACCGCAGCACGCGTAGAAGCTGGAAATATATACACTGCCTCTAAGGTTTCTTTACCTGTATTTTCATACACTTGTGTAACCACTACATCTGCGATTGTGCCTGCGATATTGACTTTTGCAGAAGTTTCTTTGAGTGGAAGTGCGTCTATATTTTTGTCTTTGCTTTTTACCCAAAAATAAGGCGAATTGGTTTTGTTTTGATTAGGCTCAATCTTTTTTTGGGCAAAAATTTTATTAAATGAAAATAAAAAAAGGACTAAAAAAGATAAAATAAAAGTAATTCGAAAAGCGAATACATTACCCAAAATATGCGTAATTTGAATATTTAGGTTTGTGTTTGTGTATTTTTTCATAATACGTAATTTTTAAAAAAAGGTTAAAAAAATAAAATGTTAATGATTTATATTCTACTACCTTTTTGTTTGGAGAAAATTACAGAAAAATGAAAAATAACTAATAACTTAGTTGTTAAAAAAAATTAAAAAAGTGGTATTTGTTTAGCCTACATTAAAAACCTTGTTTGGAACGAACAGGATAAAAGTCTGTATTACAAAAAAACGCTTTATCATTGTTAATTCCTCCTTTGGGGTTAGGTGGCTAAATAGTTACAATTTATTGACCAAAAAATCCCCTTCCATGATGGGCAACACGTTATATACATTGGGTGTCAAACAAAATTCTATGTCTTTTTGATTACCAAAACCTAATAATCTTTGATAATGCGAAGATTTTGCAAGGAAATCTAAGGAATTATTTTTCCCTGCTAAATATGTGTGATATGCCATAATGCAACTATCATCTTGCCAGTTAGTGGTATTTTCATAAAGCTCATACAACAACGCTCCAGCATAAAAAGTATCCTCCAAATTGGGTTTTCCTTTCCAACCCGCACACAAAAGAATGGTATCTTTTTGTATTTGTACCAAATAATCTACTACATTTTTAATATTCAAAAAAGAGCCAATAATAACTTTATGTGCATCTTTCTTGCTCATATCTATTGCAAGTGTGCCATTGGAGGTTGTAATAGCAATATTTTTTCCTATAAGTGCTGGATTTTGGTAACTAAAAGGCGAATTGCCCAAATCAAAACCATCAACTTTTTGCCCTCCTCTTTCACCTGCTATAATGTAGCCTTGGTTTTTGTATGCTTTGCAATCTTCCAATTCACGCACAGGCACTATTTTGGCAATACCACACGCAAGAGCAGTTGTCATACAAGAAGTTGCTCGGAGAATGTCAATCACAACCACATTTTTATGGGACAAATCGTAATATTTTAGCACATCAGGCGTAAGGCAAACTTCAAGAGAAAACATAAAGAAAAAAGGGAAAAAAGCCCCCTAAACCCCAAAGGGGGAATAAATACAAAAAAGTGTTAGGGGTTATGACTAAATAAATACTAAATAAATATGTTATTTTTAGAGGTTTTTTTTATATGATTTTACAAAACACTTTCTGCAAAGTGCTTGGTAAGCGTCAGTTTCGCCTATAAGTATTGTATCTTCTTCTTCTGTGATACGGTGAGAATAATGCGCAATGTCTCCACAATTTACACAAATTGCGTGTACTTTGGTTACAAATTCCGCAGAAGCCATGAGTTGGGGCATACACCCAAAAGGTTTTCCTGTATAATCCATATCCAAACCTGCCACTACAACCCTTCTACCTTTATTCGCAAGACTGTTGCACACTTCCACAATTTGGTTATCAAAAAATTGTACCTCATCTATGCCAATCACGGTAGCAGTACCTACATTTTCCCAAATAAGTTCAGCACGTTCCACAGGAATCGCATAAATCGCATTGGCGTTGTGTGAAATAACATGTTGGGCATGGTAACGGTTGTCCAACGTAGGTTTGAAAATTACCGTTTCTTGTTTGGCAATTTTTGCACGATTGAGCCTTCGGATAAGTTCTTCCGTTTTGCCTGAAAACATAGAACCACAAATCACTTCTACCCAACCAGAGCGTGTTGTTTGTTCTGTTGGATAAGGAATTTCTACAAACATAATTTTTTAGTAAAATTCAAAATTCAAAAATACAGTTTTTCCGCTAAAAAAAGAAAATTCAAAAACGTTTTTATCAAAAAAAAATAAAATTCCCATAAAATAAATGTAGTTTTGCAGGATATAAAAACTTTCGTTTATATGTTATTTATTATTATTTTTAGCTTTTATATTTTTTAAATTTTTATTTAATTTTTTATGAAAATAGCACTTGGGGCTGACCATGCAGGTTTTGCATACAAAGAAATCATCAAAAATATGCTCACACAACTTGGACATGAAGTCCAAGATTTTGGTACACATAGCGAGGAATCCGTAGATTACCCAGACTTTTCGCACCCTGTTGCCCTTTCTGTAACCCAAAAAGATGCAACACTTGGTATTTTATTTTGTGGAAGTGGCAATGGTGTAGCTATGGCAGCTAATAAACATGCAGATATTCGCTGTGCATTGTGTTGGAATGATACGCTCGCAGGACTTGCACGCACCCACAATGACGCAAATGTATTGGCTATTCCTGCCCGTTTTATTGATGTTGAAACGACTGAAAATATCGTAAAAGCATTTTTGAATAATACTTTTGAAGGTGGCAGACACAAAAAAAGAGTAGATAAAATTTAATTATGAATTATAGATTATGAATTATGGATTTTCGAAATAAGTATTTTTATGAATTGCAATGTTTTTTAATTCCTTAAACATGAATTGCAATGGGTTTCAATCCATTTTTTTTAAACTCCTTAAAAAAATGTTACAATTATGCTACTCAAAAATATAATTTCTTTTGCTTTTATTTCTTTTTCATTTTTGGGTTTCTCTTTTTTTACAAAAAATAAAATTTTTGCACAAAAAAAACCAGATGAAAAACGAGTAATGGTCATCAAAGAAAGGTCGCTTGTAACTGATGGCAGCATAGAAATGTCAGTTATTGGCACTAAAAAAGACCTTAAAACCGTAGAAAAAAACACTTATACGCAGTTGTATGTGCGTAGTGCAGACAAATTGTTTTTGGGCAATGGTTGTTCCGAAGAATTTCAACAACTGTATGGCATGGAATACGTGGTAGTACCGCCCAGAGTCAAAAAAAATAAACGTGTGAGTGGCGTATCGCCTGCAAAGTATTTTTGGCACAATTTGGGTGCAAATTTTAAACTTTTTTGGCGAAATGGTTTTTTTTGGAAAAGCAAAATGCTTAGAAAAATTAGAGCATGTTCTGTGAAAATTGGGGATATTGAAGAATGATAGAAATTCAAAGTTGTCAGTTGTCAGTTTTTAAGTTGTTGATTTTTTCTTATTGTTTCAAAATAAAAATGATACGCTAATAATTTTTTGTAAATCAAAAATTTAACATTAAATTTAGCGAACTTTTATATTTATTTCTAAACATTTTAACCCAATCAACACATGTCAAATCTTGCAGAATTAATACAACAAGCAATAACAGCAGGTTTTACCATAAAACCACTTAATGATAATGCGGGCTATCAATGGGATTATCCCCTAAAATATGCTGATAGTGATACATTGCGTTATCAATACGTGTATTTGAGCGAATACCTTGACCCAAAACTTAATAAAAATGTATTTTTTATTAGGAGTTTTGCAGGATTTATGGTGCCTCCTGTGAGGGCTATTGATTTGCTACGCGAAGCAGAATATGGTTTTGTGAGCATGGTTTGTCTCAAAAAAATGAAACAAGCAGATGGCACAGATGCAGAAGGGATTTATGTGCAAACTGTCATGCCTACGGAATACATCAACGGAAATTATGTTAATTTCTTGGCTATTGTTCACGAAATTGGGTCAAGTGCAGATTATATAGAAAAGAAATTTTTTGCAGGGGCTGATACAAATTAAGGGAAAATGTATCTGTTTTGGTAGCGAAATTTGTATATTTTTCTGCTTAAATAGATACAAAAATTTCTCACTACTATACAAATTTTGAAAAACACATTCAGAACGCAGAAAAAAGGCTTTTTTTAGTATTTTTTACTGAAAAATAATTCGTTTCTTTGAAAAATTAAAACAAATATGATGTTTAACGCTGTTTTGAGTTTGTAATTTTTCAAAAAAATTGGAGTCAGACCTCCATAAACTACGGTACAGACCCTATTTTTTGAAAAATGGCATTAAAAATATTGTGTTTAAATCGTTTCAAAGCACTTTTTTTAAAATTCTAAAAAGATGTATAGTAGTAAGATTAAATTTTAATCCCACACAAAAAAATCCCTTAAAAATGACTCCAACCTTGTGCGGTAATTTTTACATGATTTTTGTCGCTTGTTTGCAGTATTGCCCCAAAATCCTGTTCTTTTATTACCCCTATTGCGGTGAGGTCGGGTAGTTTTTTGCGGATTTTATCAAAATCAGCAGGCGAAAATGTGCAAAGCAATTCATAATCTTCGCCACCATTCATTGCACACGTAACAGGCGGAAGATTATGCTCAACCGCAGTATTAAAAATCTCAGTATCAATCGGGATATTTTCCTCCAAAATAAATGCTCCAACATTGGATTGCGTACAAATATGCAGTATTTCAGAAGCCAATCCATCAGAAATATCCAACATAGCAGTAGGTTTTACACCCAACTTTTCCCATTCATGCACCATATCAAGGCGTGCTTCTGGACGCAGTTGTCTTTGTAGTGGATATTCTTTGCCTGTGAGTTCAGGTTGCATGTCTGGATTTGCCAAAAAAACTTCTTTTTCCCAAGACAATAATTTTAAACCCAAAAAAGCCCCTCCCAAATCCCCTGTAACACACACGATATCGCCTACATTTGCCCCACTTCTATATGCGATTTTATCTTTTTTTACACGTCCAATTGCAGTAATTGAAATGAAAAAACCTGTGGGCGAAGCGGTTGTATCGCCACCCACCAAATCCACTTTATAATTTTCGCAAGCAAGTTTTACACCTTTGTAAAATTCTTCTATTGCCTCCACCGAAAACCGATTACTCAACGCAATACCTACCGTAATTTGTTGTGGTGTGCCATTCATGGCTACAATATCAGATACATTGACTACCACAGCCTTGTAACCCAAGTGCAAAAGTGGCGTATAAGAAAGATCAAAATGGATATTTTCTGCCAAAATATCAGTAGAAACCAATGTAAATTCATCACCTCCATAATCCAATACCGCACAATCATCACCAATGCCAAAAGTAGTTTGGGGGTGAAAAGGCGTATTTGGAACAAAAGTTTTGAGGCGATTTATCAGCCCAAATTCTCCGATTTCAGACAATTCTGTACGTTTTGGTTGCATATTTTTATTTTTTGATAAAAAATTTCTCAAAAATATATGAAATGCAAACTAAATGCAAATACCAAAATTGATTTTGAGGGATTTTAATGGTTATAAAATGGTTATGATTTTACATTTATTTAGCCATATCGTGAAAAATAGATTTTGAGCAGTTTTGAACTATATTTTCCTCTAAAATACGCATAAAAAGTTGTCCTAAACGGTTTATTCCCCCTTTGTGGGTTAGAAGGCTAATTATTTACTTGATTTTTAACTTTGTGTTTTATTGGTTTTTCCTTAAATTTACATTTTTTAAATCTTTTCTAACTTGTTTTTATGCCTAAATTTCTATACAAAAAATCCATTATTTTACTGTTTTGTTTTATTTTTCAAAATATTATTTGGTCTTCAAATAACATTGCCCAAGTAATTCCTGTGGTCAATCCTGCAAACCCATTATTACAATCGGGACCTATGGTAGGATATTCTACCATGATGGAAGTTTTTTTGTGGGTACAAACCACACAATCCGCCAAAGTACATGTTGTATATTTTGACCAAAAAAATCCAAAAGAACGCCTCACAACGCAAAAAATCCAAACGGAAGCAAACAAATATTTTGTAGCACATATCATTGCAGAAGTAAAACCTGACAAAAAATATGATTATGAATTATATATCAACGACAAACTTGTAAAATTCCCCTATCCACTCCAATTCCAAAGCCAAGAACTTTGGCGTTGGAGAAAAGACCCACCAACGATTAAATTTGCATTAGGAAGTTGCAACTACGTAAATGAAGAAGTATTTGACCGACCTGGCAAACCTTATGGTGGAGAACACGAAATATTTGGGGCAATTACCAAAGAAAAACCTGATTTTATGGTTTGGTTGGGCGATAATACATATTTGAGAGAATCAGATTATGATTCTCGCACAGGTATTTTCCACCGATACACACACACACGCAAATTGCCCGAAATGCAAGCATTATTAGCTTCTACACACAATTACGCTACGTGGGACGACCATGATTTTGGACCTAATAATTCAGACAGAAGTTATGTATTAAAAGACATCACATTAGAAGCCTTTAAACTTTTTTGGGGCAATCCAAATTATGGCATTGCAGGTGGGCTTACAGGTTCTTTTGTATGGGGAGATGCAGAGTTTTTTATGCTTGATGATAGATATTTTCGCACTCCTCCCGATTATCAAGGTACTGACGCAATAATGTTTGGCGAAAAACAACTTACATGGGTTTTGGACGCACTAAAAGCAAGCCCAGCAACCTTTAAATTTGTGGTAAATGGTGGTCAAATGATGAACAATGCACCACTTCCTTGGCTTGAAAATTTTGCAAAATGTAGCATAGAACACAACCGTTTTTTTACTACCTTAGAAAAAGAAAAAATACCAGGTGTAGTATTGCTCACAGGCGACAGACACAACAGCGAACTCAACAAAATGGAACGTCAAGGTACATATCCTTTGTACGAACTGACTTGCTCACCACTTACCGCAGGAAGCGTAGGCGACAGGGGTAAAGATGAAAAAAATGGGTTTCGTGTAGCAGATACCTATTATGGAGAACGTAATTATGCCATTTGTACCATCACAGGCACACGAAAAGAAAGGGTTTTGACTATGCAATTATTTGATGTAAAAGGCAATGAAATTTGGAAAAAAACGTTTAACTCACAGGATTTGAAGTAAATAAAGCCACTAACTCCAAAGGGGAATAAATACCCACAACATTAAATATCTAATAATTATTCCCTTTCGGGTGATACTTTGTAATTAAAATATTACACTAATTTCTATTTTTTATGCTTAATAAAGCTAATAATGCAGTTTTAGAAAAGTAAAAAAATAGCAATCTATAAACCGAATGGGAATAGTTTAATAATTTATAATCTTTTTTTCGCATCTATTTAGCCATAACTTGGAAATAGGGTTTGACCAATATTTTATCTCAATTTCCTAAATAAGAATTTGATATAAACGGTTTGCTCCCCTTTGGGTTAGGGGCTAAATAATTACTTGTTTTTACAATGGATAACATTTTACATACGTTTTATTTACAAAAAAAATACGCCAATACATTACGCAAAAGTAGCGTAGAACAACGTATTGCAAAACTAAAAGCCTTAAAGCAGAATATTCTCAAATATCGCACAGCAATACATGAGGCTTTGTATGCAGATTTTAAAAAATCGTCTGCTGAAACGGATTTGGGCGAGATTGCCATTGTATTGAGTAGCATTACACATATTATACAACATTTGCACAAATGGGTTTCGCCTAAATATGTATCTGCGCCACTCAATTTGCTTGGTACGTCAAGTTATGTTATGTATGAGCCAAAAGGTGTTACATTGATTATTTCGCCTTGGAATTATCCTTTTCAGCTTGCCATAGACCCACTTTTATATGCAATTGCTGCGGGTTGTACGGTCATCATAAAACCTTCGGAACTTACGCCTAATACTTCTGCTTTTATCAAAAAACTCATAGAAGAAACTTTTACAACTTCCGAAGTAGCGGTTTTTGAGGGTGATGCAGAAATTGCACAAGCATTGTTGGCATTACCATTTGACCATATATTTTTTACAGGCAGTCCTATGTTGGGCAAAATTATTGCAAAATCTGCTGCCCAACATCTCACATCTGTTACATTAGAATTGGGTGGAAAATCACCTGCAATAGTGGATAGTGATACCAATATTGAAGATACTGCTCAAAAAATTGTTTGGGGAAAATTTTTTAATTGTGGGCAAACCTGTATCGCACCAGATTATTTATTGGTACAAAAAAGCATTAAAAATGATTTTTTGGAAGCCTTAAAAACTGAAATAAAAAAACAATATCCTGATGATTCCGCAGATTACAGTCGCATTGTAAATGCAAGACATTTTACAAGAATAAAAAAACTTTTGGCTGATGCTACACAAAAAGGAGCAGTCATTGCATCTGGCGGAAAATTAGACGAAGATGATAATTTTATCTCACCTACGATATTAATTGACGTGGATAATAGCATGGAAATCATGCACGAGGAGATATTTGGGGCATTGTTGCCTATTATTTTTTATGACGATTGGCAAGAAGCAACGGAATTTATCAACAAAAAACCTAAACCTTTGGCAATGTATATTTTTAGCCAAAATGCTGATTTTCAACAAAATATCCTCCAAAATACTTCCGCAGGTGGCACAGCCATCAACGAAACCTTAGTGCATATTTCGCACCCCGATTTACCTTTTGGTGGTGTCAATAATAGTGGAATTGGTAAAACACACGGACATTATGGCTTTCTGGCTTTTTCTAATGAAAGAGCAGTACTCAAACAACGTGTAGGCATTACTACACTCAAAATGCTATACCCACCTTATACACCTTTGAAAAAACAAGTAATTAATTGGTTTTTGAGGTTTTTATAAAATAAAAGGGTTCAAAGGGGTAGAGTTCAAATAATTGAACTTTACCGTTACATAAAACTTACACAAACTTTAACATTTGCAATTTACTTCGTGCTTCATAGTGTCCCCTTGTCATCAGACGCAAGTTTTTTGACACTCCACACTTGCGGGCTAACTAACCACTTGCTTGGCAAGATTTATACTTGCGTTCAAATCTCTGTCTGCCTCAAATTTGCAACTTGGGCAAACAAATATTCTTTCTGATAACAATAATTTTTCTTTTTTACACCCACAATTTGAACACGTTTTTGAGCTGGCAAAAAACCTATTTACGACTGTAAGTTTTGTATCATACCATTCACATTTGTAGGTTAATTGTCTGCGAAATTCATAAAATCCCCCATCTAATATTGCACTTGCAAGTTTGTGATTTTTGCTCATTCCTTTCACATTCAAATCTTCAATCACCACCTCGCTGTGATTTTTGGCGAGGTATGTGGTGAGTTTGTGAAGGGTATCTTTGCGAATACAAGAAATTTTATAATGAATTTTGGCTACTTTTTTCTTTTGTTTTTTGTAATTATTAGATTGTTCAGCATTTTTTTTACCTTTTTGATATTTTTTGGATAATTGTCTTTGTGCTAATTTTAATGTTCTTTGGTGGTTTTTGTAAGGTCTTTTGTTTTCAAAAATAAGTCCATTTGAAAGTGTTGCAAGTGTTTTTATACCCAAATCAACGCCCACAGGTGGTTTTTTTTGTATATTTTCTATTATTTTTTTTGTTTCTAATTTCAGACTTACAAACCAATAATCCGCTTGTCTTGAAATCCTTACGTTTTTTATGTCTTTCAAATCTGCCACTTTTTCGCTAAGTTTTATCCATTTGAAATGGGGTAATTTGATTTTATTGTCTTTGATTTCAATATTTCCTTCCAAATAAAAACCATCTTTTTTACCTTTTTTCTTAAATGTAGGTTTTTTACTTATTTTTTTAAAAAATCGCTTATATCCCATTTCCAAATCTCGCAATGCTTGTTGTGGGGCACATTTTGAAACGTCATAATACCAAAGGTTTTTTGGTTTCACTTCTGCCACCAGTTTTTTATGTAAATCGATGCTTGTTGGGTGTTTTTCTTTGTTTTCAAAAG
>JANPJR010000085.1:0-2037 GCA_031425615.1 Cytophagales bacterium
ACCATTCTTGGAGCAGAATTTGGCAAGGAAAGGCAAGGGAGGCGTGCTATTATAGTCCGGGCTTTGTATGGTTTGAAGAGTGCAGGTGCTGCATTCAGACAACATTTGGCCACCTGCTTAGCGCATCTTGGCTATCAGTCATCGAAAGGGGACCCAGATGCATGGTTAAAGCCAGCTATTAAACCAGAAACAAATGAAGAATACTACGAATATTTATTTGTTTATACTGATGATATCTTGGCAATCAGTGTAGACCCTAGTAGTATAATGGAAAAGCTTAATAAATATTTTACATTAAAGCCGGGTTCCATTAAGCCACCAGATTTATATGTAGGGGCAAAGTTGAGAAAAGTGGTTCTTCCGAATGGTACAAAGGCTTGGGCACAAAGTAGTTCACACTATATCCAGACGGTTGTAAAGAATTTGGAGGAATGGCTCAGGGGACGTGATATGAAACTGCCAAGTAAGGCAGAAACGCCATTGCCTACAACTTATCGACCTGAAATGGATGTGACGCCACCATTAGGACCGGAAGATGCCAACTATTATCAATCATTGATCGGAATATTGAGATGGACTGTAGAGATTGGACGGGTTGACATTACAACGGAGACTTCTATGCTTGCGGCTCACTTAGCTTTACCGCGGTATGGTCATCTTCTTGCTGCAATTCGGATCTTCGCATATCTCAAGAAAAAGCATAACGCTAGAATGGTCTTTGATCCTACATATCCAAAGATAAATATGGATACTTTTCAAGATGTAGATTGGCGTCCGTTTTATGGGGATATGGCCGAACCTTTGCCACCAACTGCGCCGGCTCCGAGGGGTAAATCTGTTGTGTTGCGATGTTTTGTTGATGCGGATCATGCAGGGGACCTTGTAACTCGTCGGTCCAGGACAGGTTATATTCAATTTATTAATATGGCTCCCATTGCTTGGTATTCTAAAAAGCAAGGATCCATTGAAACGTCCACATTTGGCAGTGAATTTGCTGCAGCCAAAACTGCAATAGAGGCAAATCGGGGACTGCGGTATAGATTACGGATGATGGGGGTGCCAATAGATGGACCAACCTATACCTACGTTGATAACATGTCGGTGGTCAAGAATACATCTAGTCCAGAATCTGTTTTGAGAAAGAAAAGCAATGCAATTGCATACCATGCAGTACGAGAGTCAGCTGCTATGGGTGAAGCAATTATTGGGTATGTTCCAACAGGGGATAATAGTGCTGATTTAATGACTAAGGTTCTACCAAGTGGTGATAGGAGAACAAGGCTCATAGAAGGATTACTATGGGATTTATAGTCATGGGGAAAGTGCCTAAGAAGTGTAGCTTCCGGAGAGTGCTCAGCATGCTCCGGCAGATGAAATGCTTAGAAGGATTATAGAATGGTAAGCAAATGCGGTCAAAAGGACAGATTTGCTTAAGGGGACTGAGTGAAACCCGGTGGAAATTGAGATACTACGGTACTACATAAGGGGACGTTACGTATAGTGGTACTTGGTCAGGGACCAAGTACTTGGGGTACAGGTTGCAAACATGTACCGGGTAGCTTATGATCCATCAGAAGGGACGCTCACAACTTATAATTTTTATCCATCCTCTCTAATAATAGCACATCTGTTACACTTGATAGCTTCGTTTCTATTGCTCTTTTATGTTTGATTGTTAACATTAACTGCTTGTTTTATTGAGTTTATCAGACCCAGTACGTTCTATTGTTGATTTGCTTATCCAATTATGTTTTTGATGTGTTTTGAATGTCGTTGTTGTCAAGCAGTCGACGACGACGCAAATACTCACAAAATGAAGCGAAACGCACGATGGTATGACGGTGTACACCGCACCGTGCGAAGGGCGACACGAACGAAAGACCAATAGACGTAGTCATACGGTTGGTCGGCATTTTGTTACGTGCTGAAAGCGTACAGCCCTTGCTGTCATCGTCCTGTTGCCTCATATTTCTTCTTTTTTCATTCAGAAAGAATACATTTCGGCATCAAAAGAGAAATCCCGGATGTCCCAGGGGT
>JANPJR010000086.1:0-24395 GCA_031425615.1 Cytophagales bacterium
GACATATCAAAAAAAATATTCTTAGTTGGTGTTATAAGGCTTGCTTGTGGGAATGACGTGAAAAGTTAGTTATTTTTTTGAACATTTTTTCACCTCTGTTTTTTAATGCAAACCTAAAGGTTGGTGTTTAAAAAATGCTTGTACAATCGCAAAAATAGCAATAAAAATTAAAATGAAAAACAACAGTTTTTATCATTCCCTAAGTTCATGTACATTTTTGTCATCAACAAGTCTGCAAATTATTCGTTAGAAATCTTGCGTGTTGTTGGTAACCAAAAATGTATTTTGCTTTTGAAAGTTAGTTTTTACTTTTGTACTTACATTTTTTTAAACGCCAACAATGGACAAAAACGAAAAAATCGTTTAGTCCAAGACTGAAGTCTTGGACTTTTTTTTCCGAAAGTCGAGACTTTCAAAATAGTAGGCATAAGTTAGAGACTTGCGCCAAACTACTACATTTTTTAAAGTGGAAGACTGGGACTAAATGGGACAGAAATGACAGATATTTAATACTTGGGCAGTCCTATTTTATTATTTTTGATTTCGGTTTCTTTAGTACCAAATATATGTTTAGCAGGCTCATAACTTTCTATAGGGTTACCTCTTATATCTATTCCAGATATTTTTTTTAAGTTTCGAAGAGGCTCTAAACTTTTTACATTGCAATTATAGAAATGAAGAATATTTATTTCTGTTAAATTTTCAATGGGCTTGATGCTGCTTATTTTTGGGCAATCACTAATATCTAATAATCTTAAATTTGTCAGATGTTCCAAACCATTTAAGTTTTGAAGTGAATAATTTCTTCTTAAATATAACGTTTCTAAATCAGTAAACTTTTCAATCCCTTTCAACGTTTGTAAATTTTTACATCCCCGTAATGATAATTGGTTTAATTTTGTGAGATTAAAAAAACATTCCAAATCTGTTATACTTTGATTTTTATTATCATCCATGTCCAAATCGTTAAGATTTGTTAAACTATTAATAGGGCTAAAATCATCAATGTTATTACCACCTATCCCTAACTTTGAAAGCGTGGTTAAATTATTTAAAAATACTATATTTTTAATTTTATTATAACCCAAATCCAAAAATTTCAATTTTTTTAAATTTTGGATTGGTTGTATATTTTTAATTTTATTGTATGACAAACTTAAATTTTCAATATTTGTAAGGTTTTCAATAAATTTTATATTTTTAATTTTATTTTTCTCTAAATATAAAGTTTTTAGTGTTACAATATTTTGAATTGGATTAAAATCTTTAATATTATTATCACCAAGATCCATATGAGTTATATTATAACCAGAATTCAAAATTTTAATATTTTTAATTTTATTATAACTTAAATCCAAAAATTTCAATTTTTTTAAATTTTGTAAATCCTTAATGGAAGTAATTTTATTATTATTTAAATCCAAAAATTCTAAATTTGATAAATTTTTCAAAAATTTTATAGATTTTATTTGGTTATCGCCACAAAGCAAAAATTTTAAATTCACTAATTTTTTAATTTTTCGTAATACATGACGGTTTATTTTATTCTCCTCATTTGAAATATCTAAAAAAAATACTTTTTCAGGTTGAAGCAATGCTTTTGACAACGACGTGAAAACAATATTTTCTTTTCTTGCACTATCCAACCAATTATCATAACGAAATGATTGTGCGGTCAATATATGACAATTAAATAGGTAAATAATTACCAAACAAATAAAATGTATTCTTTTTAACATATTTTTTAGTGGTTTTTAAGTATTCCAATTCCCTATTTCGTCCCAGTCTCCCCCCAAAAACGAAAAAATCGTTTAGTCCAAGACTGAAGTCTTGGACTTTTTTTTCCGAAAACCTCTGACTTTATGCCCGCAGGGCAACTACTACGCACAACTACACAAAAGCAAAGATAACAAGTTTATTACAAAATATAATAACCACACAAAACAATAAAATATAACCTGAAAACATAGTTAAATGATTACATTCTACACTTACACCCAATCACAGCAGTTGCCCTGCAGGCAGAAAGTCCAAGTCACAGACTTGAACTAAACCGTGTGTTTTTTTAGGAAGACTGGAACGAAATGAGGGCTTTTAACAAACCACTTTCAACGTATTTTTCACAAATTCAATTTTTCGTAGCAGTGCACCTTTATCATTATCCAAAATGGTAACATGTCCCATTTTTCTGCCCGATTTTGTGATTTTTTTATTGTATAAATGCACAAAAATATCTTTTTGGACAATTATTTTATCCAAATTTTCGTATTTTGCAATGCCTTCATAGCCATTTTCCCCCAAAACATTGACCATAGCAGACAGCATAATGCTATCAGTATTACCCAAATCAAGCCCCAAAATGGCGTTTAAGTGTTGCACATATTGCGAAATGTGATTTGCTTCTATGGTTTGGTGTCCACTATTGTGGGGACGAGGAGCGATTTCATTGACCAAAATTTGGTTTTCATTATCCAAAAACATTTCCACTGCCAAAATCCCCACCATTTCCAATTTTTCGATGATATTTTGGGCAATTTCTTGGGCTTGTTGGGCGATTGCTGGGGAAATATCAGCAGGCGAAAGCAGATAATCTACAAGGTTAAGTTTTGGGTCAAAAACCATTTCAACCGCAGGAAAAGCCTTTATTTCGCCTTTTGGATTGCGTGCCACAATAACCGAAAGCTCTTTTTTGATGTGTACTTTTTCCTCCAACACACACGCAGTATCAAAAGCAGGATTTTCTACATCTTTCAAGTCATGAATTACCTGCACACCCTTGCCATCATATCCGCCTATGCGTAGTTTTTGGACGTATTCAGAAGATTTTTTGTGTGGATTTTGTGCAAAAAAATCTTTAATTTCTTGGCTATTTTTTACTAAAATAAAAGGCGAAGTCGGAATTTCATTTTTGGTATAAAATTCTTTTTGTATGCCTTTATCTTGGATTAACGCAATAATATGTGGTTGTGGAAACACTTTTTTGCCTTCACTTTCAAGGCGTTTTAAAGCAGAAATATTGACATTTTCTATTTCAATGCTAATAATATCCATATTTTTTCCAAAATTATATACCGTTTCCTCGTCTGTGATGCTTCCTTTATGAAACACATTCGGATTTGCGTCTGCAAGGTTTGCACAAGGTGCATTTTCATCATTATCCAAAAAACAAATCGGAATATGCAATGGCAAAGATGCTTCGTAAAGCATTTTACCAAGTTGTCCGCCTCCCAAGATTCCAATCATAAAAAATAGCCCCCAACCCCAAAGAGAGTGAGTGCAAAAGTAGAGTGAATATTATAAAATATTTTTGCAAAAATATACCATAAAATAACAAAAACGGTTTTGTGTATTTATTCCCCTTTAAGTAAGGGTTAGGACTTCTATTTCTTACTTATTGTCAAATACCTATTAAAATAAGCACATTCCGTTTTTGCTTGTTGATAAAACTTTGTATTTTTTAATTCTTTCAATTTTGCAAAATATCTGCGATTTTCAGGTAAATAGCTTGGCGGAAGAAATAAATCATATACATAACTTTTATCCGCTTTTGCTTTTTTAAATTGTTTGATATAATACATATTTTGCTCACATTTGGCAGCCATAAATGCGGATTGTGCAGCGAGTTCTTGATTTTGGTCTTTGAGGGCTACGCTGTAAGCACGTTCATAATAAAATTTTGCTTTTTCACAATCCAAAAATACGACTTCTCCATTTATGGGTTCAGGTATATCAAGATTACTACGATAATAATCAACTGCGTTCCAACTATTTCCAAAAAAAGTCATATTATAATATGCATTTCCAAGTAATAAATATTGGTTTGCTTGGTCTTGTGAAGGTTTTTGTGATAATTTTTTATAATTTTGGATTTTTTGAGCAAGGCTCAGGCGTGTATATTTTGCGTTTTCACCACAATCACGACAATCTTTTATGGTTGCTGTAAAAGGATTTTTTTCTAATTTGTGTAACGCATTTTCAGGCAAAGATTGGTACAATGCGATGGCTTCATCAAGATTATCTTGTGAAAATAATATTGTTGCGTGAAGTTCTGTAAGCACATTTTCAGGTTTTTTGTCTGAAATTTTAGCCAATAAAAACTTTTCTACATTAGATATTTTCTTTTTGTTTGCTACTTGGATTAAATCTTTTACCAAAGGCAAATTATATTTTGTATGTAATTGCCACATATCATTTTTACACAAAAACGCTTTTCCGATTTGTCCTTGGCTTTCATACAATTTACCAAAAGCCATTACCATATATTCTTGTAGTGGTATGTGTTTTGTTTTTTGGACTTGTTCAAAAATGTCATCTTCAATTTTTTCATCAATATTTTGCAAAGCGGTTATTTTTTGGGCAATTTGCAGGACAGCAATTTGTTTTTGCATTTTGGTATCTTTTGTCATCTTTTGGACTTCTGACCATTTTGCAAGTGCGGAAGTATGTTTATTTTCCAAATAATCCAAATACCCAAGTGCAAGCAATGTAATATCAGGGCGTGCTATTTTTGGATTACTTTTAATGTTATTCAAAATATCTTTGAATGTACTGACAAAAGGATTAAAACTTTGTATCTGGTCGTGTCCTTTATTAAAACTTTTGGTAAAAAGCACATTTTTTTCCATTTCATCATATTTTAACAAAACACCTTTTTCCAATTTTTGCATTTCTTTTGCAATCAAAATTGTTATTTTATCGCTTTCAGGTGCGATTTTAAAAATATTATTCAATTCTTCCAAACCGTTGGCAGTAGGATAAATACCACGCAAAAAGTATAAATTTGCTTTTTCTTGTGGTGTTTTACACAAAGACAATCCACCAATCCATTCTTCTTGTTTATCCAAATCCAAACTCAAATACGTAGATGCTCTGCGACTTGGGCAATTTTCAAATACTTGTGCAAAAATATAAGTTGCTTCTGCTGCTTTTCCATTTCGTTTTAATGCGCCTGCTTTGAGTGCCAATGCCCAATATTTGATAGGCGAATCTGTTTTGTCAAAAATAGGTGTTACAAGTTCGTCATAAAATTTTATTGCTTTGTCATATTGCTTTGAATAGTGAGCCATTCGTACCGCTTGATAGGCAAAACGCATTTTTAGAAATGTAGTTGAGGCTTTTTCTTTGTCGTTGTAATAGGTTTTGCTGGCATCAGCGAGCCATTTTGTTTGGGTTATATCACGTGTAGGCGTATCTTCCCATTTGGTATTGCCTTGTGCTTGTTTTTCGCAAACTTTTGCAAAATACAAATAATCCGCAGTTTGGAGGTCTTTATTTTGTACCAAATATTTTACCACCGAATTACTTTTGAGTTTGCTGTCAATCATCGTACTTGAATTAGTAATATATGCTCTTATAACTTGCATATTTTCCGCAGAAGTACCAAAAACGATTTCTCTCAAATCTTCTATATCAGGTTTATTGCCCAAATATTTTTTCCAATCTTTGAGGTTATCTTCCAAACTATCGTCATATTTCCAATCAAAATTGGACATTTCAGCAAAAGAAATTGGCTCAAAAAATTGATAATTTGGAATATAATTTGGGTCTTCTCCGCCAGAGCAATGTTGTTTCAAAATATGAGAAGGTTGCAATGTAAAAGCAAAAATAAGACTTGCTACTGCTATGTATTTTAACATAAATTAGGAATTAAGGATTAGGAATTAAGATTTTTCTTTAAAATACTACTTGTCTTTTTAAATAAAATTTTATGCGTATTTTCACAATTTGTTTTAATTTTTTCCCAAAAATAAAAAAAACAATAAAAAAGTAGATTAGGGATTAAGAATTAGGATTTTTTTTAAATTACTTATTTTTTTAAAAAAATTTACATGTATTTCCATAATTAGTTTTAAATTTTCCCAAAAATAAAAAAAACAATGGACAAAAAACAAAAAAAAATTTTATTTATTATACGCTTTATTTTCTTTAAAATCCTTAATTTTTTTTACCAATACTTCATTTATACGCAGATATGATTCGTGTGTCCAGCCAGCTACATGTGGCGTAAGATAAACATTTGGTTGGTGCGTCAAAAAATCAAAATCATCTTTTTGGGTAGGTGTAAGCGTGTGTAGTTTTTCATTTTCCAATACGTCCAAACCTGCACCAAGTATTTTGCCTTGTTTTATGGCATTTACTAAATCATTTTGCACTACAATTTCGCCTCGTGAAGTATTGATAAACCAAATATTATGTTTAAATTTTTCAAAAAATGCGGTATTTACCCAATCTTTATTTTCTTTATTCAAAGGAATATGCAAAGATATAATATGAGCTTTTTGAAAAATTGTATCTAAATCTACTTCTTGTACAAGTTTATCTGCATATTCTGCTGTTAAATAACCTTTTTTATTTTTATCAAAAGCCAATATTTCGCACCCAAAACTTGATAATCTATGTGCTACTTCTCTGCCAATATTGCCATAACCAATAATCCCAACCGTTTTATTTTTAATTTCATAGCCACGATTTCCAACCCTGAGCCATTTTCCATTACTGATTTCTTGGTGTGCGGTTTGCATATTATTCATCATACCCAACAACAAGCCTATCGTATGCTCTGCTACTGCATCACGATTACCTTCAGGTGCGTTGCAGAGATGTATATTACGTTTTTGGACTTCTTCCAGATTTACATTGTCAAGTCCTGCACCAGCACGTGCTATGATTTGCAAATTTGCAGCTTTTTCTAATAATTCTGCATCTATTTGGGTTTTACTTCTAAAAATTAACCCTTCGTATTCCGAAATTTTTGCCAAAATCTCGTCTCTTTTAATATCAGGCAAATAATCAACTTCTACTTGTATTTCCGCCAAAAGCGGTAAAATAGAAGGGTGCATATCATCAATAATAAGGAATTTCATGAAAAAAAAATATTTGTAGAATTATAAAAAACAAATTCAGCTTTTCAGATTGCCAAGAGTTTTTTCCACCACATTGACAACTGACAACTGAAAAACTAATAACTGAATAAACTTACATTACGCATTAATCAAATCCTCAATCATTTGTGTAGGGTCATCTGCCCCAAAAACGCAATTTCCTGCTACAAGCACATCAGCCCCAGCATCTTTTAGTTTTCGTGCATTATGCAGATTTACGCCTCCATCTATTTCTATGATGGTTTTTAATTGGCGTTCATCTATCATTTTTCGCAATTTTTTGATTTTTTCAACGGTATTTTCGATAAATTTTTGTCCGCCAAAACCAGGATTTACAGACATTAAACACACCAAATCAGTTTCCTCCAAAATATCTTCTAACACCGAAACAGGCGTATGTGGATTAAGTGCAACCCCTGCCTGCATACCTTCACTTTTGATGTGTTGGAGTGTACGGTGTAGGTGCGTACAAGCCTCATAATGTACAGTAAGCATACTTGCACCCAGATTTCTAAATTCGGTGATATATCTTTCAGGTTGCACTATCATCAAATGCACATCTGTAAAAAGTTCGTAGCACAACGGTTGAATTGATACCAAAATAGGCATTCCAAAAGAAATATTAGGCACAAAAACACCGTCCATGATGTCCAAATGCAACCATTTTGCTTTGCTATTTACCACCATTTTTATTTCTTCTTTCAAATTTGCAAAATCCGCAGCAAGCAATGATGGTGCAATAACGTTGGTATTAGGAAAATCACGCATGTTTTTTTTATAAAAAATAAAAAATTAATTTTATCTTGAATTTAAGTTTTGAATATGAATTATAATTGTCTGCAAAAATACATTTTTCTGCCAAATTTTACAAAAAAACCAATAAACTAACCAACAACTCAAAACACCAATAAATCTTTATCCTCAAAAGAAACCCCAATTTCATCATTTATTTTTGGTGGAATATTGCCAAAAAAATATAAAGTAATAATATTTTCTTCTGTATTTTCTTTTAGAATTATTTGTATTTCATAAAAAAAGCCCATAAAAAAAACCTGTTTTACAATGCCTTTTAAACGTGCTTGTGCAATATTACAAATTTGCAATTTTTCAGGGCGAATAGCTTTTTGTTGATTTTGCGTTTCATTTTGATATGCGGTTTGATGCGACAAAGGCAAAAAAGTAAGATTCCCTAATAACAAAGCAATTTTTTGAGAAATTGGTTTTTCATAGATATTTTTTGGGGTGTCCATTTGCAAAATTTTATTTTGTGCCAATACCGCAATTTTGTCCCCCAATTCCAACGCTTCTTGTGCTTGGTGCGTTACCAATATAATACTCGTGCCTTGTGCAGATATTTTACGTAAAATATGACGCAAAATATAGCGATTTTCATTATCCAAATGACTAAATGGCTCATCTAAAAGCAAAATATCTGGCTCATTGGCAAGTGCTTGAGCAATAGTTGCCCTTTGTCGTTGTCCGCCTGAAATTTGTCTTGGGAGGCGATTTTGGAGATTTTCTAATCCAAAAATACCTAATAATTCTGTAATTTTTTCTTGTTGTTTTTCTTTGGAAAAATGCCTTATTGGAAAATTTATATTTTCAAAAATGGTATGATTTGGCAAAAGTTTGGTGTCTTGTGTTACGAGTTTAATATTGCCAAAACCCGCCACAAGTTGCGTAAGCGGAGAAGGCAACTTTTTATCTTCAAAAGCCAAAAAACCTTTTTCTACAGGAAAAAAACCACCCAAAATACTTAATAAAGAACTTTTGCCTGCACCGCTTTCGCCTATGATAACCAAAATTTCTTTTTGTGCCAATGAAAAACTTATATTTTCAAAAACAAAAGGCATATTTTCCGCATAACGAAATGAAATATTTTGCACAGAAAAGAAGTTTTCCATTTTTCTTTTAATTTTTTTTGTTTTCTTATTTTTTATTGTATCAAATTTCGTATAAAATTCCACTCTTCAAACCACACATTGGAATTGATACAAGAAAGTAACGTCAAAAAATCTTTTTCTATATCAAATGATATTTCATAAGCATTTAATACCTGATTTATTACCTGTGCTACGTCCTCTTTGTGGGCAATTTTATAAAAATCTTGTGTTGAAAAGCAGTTTTTGAGATAATTTTGGTAATAAAGTGTCAGATTATCAACATGAATGATGCTATTTTTATTTGCTTTTTTGTCCTCAAACAATTCATTCAACTTTACTTCAATGTCTTGATACCTGTGAATGGTTTGTTTTACATTTTCATCATTTCCTTGGTATTTTTCCCTAAGGTTGTTTTCCAAATCTTGATAGGCTTTTTGAAGTTCAACACTTGTGTTTGCAACAATTTCTTTTGACAACAGATAATTATCCAATAATCTGGCTAACAACGGGATATTACTCAACAAAGTCGCCTCAAACGTATAAGCCTGCGTGATGTAGGTTGGTAGAGATAATTTCTCTTTCATCTTTTTGGTGATGCTTTCTCGATGTTCATCACTCAAAAAATCCTTATCTATGACCAAAACACATTTTTCCCAAAGCGTTTTTCGGTTTTTGATTTGCTCAAAAAGATTTTTATACCCCAAAATATCTTTAAAAACATGGCTTATACCATTCAATACCCAAAAAACATTTTTTTGTGCATTTTTATTTATTGATGTTTTTTGCAAGAGAAATTGAATAACAGTAGCATCATCTTTTCCTTCCACAAAAATAATTTTGTCTGCCTCCAACGCATTCATAAAATCCAGACCTGTTGCCTGACCATAAGACCTCAAAATGCTATCAACAGGTGTGGGATAAATGCCTTTGAAACGTTTGTCTGGAATAATATTTTGCTCAAAACTAAGCGGTTTGTATTCTTTTTTGGATATATTTTCCAAATGAAACAGGCACAAAATAGACGCATTGCGAATAAAAGCCTCATTATGGGTAGTAATAAAAAACTGATTTTTTGAGGCTCTTTGTTGCAATATCTCCAACATTCTTGCTTGAATATCTCTATGAATATGGCTGTCGGGCTCATCTAAAAGTATCATATTTACATCACTTTCGTATTCTTGGTAATATACATTGAGCAAAATTTCAATTATTTGTAATGTACCACTCCCAAGCAATGCAAGGTCTTTTGGCTTATCTTTTTTGTTTTCTGCATTTTCAAAACTTGCATTTTGAAAAACCACCTCAAATATCACCTGACTATTTTTTTGGATATTAGATTTTTCGGATAAAGAAATGCCAAAATTTTTGCCAAAAAGGATATAATTCAAATCCATGACAAAATTTTGGAAAGCAGAAGTATCCCGCCTGTTACCATATACCAACGACAACCTATTCCTCAACACCTCCATAGAAACACGTCCCGAACCCAATTCACGCACATTGGGAATGGTCATATATTTTTCTTTGGGCAAAATATTAGATACAGGCGAGGAAAAAGAAAGCGAAATAGGATTAGGAAATTTGCTAAAAAATTGGTTAAATGCTTTAAAATCATATTCCAAAAAATTTTCTAATACAATATGATAATTCCCGCCTGTACTTTTTATAAGAAATGAAATTTTTAATTCTTCATCAATTTCAAAATCACTACTAAAACTTCCTTCCTTTTCCAAAACCGCTCCCAACTTAATAATTCTATTGGTTTCCCCTTGAAAAAAAATATCCTCAAAGTTAGGACTTCTTACGCTGTTGATTTCTTCAAATTGAAAATATTTATTTTGGGTATTGCCCAATAAATAATCGTTTTTTTGATAATTGTTATAGGGACTTTTGGCGTTGCGTTGTGCTTGCATGAGCAATTTCACAAAACACTCTTGCCACAAAGCAATGGCTTCCAATGTGGTGGTTTTGCCTGCATTATTTACGCCTGTAAAAATATTTATATTAGGGTTAAACGTAAAAAACACATCTTCAAAAAACTTAAAATTTTGAATATGTAAGGATTTTAAATACATCTTTTTAGTTAATAAGTTGGCGAATTTTCTTTTTTTATAGTTAATTTTACTTCATTTTTTGCCTTTTGGTTAAATACGCATACAATACTTGTTCAAATGCTTGTGCAATATCAACCTCAATCAAATCAATTTTGTATTGGGCACATTTCATTTTGAGGTTTTGGAGGTGCGAAAGGCGTTGATTTTGATAATATTCTTGTATTTGGTCGGGTTGTAAGCGTACTTTTTCACCTGTTTCTACATCAATGAAAATATGAGGGCGATTTTCAAAAACCAAATTATCTTCGGTTTTAGCATCTCTTATATGAAAAAATAAAACCTCATGTTTATTGTGTTTTAGGTGTTGCAAAGCTGAAAAAATTGCATCATGTTGGCTCACATCAGCGAGCATATCACTTAGAATAATCACAAGACTACGTTTATGGATTTTTTCCGCTATTTCGTCAAGTGTGGTAGAAATATTGGTTTTTTGGTTTTCTTGTTGCTTTTCATTCGTCAAAATCTGTTCAAGTTGTGTAAATATTTTGTAAAGATGTGCAACTGTAGATTTAGTTTGTGTATGAATTTGAATAGCAGTATCAAAAGTACAAAGGCTAAAAGCATCTTTTTGTTTTTGGAGCATATACGCCAATGATGCCATACAAAGCACCGAAAATTGCATTTTACCAAAATTTTCTTTGGGATAAAACATAGACGAAGATATATCCAACACAAGTTGTGTGCGTAGATTGGTTTCTTCCTCATATTGTTTTACATATAATCTATCTGTTTTTGCAAACACCTTCCAATCAATATGCCTTGTACTTTCGCCTGTATTGTAGAGGCGATGCTCTGCAAATTCAACCGAAAAGCCATGAAAAGGCGACCTATGAAGCCCTGTAATAAAGCCTTCTACAAGCTGTTTTGCCAAAAATTCTAAATTTCCAACTTCTCTAATTTGAGGAATATCGCGCAAATACATAAATGGATTATAAAAAGATTATGGATTATGGATTATTTTTTTTATTTCGCTTGCTAAGTTTCAATACAAAATTACACAAAAACACCTTAAAAAAGAATATTTTAATATCAAAAGTAAAGAATATTTGGAATAAAAAGCATATTTTTGTGTTATAGGATAAGTATTAAGCCCCCTAACCTCCAAAAGGGAATAAATACAAAAAATATTCATGTTTTTTGTAAATTGCCTTTTACTATTTTTTTACCATTTTAATACATTTTTCAATGAAATTTTATTTTAATAAAAATTCCCTTTTTAAAGGCACAATTTGCATAATTGCACTCATTTTTATGTCAAATTATGCCCATATTTTTGCACAAAATACTTCTCCTGTAACACGCTATAATCCTTACCCAGATATGTCGTATATAAAAGGCGGAAAAGCAAATTTTGGCAATGACAAAGGGGAAGACAACGAAAAACCTTCGTTTGGTTCTCAAATAAGACCTTTTTATTTAGACAATCAACCTATTACAGTAGCACAATTTAGGCTTTTTGCACGTATCAATCGCTATATTACTTCCGCAGAAATACAAGGTTTTTCAGAAAAATTTTTAGAAAAAAATAATACAAAAGACCCAAAAACCGAAAAAATACAAAGTGCCTACTGGGAATATCCACAAGGCAAAAATATGCCAAAAGCCCAAAATAACGAACCTGCACGACACCTTACTTGGCAAGATGCACACGCCTACGCAACTTGGATAAATAAACGACTTCCTACCGAATTTGAATTGGAATATGCCCTTCAAATGATAGAAAAAAATTCGGAAAATACGCAAAATATAATGCAAATGCTCAATGGCGAAGCATGGCATTGGTCTGATAGTGCTTTCACAAAGTATGATGCACAAGGATATTATGAAAAAAACAACAAAAATCCCCTAAGAGTTATCAAAGGTGGCGCAGGAAAACAAAGAAGTGCTGCACGTATGGCACAACAACCCGAAAAAACGTTTTTTGATGTGATTTTTAGGTGTGCAAAAGATGAAGCATATTAAGTTAAACCATACTCAAAGAATGAATTAAGCTCCATAATCACAAAAGGGGAATTAATACAAAAAATTTTATTTTATATAAAATGGAAAATTCAATAACAAATACAGAAAAGCACAATGAAAAGCACAATAAAAAATACGACACCAACCAACACGCTGTTATATTGTTTGATGGTGTATGCAATTTGTGCAATGCAAGTGTAGATTTTGTGCTAAAAAGAGATAAAAAAGCATTTTTTAAGTTTGTATCTTTACAATCAGAAACAGGAAAAAACTTATTAGAAACACATGGCATAAAAAACCAAAAATTGGATACTGTAATGGTTATTTATCAAAAAAAAGTATATCAAAAATCTTCTGCGGTGCTTTTTATTGCAAGAAAAATATCAGGTTTTTGGTTTTTGTTCAATGTTTTTGTCATTGTTCCGCCTTTTTTACGTGATGTGGTGTATAGTTTGGTTGCCAAAAATCGGTACCGTTTTTTTGGAAAAAAAAACACTTGTAGAATTGCAACAAGTGAGGAAAAAATGAGATTTTTGTAAAACCCATACAAAATTTGGTAAACATAGCAAACAACGCATTAACTATTTTTAACTTTTTTTAAGAAGCCATTAACTACGATATATTTTTTTTAGGTTTAAGTTTGCATCATCAAAAAAAAACAATTTTTTGATAACCAAATTCCCACTTAATTCTCTATTTAATAAATTAGGATTTTTCCTTAAAACTTAAAAAAAATATACAAGAATATGAAAAAAACAATTTTGTTACCGTTGGCTTTTTTGGCATTGAGTTTATCTTATGCCAACCTTTTTGCCCAAAACGAAACCCAAAACACCACTAAAAAATCCAAAAAAGTAAAAATTGTTGTTCAAAAAGACAACGAACCAAAAAAAGTAATGGAATGGGACGGTGAAGGCGAAATGCCAAAAGAAATGAAAGAATATCTTGAACAATCTGGTGCTGGTGTTGATATTGTCAAAATGGGGAAAAATGGTAAAATCCATATAAAAGGACACAAAAAAGGGAAACATTCAGAAAAAGACCAAGATTTCAACTTTGATTTGGATATCTCAAAAATGCCTGAAATGAAAGATTTTGACAAAAAAATGGAAAAACTTAACCTTGATTTGGAAAAATTAAACCTTGACAAGATAGAAAAAGATATCAAAATCTATAAATTTGATGACAAAAATTTTGACGGAAAAACTTTTGAACTCAACATGGAAAACTTTGGAAAGGACATGGAAAAGTTCGGAAAAGACATGGAAGTTTGGGGGAAAAACATGGAAAATTTCAAATTTGATATGAAAGACCTTGACAAAAATGGTAGTTTTGTATTCAAATTTAATGGCGATTCGCTCAAAAATTGTGTAAAAGGACGTGTAATTTTTTCAGGAAAAAATAGGGATTCTCTCCGCAAATCAATGTCAGAAGGGAGAAAACTTCGCAAAATGGAATACCTAAAAGACCTCAAAGAAGGCACAACAGAAGAAACCAAAGAAATAGATTTGGGCAATGGTAAAAAAGCAATCATCACCACAAAACGCACTGTCGTAATCAAAGAATCACCAAAAGAATCACTTATCAACAACGACATGAACGAAAGCATAAAAATATTCCCTAATCCAAATCAAGGTGTTTTTACACTTGAATTTACCCCAAAAACCGCAGGTGATGCACGCATTAGTATCATCAGCAATCAAGGCAAAGTAGTGTATCAAGAAGAAATAAAAGGTGCAAAAGAAACCATCAAAAAAGAAATTACATTGCCCGAAAAATCTTCTCCAACCTATATTTTACGCATAGAACAAGGCGGGAAAGCATACACAAAACAAATTGTTGTGCAATAAAAACAATATAAACTACTCAACCTAAAAAAACTACAAATAACCCAAAAAGTAGCCCACTGAACAAACAGTAGGCTACTTTTTTTTTAAATAAATTTGGCGTACATTTGTCAAAAGATTTTTTTTATAAAAATTATTGATACAAAAATTAGTAAAACCTTTTGATAAAAAATGACATCAGAAATTATTGATATATTCGTAAAATTGGGAGAAAAAATAAAAACCCTACAAGAAGCCCCAGAAAGCACTATTTTGTATCGTGCAGAAATGGAAAATCGTTGGTTTTCATTAGAAAATTTACATATTGCACTCAAAGGAATTTCGCTTTTTTTGCAAAAAGAAAAACTTGGACAATGGTTTCAAATGTATGATAACGAAACCTACAAAAATGCGTATAAAAATGCACAAATTTCACCCAAAAAAATAGGCGTTATCATGGCAGGCAATATTCCTGCGGTTGGTTTTCATGATTTATTGTGCGTATTGGCTTCTGGGCATGAATTACACGCCAAACTCAGCACACAAGACAGTGCGTTAATACAGGCTTTCGCGGAAATGCTCACAGAAATTTCGCCTGAACTTGCCCAAAAAATTCATTTTGTAGACCGTCTCAATAATTTAGATGCGTATATTGCCACAGGAGGCGACAATTCTGCGAGGTATTTTCAATATTATTTAGGTAAAAAGCCAAATTTAATTCGTCAAAATCGCCATTCTATTTCAATTTTAGATGGTACAGAAGACCGAAAAGATTTACAAGCATTGGGTTTTGATATTTTTACGTTTTTTGGGCTTGGTTGCAGGAGCATACGCAAGATTTTTGTGCCAGAAAATTATGATTTTGTACCTTTTTTTGAGGCAAATCACCTTTGGAACACAGTTATCAATAATACAAAATACGCCAATAACTATGAATATCAACGTGCTGTCAATCTTATCAACCTTATTCCGCACTTAGACAATGGTTTTCTGTTGGTCAAAGAACATTCTGCACTTGCTTCGCCTTTGGCAGTTTTGCATTATGAATTTTACAAAAATGAAGAAGATTTAACCGAAAAAATAGAAACTCATGCAGATAAATTACAACTTATTACTGCAAAAAATCTTCAAAAAACTCATCTACAAAATGCGATAAAAAACCACATAAAACACATTACACCGCTTGGGAAAGCACAATCGCCCGAACTTTGGGATTATGCTGATGGAGCTGACACCATGGAATTTTTGTTTAGTTTGTAAATTTTATGAATTTTTACAATAAAAAAGACATTTTACAAACGTTTGTAAAATGTCTTTTTTATTATTTTTAGGATAAATCTAAGTACCAAAATCACTAATTCCCTGTTTGCAGGTTTCTATGTTGTGTAAATTAAAATAAATTTACAAAAACCAACAACTTAAAACTGACAACTTTTATGATTAGTAATTACTGGTAGCATCATTGTTTTCTTCTTCAAAATGATTAAATTGTGAAAAGTCAAAATCTGGCATAAGCTCAGTTTTTACATAATCCACTGTATCATTCAAAGCAGTTACAAATTTATCAAAATCTTCTTTATACAAGAAAATTTTGTGTTTTTCGTATGTAAATCCATCATCTTGATAGCGTTTTTTGCTTTCAGTAATTGTCAGGTAATAATCATTACCACGTGTTGATTTAACATCAAAAAAATACGTTCTTTTCCCCGCTTTCACACGTTTGGAATAGATTTCGGTGTTATCACGATAGTCTTCCACAGTTCAAATTCAAAAATTAAATGGATTAATAATAAAAAAAAAGTAAAATTAGGTTATAAAAAGTAATTAGCAAATTTTTGAATACTTTTTTATGCAATTTTTTTGTTATTTTTGTAAAAAAACGCAAGTTATCAGTTATCAGTTTTTAAGTTATCCGTTTTTATAAATTTGCATAATTTTTTGTTTTAATTTTTTGTTTTAAACTTATAAAAAATGTAAAATAAATTGTAGCTATAAATACCATAAAAACACTTTTTAACAAATATTTGCATTGTTTTTGTCCTATATATTTTGTTATATACACCGAAAAAATGATACCCATAACCACATTATCATAATTTTATTAAATTTTTCTTATAAATTTTTCTTATATGTTATATGTTCAAACAATATTTTTTAATCAAAAAAAACGTTTCATTTTTTAATGTTTTGTTTTTAGGTATTTTATATTTAGTTCCTGCTTTTTTTTCCCTTATTTTTGCCCAAAATACAAAAAAAATATATACAATAGATTACAAAGAAATAGGCATAGCATCTTATATCCCAGATAAATTTAATATGCGGGTATCTGCAAGTGGCGAAGAATTTGACAACAGCAGACTTTTGGGGGCGCATCCAAGCCTGCCTTTCAAGTCAATAGTCAAAATAACAAACCTTTCTAATAATAAAAGTGTTATCGTAACAATCATTGACAGAGGCCCTTTTGCGTATGGTCGCATGATTGATATTTCAAAATCCGCAGCAGAACGCATAAATCTTACGACAACAGGCAGTGCCAAAGTGGAAATGATGGTACTTTCATTGCCTACACACAATGATTCAGATAAAAAAGAGGAAATTACCAGAAATAACACAAAAGACCCAAAAAAAGATAATCCTAAAAATGATAATAAAGAGAACACCAAAAATAACACCTACACCGCCAATGCAGAGGGTTTTTTAACAGGGAAAATATACGATATACAAGGGAAAATACAAGTTTTTTCTAATTGGAGTGTACAAGTTGCAACATTTAAAACCTTTGCACTTGCCAAAAAACACACACAATACCTCAAAGAAAAAGGGCTTAGTATGTCTATGATTTATATTTTTATGGAAAATGACCAAAAATTTTGCGTGTGGTATGGCAATTTTTTAAATAGAACAGATGCAGAACAAGTCAAAAAAACAGTTTTTACACAATATAATGTGTCAGGTTTTTTGAAAGCCTACAAATAAAATAAAAAAGCCCCCCAGCACCTAAAAGGGGCGTTTTAATACAAAAAAATTTTAATTTTATACAATAAACCAAACTACTTCCTTAAAATTCCCCCTTTGGGGGTTAGGGGGCTACTAATTTCCCATGTCTCAAATAGACGCAGTAAAACAATTATTAAAAAACGAGATGAAAACCTTTGAAGGTAAATTTCGTGAATTTATGAAAAGTGAAGTCGCACTTTTGGATAAAATCATGGGATATATCGTGCAAAGCAAAGGCAAACAAGTACGCCCAATGTTTGTGTTTTTGACTGCTGGAATTTTTGGCAATATTAATGACACCACACACAGAGGCGCTGCATTGATTGAACTCCTACATACTGCTACACTTGTGCATGATGACGTAGTAGATGAATCCAATTATAGACGTGGGTTTTTCTCTATAAATGCCCTTTGGAAAAATAAAATTGCAGTGCTTGTAGGCGATTACCTCCTATCAAGAGGATTATTATTATCAGTAGATAACAATGATTTTATGTTGTTGCGGATTGTGTCGCAAGCAGTTAGAGAAATGAGTGAAGGCGAATTGTTGCAAATTGCCAAAGCACGCAGATTAGACATTACACAAGACGTTTATTTTGAAATTATACGCCAAAAAACCGCCTCTTTGATTGCCTCTTGTTGTGCAGTAGGTGCATGTTCCACAGGTCAAAATCCAGAAACCATAGAAAAAACAAGGCTTTTGGGTGAAAAAATTGGCATGGCTTTTCAAATTAAAGATGATTTATTTGACTATGGCGAGGCTGAAATTGGCAAACCGCTTGGCATTGACATTAAAGAAAAAAAAATGACACTTCCTTTGATTTATACCTTAGAAAACGCCCCCAAATCAGACAAAAATCATATCATTAATTTAGTAAAAAACCATAGCCACAAACCCCAAAAAGTGCGTGAAGTGATTGATTATGTCAAAAATGGAGGCGGTTTGCAATATACACAAGCTACTATGCAACGTTATTGCGAGGAGGCATATCAAATATTGAATACACTACCAGAAAACGAATACCAAACCGCTCTAAAAACGCTCATTCAATATACTATTGAGCGTGAGATATAAAAATATCATCAAAAGCCTTTGCTAACTCATAATCTTTTTGTGTAATCGTATTACCTGCGTCATGTGTGCGTAATCGCACTTCTATACGATTATACACATTTGTCCATTCGGGGTGATGTGCCATTTGTTCAGCTACAAAGGCACATTCTACCATAAAAGCCATTGCTTTTCTAAAATCTTTGCATACAAAAGTACGCACAAGCATATTGTTTTCAGTTTGCCACATATAATCAACTAAGAATTAGAAATCGGGAATTAAAAATTAGAAATTAGAAATTATTTTTTTCTTATAATTTAATAAATAACGTTTTTCAAAAATTAGGTCTGTACCGTATTTTACAAAAGTCTGACCGACCCAATTTTTTAAAAAATTACAAACCAAAATAGGAAAACATATCGCAAAAATACTATTTTTTAATCCTCAAATCCTAATTCCCCATTTTTAAACCCTTTAAGTTTTTTATCATCAACATTATCATTGAGAAAGGCATTGATATCATCAACGTTATAGCGGGCTTGTATTTGCCCAAAAGCATCAATTACTACATCAAAATTGCCTAATTTTTCGCTTACTTTGATAGATTTTTCTTGGGTTTCTTCTGGTGATTTTTTTTCAGGTATTTTTTTTTCAATAAATTCTTCATTTTCAGATAATTTATTCAAATCATTACCAAAAACGTGGTGTTCTTTGATAGCAAGTTCTTTAATAACTTGTTCTTTTTTTTTGCGTCCCATATATTTTAAATATTTTTGTAATATTTTTTTGTTAATTTTTATATTATTAAAAAATTTCTGTAAAAATAAGCAAACAAAGTACAAAATTCGCTTTATAAATTCATATTTTCAAAAAAAAAATATATCTTTGCAACCAATTTCCAATGCACAAAACGCATTCACGCTAAACTTTGCTCTGAAAAGAGTTTTTTTATATGACTACCCCAAACGAAAATGACATCTTGCAACAGCCTATCGCTGAGCAAAATACTGCTGAAATTATTGCAGAAACCCCTATTGAATCTGTTACAGCTATTTCTGACACCATTAATGTTCCACAAACAGACGAACAAGAACAGGAAGAAGAAAGCACAGAAGACTATTCACAATACCAAAAAGATGATTTTTTAAAACTCATCAAAGGTTTGGAAAGTGCTAAGGACTTTACGCATACCAACAACATTTTGAAAGAAATAAAACCACTTTTTGATGAGATTGTAAATGCAGAAAAAGAACTTGCGTTACAAAAATTTATTGGTGAAGGCGGTGAAAAAGATGATTTCAAATATAAAAACGATAAAATTGACAAAGAATTTTATTTTCTTTTTGGGGAAATTCAAAAAAAACGCGCAAAACACTACGCAGAAGTTGAAGAACAACGTGAGAAAAATTTGCAACAAAAACGTGCAATTTTGGACAAAATTCGTGAACTCGTAGATGGCGAAGAAACTGAAGAAAGCATCAAACGCCTCAAAGACCTCCAAAATACGTTTAGACAAATAGGCGGTGTGCCTAATCAATCAAGCAAGGAAATTGCAGAAAATTATAAAGCACTACTTGATAGGTTTTATAATAATCATGGGCTTTACAATGAACTTAAAGAACTTGACCGTAAAAAAAATTACGAAGCAAAAGTTTTAATCTGTGAAAAAGCTGAAAATCTTGTGCATTACGAATCTGTAAAAAAAGCCATCAAAGAGCTTAATGATATGCACGTAGAATACAAACTTATTGGGCCAGTGCCAAAAGAAAACCAAGAAGACTTGTGGAATAGGTTTAAAATTGCGTCTGACAAAGTATATGACCGTAAAAGAGAAGTATTAAAAATTCAAGACGAAGAAAAAATCCAAAATCTTGCAAAAAAAGATGCTTTGTACGAGCAAATTCTCCCTTTTGCTACATATCATAGCGAAAAAATTGTGGATTGGAATACGAAAACAAAAGAATTGTTGGACATTCAAAAACAATGGGAAGAAATACGTTTTATCCCAAGAGAAGCCATAAAAGATTCAAGTAATAAATTTTGGAAAGCATTTAAAGGTTTTTTTAATAATAAAAATATCTTTATTCGCAACCTTGACGAAGCACGCGAGCAAAATCTTGTAAAAAAGAATGCACTTTGTGAAGAAGCTGAAGCAGTTATCAACAGCAACGGTGAACGCAAAGAAATCGCTGAAAAACTCAAAGAACTCCAACGCAGATGGAAAGATGTAGGTGCTGTGCCTCAAAAATTCCAAGAATCTATTTATGTAAGATTCAAAGAAATTTGTGATGGATTTTTCCAAAAAATTCGTGAAGAATTTAACACACAAGAACAAGAATACGAAATTAATCTCAAAGCTAAACGTGCTTTGTGTGATAATATAGAACAAACGACCCTTGATGACGTACAAATAGCAGAAGCTACCATACAGAATTTTTCAAGAGAATGGAAAGCCATTGGTTTTGTGCCTCGCAAACAAAAGGACACAATACAAAGCAGATATGACCAAGCAATCGCTGGTTTTATCACACGCTTAAATATACCACAAGAAGAAAAAGACAAATTGCAAATTGGCAATGACCTTGATATGGCAAGCGAAAGCGTTAATTCTGCACGAAAAATCAGAGATAGAGGAAACGACCTAAGACGCAAAATCCAACGCTTGGAAAATGACACCGATGTACTCAAAAATAACATGGGTTTCCTTGCCAATTCTTCAAAAGCTGATAAACTCAAACAAGAAGTACAAAGCCAAATCCAAGAAAGCGAAGCCAAACTAAAAGTATTGCGTAGCCAACTCAAAACCCTCCAAGTCATAGAACAAAGCCTTCCAAAAGAAGAAAGAAACTATGACAACAACGATAGAAATTATGACCGCAACGACAACCGAAATAATAACAGAAGAAGGAAATAAGCCTCTAACCCCCACAGGGGGAATTTAATACAAATAAAAAAAGCATTAAAAATTTAATTTTTAATGCTTTTTTTATTTGATTTATCCTTTGGGATTTATTCTACAATTAGTTTTTTTGCTTTCAAAGACTTTCCATTGATAGAAAGTGTATAAAAATATACACCTGCATCAAATTGTATCGTAGGTATTCTTATTTCGTGGTTGCCTTTTGTAAGGTCATATTCTTTGACGACTTTACCCAAAAGATTACGAATAGTAACTTTTGCATCCAAATCTTGTTGCAGATTATAATTCATATAAGCTACTTCACGTGCAGGGTTTGGATATACTTTTGAGATGCTAAATTGCGGTGTTTCATACAATAAGTCATCTTGGTACATTTTTTTGGTAATCATGTTGGTTGCAACATGCGTATTTTTGTCAAATTTTTTATTTACGTTGATACTATTTTTGATAGATGCTGTTTTTGGCAAAGGCAACCGAACACTTGCGTGGTCTTTACTTTTTCCTTTTGGTACTTCAATATCGTATGCCCAAAGGACAGAATGTAACGAAAATATAGTAAGTAAAATTAAGATAGATTGTTTCATAGAAAAAATTTAATATAATATTAATGTAAAATTGATGTAAAAGCTAAAAAAATAATCGTTGTTTATTATAGTTTTTATCCTAAAAATTTAAGATTTGTAACCATTTTAAAAATTTAATTTATAATAATAAAAATAATGAAAAAACAAATATAAAAGGGGTTTGTATGCCTAAAAAAGAATTTTACAAAATTTTATATTCCTTTTGTATCCTCTTTTCTTATAATATTACAACGAAAGTATGAAAAAAGTTACACTTTTCCAAAAAAAATTAATATTTTAACAAAAATTAAGTATATCTTATAGTAATAATTGGTTTGGACACATTATTACAACATTAATCTTCTATTCCATTAACCCCCATACCAAAAAGTGCAAAATCATATTTTATAGGGTCTTCTGCATCAAATTTGCGTAAATTTTGCGTAAGGCATAACGCATTTTTCCAATTTGCTTTGTGGTCATCAGGCACAAGCCCCAGCATACTTGCATTACGTTCCACATGCACGTCATAAGGGCAAATAAGTTGTGAAGGCTTTATTTTTTGCCAAATACCAAAGTCTAATCCTGCATCATCTACACGTACCATCCAACGCAAAAACATATTTAATCGCTTGCAAGCAGATTTATTGGCAGGCGTTGATACATGTTTGCGGGTACGAATTGGAAAGGTATCATCAGCACAAAAATACGTATAAAAACCTTTCAACGCATTTTCTACATCAGTATCTTCTGGTTTCATGAAATCTGAAAACGCATTTTCCAAACTTTCATATTTAGCGTAATGTCTTTTGAGAAAGCCCAAAAAATACAAAAGGTCAATATGATTAAATGTTCTATGACAAAAATTAATTAATTTTTTGGCATCATTTGGCATGTAATACCTTACAAAATCATGTGGGGCATTATCCATCAAATCAAGCAATAATTTACTTTTATCAATAATAATTTTTCGTTTTCCCCACGCAAAAATAGACGCAAAAAATGCAGAAATTTCTATGTCTTGTTTTTTTTGAAATCCATGTGGAATTTGTAAAGGGTCATGTTCCAAAAAATCAATTTTATGATATAAATGATAATATTTATCTAAAACCTCCAAGACATTCATAATTCAGTAGTCAGTTTTTTCAGTTTTCTAATAATTTATAAATCGTAAAATTCTAAAAATCCTTTTTTTTATAAAAAAATAAAAAAAATTTTCTTCTGTTGATTTTCCATGAAAAAAATTCATGATAAAAAATCAACAGAAGAAAAATTTTTACAAAAATTGTTTGTATTGGTGTTTAAATAAATGTGTTTAAACAAATATTACGCAGCTTTTGGTTTTTCAATAAATTCTTTCACACGTGCAGATTTACCCATTTTGCCACGCATATAGAACAACCTTGCACGCCTTACTCTACCTCTTTTTAGGACTTCTATTTTGCTAATAAGTGGCGAAAGAATAGGCAATACACGCTCCACACCTACGCCATTAGATACTTTACGTACTGTAAAAGTTTCACCATTAGTATTTGCTCTTCTGCGTTGGATAACAATACCCTTGAACTCTTGGATACGTTCTTTACCACCCTCGCGAATAGTAAGATGAACATTGAGGGTATCACCTGCTTTAAAGTCAGGGAATTTAGCACGAACAGCTGTTGCTTGTTCTGCGTCTACGAGTTTTTTTATGAGTTGGTTCATGATTTCAGTTACTAAATTTAGGGTGCAAATATAATGTTTTGTTTTTTTATTCACAAAATATTTAGTAGTTAATATGCTTTTTTTTTGTTTTTTTTAATGTTTAAAGGGATTTTTTGTGGAATTTATAGAATAGAAAAGAAAAAATGAAAAAAAATTATTTTTTTAAAAAAATAATTTGGAAATCTAAAATAATAACCGTTACTTTGCAAAGAATTTATAAAGTAGCTGTAAAAGTAACACTTTAAAAATACGCATTTACGACTCAAATAGAGAGATGGCAGAGTGGTCGATTGCGTCGGTCTTGAAAACCGAAGACTGTAACAGGTCCGGGGGTTCGAATCCCTCTTTCTCTACAAAATTAAACAACAAAGTAAATTTATTTTTATTTTGTTGTTTTTTTTATCATTTTAGCGTTAGAATAACAAGCATAAATATAACAAAATAAGCCATTATTTACCTTATTTTACATATTTACCGCAAGGAATTCAGTCAG
>JANPJR010000087.1:0-120151 GCA_031425615.1 Cytophagales bacterium
AATTTTTTAACAACACCCTAAGGGTTGAAACTGCACAGGCGGGATTTATCTTTACATATTCCTTCTATACTGCCCGCCTACTTGATAAAGGGCGTTGCTCATTTGTCCCAAACTGCAATATTTGGCACATTCCATCAATACCTCAAAAATATTTCCATTTTCAATAGAAACTTTTTGGAGATATTGGAGTATTTCAGCAGATTTTTCAGCGTTACGAAGTTCAAAAGCCTTTAAATTTTCTATTTGAGCCTCTTTTTCTTCTGTTGTACTTCTTATCACTTCCGCAGGAATGACCGTAGGCGAACCCTTAGGGTCAAGGAAAGTATTTACGCCCATAATTGGCAATTCGCCTGTGTGTTTTTTCATTTCATAATACATACTTTCTTCTTGTATTTTGGTGCGTTGATACATACGTTCCATCGCCCCCAAAACGCCTCCACGCTCTGATATTGACCTAAATTCTGTATAAACTGCTTCCTCTACCAAGTCGGTTAGTTCCTCAATGATAAACGCACCTTGTAATGGATTTTCATTTTTTGCCAAACCTAATTCGTGGTTGATAATCAACTGAATAGCCATTGCACGCCTTACACTTTCCTCTGTGGGCGTGGTGATTGCCTCGTCATAAGCGTTGGTATGCAAGGAGTTGCAATTGTCATAAATGGCATACAACGCCTGCAAAGTAGTGCGAATATCATTAAAAGCGATTTCTTGAGCGTGCAAACTTCTACCTGATGTTTGAATATGGTATTTTAATTTTTGGCTTCGGTCATTGCCTTTGTATTTATATTTCATTGCTTTTGCCCAAATCCTGCGGGCAACTCTGCCAATTACTGCATATTCTGCATCTATACCATTGGAAAAGAAAAATGATAAATTAGGTGCAAAATCATCAATATTCATTCCTCTTGATAGATAATATTCTACAAAAGTAAATCCATTCGATAAGGTTAAAGCCAATTGTGTGATAGGATTTGCCCCTGCCTCTGCAATATGATAACCTGAAATACTAACAGAATAAAAATTACGAATTTTTTTGTCAATAAAATATTTTTGAATATCGCCCATCATTCTAAGGGCAAATTCTGTACTGAAAATACAAGTATTTTGGGCTTGGTCTTCTTTCAAAATATCCGCTTGTACTGTTCCACGCACTTGTGCAATAGCATAAGCCTTTATTTTTTCATATACATCTTTTTCTAACACTTGGTCACCTGTTACACCCAAAAGCATCAAACCTAAACCATCATTGGTTTCAGGTAATTCTCCTAAATATTGAGGTCTTTCTTTGCCTTTTTTCAAATAAATTTCATCAATTTTTTTATTTACCTCTTCTTCTAAACCATTTTTTTTGATATACATTTCGCATTGTTGGTCAATGGCTGTATTCATAAAAAAAGCCAATAACATAGGAGCAGGTCCGTTGATAGTCATTGATACAGAAGTACTTGGATTGCAAAGGTCAAAACCTGAATACAATTTTTTGGCATCATCTAAGGTGGCAACGCTCACGCCTGAATTACCTATTTTTCCATAAATATCAGGACGATGGTCAGGATTTTCGCCATACAAAGTTACACTATCAAAAGCAGTAGAAAGACGTTTTGCAGGCAAACCTTTTGATACGTAATGAAAACGTTTATTGGTGCGTTCGGGTCCGCCTTCGCCTGCAAACATACGTGTAGGGTCTTCGCCTTCTCTTTTCAAAGGAAAAACACCACTTGCATAAGGGAAAAATCCCGGTGCATTTTCAGTCAAAAGCCAATACAAAATATCGCCCCAATCTTCATATTTTGGCAGGGCAACTTTTGGAATTTTTGTGCCTGAAAGCGTAGTATAATATAAATCTTGTTCAAAAATTTTATCCCTGACTTGGTATTGATATTTTTCTGCTTTATAACGTTTGATTTGTGTAGCCCATTCTTGCAACATTGTTTTACATTCATCATCAAATTTTTCTTCTAATTCTTGATAACGTTTGATTAAATCTTTCAAATATTCGGGTTCGCCCTCTATGTAAGCAATGGCAGAAACACGATTTTCATTGTCCTCTACTACTTTTATTTTTCTTTGTCCTATGGTTTCACGCAGTTGTTCTATTGTGCCTTTGAGTTGGTACATTTTGCGTGCAATATCGCTTTGTTCCTTGATAAATTTATGATAATTGTCTGCATTTTCAGTAATTTCAGACAAATAACGCACTCTATCAGGTGGAATAATATAGATTTTTTCAGACATTTTTTCACTGATTTCAAAAGAAGAAACCAAATGTTTTTTATCTGTTTTTTCTACAATTTTATCCATTATTTTGCGATAAAGTGTATTTGTGCCTACATCATTGAATTGTGATGCCATTGTGCCATAAATAGGCAAATTTTCTTCTGCTTCTTCCCAAAGATTATGGTTGCGTCTGTATTGTTTTTTGACATCACGCATTGCATCCAAAGAGCCACGTTTATCAAATTTGTTAATAGCAATAATATCTGCAAAATCCAACATATCAATTTTTTCTAATTGTGTTGCAGCACCATATTCGGAAGTCATCACATACAAACTTACGTCTGAATGTTCCACAATTTCGGTGTCAGATTGCCCAATGCCTGATGTTTCCACAATCACCAAATCAAAACCTGCACTTTTGCAAATATCAATCGCAGATTGTACGTGTTTGCTCAATGCCAAATTAGATTGACGAGTAGCCAAACTTCGCATATACACACGCCCATTGGAAATGCTATTCATACGAATTCTATCGCCTAACAACGCTCCACCTGTTTTGCGTTTGGACGGGTCAACTGAAATTACTGCAATTTTATGCGTAGGAAAATCAATCAAAAATCTTCTCACGAGTTCATCTACAAGGCTTGATTTCCCTGCTCCGCCTGTACCTGTGATGCCTAATACAGGTGCGTGTGAATTTTGGAGACGATTTTGAATTTCGGTTTTAAATAATTGATAATCCTCTGTGTGATTTTCTGCAATGGTTATCATTCTACCTATTACTTTTGCGTTTTCGGTAGAAAGGTTTTGCATCAAAAAATCCAAATTATCCAATTCGCTTTTTTCTGTGATTTCCTCTATTTCACCATTGGCGAGTATTTGTTTGCGTTTGGTTTTATAAGTAGCATAGTCTGATTTTATTATCAAATCATTTATCATACCTTGCAAACCCATAGCACGTCCATCATCAGGAGAATAAATTTTATCAATGCCATACGCTTCTAATTCTTGGATTTCGGAGGGTAAAATCGTACCACCACCTCCTGCAAAAATACGAATATTTGCCCCGCGTTCTTTGAGCAAATCATACATATATTTGAGGTATTCCACATGTCCGCCTTGATACGAAGTCATAGCGATTGCCTGTGCGTCTTCTTGAATGGCACAATCTACAATTTCCTGAACACTTCTGTTATGTCCTAAATGGATTACCTCAGCCCCTGTGCTTTGGATAATGCGACGCATAATATTGATGGCTGCGTCGTGTCCATCAAACAATGACGCTGCGGTTACGATGCGTAAGGGATTTTGAGGTTTATAAGGAGTTGGATTATTCATATAAATTCTTTATTTTGTACTAATTATTTTTTGGTGCAAAGATAAGGAATTTATATATAAAGGGAGGGAATGAGGGGATTTTTATTTTTTTGGAGAAAAAAAAATCTCACCCACAAAAAATATTATTTCTGTGGGTAAGTTTCATTCAAAAAAACAAAGAATTACAAAAAATGATTAAAATTTCATCTCGCACTCAGATGGTAAAAGTGCTTTTATTTTTGTTTTTTCTACTTCGGAAAATTTATTACCTGAAAAATAAAATATTTGTAGTTTTTTTAATTCCCCAATTTCCTTTGGTAAAGATGTGAGTTGATTATTTTGACCATAAAATTCTTGTAGGTTTTTTAATTCCCCAATTTCCTTTGGTAAAGATGTGAGTTGATTATTATAACAAGTAAGTTCTTGTAGATTTTTTAACTCTCCAATTTCCTTAGGCAAGGTAGTGAGTTGAGTATTACGACAATCAAATATTTGTAGATTTTTTAATTTTCCAATTTCCTTAGGTAGTTTTTTTAGACTTTGGTTTGATATATCTAATTTATACACTTTTAGAGGTTCTTTCAAGGCTTCTTCAAGGCTTCTATATTCCGTAGCATTGTTTAATCCCTCCTGATCCAATAACTGCCCTTGTGCATACACACACATATACATACACAAGAAAACGAAAGTAAAAATGAGTTTTTTCATAGTATTTTTTTGAGTTTTATTTTTTTAGTGCAAAGATAAAGAATTTATATACAAAGGGAGGGAATGAGGGGATTTTTATTTTTCTAAATCTCATAAAAAGCATCTTTCAAATAAAAAATGCTATCCACAAAAAACAAAACATTATCACAAGTCAGCACATTTTCCTCGTGTAAATCCTCCAAAATAATACCTAAATTTCTATTTTGATAATCATTAAAACGTTGATTTTCAAAGCCATTTGCAAACAAGAATTTTTTTACATTTTCTAAATTTGTGGGTTGATTAGCCAAAATAAAAGGTTGTTTTACAACAGAAAATAAATTATCATCTTCTTTTGTAAATCCTAAAAAAGTATAAAAAGTATTTTCAAAAAAATAATTATGCAACAACAAACTATTAAAATAATCTTGCCAAGACAAATAAAATAAAAGGCTATTTTTCTTTATGACACAATTTTCATCTTCACAAAGATACACTTTTTGCTCTGCTCCTTCTGTCAAATATTCAGAAAATAAATGAGTATTTACCCAAAGATTATTTTGGTCAATAAATAAAATTAGTTGCTTTTCTTCTGATTTTTTTGTGAGCTCTGTTGTTTCAGTGTTTCCACTTGTTTTTTGGCTTGTGCTAAGGTAATTTTTGATTGTTGTGATAAGACTTTTTTGCCCAACTCGTTCATTTCCTGAAATGATATTTCGTAATTCATATTTTTGTTGATTTTCAAACATTGATTATTCTTATTTTTTCCTGCAAAGATACAGAATTTATATACAAAGGCAGGGAATGAGGGGATTTTATTTTTTTGGGGAAAATAAGAATCATAAAAATATTAAAATTTTATTTCACAATTTGGTAAAAGTTTTTTGATATTTTCTTTTTCTTCTGGGTATATTAAGTTATCCCAAATGTACAAAGATTTTAATTGGTTTAAATTTATAATTTCTTTAGGTAAATATGTTATTTTATTTTGATTTAAAAATAAAATTTTTAAGTTTATTAGATATGTAATTTCTTTAGGTAAAACTTTAAACTTGTTTTGTGTTAATTCTAAAAATATTATATTCTTTAATTCTGAAATTTCTGTTGGTAGTACGGTTAATAGGTTTCCACGTAAACTTAAAACTTGTAAACCCTTTATTTTTTTAATTTCTTTGGGTAAAATAGATACTTTATTGTGAGATAAAAATAGTGCTTGTAAATTTTCTAATTCTGTAATTTCTTGGGAAAAGTGGTAAATTGGTTGAAATTCAAATTAAAATGTTTTAAATTTTTAAGTTCTGTGATTTCTTTAAAGAGGGTAGTTAATTTATTATAACCCAAATCCAATCTCTCTAAGTTTTCCAATTCCCTAATTTCTTTGGGTAGAGTGGTTATTTTATTTGTATTCAATTCCAATATTTGTAAATTTTTCAATTCCTTAACTTCTTTTGGTAGTTCAGTTAGTTGATTATGATTACAATTTAATCTTTTTAAATTTCTCAATTCTTCTATTTCTTTTGGTAAAATGGTTAATTGGTTATTACTCAAATCCAATGTTTGCAAATTTCTTAATTCTCCAATTTCTTTGGGTAAAACAGTTAGTTCATTTTGACCGCAATCTAATACTTGCAAATTTCTCAACATCCTGATTTCTTTGGGTAAAACAGTTAATTGATTATTAAACAAATCCAACTTGTACACCTTCAAAGGCTCTTTCAAAGCCTCATTCAAATCTGTATATTCTTTTTCATTTGCCAATGCAGTGCTATCCAATAACTCCCCTTGTGCATACACACACATATACGCACATACGAAAACGAAGGTAAAAATAAGTTTTTTCATAAATTTTTTTTGAGTTTTACTTTTGCCTGCAAAGATAAAGGATTTATATATAAAGGGAGGGAATGAGGGGATTTTTATTTTTTTATTGGAAAAGAAAAATCACAAAAAACATTTTTCTAAAATGCTTTTTGTGATGTATGGTTATTCTACAAAAGTTTGTTTTCCGAAGTCTTTTTCTAATTTTGGAAAGAGTTTTTTAATGGCAATTTTTGCGCTTTCCAATTTATCTTTTGCGAATTTACTTTCGCTAAAACCATTTATTATTTTTTCCAGTTCTTCGTGGGAGTATTGGGTGTTAGTTTGTTTTTCCATTTTATTTATTTTTTAATTTGATAACAAAAGCATCATAATTTTTGGTAAAATCTAAGACTTCAAAATCATTTCCTTCATGTCAGTGAGGTATAGGAGATTACTATTTTTGGTATGCAAAAATAAGCGTTTTATTCGCAACCAACTCAAAGCCAAAACCTATCAAAATTTTTGTTGCTTCTGCCATTGTAATCACTTCTTCATGGATTTCTATAAGCAATGATTTTGTGCTTTTTCGTATTAAATTCATGGTATTTTTGTCTTCCAATATCCATTTTTCGCCACCTTCTATGTCTATTTTTAAAATATCTATTTTTTCAGGGTTTGGTTTTTCTAAAACATTCCGTTTTTCCAAAATATTTTGTAAAGTTAAACCTTTGACAATTTGTGAACTTTTTTCAGCCATAGGACGAATAGCAAATGCCCAATCTCTGCCATCTCTAAAATTTTCCTCAATCATCAAATTTCCTTCATTTATCCAAAAAGCATTGTGGTATAATGAAATATCTTTGTAGTTATTCAATGAAATATTATGTTCCAAAGACAAAAAATTGTTTTTTTCTGCTTCCACTGACACAATAGTAGCACTTGAATAAATTTGTTTAAAATACAAACTTGCACAACCAATATTAGCCCCTATATCTATAATAAACTCGGGAGGTGATTGAGGAGATATTTTTTGGTAATTTTCAATTAAAAATTTGTAATCATGTTTGATAAAAATCTCTGCAAAAACATGAAAATCACTTGTGTTTTTACGCAATTTTATTTTTAGATTACTTTTTTTGTTGTTCAAAACAACGTCATGTTCATTATTTTGGATAGTGTAATCGTTTTTTTCTGAAAACGTCAATACATCCAACAACATTTCTTCATCTGCTTTCACAGGAGGTAATTCAAAAGCCATAAAACAGGGTTAAAATTATTTTTTAGTCATAACACAAATTATTTTTAATTGTTTTAAATAAAATATGTTTGGTTATCTGACAATTTTAGTGGAGTTCCAAAGTTTCAAAAAAAGCAAAAAAATATACAACATTTTTAGTAAAATAAATCCCACTTTATAAAATTTTATATTGCAATAAAAATATTTTTAAAATAATATTTCGTAAAACCTTCAAGGTTTTACCAGATTTCCACTAAAATTGTCAGAGTACAAAAAAAACATAAAAAACATTTCTGAAAAAATGTTTTTTATGAAATATAATTATTAGTCTTTCATTTTATTCCCTTTCGGGTGATACTTTGTAATTAAAATATTACACTAATTTCTATTTTTTATGGTTAATAAAGCTAATAATGCAGTTTTAGAAAAGTAAAAAAATAGCAATCTATAAACCGAATGGGAATATCTATGTTAAAAACTATAAAATTATCCTACCATATCAAACTCACTTTTGCTATTTTTCAGGCGGTTTACTTCATCTTCTATATGAGCGAGGCGTTTGGTAAAATAATATTTAAAATTTTGTTCTGCAAAAGATTTTTCTTTTTCGTCAGCAATTCCATCAATAAAATCATTCATTTCTGCTAAAATAGGGGTAATTTCTATTTCTCCATTTGCGTTATCTAAACGATAAAAAAAATACTGCATTTGTTTTTGAGATGACATATTTTTACTTGTTTATTTTTATTTAATTTATTTTAATTCGTTTATTTCTTTTTGGATGGTCAAAATCCTATCCAAAAAAAAGTCTATTTCTTTTTGTGATAATCTCTTTGACTGGATTTGCAAGATAATTTTTACATTTTGCAAATCTGTTTCTTTGAGCATTATCATCAATTCTTTTTCTCTCTTTGTCATTTTGTAACGTTTATTTATTTTTTCTATTGCAAATATAATTACTTAAAAAATAAAATTTTGTTTTTTGTGAATAGTTTTTTGTAAAAATGTTTTTTTTATTTGAAAAGATGTAAAAACTTAATTCCTAAATTTTAAGAGGAAACGATTTCTTCTCAAAAAAAAAACATAAAAAACATTTCTGGAAAAATGTTTTTTATGAAATATAATTATTAGTCTTTCTTTTAATTTTCCACAAAAACGCCCATATTTCCAAATTTCTCAATGCGTTGATTGATGCGTTCTTCGGGAGAAATAGCAGAAAGTGCTTTGATGTGTGTTAAAATCGTTTTTTTCATGGTTTCATACATCAAAGTAGGGTTGGCATGCGCACCACCAAGAGGCTCAGGCACAATATCATCTACAAGCCCAAAACCTTTCATATCATTGGCAGTAAGTTTTAAGGCTTCTGCAGCTTGCTCTTTAAAATCCCAACTACGCCACAAAATGGAAGAGCAACTTTCAGGCGAAATTACGGAATACCATGTATTTTCAAGCATCAAAATTTTATCACCAATGCCAATGCCAATTGCACCACCTGAGGCACCTTCGCCAATCACAATGCAAATCACAGGCACAGTAAGCATAAACATATCTTGGATATTGCGGGCAATGGCTTCCGCCTGCCCTCTTTCTTCTGCTTCAATGCCACAAAAAGCACCTGGCGTATCAATAAACGTAACAATTGGTTTATTAAATTTTTCTGCCATGCGCATCAAACGCAATGCTTTTCGGTAGCCTTCTGGGTTAGCCATACCAAAATTACGCTGTTTGCGTTGTTTGGTATTTCTGCCTTTTTGTTGCCCTATAAGCATAATAGATTGCCCTTCAATTTTGGCAAAACCACCAATCATAGCTTGGTCGTCAGCAAAATTGCGGTCGCCATGCAATTCTACAAACTCATCACATATATTTTCAATGTAATCCATTGTATAAGGGCGGTCAGGGTGGCGAGAAAGTTGTACCCTTTGCCAACGTGTGAGATTTTCAAAGGTTTCTTTTTTAAGTTTTACCAGTTCAAATTCTAAAGTATCAATGGCTTGTTTGATGGCATTATTATCCAAATTATTGGCGTGCAACTGCTTGAAAGACTGTAATTTTGCCTCAAAATCAGCGATTGGTTGTTCAAAATCTAAAAGCATATATGGAAGGTTTAAAGTTCAAAAGTTTAAGGGTTTAAAGGAGGTTTAAGGTTCAAAAAGTTTAAGGGTTCAAAGAGGTTTAAGGTTCAAAAGTTTAAAGTTCAAAAAGTTTAAGGTTCAAAAGGGGTTAAATAAAAAACGATGTAACCAAATTAATTGATGAATAACTAACGAATACCAATTGATAATTATTGGCAACTAAAACTATTGATAATTAAATAAAAAAAAGATTTTCGCAAAATTATCATAAAAAACATAAAATTTTTACCCTTTTTAAAAAAAGATTAAGGATAGTGCATTTTTCTATTCTAAATGTTATAACTTTGCACGCTAAAAAATATATAAAAGGCTATAACCCAAATTGTCAGTTATCAGTTTTTAAGTGGTCATTTTTTATAAATTTATACTAATTTTATATTTTTGACACAGAAAACGATAAAAATCAGTAATTATTTTTTTGAAAAAACCTTAAAATTTAAAGTTTTTTTTGAAAAGAAACATAACATTTAACTTGGGTTAAATAATGAAATGTAAGTATTTATTAAATGTTTTTAAGGAAAATTAAAAAACCACTTAGAAAATAAGCAAAAAATCTTGTATCTTTTGTGGAATTTTTACCCAACTTTTTCATGGAAATTGATAAACTGAACATACCACAACACATTGCCATCATCATGGACGGAAATGGACGTTGGGCAAAAAAACAAGGGGCAATGCGGATTTTTGGACATCAAAGCGCAATCAAATCTGTAAGAGACGCAACAGAAGGGTGTGCAGAATTGGGCGTAAAATACCTTACATTATATGCTTTTTCTACCGAAAATTGGCAAAGACCACAAAAAGAAATTGAAGCATTGATGAATTTGTTGGTTAATACGATTAAAAACGAAATACCAACATTGCAAAAAAATAATGTACGACTCAACAGCATAGGTGATATATTGAAACTACCCGAAAATTGCCAAACAAAACTTTTAAAAGCCATTGATGATACCAAAGATAATACAGGGCTTTGCCTCAATCTTGCACTTAGTTATAGCGGAAGACAAGAGATTTTGAAAGCCACAAAAAAAATAATGGCAGACATACAAAATAATATAATAAATATAGAAGATTTAACCGAAGAAAATTTTAAAAATTACCTTGAAACATATCCTGCCCCAGATCCTGAACTTCTTATACGGACAAGTGGCGAAATGCGTATCAGTAATTTTTTACTTTGGCAAATTGCTTATACCGAAATTTTTATTACCCCAACTTTGTGGCCAGATTTTCGCAAAAAAGACCTCCACGAAGCCATTTTAAGCTATCAAACACGTGATAGAAGATTTGGAAAAATTGCCCCCTAATCCCCAAATGGGGACAAATAACCCCAAATATTGACCGTTTAAATATTTTATGACTTTTGCTTTTTGTATTTGCTCCCTTTGGGGTCGGGGGGCTTCCTTAAACCTTTTGAACCTTTATACATTTGATTTAATATTTACTGCAAAAAAAATCAAACATTTAATGTAACTTATAAGAAAATTTCAACATGAAAAAAATATTTTTTATGTTGATGGTGTTTTTTGTGGTTTTGAGCCAAACACTATCAGCACAAAGACTTTTTCCTAATAAAAATAAGCAAAAAGACAATAAAACAGAAGAGCAATCAGACACTAATCTCCCTGATGCACCCAAAGAATACGAAATAAACAACATCAGGGCAACGGGTACAGAGTTTTTGGACGCAGGTGCTTTGATTAATATTTCAGGATTGAAAAAAGGTGATAAAATACGTATCCCTGGTGATGCTGTAAGCACTGCTATTCGCAAACTTTGGAAACAAGGCATTATTGGTGATGTAAAAATCTTAATTGAAAAAACCGAAGGCGAAAAAGTAGATTTGGTTATTGCACTTACAGAACGCCCTCGTCTACAGAAATTCAACATCACAGGTGTAAAAAAAGGACAAAAACAAACGTTAAGCGATAAAATAAGCCTCATCAAAGCAAAAGTTTTGACACAAGCAGTATTGAAAAATACAGAGCTTACACTCAAAAAACATTATGTGGAAAAGGGTTTTCTTAATACAAAAGTTACACTCAAACAAGTGCGTGATACCACTATTCGCAACAATTCTACCATACTCAATATTAATATTGATAAAGGAAAAAGGGTAAAAATCAAAAATATTGATGTAGCAGGTGCTACCGCTTTTACACAAAAAAGATTAAGAAGAAAACTTAAAAATACAAAAGAAATCAAACCTTTTAATATTTTTAATTCTTCAAAATTTATCAAAGCAAAATTTGAAGAAGACAAAGACTTGCTTGTAAAATTTTACAACAGTGAAGGATATCGTGATGCACGTGTAATGGGCGACAGCATCTATAAACTCAATGACAAGCAAATAGGCATCAAACTTACAGTAGATGAAGGCAGAAAATATTATTATAGGAATATTTTTTGGAAAGGAAATTTTGTCTATGATGATAAAACGCTTGGCGACATCTTAAAAATCAAAAAAGGTGATGTGTATGATATGCAAAACCTTGAAAAAAGGCTTAATTTTAGCCAAACAGACTTAGATATTACCTCGCTCTATATGGATGATGGCTACTTATTTTTTAGTATCCAACCTGTTGAAGTAGCGATTGAAGGTGATTCTATTGACGTAGAAATGCAAGTTTTTGAAGGTTCGCAAGCAAATATTAGCCAAATTACCTTAAATGGAAACACCAAAACCAGCGACCATGTAGTAATACGTGAAATACGCACTTATCCAGGACAAAAATTCAGCAGAAGTGACCTTATACGTACCCAAAGAGAACTTTCAACATTGGGTTATTTTGACCCTGAAAAAGTTGGTATTCAACCACAACCCAATATGCAAGAGGGAACTGTGGATATAGATTATACCGTAGTAGAAAAACCAAGTGACCAAGTAGAACTTTCTGGCGGTTGGGGTGGTTTCTTTGGTTTTGTGGGTACGTTGGGTGTAGTATTTAATAATTTTTCTGCCCGAAAAATCTTCAAATTCAGAGATTGGAATGGTATTTTACCATCTGGTGATGGACAACGACTTGCAGTAAGGTTTCAAGCAAATGGTAGGAGTTTCCAAACCTATTCTCTTACATTTACAGAGCCTTGGCTTGGTGGCAAACGACCAAATTCGTTTAGTCTTAATTTCTCACATTCTGTACAAAGAAGTATTGACTTTACAGGCAGGGTTTTTGGTTCATTGCAAGTGTCAAGTATTACCATGAGTTTGGGCAGAAGGCTCAAATGGCCAGATAATTATTTTACGCTTTCCAATTCAATCGCATACCAACGTTATAATTTGGACAATTACAGCAATTTTATTTTTTCTAATGGAAAAGGTATTTCTAATAGTTTTGCTTTTAATACAACCATTTCACGCAATAGTTTGGACAACCCACAGTTTCCACGCTCAGGCTCAAATATTGTATTTACAAGTTCTATCACACCCCCATATTCACTATTTAAAGGCGAACAAAATTATAGCCAGATATCAGATGCTGAAAAATTCAAATGGATAGAATATTACAAATTTATGTTGGATAATTCATGGTTTACACCTTTGATTGGTAAATTTGTTATGAATGCAAGGGCACATTTTGGTTATATTGGTGCTTACAATCAACAACTTGGTGTAGGTCCTTTTGAGCGTTTTGTGTTGGGGGGTGATGGACTTACAGGGCAAAACTTTTTGCTTGGTTTGGATATTATTGGTTTGCGTGGTTATAACAACAACAGTATTACACCAACAAATGCTTCTGGTGGTGTAGTGTATAATAAATTTGTGATGGACGTTCGTTATCCAATTTCATTGAATCCCGCAGCAACAATATTTGCACTTGCGTTTATGGAAGCTGGTAACAACTTTGGCAATCATGCAGAGTATAGTCCTTTTGAACTTAAACGTTCTGCGGGCTTTGGTGCAAGGATTTTCATGCCTGCATTTGGTATGCTTGGTTTAGATTGGGGTTATGGATTTGACAATGCAGTTAATGCAACAGGCAAAAGTGGGGGACAATTCCACTTTACACTTGGACAACAGTTGAGGTAATATAAGTTATCAGTTTTGTAAATTTGCTCAAATTTGTGTTTTGAACACAGAAAGCTGTAAAGTAAGTATAAAAAAATAGATAACTTAGGTTGATTTGATACAGCACATATTTTTGGTTTATCATTTAAAAATCACAAACTAAAATTTGTGCTATATCATTTGAATATGTTTTTTGGAAGTTTTTTTGTAAAAACTAAAAAATAAGATAAAATAATGAAATTTTTGTAAAAAATAAAGTAATCAATAGTAAAAATTTGAAAAATTATTGATTTTTTTTGAAATTTTAAATAATTTAAAAGATATTGCAGGAAATTCAGCTAATTTAAAAGATATTGCAGAAAATTTTGCATAAGGTTTTATACAATCATTTTTTATAAAAAAAACAAAAAGCTGACAAAAAATATAATATTTGACTATAATTAGAAAAGCCAGATTCCTAACAACATAATAAAAGGTAAAAGAATAAAAAAATATAATTCTTAATGCCTAATTAACATAATTTTCCTTTGGTTTTAACGGTTTGTTTTTATTTTTATAAAAAAAAACCAACAATATATATATAAATATTTTTTAGTAAAATATTTTTTAATATGTTTTAAAAATGTTTTTTAAAAAAACGTGTTAAAAATTCTTTAGAAATCTACATTAAAAGTTTTAAAAAATTAAGTTTTAAAAAATTAAATCTTAAAAGTTTTCATGTAGCGAAAAATCACATATAAAAATTTAAAAAAAATGTTTTTTTAGGTTTTTTATTTTTTAAATAAAGTTTTGAACGTCTGAAATAAATATTTTATTAAAAAATCAAATTTTTAATAAAATTTAATATGAAATTAACTTTTTGGGGTGCTTCCCGACAAGTAAGTGGTAGCATGTACCTTTTAGAATTAGAGGACGACTATCGCATTTTGGTTGATTGCGGAATAGACATGGAACGCAAAGACATCAATCCTGAAGATTATATAGGGTTATTTCCTTTTGAGCCTTCTATGATTAACCTTGTAGTGCTTACACACGCACACATTGATCACACAGGGTATTTGCCCAACCTTTTGAGAGAAGGTTACGAAGGCAAAATTATTGGTACTGCAGCTACGTTGGCACTAAGCAAAATTTTGCTTGATGACTCTGCCTCACTCAATAGTTCAAGGCTAAAAAAATACCAACACGAAAAAAGAAAATTCCAAAAACGCAAAAGAAAAGGATTTTCTAATTTTACGCCTGACGAAGAAAAACGCATGCAAGACATTACCGAAAGTTCAAAAGGCTTTTATACACAAGCTGATGTAGATGATACAATGGAGTGTTTTGCTACAGTACAAATCAATAAAAAAATTACCTTGAAAAAAGGAGTTACCATGACCATGATTCCTGCTGGACATCTCTTGGGTGCGGTACATATTGTATTTGAAATAACTGAAAATGGCAAAACGAAAAGTATTTGTTTTTCTGGTGATATTGGACGTTTTAATTACCCACTTTTGCCTGACCCTGAACCTGTACCACAAGTAGATTATTTGTTGTGTGAATCTACGTATGGCAATCGCCACCACAAAGACCACGAATCACCTGAAGATGCAATTTATCAAACAATTTATAAAACTTGTGTAGAACAACAAGGCAAACTTATTGTGCCTGCGTTTAGCGTAGGACGTACCCAAGCACTTTTATACACACTCAACCGCTTGCGTGTGCAAGGAAAACTACCACCAATTAAAATTTTTGCAGATAGTCCGCTTGCTTTGAAAAGTACATGGATTTTCCAAAAATATCAAAGCTGGTTAAATGATGAAGCAAAACAATTTGCAGAACAACATGGCAATTTGTTTGATTTTGAAAATCTTACCTATTTGGAAAGTATTATTGACAGTAAAAAACTCTCACAATACAAAAAACCGTGTATTATTATTTCGTCTTCTGGTATGATTCAAGGGGGAAGGGTGGAATACCACGTAAGGCAAAATATTCAAGACCCTAATGCTACAATTTTGCTTGTAGGATTTGCTGCGGAAGGTACAATGGGACACGCACTTATGAACGGTGCGAAGGTGTTGGAGGCAAAAAGGGATTCTGTACCCGTATTAGCCACCATAAAAGCAACAGATGTATTTAGCGGACATGCAGACGTTACAGACTTAATGAAATTTATCAATTATCAAGATAAAACAAAACTTCAAAAACTGTTTTTGGTGCATGGCGAAGAAGAAATTATGCATAATTTTCAAGAACACCTCATAAATGAAGGCTACAATGCACTCATGCCACGCAGAGGCGAAAGTTTTGAGTTGTAAAATCAGCTATTAAAGAGAATACATATAAATTTAAAAATTATTAATAACTAATAATTTATTAATAACTAATAATTTTTAAATTTGTAAAATTTTATAGATTTCTTTGTAATATTTTTTAAAAACTGACAACTTAAAAACTGATAACTGACAATTTTTAATATTTTTCCCATAAAAAACATGGAACAACAACCGAAAATAGATACTTCCAAAGAAAATCCTATCCTCAAACAGTTAAGTCCAACCAAAATCCTTATTCCGATTACAATTGGGTTGGCTTATACAGTTTATAGTATTTATATAGATATTACTAAGCATGACCTTTTAAAAAACTTTGTATCACCAAATTATTTTTGGCTTTTGATGGCAGTTTTTGCACTTTTGGTGCGTGACGGTTTGTATATTTACCGTATTAGGGAGCTTACACGCAAGGCGTTGAGTTGGTGGGGAAGTTTTTATACGATTGTGTTGTGGGAATTTTCTTCTGCGGTCAGTCCTTCTGCGGTAGGTGGTACTGCGGTAGCTTCGTTTATTTTGCTCAAAGAAGGCATTGCTTTTGGCAAAGCGTTGGCGTATGTCATGGTATCTGCTATTTTGGATAACCTGTTTTTTATGATTGTGGGTGCAATAGTGCTTACATTGGACGCAATGGGTGTATATCCAAATGGTATTTTTCACTTGGAAGGTGTAGATGCAGGTTGGATTAATGCCTTGAAATATACATTTTATACGAGTTATACCGTAGTTTTTTTGTATAATTTTTTGATGATGTATGGTTTATTTTACAACCCAAAAGTCATTAAATCATTGTTTTTGGGTTTAACGTCTATTTCTTTTCTCAAAAAATTTAGAAAAGATGCAGAACAACAAGGTGATGAATTGATGAATGCGTCTAAAGAATTGAAGGGCATTGGTTGGGCTTATTGGATAAAAGGCATTGTTTCTACTATGTTGATATGGACTTCACGTTATTTTATTGTGAATTGCCTTATTGCAGCATTTGTTCCGCTTACAGGTGCTGACCACACACTTATATTTTCACGCCATGTGATATTGTGGGTAGTATTGATTATCGCAATTACGCCAGGGGGTTCGGGCATTGCAGAAGCTGCATTCCAAAATTTTTATTCGCCATTTGCGAAGGTAATGATTGGTTTTATTGCCATTCTTTGGCGTATGATTACATATTATCCATATTTGGTGGCAGGTGTTATTTTCTTGCCTCGTTGGTTGCGTAGGGTTTTTGTAGAAAAACCACACGAACACGAAATACATGAACACGAAACAACAGAAAATAAAATGGACACAAAACAAAATTTATAAAGTTTGTTATTTTTCAATTTTTTTACAGAAAAATTTGCAAAATTAAAAATAGTATTGCATTTTTGCATTGTAAATACTTATCAAGAAAGGCAGAGGGATTGGCCCTGTGAAGCCTTAGCAACCTATATTACAATAAGGTGCTAACTCCAACCCTAAAAAGGGGGAGATAAGTTCAGCAAAAAGATTAAATTTATAACATTATTTTATAATTCCTTTTATAAAATATCCATATAAAATTAGCTTTTCTGAATCTTATCAGAAAAGCTAATTTTTTGCTTTTCTGGTAAATCTACCAAAAATCATGATAAGTGCTTACGTTTTTATTATTTTTCACATTTTTTCCAAAAAAATTAAAAATATGCTAAACGAAACAGCACAACAATTTGCGACACAATTCGCAACACAAACTTCAACACAAATTATCCACAGTATTCCTGTAGATGAACTTACAGGTGCTATCAGTGTGCCTATCTACCAAACCTCTACTTTTGTGCAAGAAGCACCTGGCGTACATAAGGGGTATGATTATGCGCGCTCAAACAACCCTACACGCAAAGTTTTAGAGGATTTATTGGCACATTTGGAAAATGGTGAACAAGCCTGTGCTTTTGCAAGTGGATTGGCTGCCATTGATGCAGTAATCAAACTCCTTTCTTCTGGTGATGAAGTGATAGCAGTTGATGATATTTATGGGGGTGCTTTTAGGTTATTTACACATATTTATCAAAAATTTGGTATTCAAATAACCTACGTAGATACAACCCAAGTTTCAGTCATAGAAGATGCGATTTCACCCAAAACAAAACTTATTTGGATAGAAAGCCCAACCAATCCTACGCTCAAAATTTCAGACATTGAAGCCATTGGAAAAATTGCTAAAAAACATGACATATTGCTTTGTGTGGATAATACATTTGCAACGCCTATTTTGCAAAAACCGTTGGATTTGGGGGCTGATATTGTGGTGCACAGTGCCACTAAATATTTGGGCGGACACAGTGATTTGATAGCTGGGGCAGTTATCACAAAGACAAAATTGCTTGGCGAAAAAATTAAATTTATTCAAAATGCTTCTGGTGCTATCTTAGCCCCTTTTGATAGTTGGTTGGTGATTAGAGGCATTGAAACCTTAGATTTACGTGTAAAACAACACGCCCAAAATGCACTTATCATAGCACAATATTTGGAAAAATGTCCTCAAATAAGCAAGGTTTATTACCCTGGTTTGCCTACGCACCACAATCATCATATTGCTAAAAAACAACAAAATGGCTATTTTGGTGGTATTATTTCTTTTGTATTGCAAGAAGATACCGAACAACAAGCAACATTATTAAGTACACACACACAACTTTTTAAACTTGCAGAAAGTTTAGGTGGTGTAAAAAGTCTTTTGTGTCATCCTGCTACTATGACGCATAAATCTATTCCTGTGGATATAAGACAAAAATCAGGGGTAAAGGATAGTCTTATACGCCTTTCTGTTGGATTGGAAGCCCCAGAAGATTTAATAGCTGATTTGCAACAAGCTTTAACATTTTTGGATACTTGCACAACAACAATAAAAGAAGAAATACTTGAAACAGTGTAATATGCGGTGGTTTTAGGTGCAAAAATCCTTTTTTCTTACATAAAGAAAAAAGGATTTGTTTTTTAGGGTTTTTTTTAGAAAAAGTGCGGGCACAATTTTTTTCTTTAACAATAAAAAAAAATAAAAATAGTTAAAATATAGTTAAAAAAAATTACTTTTGCACTGAATTTTTCTGTTCTTTAAATTTTTCCTTTTAAAGGTTTTAAAAGTAATAAATTATTCTATCCTTTTTTTTATTTATGTTCAAGTTTAATCAAATTTTAAAAGTATTAGGTATTATTTTTTGCCTTACTTTTGCCCCAAAAAATACCCTTTTATTTGCCCAAAAAGCAGATTGGAATGTTGCCAAAATCCCTGCTGAAATACGTGAAAGGGCTGATGCGGTGGTAAGATTGCAAGAAACGATTTTTGAAATCAAAGATAAGGGCAATGCTACCACAAAAACACGTTATGTTTGCACCATTTTTAATAAAGATGGCGACAGTGAAGCTCAATGCGAAGTACATTTCAATAAACTTGAAAAAATAAAATCGCTTGATGGTAAGTTGTATGATGCAGAAGGTAAATTGGTATCAAAACTCAAAAAAAGCGATATAACAGAAACTGGGGCAACAGATGGTTTGCAATTCATATCTGATAATTTTGTAAGGATTGCAAAGTTTTCGTATGGCAATTACCCTTATACCGTAGAATTTGAGTATGAAACTTCGAGCAAAAATTTGATGTTTTATCCGAGATTTATGCCACAAGAAAACCCAAAATTTGGTGTAGAACAAAGTTCTTTATTGATTATTAGCCAAAAAAACCTAAAAGTTCGTCATAAAGAATATAACACTTCTATTTCCTGCCAAAAAGGGCAAAAAGAAGGTAAAGATACATATTTTTGGTCAGTAAAAAACGTGCCTGTTGCACAAGAAGATTCATATAGTTTGCCTTGGTACAAGAAAATGCCTTTTGTAAAAACTGCCCCTTCGGAATTTGAAGTAGAAGGATATGAAGGAAACTTCCAAACTTGGGACGATTTTGGAAAATTTACGATTGCTTTGTGTAAAGGACGTGATATTATACCAAAAGCAACACAAGAACAAGTAAAAAAATTGGTGGAAAATGAGCCTACAAAATTTCTCAAAGCCAAAAAAGTATATGAATTTATGCAATCACGCACACGTTATATGTTTATTGGGCTTGGCATTGGGGGGTGGCAACCTATGACCGCAGAAACTGTAGATACAAAAGGCTATGGTGATTGTAAAGCACTTACCAACTATACAAAAGCATTACTCAAAATAGCAGGAATAGAATCACATTATACACTTGTCAATGCAGGTACTGAAAACAGGCATGTATTGGTAGATGAAAGCTTTGTAAGTAGAAGTTCTAATCACGCTTTTCTGTGTGTTCCTATGGAAAAAGATACCGTTTGGGTAGAATGCACAAGCCAAAATGCACCATTTGGGTATATTGGTGATTTTACAGATGATAGAAATGTGTTTGTTGTTACTGAAAACGGTGGTAAAGTAGTACATACAAAAAAATATACCGCACAAGACAATACACAATACAGCCAAGCAAATATAAAAGTATTTGAAACAGGCGAAGGCGAAATAACCATCAATACCAAATACAAAAATATTGCTTGTGAAGGATTGATACATATCACAGAAAAATCACCTGAAACACAAAAAAAATGGATAAATGAAACAATACCATTGGCTGATTTTGAAATCATGGATTTTAATATTGATTACAAAAAAGCCTTGGCACCTGAAATTACCCAAAAAACAAAGCTCAAAGTACGCAATATTTTTCCACGCACAGGCAAACGTCTTTTTATTACTCCAAATTTATTGAATAAATATAACAATAAAATGGAAGTAGATGAAAATCGCAAAGAAGATATTTTTTTATCTGGCATTGATTTTACAGACAGCGATACTATTGTGTATCATCTGCCCGAAAAATATCATATAGAGGGTACTACAAATGATATAAATTTTTCGTCTTCTTTTGGGGAATACAAAAGCCAAGTAAAAGCAGAACAAGGCAAAATTACCTACATTCGTCAATTTTACATGAAAAAAGGGCAATATCCTAAAGAAAAAGCAAAAGAATTGAACGAATTTATCAAGAATATCCAAAAAGCAGACAATACCAAAATTGTATGCGTAAAAGGTACTTAGAAAAAACCTTTAAAAGTAAATCATTTACCTTATTATTCTATATCTGTTTGGGACAAACTTAAAATATTGATTCCAAACTAAATTTTCTAAAATTTTAAACTTTAAAAATCTCTACGACTTCAAGTTCCCCTTTGGGAATTAGGGGCTAAATCACAAAAAAACTATGTATTCTACTAATAAAATTCGTTTTGCTTTTGCTAATTTCCTTTTTCTAATAATACCTTTTAATTTATTATTAGCCCAAAAAGCCCCCATGAAACTGGGAGACGTGCCAGACGATTTGGTAAAAATGACCATATATGACAAAGACCCAACTGCTGAGGCAGTCGTATTGTGTGATTATGGTGATGTGCGATACGAAATTTTTTCGGACAAATACCAACTTGTATATGTATATAGAAAACGCATCAAAATCTTAAAAACTGAAGGAATAGACAGAGGAACAGTCGTTTTTTACCAAACACAAGATGAACGATTGAGTGACACAAGGGCGTATGCCTACAATATGGTAAATGGAAAAGTAGAAAAAACTAAATTGGAAAAAAGTGCTATTTTTAAGAAAAAATTAAATAAGAATAACACAGAAATTAAATTTACCATTCCAAATGTAAAAGTAGGTACAGTTATAGAATATGAATACGAAAAAACCACGCCTTACTTTGCTGATATTCCTAACTGGATTTTTCAAGAGGATATACCTGTAGAATGGAGCGAATTTAGAACAGCCATCCCAAATATTTTTGATTTTGTAAAATTACCACAAAGCAATTATCCTTTTCATATCAAAGAAGAAGGAACACGTGATGACGGACAAGGAACAAGTGCACAAGGTATCACATTCAACTACAAAACTTTCTACACACGTTGGGTACAAAAAGACGTGCCTGCTTTCAAAAAAGAAGAATTTATGGCTTGTGTGCGAGACAACTTATCAAAACTTGAACACCAACTTGCAGGCATTACAAGGGGCGGAATCTATGAGCCTTATATGTCTTCGTGGGAAACCCTTGTAGGTGCACTCATGGAATCCGAAGTTTTTGGTGGATACATCTCAAAAAGAACATCTATAAAAGAAATCGTAAAAGCACTGACCAAAGACAAAAATACTAAACAAGAAAAAATATTGGAGATATTTCAATACGTAAAATTTAACATCAAACACAACGGAAGTAACGGTATAGGCTCAGAAATGAGTATAAAAGAAGTATTGGAGAAAAAAACAGGCAATACTGCAGCTATCAATTTATTACTCGTGGCTATGCTCGTAGAAGCTAACATAAATGCACACCCAATCCTCCTAAGTACACGCGAAAACGGTATGGTGAATGTAGGTTATCCACGTATAAGTGATTTTAACTATGTAATCGCACATGCCATGATTTCTGATGAAGAAGATTACCTCTTAGATGCAACTGACCCACTATACGCCTTAGATATTATAGACCCTGATGCACTCAATGGATTAGGATTGTTGATTTTACCCTCAAAAAATACTGCTTGGGTAACACTACAAACAAAAAAAAGCACAAAATCCTCTGTTGTTATGGTAGATAACCTCGAACTAAATACACAAGGTACTATCACAGGCAAATCCAAAGGGAAATTTATAGGTTACGAAGCAGTAAGGCGTAGAAAAATCGCCCTAAAAAACGAAAAAAACAAAGATGAGGCAACTATCAAAAATGAAAAAAATAAATTTACATACACCAATTTAAAAGAATTGGAAAAACCACTCGAAGGAGAACGCACCCTTGAAATAAACGACAAAGCGCAAATCAATGGTGACCTCATTTATCTATCACCACTCTTGGAGTATACCTTGAAAGAAAACCCTTTCAAACAAGAAGAACGCAAATACCGCATAGATTATACTTTTACCAGAGATGAAACATACAATATTATCATCACGCTACCAGATGGTTACAAAGTAGATGAAATACCCAAAAACCTAAAACTTAAATCAGAAGATGGCTCGCTCCGTTTTGATTTTATTACACAACAATTAGGCGAAAATAAATTACAAATTGTGTCTAAATTTATTGTAGGACGTGCTTTTTATGAGCCACAAGAATACAAAATGCTCAAAACTTTCTATGCCCAAGTCGTAACCAAACAACAAGAACAAGTGGTGCTGAAGAAGAAATAAAAAGTATGTTCGAAATCAAAAATCTTTGTACAGGTTATAAAAAAGAAATTTCCTTTGGTAATTTTTTTTTTATAACGAACGAAAAAAATCCTACAAAAATCCTACACGAAAATCTTAATTTTGAGATAAAAAAAAACAATTTTTTAGGTATTCTTGGTATGAATGGCACAGGCAAAAGTACGCTTTTGCGCACAATTGCGGGTATTTTGCCTGCGTTGTCAGGCAATATTTTGCTCAACAATGCCAATATAAATACGCTTTCACTTTTGTCATTAGCCCAACAAAGAACATTAATTTGGTCGCAAATGCCTTATATCTCACATTTTACCGTGTGGGATTGGCTTTGTACTGCCCAATACCCTCATATTGGCTGGCAAGTGGATTTGCCTATTGAAAAAAAGGATTTTATTCAGTATATTTTAGAGAAATTAAATATTTCTGCATGGAAAAATTACTTGTTGCATACATTGAGTGATGGCGAAAAACAAAAAGTTTTAATCGCATACAGCCTTGCAAGTGAAAATGATTACTTACTTTTTGATGAACCAACTGCACACCTTGATTTTTTACAGAAATCACAAGCATTTACCCAATTCAAACAACTTTCTACATACGAAAACAAGGGTATTGTGGTCATCAGTCATGAAATTGCCCATATTTTTAATTACGCAGATACAGTTCTTTGGCTTACTGAGCAAAATTCATATTGGTATGATTCCCCAAAAAACCTTGCCCAAAACCAACATTTTTTGCAATATTTAGCCACAAAAAACCAAAAAATTACGCAGTTTGGAGAAAAATTTATATTTGAAAATGTTTAAAGCTCAAAATGTTAAAGCGCAAGGTTCAAAAGGTTAAAGTTTAATCTTATATTTAACTTCTTTAAACTTTTCAAATATTTTGTTTTTTAAAGAAAAAATCAATAAAATTGCTAAAAAATGTTTAAAAAATAGTTTGACTTAAAATTTTAAACAAAAATCATTTCTTTTCTTATTGATTTTAATTCTTTATTTTGATTTCAATGCTTTATTTTCCAAGTACTAAAGTTTCTCAATCATGTAAACAACCACATAAAAATATGTATAAAAAAACGTTTTTTATGGGCATTTTTACCTTAATTTCTTTTTTGGCAACACCTATTTACGCCCAACAAGATGCCCAATTTACCCAATTTATTCACAATCGCCAATTTTTTAATCCTGCGGTTGTTGGCTCAAAATTAGAAACACAATTTGGTTTTGTATATCGTACGCAGTGGCTGGCATACCAACCTACTTTTGATGATGGAGGTGCGCCTTCTACACAAGTATTCAATTTTAATACTGCCTTACCTGCCTATAATAGTGGTTTTGGTTTTCACCTTGTAAATGATAATTTGGGCGTTACCAACAACATAGAAGCACAACTTTCGTATGCGTATCATGTAAAAATGCAGGGAAATGCAACGTTGTCATTTGGCGTAAGAGGAGGGATTATCAACAAAACAATTGATTTTGGGAAATTGCGTTTTAGGGAGTCTGGTGACCCTTTTGATTTGGGGAAAGGCAAAGAAAGCAATCTAAAACCTGATTTTGGGGCTGGTATTCAATATGAAACACCAAAGTTTTTTGTAGGATTTAGCATTAATCACCTCAATCAAGCAAAATTTAATTTTGGGAGTGCAACCACACAAGAAACCTTAGTACAAAGTTCGTACCTGATGGCAGGTTACAATTATGTGTTTGGGGCTGAAAAATGGGTGCTTACACCTATGTTGTTGGTACGCAATGCACAATTTTCAAAATATGCATTAGAAGGTGGTGCAATCATTAAATATAACCAAAAATTTTGGGGCGGTGTGAGTTATCGCACACAAGAATCTGCAAATCTGCTCTTGGGGGCGGATTTTACACGCAAAACCAAAAAAAATGTGGTGCATAATATGCGTGTAGGATATAGTTTTGATTATATTATAGAAGGACAAAGTGCAAAACAAGCCACTTCACACGAAGTAACACTTGGTTATACAATCCCTGTCAAATTGCCTTTACCTCCAAGCATTATTAGGACGCCAAGATTTAGATATCAGTAATTGTAGTTATCAGTTGTTCGTTTGTTTAGTTGCCTATTTTTGTTTAAAAATAGACAACTATTTGGGTAAAATAATACTCTTATGCCTAAAAACTATCAGGTAATCAATGAGGAAGTATTTAAAAACAATATCAGTGACTATATTTTTGAATTTCCGCTTAATATTATAGAGATAGATGTGAAAACACCTCGTAGCCAAAGAGCATTATTTAAAATATTGCCACCATATTTTAAAATATCAGGGTTTAAAAATGCTTCTACACCACAATATTCATGGTGGCAAAAGAATATTTTTCAAAAAAATAAAAAAGTCATTAATTTTTTGGAATCGCATAAAATCCCACCAACACAAATAACTGAGATTGCATATCTTTTTCAATTTGTAGATACATATACAATATTTTCCTTAGAATTAACAAATTTTTTTCAATTAGATAATGGTATTCAATCCATAGCATTGAGTAAATATCATGATAAAATATTGGTAGATGCCTCTGGGTTTTATTTAGGTAAACTTATTGTATTGTTTCATTTTGTTAATGATTTTATACAAAAAGGTGGTCAGTGTGTTATGTTGCGTAACAAACATTTTGAAATTATTGAAGATGATTTTGCAAGTTACAAAAGCAGTTTTGTGCCAGAAGCAGACAATAATTTGAAACTTTGGTATTTGGAAAATTCCCCCAATAAATAATATGCGTATTATTTCCCAAATATTCTTTTGTTATCACGTTTTTTGCCTTTTTTCCTTTATTTTTGCAAATTAAAATCTTAAATTAAAAAGAAAAAAACGCACATGAAAACCAAAGGCAATCGCCCCACAAAAGTAAATCTCATTACATTAGGTTGTTCCAAAAATTTGGTGGATTCTGAAAATATCCTCACACAACTCCACGCCAACAATATAAAAGCCTCACACGAAGCCCAAAATGATGACGCTAATATTATTATTATAAATACGTGTGGATTTATTGACCAAGCAAAAGAAGAATCCATAGAAACGATACTTGCCTATTCACAAGCAAAAGAGGAAGGACTTATTGATAAACTTTATGTTACAGGTTGCCTTTCGGAACGCTATAAGGAAGATTTGCAAAGGGATATTCCTAATGTTGATGCGTTTTTCGGTACAAGAGATTTACCGCTTTTGCTCAAAAAATTTAAAGCAGATTATAAGCATGAACTTGTTGGAGAGCGATTTATTACTACGCCACGACACTATGCCTACATGAAAATAGCTGAAGGTTGCGACAGACCTTGTTCATTTTGTGCGATTCCATTGATGAGAGGCAAACATATATCTTCACCTATGGAAACCTTAGTGCAACAAGCCAAAAATTTTGCAAAACAAGGTACCAAAGAAATTATCCTTATTGCACAAGATTTGACTTATTATGGCTTAGATATTTACAAAAAACGCAATCTTTCAGAATTGCTTACACAACTCGCTGATGTAGAAGGAATTGATTGGATTAGGTTGCAATACGCCTATCCTGCGGGTTTTCCATTGGATATTTTGGACACGATAAAAAAACACGATAACATCTGCAAATACCTTGATATGCCTCTCCAACACGCCTCTACCCGTATGCTCAAAGATGTGATGCGCAGAGGTATTACACGCCAAAAAACCGAAGAACTTATCCAAAACATTCGCCAAACCATTCCCGAAATTGCCCTACGCACTACGCTTATCGTAGGACACCCAACCGAAACAGAACAGGATTTTGAAGAATTGTGCGACTTTGTGGAAACACAACGTTTTGAAAGATTAGGCGTTTTTACCTATTCACACGAAGAAAATACACACAGTTTTTCGTATCAAGATGATGTGCCTGCGGAAATTAAAAGGGAAAGGGCTGATACCATCATGGAAATTCAACAACATATTTCTGACGAACTCAACCAAGCAAAAATCGGGCAAACGATGAAAGTGCTTTTTGACCGCAAAGAAGGTGATTATTTTATTGGAAGAACACAATTTGACTCCCCAGAAGTGGATAATGAAGTATTGGTAAAAGCAGACAAAGATACATATATTCGTTTGGGTGATTTTGCAAATGTAAAAATCATGGAAGCAATGGAATTTGATTTGTATGGAAAATTGGTTTAAAAAAATACTTTAATATTTTTCAAAAAATTGGGTCTGTACCATAGTTTATGAAGGTTTGACCTCAATTTTTTGAAAAATTAAAAACCAATAAGAGCATCAAATACAAAATAACTAATTTTATTTTTTGCTTTTAAATATTACCGTTTTACCTTTTGGGTCAATGAGTTTAATTTTGGTTATTCCATCATCATCGTATGACATAGGTGCTATCTTGTATTTGCCTGCTTTATTAGGGATAGTTACCTCATAATAAAATTCGCCTGATGGAAGTATTTTTGAATTTCCGATTTGTTCTTGTGGTACATCAATCAATGTAAAAGAGCTTTTGGTATTTGGTGCATAATAAAAAGGCAAAAACATAGGACCTCCCGAAGTAAGCAATATTTCGCCTGTTGGAAGTGTGCATGATATTTCGTTGCCAAATTCTTTGATTTCGCCATTTGCCAAAAACATAGCACCACCCATTATCCAAGACATAGAAAATACCATTTTTGCTTTATTATCAGGGCGTTGTGCAGTGATTTTCCCTTCCTCTTTATCTTTTTTAAGGATTGTAAGTTTTACAGGTACTTTGTCAATTTTCCCTTGATATGCGATAGTAGTTGCATTCATTTCTGCGTCCAATTCTATTATAACACGTTCTACACTTGTATTGGTGCGGTGTGTAAAAGTTTGTTTTGTATTTTGGGCTTGTAATTTTTGTAGAGAAATTACATTAAAAGCCAAAAAAGTAAATAATACAGCAATAAGCACAAAAAATTTTTTTTTCATGGTTTTTTTTTAATTTAAAAATAGAAAAGTAGAATAAAAATACAAACAATAAAAATTATAAAACGCTTTTCAAATATAAGCGTTTTATCTTGATACAACGTAAAAAATACAAAAGAACGTACAAATAGTTAAAAAATAGATTTTCGGAAAAATAATTAAAAATAATAATCCTAATATGTATGATATTGTGTGTATTGGTGGCGGTTTAGCAGGTTTGACTGCGTCTGTTCGCTTGGCAAAAGAAGGTTATAAAGTGGCTATTATTGAAAAAAATAATTATCCACAACACAAAGTTTGTGGCGAATATATTTCTAAGGAAGTGTTGCCTTTTTGGGAAAGTTTAGGTTTTTTTCCATACAATTTTGGGGCGGTTTCGCTCTCTCAGTTTCAACTTTCTGCTCCGAGTGGCAATCTTTTGTCTATGCCTTTGCCTGTGGGCGGTTTTGGAATAAGTCGTTACACATTGGACGAGGCGTTGATGTTGCACGCTAAAAATATGGGTGTAAGCATTTTTACGCAACAAACTGTACGCAATATTACCGCACAAGGCGATAGTCACGCAGTTTGGACAGATGAAGAAACGCCTTTTTTAGGCAAAATTATTATTGGGGCATTTGGCAAAAGAAGCAATATAGATGCACAGATGCAGAGAGATTTTTTTCAAAAAAAATCGCCATATATTGGTGTAAAATACCACGTTCAATTTGCAGAAAAACTCCAAAATGATGACGTAATTGCTCTCCATAATTTCAAAAATGGTTATTGTGGTATTTCAAGGGTAGAAAATGATACGTTTTGTTTGTGTTATCTTACTACACGCCAAAACCTCCAAAAATTTGGCAATGTGGCTGATATGGAAAAAAATATTTTGTGGAAAAATCCATATTTAAAAGAAATTTTTACAAAAGGGAATTTTATTTGGCAAACACCAAAAGTAATCAATGAAGTTTCTTTTGCCACCAAAAGCACTGATACACAAGGTGTACTTATGGCAGGTGATGCTGCGGGCATGATAGCACCGCTCTGTGGCAATGGTATGGCAATGGCTATTCACAGTGCAAAATTATTGACTGATGAAATATTATTATATTTAAAAGGAGATATTTCTAAAGGTGATATTTTTGAAAATTACCAAAAAACTTGGAACAAAAATTTTAGGTTTCGCCTACAATGGGGGAGATTTTTACAAGGTTTTTTTGGACAAAATTTTTTATCTGAATTTTTGGTTTGGTCAGGAAAAAATAGCAAACTTTTGCGTAATTTTTTGGTAAGTCATACACATGGGAGAGGCTTTTAAGCCAAAAACCCACAAGGTTTTTGAAATCTTGTGGGTTTAACTAAATTTTATTTTTTTTAGAAATACTTAAACCGAAAAACTGGCGACTGAATTTTCAATACGCCAATAATTTTTGAATTTTTGCTTTTATGCGTTCTTTTGGTAAAAAAGCCTGTTCCAAAGGAGGTGAAAATGGTACAGGTGTGTCCCAACTGCCTTCACGCAATACTGGTGCATCAAGGTATTCAAAACAATGTTCGCCAATCCAAGCAGATATTTCGCCTGCGAAACCACCTGTCAATGTATCTTCATGACAAACTAATACTTTTCCTGTTTTTTTCACAGTTTTTTCTACTGCTTCTTTATCCCAAGGCAACAATGAACGCAAGTCTAATATTTCTACTTGCCCCTCCAAATCCAATTCTTTCACAATATCTAATGCAAAATGCACGCCCAAACCATACGTAATAATTGACATATCTTCGCCTTCTTTTACCACATTTGCCTTGCCTATTTCTATGGTGTAATATTCTTCTGGCACCTGTCCAAGTGTAGAACGATAGAGGAATTTATGCTCAAAAAACATCACAGGATTGGTGTCCGCAATACTCGCACACAAAAGCCCTTTGGCATCATAAGGATTGGAAGGATACACCACTTTAAGCCCTGCAACATGCGAAAACCACGCTTCATTGGATTGTGAATGAAATGGGCCTGCTCCCACGCCTGCACCTGTTGGCATACGAATTACGACATCAGCATTTTGTCCCCAACGGTAATAAATTTTTGCCAAATTATTCACAATTTGGTTAAAACCACACGTTACAAAATCTGCAAATTGCATTTCAATAATAGATTTAAAACCTTTGATAGAAAGTCCCAAACCCGCTCCTATGATAGCAGACTCACACAAAGGCGTATTTCTTACCCTTGATTTACCAAATAAATCTACAAAACCCTGTGTAATCTTAAACACACCGCCATATTCTGCAATATCTTGTCCCATCACAATACTTTCAGGGAAACGTTGCATGGATTGACGCAAACCATCACTTATGGCATCAATAAGGCGTTTTTCGTGGGTGTTTTCAGGGTTTTGGGGCAATATTTCAGGGGCTTCGGTAAGTGGCGCATAAATATCTGCGATTTCGGTATCATAATCAGGCGTAGGCATTGGAATTGTGAAAGATTTTTCAATAATTTCATTCAATTCTGCCTTAAAACCTTCTTTAAAATCAGAAATCATTTTTGGCGAAGCAATTTTATTATTCAAAATATAGGTTTCAAAATTACCTACAGGGTCTTTTATTGCCCATTCATCAAATAAATGTTGTGGTACATATTTTGTGCCTGATGCTTCTTCATGCCCTCTCATGCGGAATGTCATTGCCTCCACCAACACAGGGCGAGGATTTATCGCCATATCTTCACGCAATTTTCTAAGTGTGTGATACACTTCCAAAATATTATTGCCATCTATTTGCACGCTTTCCATGCCATAACCTATTGCTTTGTCAATAATATTTTTGCAACGATATTGCTCAGTATTAGGCGTAGAAAGCCCATAACCATTATTTTCAACCAAAAAAATCACAGGCAAATCCCACACTGAAGCTACATTCAATGCTTCGTGAAATTCGCCTTGGCTTGTAGCACCATCACCTGTAAAAGCCAAAGAAACACCTTTTTCTTTGCGTAATTGATGGGCAAGTGCAACGCCATTTGCCAAAGATAATTGCGGGCCTAAATGCGAAATCATGCCCACAATGTTGTATTCCATTGTGCCAAAATGAAAAGAACGCTCACGTCCTTTTGAAAAACCTGTTGTTTTGCCTTGAAATTGGGTAAATAAACGAAATAAATCTACATTTCTTGCGGTAAAAACGCCCAAATTGCGGTGCATAGGAAAAATCACGTCTGTATTTTCCATTGCTAAGGTACTTCCCACCGAAATCGCCTCTTGTCCAATGCCCGAAAACCATTTGCTTATCCTGCCTTGACGCAATAGTATAAGCATTTTTTCCTCAAAAAGGCGTGGAATTGCCAATGATTTATAAAGATTGAACAAAAATTCGTCTGAATATGTATGACGATTATACTTGAAAGTAGCTTTTGTTTTTGTATTTTGCATTTGTATTTTGCATTTTTTTTAGAAAAATTTTCACAAAAATAAGTTTTTTTTTGGAGAAATTTTATTACTATAAAAATTCGATTGCAAAAACATTTGTATAAAATGTATTTTTATGTTTTTTATTGTTTTAAAAAAATCTGGCTATTCTACACTAAGAATAGCCAGATTTTTTTAAATAACAAATCGTTTACCTTTTTTATTTCCTAATGATATTTTACTAAATTTTTAGTATATCAATTTATATTTAAAAGCGGTTTTTTAATGAAATTGTGCAATTTCAGTGCTATCTTGCAATGCTACGGTAGAAGCACCTTTTTGAATTGTGTTTTGCACATAATCAAAATAACCTGTTCCTACAAAACTTTGGTGTTTTACTGCTCTGAAGCCTTTGTTTTGCATTTCAAATTCTTCTTCTTGCATTTGTGAGAAGCCTGCCATGCCATTTGTCATATAATTGCTTGCCAAATTGAACATACTTGAATTAAGTGCATGAAATCCTGCCAACGTAATAAACTGGAATTTAAAGCCAAGTTTAGCCAATTCTTCACGGAAACTACTCATTTCTGTTTTGCTCAAATGTTTTGCCCAATTAAAAGAAGGTGAGCAATTATAAGCCAACATTTTATGAGGATAAACCGCATGAATACCATCTGCAAAAGCTTTTGCTACTTTTAAATCTGGCGTAGCAGTTTCCATCCAAAGCATATCCGCATAAGGTGAATAGGCTAACCCACGTTGAATACAAAGTTCTAAACCATTGTTAATATAGTAAAAACCTTCTCTTGTACGCTCACCTGTGATAAATGGTTTGTCTTGGTCGTCAATATCCGAAGTAATCAAAGTTGCAGATTCTGCGTCTGTGCGTGCTATTACCAACGTAGTAGTATCCATTACATCTGCTGCCAATCTTGCTGCGATTAACTTTGCAATGCCTTCTTGTGTAGGTACTAATACTTTTCCGCCCAAATGCCCACATTTTTTGGCACTACTTAATTGGTCTTCAAAATGTACCGCAGATGCACCTGCTTCTATCATTGCTTTCATGAGTTCAAAGGCATTTAAGTTACCGCCAAAACCTGCTTCTGCATCTGCAATAATTGGTGCCATCCAATCTTTTTTATTGTTGCCATTTACGCTGTCAATTTGTTCACAACGCAACAACGTGTTATTGATTTTTTTTACGACTTCAGGCACTGCATTCGCAGGGTACAAACTTTGGTCAGGGTACATTTGTCCTGCGGTATTTGCGTCTGCAGCTACTTGCCAACCGCTCAAATAAATAGCTTCCAATCCTGCTGCAAGTTGTTGTACTGCTTGATTACCTGTCAATGCACCTAATGCAGAAACGCTTGGTTGTGTAGTTAATTTTTTCCATAATTTTTCAGCACCTTGTTTTGCCAAAGAATATTCAATACGAACTTTTCCACGTAATTTTAAAACTTCTTGTGCGTCATAAGGGCGTATAATTCCCTCCCAGCGTGGATTAGTTGCCCAATCTTGTGTAATTTCATTGATAGTATTCATAAATAAAAAAGAATTTTAAAAAGTTGTGTTTAAAAACAATGGATTTAAAAAAGAAATTAAAAAAGTATCTTAAAAAGGTTTAGATTAAAAATTTTAAATTAAATGGTATGCTTTTGTAGTTAAAAAATCTTCAAAAACATCTTGGGTTATAAGTTCCTTAAATAATTGCAATGCTTCAGTAAAACGCCCTTTTAAAAAATTTTCTTTGCCTACATAAGCAGTAATTTTTTCCATTTCGCTTTCTATAATCGCATTTATTAATGTTTCATTGACGATTTTACCATTATCCAAAACGACTTGTTTTTTGAGCCATTGCCAAACTTGTGTGCGTGAAATTTCTGCGGTTGCTGCGTCTTCCATGAGGTTGTAAATCGCTGCTGCACCATTTCCCCTCAACCAACTTTCAAGGTATAAAATCCCTACATTAATATTATTGCGTAATCCATTTTCGGTAATTGTGCCTTGTGGTAATGCCAATAAATCAGAAGCTTGGCAATCAAAATCTTCCCTTAGGATATGCAGTTGATTAGGTGTAGGCATTTCTTTATCAAAAATTTCCAATGCTACTTGCACCAAAGCTGGGTGTGCTACCCAAGTGCCATCATGTCCGTCTTTTACTTCGCGCAATTTGTCTATTTTGACCTTATTGAGTGCTTCTTGGTTGGCTTTTTCGTCATTTTTAATTGGGATTTGTGCAGCCATACCACCCATAGCAAAAACGCCTCTTTGATGACAAGTTTTTACCACCAATTGTGTATAAGCACGCATACAAGGCACTGTCATTGTAATCTGACTTCTATCAGGAAATACATAATTAGGAATATTTTTAAATTTTTTGATAAATGAAAAAATATAATCCCAACGCCCACAATTCAACCCTGCGATATGTTCTTTCAATGCCCAAATAATTTCGTGTAGTTGAAATGGTGCTAATATCGTTTCTATCAACACAGTTCCTTTAATCGTTCCTTGTGGAATACCACAATAATTTTGAGCAAAAACAAAAATATCATTCCAAAGTTCAGCCTCTTTATAATGCTCCAATTTAGGTAGGTAAAAATAAGCACTTGTACCCCTTTTCATAAGTTCATCAATATTATGAAAAAAGTATAAACCAAAATCCAACAAACTTCCCGAAACGACTTCTCCATCAACTTTCAAATGTTTTTCTACCAAATGCCAACCTCTTGGTCTTACCATTAATACACTTGTTGTAGGGTTAAGTGTGTAAGTTTTTCCGTTTTCTGCATTTTGATAGGTGATTGTTTTGCGTACTGCATCATAGAGGTTGATTTGTCCTTGTATATTATTGTCCCAATTAGGGCTGTTACTATCTTCCAAATCTGCCATAAATACTTTTGCACCACTGTTCAATGCATTTATCATCATTTTTCTTTCTGTTGGGCCTGTGATTTCCACACGTCTATCTTGCAAATCTTTGGGCAAAGTCGCCACTTTCCAATCGCTATTTCTTATATTTTCAGTGTTTTTCTCAAATGCAGGAAATATATTGTTGTCTATATTTTGTTGCACTTTTAGCCTTTCTTGTAAAATTTCTTTTCTACGAGATTCAAATTTTTGATGCAAAGCACTGATAAATGATAGTGCTTCATCAGACAATATAAAATTATAGGCTGAATTTTCAGGGGCTGTAATTTCTATTGCACTTTTGGTAATTTCTTGGGTTGACATATATACAGTAGGTTAAGCGTAAAAATAAGTTTAAAAGAAAATAAATTAAAAAGCGAAATTTTCGCTAAAAATTTCAAAAAAATATTTTTTCAACACTTTATTATAAAATGATAATGCAATATTAAAGAAAATAAATTAAAAAGCGAAATTTTCGCTAAAAAAAATTTATTTTTTTTTGTTATCTAAAATTAAAAAAAAATTAAATTGAGAAAATAACATAATAAGAAAAAAATTCGCTGTTATTTCTAAATTTAAAGTTTTAATTTTAAAAAATAAATACATATTTTTGATTTATGATACAACAAAACAACAACATCAACCTTATTTTTGGTTTAAAAATAAGAACTTTGCGACAAAGAAAAGGCATTAATTACCAGCAATTAAGCGATATGACAAAAATTGCTGTGTCTTATTTGCATGACATTGAAAATGGCAAAAAATACCCAAAAGCAGACAAAATATTAATGTTAGCCAAAACATTGGAGGTTGATTACGATTATCTGGTTTCGCTTTCAGGCGATAAAAAACTACAACCAATTATTGATTTATTAAACACAAATTTTTTGTCAGCTGTGCCTTGGGAGCATTTTGGATTGACAAATACTGCCTTGTTGGAGATTTTTACCAATACACCTGACCGTGTAACTGCCTTTATAAGCACGATTTTAAAACTTTCGAGAAGTTATCAAATGAGTAGAGGGAGTTTTTATACATTGGCTTTGCGAAGTTACCAGGATTTATTTGATAATTATTTTGAAGAATTGGAAAATGTATCTATTGAAGGAATTATGGATAAAAATATAACCAATAATCCAACTAACAATATTGAAGAAAGTCAAATAATGCCAAAAGATATTACGGTTGAGTTATTGGAAAATATACTCCAAAAAACATATCATATTGAGATTGACAGGGAAAAAATGGCTTTGATGCCTGAACTGCGTAAATTACGTTCATTCTTTAATAAAGCACAAAAAATATTGTATTTGAATAAAAATCTAAGCAATGCACAAGCGAAATTTTTAATTGCAAGAGAGATTATTTTCCAAAAATTTAGTTTTCAGCCACGCCCTTACGAAACTGTTTTGGTTGATTTGGAATCGTTTGAAGAACTTTTAAATAATTTTAAAGCCTCTTATGCAAGTTGCGCATTGCTGATGCCTGAATATAGTTTGGTGGAAGACATTAGAAAAAATTTGTTTAACCATCAAAAATGGAATCCTGAGGCTTGGAAAAGTTTATTACAACAATATGATGTAACACCTGAAATGTTTTTGCAACGATTGACCAATATTTTGCCTAAGCATTTTGGGTTAAGTCAATTATTTTTTTTACGCATAGAAGGCAATGTAGCCAAAAACGAATACGAAATTACGAAAGAATTGCATTTGGCTCAACTACATGACCCTTATGCACATGTAGGCGTAGAGCATTATTGTCGCAGGTGGATAAGTATCAATATTATGAAAGAAGCAACCAAACTCCAAAAAGATGAGTATATCATAGACGTACAAATTTCAGAATATTGGCAAACACATAATCGGTATTTGTGCATTAGCATTGCCAAACCAAATCAAGAAAATGATACTGCTACAAGTGTAACAATAGGGATTATGATTGATGCCAAAACAAGTAGAATTATCAATTTTTTGAATGATAAAGACATTATTTTCAAAATAGTACATACCACTTGCGAAAGATGTGGTGTTGAAAATTGCTTACAAAGGACAAAAGAACCTATCGTGCTACAACAAAAAGAACAAGTAGAATTGGTGAAAAGGTGTTTGTCGGAGTTGTGAAAGATATATTTTGGGTTTGCATATATCTTTTTTATCAAACTATTATAGGACTTTTCCTATTTTGTCTAAGTCTTCGTCCAAAAACAAAACTTTGTTTGGTTCAAGACTTCAGGCTTGTACTTGTTTTTCTGGAAGTGGGAAGATTTTCAAAAAGGTAAAGTCCAAGACTAAAGTAAAGTCTTGAACTAAACCATTTGTTTATTTTTTAGGCAGACTGGGACGAAATGGGGGTATGATTTTTTATTTTTAGCAAGATGCCAAGACCAAAAATAATTTTTTACTTTTTACACTTTTTCCAAATACGCCAAGAATTTATATTCTTCTATTTCCAACAATGTGCTTGCATTTTCTTTTGTCCCAAAATCCAACGAAACGCATTGTACTTCAGTCATAATGTAAGCTTTGTGTGCGATAATTGCCTGCGACATAAAGTCTTTTTTGTCTTCAATTACCAACAAAATCTTATCCTGCACGTCCAAACCTGTATCTTTTCTAAGGTTTTGAATACGATTTACAAAATCCCTTGCCAAACCTTCTTTCACAAGTTCATCATCGAGTTGAATATCCAACGCAACGGTCAAATTACCTTCACGTGCTACCGCATAACCTTGCACATCTTGCGAATTTATCAAAACATCTTCCAAAGACACCACAAATTCACCCAATGTCAATTCATTTTTTTGTTCTATTTCTGCGATTTGTGTGGCAGTCATAGCAGTTATTAGGTTTGCTACGTCTTTCATTTGTTGTTTATATTTTGCCCCAAGTGTTTTAAAATTCGGTTTCACACTTTTGACCAAAATCCCTGTCTCGTCAGTAATAATTTCCAAATTTTTGACATTTACTTCACTCAAAATAATGTCTTTCACCGCTTCTATTTGCGTTTTTGTTTTTTCGTTTAGGACAGGCACAAGCACGCGACTAAGTGGCAAACGTGTACGAATAACTGCTTTTTTGCGTAGGGAATGTGTAAGTGAAGAAATATTTTGTGCCAATGTCATACGCACCTCCAAATCTTCGTCAATTAACGCACTATCCACATCAATAATATAACTCAAATGCACAGAATTGGCTTTTTGGGTAATATTTTGGTACAAGAAATCTGCAAAAAATGGGGCAACAGGCGACATTAATTGTGCTACAATTTCCAAACATTTTGCCAAAGTTTGATACGCAGATACTTTTTCGTTGGTCATTTCCCCTTTCCAAAAACGTTTGCGTGAAAGTCTTACATGCCAATTTGAGAGATTGTCATTCACAAAATCCTCTATCAATCGCGTTGCTCTTGTAGGTTCATAATTTTGGTACGCATCTTTTACTTCTTTTTTGAGGGTTTCTAATTTTGAAATAATCCATTTATCCAATTCAGGTAAATTGTTGTGCGGAATTTGGGTAGCAGTTGGCTCAAAATTATCAATGTTGGCATAAATCGCAAAAAAGTTATATGTATTGAACAATGTTCCGAAAAATCCTCTTTTGGTTTCCTCCACGCCAGAAATATTAAATTTCAGGTTGTCCCAAGGATTTGCATTGCTTATCATGTACCAACGTGTCGCATCAGCACCATATTTTTCTATGGTTTCAAAAGGATTTATGACATTTCCGCGACTTTTAGACATTTTTATTCCGTCTTTATCCAATACTAAACCAGTAGAAACAACATTTTTAAATGCAATATCATCAAACAACATTCCAGCAATAGTATGAAGCGTAAAAAACCAACCTCTTGTTTGGTCTACACCTTCGGAGATAAAATCCGCAGGGAAATTTTTTGCAAAAAGTGCTTCACTTCCCTCTTTGTAAGGATAACCCAATTGTGCATAAGGCATTGCTCCCGAATCAAACCAAACGTCAATGAGGTCGGTTTGGCGCGTGAGTATTTTCATGTCATTGCCAATCAAAACAATATCATCAACAAAAGGGCGATGTAAGTCCATTTTTTTGGTAAAATTTGGCACATAGTATGCAATCTCTTGCAAAGAAATATAAATTCCTGTTGAAGATTGCGGAAAAATTTTTATTTCGGTTTGTGCGCCTTTTGCTTTCAGATTTGAAAAATCAAAATACTTATCTGCCAATGCTTTTAATAAAAAACCGCTTTCAACCAAGTCTTCTACACTACCTATACAAACCTCCTCTGTTGCGTCCTCAGTTCGCCAAATAGGGAGTGGCGTTCCCCAATAACGTTGGCGTGATAAATTCCAATCCACCAAATTCTCCAACCAATTACCAAACCTGCCTGTGCCTGTGCTTTCGGGTTTCCAATTGATTTTTTTATTCAATTCCACCAAACGCTCTTTGTAAGCAGTAGTACGAATAAACCAAGAATCTAATGGATAATATAAAATAGGTTTGTCAGTACGCCAACAATGCGGATAACTGTGCACGTATTTCTCCACACGGAACGCCTTATTTTCTTCCTTCAACTTAATGCAAATCAATACATCAGTAGATTTATAATTTTTATCTGCCAATACTTCATCAGATTCGTATTCCGATTTTACATATTTGCCTGCAAAATCTGTGATTTCAGCTACAAAACGCCCTTGTTTATCCACAATAGGCATATCTTTTCCATTTTCATCTTTTACGAGCAAAGCTGGAATATCATTTTGTTGTGCCACACGAAAATCATCACTGCCAAAAGTAGGTGAAATATGCACAATGCCTGTGCCATCTTCTGTGCTTACAAAATCCCCAATAATCACACGAAAAGCAGGTTTTTGTGGTTGGATATAAGGTAAAAGTTGGTGATATGTTACGCCTTCAAGTTGTGTGCCTGTATATTCTGCAATAATTTCAAAAGGAATTATTTTATCGCCTTGTTTGTAATCTGTAAGCGAAATTTCTTGTGATTTTTCTGTAAAATATTTCCCTAATAAATCTTTTGCCAATATCACCGTAATAGGTAAATAGGTATAAGCATTAAAAGTACGGATATGTATATATGTAATGTTTTTGCCTACTGCGAGTGCAGTATTCGCAGGCAACGTCCAAGGCGTAGTCGTCCAAGCAAGCACAAAAATTTGTTCTGTTTCTGCTAATTTTTCAAATAAAAACGCATTTTTATCATTTTTTATTACCTCAAATTGTGCAACCGCAGAGGTATCCGTTACATCACGATAACAACCTGGTTGATTGATTTCATGCGAACTCAAACCTGTACCTGCTTTGGGCGAATATGGTTGAATTGTGTAACCTTTGTATAATAAATCTTTGTCATACAGTTTTTTGAGCAGAAACCATACTGTTTCTATATATTCATTTTCGTATGTAATATAAGGCGTTTTCATATCCACCCAATAGCCCATAATATTGGTCAGATTTTCCCAATCGCTGGTATATTGCATGACGGTTTCCCTATTTTTTTGGTTATAATCTTCTACCGAAATTTTTTTACCAATATCATCTTTTGTAATATTTAATTTCTTTTCTACTTGCAATTCCACAGGCAAACCATGTGTGTCCCAACCCGCTTTGCGGTGTACTTGGTGCCCTGTGATGGTTTTGAATCTACAAAAAATATCTTTGATGGTGCGTGCCATTACATGGTGTATGCCAGGTATACCATTGGCAGAAGGCGGGCCTTCATAAAATACAAAAGTGGGCTTCCCTTCTCTTGTAGCGATAGATTTATCAAAAGTTTGGTCGTCTTGCCAAAATTTCAAAATCGCTTTCTCTATTTCCGCAGGATTATATTGCTTGTATTCAGGGTATTTTTTCATTTGATTTTTAAGGATATTTAGCCCCCTAACCTCCAAAGAGGCAAAACCGTTTTTATCAAATTCTTATTTTGGAAAATTAAAATAAAATATGGTTTAAAACTATTTTTTGGGTTATGATAGGAGGATATTTTTTTAAATTATTTTGAGAATATAAAAACATTTTTTTTATTTTAAAATAAAAAAAACGCCCAAATATACAAATTTTTTAGGTAGAGAAAAATTATCAAATCAAAAATATGTAGTTTAAAACGCAATTTTTTCTATAGAAATATGATTTCTATCCGAAATATACACCCAAAAATCTGCATATACCCAAAAACAAACATAGCCAATTGTATCATTTTGGTATGTTTTTTTTGAAATAAAAGCATTTTTTTCTTTATCAAAAATACAATAATTCACTGTATTTTCTTTGGTCTGTTCGTTGCTACAAAAATATCCAATATACAAAAAATTTTCAGTTTCCAAATATGCCAATTCATACAAAGGCACATCATTCGGAAAATGTTGTTGCAAAAAATCCTTTACAATATCAAAGTAATTTTTATTAATATCACTTAAATCTTGGGTATAATATTCAGGGAAAAGTGTTGTAAGTTCATTTTTTGGCAAATGAGGGATTTCGTGTTGCTCAAAAATAGGTTGTGTAAATTCTTTTTCATGTATTTTATACCTAATCTCTGTTTTTTCTATTGTTACAAATTTAGCCAAAGGTTCTTGCCACAATACGTTGTGCGTCATAATATCCAAAACCCAAATGCCCATCAATTCAGGTTTTGTGTCATTGGGATAATGTTGCACAAAAAATAAACTATTTTGCAGTTTTCGGGGAGCAAGCCAAAACCGTTCTGGCATTGTCCAAAACAAAGGTTTTTTAGTATTGTCGTTTTGTTCTTTTGGGTTTTGTTCTTTTTCGTGTGTTTGATATTGAAAATTTTGGGTATTTTCATCAAAAAAAAAGGTCAAAAAAGAGATTTCGCCTGTTTGTGCTTGACGCAGTTCTAACACAATGTTTTTTTGAAAACTATCAAAAAACACTTGCCAAATAATTAAATCGGAATGATAGTGCATAGGTTTAGAATTTTTTTGTTAGATTTTTTTAGTTTAAATTTTGGTGTTTATTTGGCAATTATTCATTAAACCAAATAAATTATTTATATTTATTCTAAATAATAATTTTTTCTTAAAAAAATAACAAAAAATCTTTAAAAAATTTTAAATTTGGAAATAAAAAAGCGTAATTTTATAATTTATAATCCATAATTAAACAAAAATAAAACAAACTATCTTTCTATGTGGCAATTTATTGAAAACATTTTTGCAGGAGAAGCGGAATTTCTGCATATCTTGGCTGTTTTACTTCCTATTTGGATTGTGTGGATGTTCATTAGTGACATTACCAACCGCAAAAACACGATTAAGCACAATTTCCCTGTTTTGGGGCGTTTGCGTTACTTTTTGGAGTCTATTGGGCCTGAATTGAGGCAGTATATTGTGGCAAACAACCGTGAGGAATTGCCTTTCAATCGTAGCCAAAGGTCATGGATTTATGCGTCTTCCAAAAAAGAAAACAATTATGAGGGTTTTGGTACAGACAAAGACATTTATGCACCAGGACACGTATTTATAAATCCTGCTATGTTTCCGTTCAAAGTGCCTGCAAATCATGTGAACATGAAAGACCCTTATTTTGCACCTTGTGCCAAAGTAATGGGTTTGGCAAATGGCAGAAAACGCCCTTGGAGACCTTATTCAGTGGTTAATATTTCTGCTATGAGTTATGGTTCTTTGTCCAAAAATGCAGTTACTGCACTCAATAAAGGTGCTTTGATGGCAGGTTGTTATCACAACACAGGCGAGGGTGGTTTGTCGCCTTATCACAGTCATGGCGGAGATGTTATTTTTCATTTTGGTACAGGGTATTTTGGTGTAAGAGATGATTCGGGCAATTTTTCTATGGAAAAATTAAAAGAATTGGTAGCAAAAAATCCATTTGTACGTGCTATTGAAATCAAACTTTCACAAGGTGCAAAACCTGGGAAAGGTGGTGTGTTGCCTGGTGCCAAAATTACCCAAGAATTATCTGCCATTAGAGGCGTACCAATGGGCAAAGATGCACTTTCGCCTGCTTCACATAGTGCTTTTACAAATGTAAAAGAACTTATGGCTTTTATTGAAAATATTGGCGAAAATACTGGACTTCCAGTTGGTTTTAAATCTGCGGTAGGAAAACTCGAAATGTGGGAAGAATTGGCAGATTTGATGGTAGAAACAGGCAAAGGACCTGATTTTATTACGATTGATGGTGGCGAAGGTGGCACAGGTGCAGCCCCTCACGCTTTTGCTGACCACGTGTCATTGCCTTTTACCTTTGCTTTTACAAGTGTATATCAAATTTTCCTCAAAAGAGGGCTTACAGATAGAATTGTTTTTATTGCTTCGGGCAAATTAGGTTTTCCTGCTAATGCCATGATGGCATTTGCGATTGGGGCGGATTTAATCAATACCGCAAGAGAAGCTATGATGTCTATTGGGTGTATTCAGGCACAAATTTGCCATACAAACCATTGTCCTGCTGGTGTGGCTACGCAAAATAAATGGTTGCAATCAGGGTTAGATCCAGATAATAAATCAGTACGTTTTTACAATTATAACCGCACTTTGCGTAAAGAAATTTTGGAAATTACACACGCTTGTAACTATGAACACCCTTGTCAAATGACAATGCACGACGTAGAAGTAGGTATGGGCGATAGCAAAGCAACACAAACCTTAGCAGACAATTATGGCTATGAAAAATCTCCTGTAAAATTTACAACATACGACGAATTTTTCAATTGCCCACACTTGGGTGGTCATGGGCAAAAAGGCTCAGAAGTTGCTAAAAAAGCATAATTTTATTCCTCTTATAAAAAAAATCTTGTTATAAAAAACCAAAAAAACAGTTTGTACTAATACGAGTATGAGCTGTTTTTTTTGTTATTTCATAGTATCTACACTAATTTTTTGCACCCTTTGCATGTTTTTGCACAAGATTTTTCACCTTGCCATTCTTTTTTTAATTTATTAAAAAGAAATACAAAAGCGAATATTGTCAAAACAATAACCAAAAATTCTTGGAACATATTTAATTATTTATTTATATTTATCTGTTTTTTTATTTTGATAAAATTTTTATTTTGCAAAAATACGAAAATTATTAGATTACCAATATCTTTATTTTTTAGGAATAAGCATAAATCAAATAGGTTCTTTGGTATAAATACTTTTTTAATATTTATTCTTTTGTGAGTTAAAAAAACAAAAGTGCTAATTAAATTTGTTAAAAATATAAATATTTGTTAATTTTGTAACTGTAATAATTAAAAAATCAAACATTAAAAATAACAATTAAAAAAATGATAAATGGTTTACATTATTTTCCAGATTTTTTAACAACCAATGAACACAATAATCTACTTGCTTGTGTGGATAATGAAACGTGGGAATTGGATTTGAAACGCAGAGTACAACAATATGGCTATAAATATGACTACAAAAAACGAGGCATAGACGCTTCTCAAAAAATTGGAAATTTGCCTACTTGGGTTGATTTTATGCTGGAAAAAATGAAAAAATTAACTGTAGAAAACACAACCGAAAACAATACAACTGAAACACCCAAAATATTTATTGATTTTGAACCAGACCAACTCATTATCAACGAATATGAAGCAGGACAAGGAATAGCACCACACATTGATTGTGAGCCATGTTTTGAAGATACTATTGTGTCTATTAGCTTGGGCAGTGCTTATGTAATGGATTTTATTTCTAAACACGACAAAAATATTGGATATGCTTTATTACTGTCGCCTTGTAGTATGCTTGTGATGCAACAAGAGGCACGTTATGATTGGCTTCATGGCATCAAACCAAAGAAAACAGATGTGTATCAAGGAAATAAAATCCAAAGAGCAAGGCGTGTTTCGCTTACATTTAGAAAAGTAAAAATGATTTAAAAGCCAAAAAAATAACAGCATATAATCTAAAAAAAATTATCATAATCCAAAAAACTATCTGAAAATGGTTATTTTTGCACAAAATTTTATATATGTTTCAAAGAAAATAAAGGACATTTTTTAGCAAAAAACGCATTAAAAAACCTCATGCAAAAAGACTTAAAACAGAAAATTCAACAACTCAATTTGTCGGATTTTCATTATGAATTACCACAAGCACGCATTGCTCAATTTCCTTTGGAAAAACGTGATGATGCCAAGTTACAAGTATATGTCAAAGGTGAAATTGCCCATTCTCATTTTTTCAAATTACATCATTTTCTTCGCCCAGACACACTTCTAATTTTTAATGATACAAAAGTAATTCCTGCAAGGCTTTATTTTCAAAAAAATACTGGTGCTTGGATTGAAATATTTTTACTTTCACCACACGAGCCAAAGGATATTTTTCAAGCATTGCAACAAACCAAATCTATTACTTGGATTTGCATGATTGGTAATAAAAAAAAATGGAAAAACAACGAAATACTTTCACTACATTTGCCACAAGAAAATATTACACTTTTTGCGTCTTTGGAAGAAACAGAAACGGAAGAAAATTTGGTGAAATTTACTTGGGAAAATCACAACGCAACAAAAATATCTGAAAACGAAATTATTTTTTCACAGATTTTAGAAAAATTTGGTAACCTGCCACTTCCACCTTATTTTGAACGTGAAGTTTCTGAAAGCGACAAAGAACGCTATCAAACAGTGTATGCAAATGCAGAAGGAGCGGTTGCTGCCCCTACCGCAGGTTTGCATTTTACGCAAGAAGTATTAGAAAATATTGAAAAAAAAGGCATAAAATCAGACTTTATTACGTTACATGTAAGCGGTGGTACTTTTCAGCCCATAAAAGCCAAAAAAGTAACAGACCACAATATGCACAGTGAGCAAATGGCTTTTACCAAAGAAAATTTGGAAAATATTGCTAATAATTTGTCGTATGTGGTTGCAGTTGGCACAACTTCTATGCGTAGCCTTGAAAGTTTGTATTGGTATGGCACGCAGATATATGACATGTTTCAGCAAAATAAAAAAATAACGCAAGTGCCTTTTTTTGTAGAAAAACTTTTCCCTTATCAACACAATTTTGAGGAATTGCCAACTGCGGAACAAAGCATAAGAGCGATTTTGAAATACATGAAAATTTTTAACATGAAAGAATTGAAAGGTAGGACAGAAATTTTTATTTTTCCTGGTTATCAATTCAAAATTTGCAAAGGACTTATTACCAATTATCATTTGCCCGATACTACATTGATTTTGCTTGTAGCGTCTTTTGTAGGTGAAGATTGGCGAAAAATATACCAACAAGCATTAGAACATGATTATCGTTTTTTGAGTTATGGTGATTCTTCGTTGTTGATTCCGTAAGATTATTTGCCACAAGTTTTATTTTAAAAAAATAACTTGTGGTATTTTTGGAAAAAATAGTAATTTTTTTTACAGTTTTTTGTATTTAAAACACAAATCCAAATAAATTTATAAAAACTGACAACTCAAAAACTAAAATCTGACAAGTTGCGTTATATTTCTTGGAATTATGTTTATTATTGTAAATAATAGCTATTAATTTTATATAAAAAGGTTCTTTCAGCAATTTTTTCATCAGACTTAAACCCAAATTATACTCATGAAAGTTTACAGACCGTTTATTTTTTATTTTTCGTGCTTATTTTTTGGATTTTTTTTCTATGCCAAAAATTCATGCGCACAATCAAGTTTGGATAAAGCACCTTTTTATTTATCCATAGAAAGTGCATTGCAAGAGCCTGAAAAAGTAAAAAAATTAGACCTTACATGGCAATATATGTTGCAACTTCCTGAAAGTGTAACACAATTACCAAACATAGAAGTATTAAATTTGGGTTGGAATAAGCTCACAACGTTGCCTCAAAATATGGCGAAAATGTCAAAATTGCGTCAAATTTCGCTCAATGATAACCCAAAACTTAACTTGCCCGCAGTATTCAAATTGTTGGGCAAAATAAAATCTTTGCGGGAACTTTATATCGGTTGGCAACAAATGAAAGATATTCCAGATGAGTTGGCAGATATGCAATATTTGGAAAAATTGGAAATTCTTTGTGATTCTACACTAAGTTTGCCTCATGTACTTTCGGTTATTGGAAAACTCAAACGCCTTAATAATTTGGGGCTTTCACGCAATAAATTATTTGAATTGCATGAAAACATAAGCACTTTGACCAATCTTTCTGCATTGGATTTGAGCATTAATCACCTCAAAGAATTACCTGATAAAATGAGTAAATTACGTAATTTGCGCCAGCTTAACCTCAAAAGCAATGAACTTTCTGACATCCCTTCGTGTGTTACAAGTATGTCAGATTTGGAAGAATTGAATATGGCAGGCAATAAATTAGACCAACTTTCAAGCAGGATTGGGTCTTTGCCCAATCTTAAAAAATTGGATTTGAGTGAGAATTATTTAAAAAGTATTTCAAGCAGAATTTTTGACCTCAAAAATCTAAGAGTGCTTTTGCTTGCCAACAACAACATAGAAGAAGTGCCATCAAACATCAACAATCTCACAAAATTGGAACACTTAAACCTCAATAGAAATGGCATAAAAGAACTTCCTGCAAGTATTTCACACCTCAAAAACTTGGAAACGCTTGAACTTGCTGGCAATTCAGACATTAATTATTTAAAGTTTTTTCAAGGCACACACCACGTTTTTCCTGCATTATTTTCTTTGAATTTGAGTGAAAACAAACTTGATACGGTTTCTGTCAATATTGGAAATATCAAAACCCTTCAAATGCTCAAACTTTCTAATAATACACTTACAAGCCTGCCAAGTACATTTGAAAAATTACACAGTTTGCAAGAGTTTTATTTGAATAATAATCAATTTAAAGAATTTCCAAAAGAAATTTTAAGTATGAGCAATTTAGAAAAACTTGTATTGGATTTTAATAAAATTGGTGTTATTCCTGATGAAATTAAAAACCTAAAAAAATTGAAAGAAATTTCTTTAAAATTTAACCCTTTATCTGAAAAACAGACCGAAAAGCTAAAAACATTGCTTCCTAATGTCAAAATTATTATTTAACCACCCAAACCTCAAATGCCCTCTAAACTCTAAAGGGGGAATTTTCAGCCCTCTAAACTCTAAAGGGGGAATTTTTTACACTAAAAAATTTTGGCTGTTATTATTGTATTTATGCTCCCCCTTTGGGGGCTGGGGGGCAAGTTGGGGGGCATTTGCGCAAACACCACGCATACTATCGCATCCTGCTGATGTTCAATTAGAAAGATTGAATGTATTAAATTCTACGTTCAAAGAAACCAACGTATGTGTATCGCCTGATGGCAAATATTTGTATTTTATGAGTACAAGAGGAGGCAAAAAATGGTCTGCTATGCGCAAAATGAACGGAAAAATGGAATATGATGGCGATATATGGTACAGCCAAAGGGTAGGAAATCAATGGCAAAGACCACAAATAATTCCCAATATCAATACAAGTGATGGCGAAGACGAGCCTAATATTTCGCCAAGTGGTAATGCAGTAGTGTATCAAAGTTGGGGATTTACAAACCTAAGAAATAATAAATGGCAAACGCTTGGTGGTCCTTATTTTATTTCTACATTGAAAGATAATGTTTGGGGAAATCCAAAAGGACTTGGTGGTGGTATTAATGCTTTTTTTGTAGAACAAGAACAACAATTTTTACAAAAACTAAAATCCATGCAAGGCAATCCCACAGAATATACAAAACTTGCGGAAAACAATAGTTATGCAACTGATGGGGCTACAATGTCTGCTGATGGACGTACATTTATTGTGGCAATAGGCGAATATTCGGGTAATATGGATTTGTACATTAGCAGAAAAGATGAAAATGGTACATGGTCTTTTTTGGAAAAAATGCGATTGAATACCACGCAAAATGAACGCTCTCCTGTGTTGGCTTCTGATGGCAAAACCTTGTATTTTGCTTCTGATGGATTGGGTGGATTGGGTGGATTAGATATTTTTAAAACTACCATTAATCCTGATAATTCGCATACAGAAGTTCTAAATGTAGGGGAGCCTTTTAATTCGTGGGAAGATGATTTTGGGCTTATATTGACCGCCAATGGTGATGATGGTTATTTTTTGAGAGATGGCGATATTTATTATGCCTACACCAAAAATGCCAATAAAGACCTAAAACCACAAGCAATAACCATTATGATTGCAGGAAAAGTAAAAAGCTCGGAAAACAAACGCCCTTTGGTGGCAAATATCAAGTTTTTTGATGCAAATAAAAAACTTATTGCCAATGTGCAAAGCAACAATATAGGCGAATATAGTTTGGTATTGCCACAAAATACGACTTTTGTATCAGAAATTGTAGAAAAAGAAGGTTACCAAATGACCACAGGCAATATTTCATTTCCAATACTCAAACAAGGATTTAATCGTATTGAAAATAATATTGACCTTATTCCTAACCAACCAGAGGAAATAAAGGAGGAAATTATCGCAAAAGTAGAGGAGAAAAAAGGAGAAAAGAAAACAGAAATAATCAAGAAAGAGGAGAAAAAAATAGAAAAGAAAAAACCACGTCTTACAGAATGTGCGGTACAAATGGGAGATGTCTTTATATTACAATAATCACGAGAATCTTAACCTTATCGTTATAATTTTTGGATATTTTTTGCAAACCAATCTTGTACTTTTTCCAGTTGATATTTAGCAGAAGCTACCTCCAACGTAAAATTTGTGAGTATTTCATCATTGATATTTGTATTAAAGTCGTAGCCATTTTGCAATATAAAAATCATGGCAACTTGCAGCCCTGTTCTTTTGTTGCCATCTTGAAAAATATGGTTGCAAATCACAGTGTACATATATAATCCTGCTTTGTGGTGGATTTCAGGATAAAGTGGCAACCCAAACATTTCTGCTTGCACAATTTCCACAAGATAATCTAAATTTTCTTCGTGCAAAAAATTATAAGGTGGAATAAAATTTCCACCAAATACATCTACTTGGTTTTTATTGATAGCAATTATCTGTTTTTTTGTGGGATAGATTATGCCAATGCTTCCCATACTGTTTTATATTTTTCGTTGGTAATGTGTAATAACCTATCAAATTCTGCATCTCTTTCTGTGGTTTCGTTTTCTGCTTTCAGTTCTTCCATGATTTCATTCAAAAGATTCTTATCCTGTTTTAAAATTTCCCTGATGAGGTTTTTGAGTTCTTGGCGTGTAATTTGGGGATTTTGTGTCATAATTTTTTAGGAAAATTTTTTTGATTAAAACGTTTTTTTTGACGGTTTATTTTATTCCTATAAACATTTTTAAAACACAGGAAATAGCCTTTTTTTTAAGAAAATGAATAAAAAAACCACAATACATAAGATTATTTTTGTTTTAGTATTTTGCTCTGACCAAAAGGAAGACTTTCTGCCCGTAGGGCAACTACTATGGTTAGTTTCGCCCAAATATTATGGTTGTAAAAAGCCAGCATGATTTACGATAATGTAATTGCACAGTTCCGAAATATCTTTGTTACGTTCGTTGTAATTAGGCTTTATATGAAAAATAAGTTAGTTTTTTTATTGTTTTTGATGCTCTAAACTTTTGTTTTAGGCGTAGCTAAAAGCTACAACCACCAAACAAAAAGCGTCTCGCTTTTCCGAAAAATTTCATCACTTAACCAACAACTCAAAAAAATCATAGCCAAAACCCTTTGCAAGGGCTTTTAACTTTTGCAAAGGTTAAACGACGATTTATACACTTTTTTCAATTATAATGTACTTAATTATAAAGTAAATTTAAAAAAAATCCCAAGATACATACGCCTATGCAAGAAACCACTATATCCACGTGTATTGTATGTGAAATAAAGTCAAAATATTGCTTATTGTATATCAATTTTTGGATGGAAGTTGGTAAATATGTTGCGCTGTGCAGTAATTGACAAATGAAAGATGGTAAAAATACCCCATAAGCGCCTACATTGAATATTAGCTGAACCATATTAAGGAAGTTAGGGGTATTTTTGGCTTCATTGATATAAGTAAAAGTATAAATGATTAAGATAACCAATGCTAACCCTACACCAGATAGGATTTCGTAATAATGTAGGTTTTTTTGCTCCATAAGGCTCCAAACTATCCTTAACGAGTTGATAAACAAATATAACACAAAAGCCACAAAAGGCACAAGAATCATTCCCATAGTTTTTTAAATAAAATTTGGTTTTGAGTAAAATTAACTTTTACAAAGTTAAAAAAATAAAAATAAAAAATATCCTACTCTTCATACGCCCAATCAACTTCTCCGTTTTTGAGGTCTTTGATGGTAAGTTTATTATTTTTAAAATGTAGGCGAATTTTATCTACAATCACATAATTTTTTTCATTTTTAGCTTCTTTATAAAATTCCAAAAGGGCAAAAATTAAACCTTCTGTATTGTCATTTTTTTCTTCTTGCAAACCCAATACATCTTCCACAAATGCCACAAATAACCCTTTCATACGCAAAAAAGTATTTTCGGTAATTTGGGCAATGCTTTCAGGTTGGAGGTAAAATGTATTGATTTTTTTTACAATATTGGCAAGTTGTCCGAGTGTCATAGCAGTATTAAAATCGTCTTGCATGCCTCTTAGGGCATTATCACAAAATTGATGGATTTGTGTATCTGCTTTTTCATCAAATTTTACCTCAAAATTTTCTTTTGCAAAATTCATTTTTTTAACCAAATTCAACGCATTTATCAGTCTTTTGTATCCTTTTTGCGAAGCTAAAAGTCCATCATTTGTAAAGTCTAATGTACTGCGATAATGTGCCTGCAAAATAAAAAAACGGATGGTCATAGGCGAATATGCTTGTGCCAAAATAGGATTTTTGCCCGAAAAAAGTTCTTCTATGGTTACAAAATTGCCTGCGGATTTACTCATTTTTGCTCCTTCAATGGTTATCATATTATTGTGTAACCAATATTTTACAGGTGCGTTGCCTGTGGAGGCTTTTGCTTGTGCGATTTCGCATTCGTGATGCGGAAACATCAAATCCATTCCGCCACCATGTATATCAAAACTATCGCCCAAATATTTGGTACTCATTACGGTACATTCCAAATGCCAACCTGGAAAACCCTCACCCCAAGGCGAATCCCAACGCATAAGATGCTCAGGTTGAGCTTTTTTCCAAAGGGCAAAATCTGCAGGATTACGTTTTTCCGTTTGTCCATCAAGTTCTCTTGTGGTTTCTAATAAGTCTTCTAAAATACGTCCAGAAAGTTCGCCATATTTTTCTTGTTTGTTGTATTTATGTACATCAAAATAAACCGAGCCTTCAGAGATGTAAGCAAGTCCATTGTCAAGGATTTTTTGGGTAAGTTGGATTTGTTCTACAATATGTCCTGTGGCAGTAGGGGCGATATTTGGGCGTATGACGTTGAGTTTATCTATTACTTCAAAGTATTTGCGTGTATAATAATCCACGATTTCCATTGGCTCTAATTGTTCCAATTTGGCACGCACTGAGATTTTATCTTCGCCCTCGTCAGAATCGCCTGTGAGGTGTCCTACGTCTGTGATATTGCGTACGTAACGCACTTTGTAGCCCAAAAACTGCAAATATCTTTTTACAACATCAAAAAAAACCGCAGGTCTTGCATTGCCAATATGTGGCAGGTTATACACAGTGGGGCCACAAACGTACATTCCCACATGAGGCGGATTAAGTGGTTCAAAAATTTCTTTTTGTTGTGAAAGTGTGTTTTGTACTTTCAAAGGAGGTATTACGCCTGTGTGTTGAAATGGAATGTTCATTGGTTTTTTGGTAGTGGTTTTTTTATTTAATTTAAAAATTATAAAGTTTATTTTTAAGACAAAAAACGTTTTTTAGGTTAAAAAAGTTGCAAAGAGTTTAATGGTTTAGTTTTTGCTTAAAAAACAGAAACACAGGTTAAAATTTCACAGGTTAAAATTTCACAGGTTAAAATTTCACAAGTTAAAATTTCACAGGTTAAAATTTCACATAATGAAATTCAAAACCTTTTTCTGCATTATATTCCAAAGCAGGAGCAGGGAGTCGCACCATAGTCAGGAGATTTAAAAAACCTTTTAAAAATTTATTTTTAGGTTTTAAATGTCCTAAATCAATATCAATACCCAAAAAATACCTCCTGTAAGGCGTATAACCATTTTCTACACTTTCTTGATAATTGGCGTACAGCATATTATATGCGCCATAACCCGCACAAATATTTAGCCATTTTGGAAATTTGTGTGCAAATTTGTCCATATCCACACTATACCAATATGTTTGTCCATTGTAATCTTTGAGCCATTGCTCTGCCATATTTTTGCCCAAAGTATTAGGGCGTAAAGGGGCTAAATCAGTAGGAAAAAATGAAAATTTAGGTAAAATTCTAATTTCTTTCCAAAGGGCTTTTTGTCCCCAATAAAACACTGCACCGCCTGTATTGGCTGTAAAATCACCCCACGAAAAACCATATTTTGGCGAAAATCCATCTAAAACTTCTATTCCAAGCATTACACTTGATGCCACAGCCATACCCAAAAATTCAGATTTTCTGGGGGTATAACCTGCCCATTCCAACATTTGGGCGTTGTATTTTGAAAAATGAAAATTGGTAAAAAAATGCCCAAATTTATCCATTTGTTGCCATTCATTATCATCATTAAAAAATTTGAAACGCTCTAATTTATTCCAATCATACCAAATAATGGACAAACCTGTGAGCGTTAGCGAATATCCGCCAGCCATGCCCCACGACACCAATTTTTTGCGTGAATGTAGCGAATCCAATGTTTTTAAAGGCATTGATGGCGTGTAAGAAAATTTCGTTTCTATTTTTTTTGTGTAAAAAATTTTTGAAAAATCTTGTGCAAAAATTTTATTTTGGGGATTAAAAAATGGAAATAAAAAGTAGAGAATTATTGCTTTTTTAAAATTTGAAATAAACATAAATAAATGGTTTTAATGAGATTGTAAAATATTCAAGAGAAGATATTCAAGGTGTAAAATTAAGGGTTAAAAATATTTTTTGGATATTTATTTTATAAAAAAACCATTTTCTTTTTAGGAAAATGGTTTCTTAAGTCTTGCAACCATATATTTGTATTAATTCCCCTTTTGTGGTTAGGGGCTTTATTTACAATGCTAAACCAATCAACAAAATATCATCTCTTTGTGTGGTTCCTGTCATATAATTTTGTAAATATTGCTGGAATATTTGTTTTTGTTCGTTCATTGGCTTGTCTTGGTTGTTTATAATCATATCCATAAATTTTTTTTCACCAAACCTTTTTCTTTTTGCGTTATTTTGGTCAATAAATCCATCACTTGTCATATATAATTTGCTTTTTTTAGTGAGCGTAATTTTTTGAAGTTCAAAATTTATTTCGTTATTTTGTTCTCCACCAATAGATTTTCTTGTGCCATTTAGTTTTTCTAATTCTTTTAGTTCTTGGTTAGCATTTTGGTAATGTTGGTGTTGCATAAAGTATAAATCTTGTTTTGCACCTGCAAATTCAACACTAAACTCTAATTCATTAATTGGTGTAATAGCGATAATAGATGCGTCCATTCCATAGTTATTGTTTGTTTCATTTTGCCTCAAAACAATTTGAATTTCGGTGTGCATTCTTTCCAAAATATCAGCAGGATTATAAATATTCCAAACTCTGACGATTTTGTCCAACAAATTATTTGCAATCAACGTCATAAAAGCACCTGGCACACCATGTCCTGTGCAGTCCATGAGCACCAAAAAAGTAGTTTTTTCTATTTTATTGAGCCAATAAATATCACCTGAAACCACATCTTTTGGTTTATAAAGGACAAAATGTTCTTTCAACAATTCATTTTTTTTCTCTTTGTAAGGTACGATTGCTTTTTGGATAACTTGTGCAGCTTTTATGCTACTTTGTAATTGCGAATTTATTTCTGAAAGTGCTTTATTTTTGATTTCAATGGCATCTCTTTGGGTTAATATTTCTTCTTGGTTTTGGTGTAATTCTTCATTTTGGGTGGTTACTTCATTATTCAAAACCTCTAATTCTTCTGTTCTTTCTTTTACTTTTCGTTCTAAGTTTTCAGTTGCCTGCATTTGTGTATCAAGCAATTCTTTTTTGAGTTGTTTGTAGCGATTTGCCAACGCCAATGAAAAAAGTATCCCTTGTACGGTGAAACCCAAATATGGAATGTTGTTTGTAAAAAAACTATGTTCTATCATGCCAGCTTGTTTGATGCCATATATAAATGCACCAGCCATAGAACTAAAAAAAGCAAAAGTTAATATTTGGGCAGAAGGTGCTTTTTTGTAAATGGCATAAATACAAACGCAAAAAACATAAAAAGTGGTTGTTGGCGGTGTTAATGTCAAAAATGCTATGGATATTTTATAATTAAATGTAATCAAATAAAATACAGGCATTGCTAAACAAAACCATTTGATAGCTTGGAGAATAATATGTGCATACTTCATGTTTTTTTTTGTCAATAAAAAAACTTGTATGAAGGAAGTCAAACAAACCAAAGACAAAAAACCCGATAAAACCAAACAAATTTCTGCTCCTTGTGGATAATGTGGAAATAAATATTGAAATACGTGTCCTGTGATACAAGCAGAAAAAGCTCCTGAAAAAAACATATACCCTACATAATATAGGTATAAATTTGTTTTTAAAACAAAAAACAAAAATAAATTATATAAACTCAATATCAACATGATTCCGAAATATGCCCCCATGAGGGTTTCTTCATGTACACTATTTGTATAATAATCTTCATCTTCATAAAAAATCATGGGATTCATTACAATTCCTTCGCTTTTGATACGCATATAAAATGTATGCACGTCATTTGTATAAAGAGGCAAATGAAAAGCAAAAAGTCTTGAAGATTTTATATCTCGTTTTATGAAATTTTCTTTATCGCCTGTATGAATTACTTTCCATTCATCTTTTTTATCCAAATAATAAAAATCCACTTCGTCCAAAGATGGGTGTTCTGTTTTTAAAATAAATCTTTTATTTTCGTCAAAAGGTTTATTTTGTAGTTTGAAACAAAACCAAATTGCAGATTTTGAACGCCCAAAATGTATCTGTGAAGGGTCTTTTATAAGTTTGAATTTTTGGTAATCAAACACACTTCTGGCGTTACTAAAAGACATTAAACCAGTTGTGTCTTCTATAAAAGCGATTTTGTCATAAAACAAATATGTGGGTTCCTTTATTTTGGACACATCAATCACTTCCAAAAATTCTTGTTGGGCAAAAATAGGATAAATAGAAAATCCGAGAAAAAATAAAGTAAGGAAGTATCGCATAATTTTGATATTTCAAAAATAATGCAAATTTGTTATAATACAATTTTAATATTTTTTTTTTATTGAAATATTTTTTTTTGTTGGAAAAATAAATTTTTTATGAAGTAATTTTTTAACTAATTTTCTACAAATTGCAGTAAAATTTTGGGGAAATTTTTGAATTTATAAAAAAACGCTTTACTTTTATCTATTATTTTGAAATATTTTTGTAACGACTGAGCAAAAACGTGGTATTTAACCAAAAAAACGCTTTTTTGCTATGCGATACGCAACTCTTAACTCTACTTTCGCTTTGCAACTCACAGACGAAGATATCATGCTCAAAGTAAGTCAAGGACAAATTGACCAGCTTGGAATTTTGTTTGAACGCTACCACAAAAAAGCGTACAATTTTTTCCTGAATCATATTTCTGATATTGATACAAGCCATGACCTTACCCAAATGACCTTTGAAAGAATAATGAAATACAAACATTCTTACAGAGAAGGGGCAAGTTTTAAAGCATGGTTTTATCAAATAGCCAGAAATGTGCAACATGACCATTTTAGAAAAAACAAACTCCCAACAAGCTCTATAGATGATGTGCCTATTGAAAAAAATATGAAACTTGCAGATAATTCACCACCCGAAATAGAACGAGAGGAAAGATATGCCATGCTTCATAGAGCCATTAGCAAATTGCCTGACGACAAAAAAGAAATTATTATCCTGAGCCAACTTGAAGAAATGGAATACAAACTTATCGCTGAAACACTACAAATTACCGAAAATCTTGCACGTGTGCGTGTGCATCGTGCATTGCAAGCACTCAAAGAAATCATGCACAAAATGGTAAAAGTCTAAAAATCAAAAAACAACAAATCAAAAAAATACGTGTTTTTATGTTATACAATAAATCATTTACAAATTACCAACAAATCATTTACCCAATAGCCATTTTTTTTAATAAAACCAATTAAGTTACTTTCAATCAAAAAATAATCATGAATATCACATATAACGAAATTGAGCCTTATCTCTTGGATTATGCCCAAAATATAGAAGTTCCCGAAGAAATAAATTATAGAATAAAAGCATATTTACAAAAAAATCCAGATTTTCAAAAAGAATTAGATGAGTTGAAAGAAACTGCTGATTTTTTAGATGATATGCCTCTTGTTGCCCCTTCGCCACAACTTAGTATCGGATTTTATGCCATGCTCGCACAGGAGCAAGCCAAAACACAAACTATTGCCTCACGCCCCAAAGCAGAAACATCAACACCTACTATGGCAAAACTCCCAACTGCAATGCGTAAATGGACTACTGCAGTAGGTATCGCTTGTATGCTTTTGGTGGGTTTTGGCATAAGCTGGCAAATACTAAACAACAACGGGGAAATGAAAGAACAAATGGCAATGGAAACAAAACCAAGCCTAAAAAAAGCAAAAGAAACATCTGCAACTCAAACAGAAGAAGTAGCACAAACAACAGAAAAATCTTCTGAAAGTAAAAACCCAAATATTGAAAACGTAAGCAAAAAACAAGAAAATCTTGCTAATATAAACCCAATAACACAAGGAAAAGGAAATATCAACGACTATAATGCAGGTATCGCCCCTGAACAACATGGTATACGAAGTCAAAATAAAGTAAAAGGTGAGCGTTTAACAAGCGAAGAAATGCAAAATGTAACAATACATAATAGGCAAATCACGAAAAAAAATATAGCCCGTATGCGTAATACTCAAGAAGACGCTTTTATGCAAGAAGGCGTAAGTGGCTCATTTAGCACTTACAATAATAAAAATGTTGTAGCAATGAGCGGTGAAGTAATGAATATGGAAACTAAAAATACATACATTGTCAAACAACCTTCTACAAGCGAAAAATTAACAAGAATAAATGAAGCACAAGCTACTTCAGGTGAATTGTTACAATTATTGGAAAAAGACCAAAATATACACGTCAAACTTTGGGCAATACAAGCATTAGACCAACAAATGACCAACCAAAATACACAGCAAAACAAAGATGGCAATGCAAAAAATATCAGCCAAAAAGTAGCAGAATTGTTGCCTACATACAGCCAAATAGCTTTGCAAATGGCTACACTGGATTGGATAGCAAAATATAAACCCACCAACAAAAAACAAATTATTGAATCTTTCTTAAAAAATAATAATCTGCCTAATAATACCATACAACAAGCAGAAAAATTGAAATAAAAGCCCCCTAAACCCAAAGGAAGAACAAATCCAAAAACAAGGAGGATATCATTTTAATCTTTTGAACTTTGACCCTTTTGAACTTTTCTAAAACCATGAAAACCATTTTTTCGTCTTTATTTTTTATTTGTTTATTCGGGTATTCGCCAAATATTTTGGCACAAGATATACAAATCACACAACTTTTGATGGAAAATACCGAAGGCGAACTACACATAAAAGGTACTGAAAATACTGAAATAAACTTGCCTAAAAATATCAGTACCGAAATAAATGGTACGGTTATTACCCTCAAAAATCAATCTTCTAAACTAATTTTAATAGAAATCCCCAAATATTGTAATATCAAAATTAACAATCACAAAGGCGATATTTCAGTCAAAAATTTTGAAGGAAAAGTAGAAGTAGAAACACAAGAAGGCAATATACACTTAGAAAAACTAAGCAATGAAGTATATGCCAACACCAACAAGGGAAATATAAAAGGTGTTTTTAAAGAAATTGCGCCAAAAAAAATTATTTCTTTGGTCAATGTGCAAGGCAACATTGATGTTGTTTTGCCAAAAAATACACAAGCAAATTGGCGTATAAAAGCTGACGCTCCTATCAAAAGTGATTTTTCAAATATGCAAGATACACAAAATAAAAAAGAATATACGCTTCAAATTAGTCCTGAAAAACCAACGTATATGCTGTACAACAAAGGCGGAAAAATTAACATTTTGGCAGAATAAATAGTAATCAGTTTTTTCAGTTGTCGTAAAAAAAGTGAATACTGAAAAAACGGATAACTTCTTTTACTGATTAATCTGCCATAAACATCTGAGAACCCAAAAATCCATCTGAAAGGTTAAAATGAAACCCAAAAGTAAATTGTGGAAATCCATTTCCAAGTTTTATTTCGCCTATTTTGGTGTTATTTCCATTGAAATTAAGATTACTACCAATTAAATAACCCGCTTGTGCTACAATGCGGGTATTTTTATTGAGTTGATATTGCATACTCAAATTAGTTTCAAATTGTGTATATTGCAAACGATTAGCTTGTGTGATTTGAGGGTTTTGTGTATTATTTTGGGCAAAATATGGTAGATTTTTACTTCCTACTTGCAAAGCATTAGGGTTGAGCCTACACCTGATTTTGAGTTTATTGGTTGTTTTCCAAATAAATGCAATACTGGCAGGAATAAGCAAATTCATATCCCATTTATCAGAAAGTTTGCGGTTAAATCCAATAATAGGCACAGGCAAAATCCTTCCTTGTGGTGTGTAGGCAACACCAAGCCCAAAAATATTTTGTTTTCGCAATCCCAAAATAAAAACTTTTGCTACTGCCCCCAATACAAAAGGGCGTGTATTGCCCAAATCTTCTACATCTTGCACTGCACCCACTTGCAAAGTTCGCACCCATATACCATTGCGTATGCCTGCTTTTATACTTGTGTAACCAAGTGTAAGGTTAGCCCAATAATTTGCTTTATTTTCGGGGGAAAAATTCATATTTACCACGCGCATGCCTACGTTTATGGTAAGAAAATTTTGTTTTATACCAATATCAAATTTTTTCAAACTAAAATTTGCGTTTATATTACTTTTGAGCGAAAAAATCCCTTGCACTTGGTAGTGGTTTATTTGCATATTTAGGTTGCTATCCGCTTGTATAGGCGTATAAGTCACTTGTGTCCTTAGTCCTGTTTTAAATAAAAAAGGTATATCCAAACCTTGTGCAAAAGCACCCAAAGGAATATAAAAGCATAGAAAAACACAAAAAAGAATTTTTTTGGCTATATTATCCATATATGTATGTTCAAAAGAAATTAGAAATATTTTAGCATATCAAAGCATGCCAAAATAAGGTAAAAAAATAACAAAAAAAAATCTATCTATAAGGCAACAAAACGCTTGCATGTTATCTACTTGCCTATTTACAAAAATTACCTTTCTAAAAAAGATTTCTCAAAAGCCCAAAAACTTAGGGCAAAATGCGTATTTTTGTGGAATTATTTTTTTACAAAATGCACAAGGTTTTAAAATCTTGTGGTTGCAAAATAAAAACTATACCCAAAACAAAAAATGAATACACCATTTGATTTCAACACACCAAACAACACCAAATTTCCCCAAATTTCTTTGAAATTTGGACAAATAGATGTTTCACTGACTGAAATTATTATCCCAATTCCACAAGAAAAGGGTTATGAAGGCTTTTTAGATGAAATTTTTTATAATTATGGCAAAAACCAACACGCATCAAGGGATTTTGGAGCGGAATTTAAAGAAAGCGTAACCATCTATGCAGAAAATACTAAAATACATCTTTTAGGTTTAGGTAAAAACGCCAAAAGCAAGCAGTATATTCACGCTTTCAGGTGGTTTTTCCATACAAAAAAGCAAAAATTAGGCGAAAATCTTAGTATTTATGCCCAAGATTTAGATATAAATTTTTTAGACAGCATAGCAAATGGTATTTTATTGGGTGGTTATAACATCAACCTTTATAAAACAGATAAAAGCCCTGAAACTCCGCATTTTTTTCAAAAAGAAAATACAAATATTGACATATTTCTGGGTGAAAATGATAGAAATATTGCAGAAAAAAGGCTATTTGAAGGCATACAAACCGCTTTTGCACAAATGGAAGCCATGAACCTTGTAAATCAACCTGCCAATATCAAAACACCACAGTATTTGGCGAATTGGGCAATAAATTCGGGCAAAGAACATGGTTATAAGGTGGATGTTTTGGATAAAAAAGCACTCAAAGAACAAGGTTTGCACGCACTCCTTGCCATAGGCAAAGGCAGTCAGCATGACCCTTGCCTTATCCTCATGCATTATGTTCCAAAAAATGCAACAAATCCTAAAAAAGTGGCTTTTGTAGGCAAAGGAATTACCTTTGATATGGGCGGAATCTCCATAAAAGATAACCAAAATATGCACTTTATGAAAAGTGATATGGGGGGCGCAGGCGGTATGATGGGAGCGATTGAACTTGTCGCACGTTTGGGATTGAATATTGAGGTGATAGGCGTAATGTGTGTGGCAGAAAACAATATTGGGGCAGGGGCAACATTGCCAAGTGATGTGTTTTCGTCTTATTCTGGCAAAACGATTGAAATGATTGATACAGACGCAGAGGGGCGTGTGGTGCTTGCTGATGGCGTTTGCTATGCAAATCGTAACTTTAAACCTGATATTTTGATAGATATGGCGACTTTGACAGGCAATACAATATTGGCTTTGGGGTATAATGCAGGGGCATTATTTTGCAATGACGAAGATTTAGCAAGAAAATTATTAGAATCGGGGCAAAATACAGGCGAAAAACTCTGGCAAATGCCACTTTGGGATGATTACAAAGATGATATAAGTAGTGATGTGGCTGATGTACGTAATTTTAGTGGAAAACCTATCAATGGAGGGATTGCTGCTGCCAAATTTATTGAGGTTTTTACCGAAAAACACCCTAATTGGGCGCATATTGATATGGCGGGTATGGTATTGCAAGCTGGAGATTTTAGCAAAGACCGCAGTGCTACCGCTTTTGGGATGCGTTTGTTGGTGGATTTTTTGAAAAATTTGTAAAATAAATAGTTTTTTTAGTAGTAAAGTTTCCTTTGCTTTCTTGTATAAGACTTACCAAATTTAAAAAATTTGGTAAGTCTTTTCTCTAATTAGTTTTTTTTCCTTTTTTATCAATCAAAAAAACTTGGTTATTTTTTTCTACTTTTGCTTTTCCTTTTTCAAAATCGGACAAAATTTTATCAAACTCAAACCCAATAACCAAACGTCCTGTTGTATCTATAAAGCCCCATTTTTGCCCTTGAAATACACCTGCGAGGTGTTCTGAAAAATCTCTTGCACCTGCAAACTGTGGTTGTGCAAGTTCTGAGCCTTTGCGGTTGATAAAAGTCCATTTTTTCATAAAATTTACCCTTGCATAACCATTCACCAAATTACTCGCCCAATTATAAGTAGGTGGTAAAATATCTTTGCCTTTTTTATTGAAAAAACCGTATTTTTCTTCTGCAAAAAACAAAATCAAACTATCCTTGCAACTGCCTATTTGCTTATATTTGAAAGGTACAACTACACGCCCAATCGTATCAATAATGCCATAAAAATCACCTTTTTTTACCCTTGTGATGTTGATTTTTGGCGAAAAGTCATCTGCTTCATCATATACATTGTCAATCACAATAGTATAAGTTGTATCCAAAAAACCGTATTTTTTATCCAAATAAAATCTTGCTCTTTTTTGGTGAAATTTTCCTAAAAAATCAAATTTATTGGTGTCAATTTTTGCTAATTTTGGATTTTTTTCTTCCTTTTCAGTATTGATTTTTGGCGTAGCAAAATTTAAAGTATCTAATTTCCCAGACAAATCAGATTTTTTTTCGGTGGTACAATTTGCAAAAAACACCAAACTGCATAATGCGAAAAAGGCATTAAAAAATAGTTTTTTATAAGAATTTTTAAATATGACATTCATTTTGAACATAATGTTAGGTATTAAATTTTTATGCAAAAATACAAAACTTATTTTACAATTATTTTAACGATTTTTGGCACTAAAATTCTATTATACTTTCAGGTAATCTACTATTTTTTATGAATTTCTACAAAAAAGCCCTTTTTTCGTTTAATTTTTATTTTATCTTAATTTTTTTATTTTTTGTCTCAAAAACCTTTATATATGCCCAGCAACCTGCTATGTGGCATATTACTGACGAAGAAGGCTTACCAAGTCTTACGGTTTATGATATTTTTCAGGATTTTAAGGGGTTTATTTGGTTTGGAACAGAAATGGGATTGTTCCAATTTGATGGCAAAAACTACAAATCATTTCGCCCAACTACTGCACACGGGCGTGCCATGTCGTATATTCAGGGGGATAGCGAAGGCAATATTTGGTTTGCGAATTTTTCAGGGCAATTATTTTATATCAAAGACGATATTATTTATGAAGCTGATTTTATTAAAGAATTGAATATTAAAAATAATTTCTCTTATACAATTGACCATGAAGATAATCTCTGGATTGCTTGCGAAGGTTTACATAAATATAGCCTTAAAACCAAGAAAAATTTGGGTTTCAAATTTAAAAATGCTCAAAAAATAAGTAACTCAGAACCCATATATTTTTCATTTGTAGAAACAGATTTTTATAGAAAAGGTATATGGACGATTTATAATGGTGGTATTTTATTTATACAAGACAACACACAAAATTATTTCGAACTACCTCAAAAAATAATAAATTTCAACCTCATTACTGTTACACCAGACAATGTTTTTTTTACAAACCGCAACAAAAATAAAATTTATAAAAAGGTGGGCAATTCTTTCAAAATTTTTAATTGTGGAACCGAAAATAAACAAATTTTATTTGGTAGATGTGATAAAGAAGGTAATTTTTGGATTTGTACTTTTGCAGGTGTTTATGCTTTTGACAAAAATCTCAAACCTTTACATCAAGACTTGTGTATTTTGCCAAAAATCTCTATTTCTGATGTTTTTTTGGATAGAGAAGGCAATACGTGGATTTCCACACTTAAAAATGGTGTATATGTATTGCCCAACAAGCAAGTTTTACATTTTAATAATACAAATACTGACCTGACCGAAAATAATATAAATTGCATGACTACTGATGAAGAAGGAAATCTTTTTTTGGGGTTGAATAATGGGAAAATAGCATACTTTGACACCAAAAAACACAAAGTTTTGTATCATTATGACACACACAGAGAAAAAGACATAGAAGCACTGTGTTATGACCGCAAAACTAAAAAATTGTATGTTGGTTGCACTTACACCTATATTTTTAATAAAAATAACCCTGAACCACAATTTAGGTGTTTAGGTATCAGTCCAAAAAGCTATACAATTTTTAAAAATAATATCGTAAGTGCTAATTCAAACGAGGCAAATGTTATTAGTATTGAAAATAATATTTTTGGTCGCGAAATACCACTCAAAAATTTTTTTAATGATAAAGAAATTAGCAAAAAATTTCCTATAAACGCTATTATCAACCAAGAAGAAAAGGTAGAAGTTAACCATGTATTACATTTGAGGCAAAATCGGTCAAGAGCGGTGTGGGCAGAACACAATAGATTTTGGGTGGCGTATGCAGACGGGCTTTTTATGTATGAAAATGGCAAAGAAACCCAAGTTTTTACCCAAGAAAATACCCCAATTTTGGCACGCTGTTTTACCCAAACACAAGACAGCACATTGTGGATAGGAACGGTAGAACAAGGTTTTTTTAAATTTTTTGAGGGAAAATTCCAAGCACAATATACCAAAAAAAATCTCCAAAATATGCCAAGTGATTTTGTGAGGTGTATTGGGACAGATGCAAAGCATATTTGGCTCGGAACGGATAAAGGCATTGTTTATTTTGAGCCAAAAACCCTTCGCACACGCTTGTATGATAGGCAAGATGGCATCATGTCCAACGAAATTACAGGAATTATTGTGAAAAGTCAGCAATTATGGGTTACATCTATGAAAGGGATTTTTCGATTGCCCCTCAAACAACTGCTTTACAATACAAATCCCCCTCCAATTTATATTACAGGGCTTAAAATTTGGGAAAATGAAGTTGCTTTAAAGGGTGAATATATCCTAAAACATACTGAAAACAATCTAAAAATAGATTTTCAAGCATTGGCATATCGCAGTAGAGGGATTTTTAGGTATAAATATCGCATGATTGGCGTAGACAGTGCTTGGATTTATACCGAAAGTGCCAATAATTTTGCACGTTATCCCTCGCTTTTGCCTGGAAATTATGAGTTTCAGGTAAAAGCTATCAATGAAGATGATATAGAAAGTGATACAACTGCGTTATTACAAATAGAAATTTTATTCCCTTTTTGGCAAAAATGGTGGTTTATATTAGGTGGGATACTATTGTTCTTTGGAATAATTTTTTATTTCTATCAAGCACAAATTTCAAACCTTCAAAAAAACAGCGAAATCCAAAAATCTTTGCGTGAGTCCCAACTTTCTGCTTTGAAAGTACAAATGAATCCACATTTTATTTTTAATGCCTTAAATTCAATCCAAGAATTTATTTTGCTCAATGAAAAAAGGCTTGCTAATCAATTTTTGGGCAAATTTGCAGACCTCATGCGTATCACATTGGATATGTCAAACCAAAAAACGGTAAAATTGACTGATGAAATCAAGCTCCTAAATTTGTATTTGGAATTGGAAAAAGTACGTTTTGAAGAATTGCAATATTATATAGAATTGCCAGAAAATGTAAATACAGATACACTTTATATTCCGCCAATGCTTTTACAGCCTTATATAGAAAATGCCCTAAAACATGGGTTATTGCACAAAAAAACAGATAGGGTATTGTGGATAAAATTTTATTTTGATGAACGAAAAAAACACGTTTTGTGTGAAATAGAGGACAATGGTGTAGGCAGAGAAAAATCTGCAGAATACAAACGTAATCGCCTCAATCAACATACATCTTTTGCTACAAGTGCCACCCAAAAACGCTTAGAATTATTAAATTATGGCAGGAAAGATACGATTATTTTGCAAATTAAAGACCTTTATACGCCTACAGGTGAAGCATCAGGCACAAGGGTTTTGCTGGAAATTCCTACTTCGTAGATTTATTTAGTTTTTTTAGGTAATTCAATAATCAGTTTTTTTAGTTATTTAGTTTTGAACCAATAACTGAAAAAACTGATTACTAATTTATTTGGTATTATTCCCAGTTACCTTCTGTTGTTACGTCATCAAGAGAGCCAATGCGTAGCGGTTGGTCTTTAATCATTTTGAGACGAAGGTCATACAGATTGATGAATTTACTAAGTTCTTCAGCTTTTTTGCCTGCTTTTTCAGCTTCTTCTTTTGAGGCTGGTTTTTTGTATGCAACAAGATTTTTTTCCAATTCTTGCAATTCAGCTCTGAGTTGGGTTTGTTTATCACCTTTTTCACCGTCTTTTTCGTCCTCTTTGCCTTTTTTTGGTTCTTTTTCTTCTTTTTTATCTCCGTTCAATTCTTTGTTGATGACTGCGATACGTTCTTCTGTATCTTTGATGAGTTTTTCAGAATTTTTATAGATGTACTCAATCGTTTTGTATATCGCTGCGGTATCTCTGAGTGCTTTTAGTTTTGGCTCATAAAGTGCTTCGAGTGCGATAGTAGAATAAGGTTCTCCTTTTTCGTTGAATTGCGCGCCTCTCATAGGGTCAATAGGATAGATGTCTTTTACTTCAAATACACTTACTCTGGTTTTTGAAGAGCCAATTGTGATAGTTTTAGCTTCCAATGCAAATTGCCTATCACCCATATTTGGGATAAGTGCCAATTCTTTGATGTTGTATTGTGGGAATTTGTTCAAAATAGAGTCTTTTACGCTCACTGAACCTATTGTATCACGTACTGTACGGTATTGTCCATCTTTGCCAGGGATTGGAATATCACGTGTTTGAATAATAGGAATAACGCCATTTTCAGCAAAATTAATAAGTTTAGCCCATTTTCCTGCATACTCACCTTTTACGCCTTGATAGGCAATTTGCAATGAGCGGATAAATTTGAGTTTTGCAATAATTGCATTTTTTTGTGATACAATATAATTTGCTCTGTTGATAGGCTCATATACACTGTATACCGTCAAAGCAAACAACAGTATGATAACAGGAATGAGTGCAAGGGTAAAAATTTTTGTTTTCATGTTTTTTGTTTTTACAATGTTGTTGTAATTTTTCTATGAAGTTTTATTGGCTTTTTTTATTTTTTATGATTTTATAATGTCGTATATTTTTTTATGGAATATTTTTATGCAATAATAATTTTTTTTTTCAAAAAAAACTTATGTTTTCTAAAAAAATAAAAAAAAAAAAATAAAAATCTCATAACCCCTTTTGAATTTTGACCTTTTGAACTTTAAACTTTTGAACTTTGAACTTTGAACTTTTGAACTTTGAACTTTGAACTTTAAACTTTTGAACTTTGAACTTTGAACTTTGAACTTTTGAACTTTTGAACTTTAAACTTTTGAACTTTGAACAATATTTGCAAAATAGATAAATTCCAACTACCTTTACTACATGCAAAAATAAAAACATTGATAATCAAATTTTAACAACATCATTTTAAAGTGATTATTTAACATTAGTATTTGATTTTGTTAAAATAAATAATATTCATAAATTTTTATCCATAATTTTCATGCAAATATTTATACAAAACACACATCTTACACTCAACAAACCCGCCAAAATAGGAGAAGAACAACAATATGCGGAAGTAATTGATTTGAAGTTTCAGCCTTTGGATTTATTGTATTTGAAAGATAACAGCCTTATAAAAAATCCTTCTGAAACCAAATTATTAGAGTTGATTTTTTTTCTAATTGAACAAAAAAATCACATTCAAAGAATCAGCGTAAGTACTGAAAATTTAATCACACTGAAAAAATTTCTTATGCAAAAATTTGTGCATATAAAAGCTGGTGGTGGTGTAATTATGCAACAACATGAAACTAAACAAACAACAGAAAATGCCAAAACTTTACTCATTTATCGCAGGAATATGTGGGATTTGCCCAAAGGAAAAATGGACGAAAATGAAACTTTTGAGCAAACCGCAGTAAGAGAAGTAGCTGAAGAAACAGGCTTGCATTGCCAATTACAACATAAAGTAGCCACAACTTGGCATTATTACAAAAGCCATAACCTACATTATCTCAAACAAACTAAATGGTACAAAATGCTTTGCGACCATAAAGCTGTCCCCGTGCCACAAGTGGAAGAAGATATTGAAAATATTGGATTTTATACGCAAACACAACTTAAAGATATTCTTCCAAAAGCCTTTGGCTCTATTAGTTGGGTATTGAAAAAAGCACAAGTTGTGGAATAATTTTTTTAATCATGTGTTTTTTAATTAAAAAATCACATGTCGTTTTTCTTTGATTTTACCTATAATTTCACCAAAAAATTTTTACTAAAAAAATATGTATAATTTTATTACAAATAAAAAAAATCCCAAAGAAAGTTCTTGGGAAACTACAATAGGAGAAGAAGAAATATTACAAGACACCCTACAAGAAAACGAAATTTTATTTCAAATTCATAAAATTTCTTTTACCGCCAACAATGTTTCTTATGCCATTACAGGCGATAAACTTGGGTATTGGAATTTTTTTCCGTATTCAAAAAATTCAGATTTTGGTAAAATTCCTGCTTGGGGGTTTGCCAAAGTGGTGCAATCTAAACACGCACAAGTGAAAGTAGATGAGTATTTTTATGGCTATTTTCCTGTATCTGATTTTTTAAAAGTAAAAGCAGAAAAAGTTTCGCCAAGTGGTTTTTTTGACGTTAGCACACACAGAACTTCATTGCCTGCGGTTTATAATTTTTATGCTAATTCTGCCCATGATTTGCTCTATATGTGTGAAACAGAGGATTTTCAGGCAATTTTTCGCCCACTTTTTACCACATCTTTTTTGTTGGATATTTTTTTGGCAGAAAATAATTTTTTTGAAGCTACCCAAATTATCCTTACAAGTGCGTCAAGCAAAACCGCTTTTGCGTTGGCATTTCTATTGCAAGAACGCAAAACATTATTAGCACAAAATACAGATAATTCGTTGCAATTTCCCGAAATTATTGCCCTTACTTCTGAGAAAAATGTAGCTTTTGTGCGAAGATTAGGCTTGTATGATAATGTGTTTATGTATGATGAATGTTCACAAATTCCCCAATACAAAACAACGATTGTGGATTTTGCAGGTAACCAAAACCTACACCAAGCATTGCAACATCACTTGGGCGAAAATTTAGGCTATAATTGTTTGGTTGGTGCTTCGCATTGGGACGATGGACAGAAAGAGGGAGATGGAAGTGAAAACCTAAAAAAAGGTAAATTTTTCTTTGCTCCTACATACGCCCAAAAACTTGCTCAAACCATCGGAAATACAGCTTTTCATCAAAATATTGCTGACGCTTGGCAAAATTTTGCACTAAGATATAACCCAATTATTGAGATAGAAGCAACCCAAAATTTAGATGTTTTTCAAGATACTTTTCAAGAAATGTTGGCAGGGAATTATCCAGCGAATAAATCTTTTATCTTTAAGTTTGTTTAATTGGAAAACTAAAAAAGGAATTTAGCTTCAAACTAAATTCCTTTTCGTAAAAAAATAATTAAAAATCAAGCATAATTTACGCTTGTGATTTTTGATAATCTGACAAAAATTTAGCCAAACCACTATCTGTCAAAGGGTGATTGAGTAGGCTTGTAATCACGCTCAAAGGACATGTAACCACATCAGCCCCAAGTTCAGCACATTTGATGAGGTGCATTGGGTGGCGTACAGATGCTGCAAGCACTTCTGTATCAAAATTGTAGTTGCTATAAATATCCACAATTTGCTCAATCAGTTGCAAACCATCAGTACTTACATCATCTAAACGTCCTACAAAAGGCGATACATAACTTGCACCAGCTTTGGCTGCGAGCAATGCTTGTCCTGCTGAAAATACAAGTGTGCAATTGGTGCGAATATCTTTATCATAAAAATATTTAATAGCTTTTACGCCATCTTTTATCATAGGTACTTTCACCACGATATTCTCGTGAATATCTGCCAATTCTTCGCCTTCTCGTATCATTTCTTCGTAGGTTGTGGCAATTACTTCCGCACTTACATCACCATCTTTCACGATTTCGCAAATATTTGCGTAGTGTTTGAAAATGTTGTTTTTGCCTTTAATGCCTTCCTTTGCCATGAGAGAGGGATTGGTGGTTACACCGTCCAAAACGCCCAAATCATAAGCCTCTTGGATTTCTTTGAGGTTGGCAGTATCAATAAAAAATTTCATGTGCTGTATTTTATTTTTAATGTTTTATTTTTTAGAAAAATTTTCTACAAAATTAACGTTTTTTTTTCTAACTCCAAAAAAAGTGCTTAAAGGGCTATTACACCCAAAATAGGCAACCACATAGGATTAAGCAAAAAACAAAAAAAAATACTTTTTTTTTCTCTCATTGCCCAATCCTAAGCACTACTGCGGTTGCCCTAATGCTTTGACAAGTTGTCAATAGTTCGCATATAAAAAGCCTTCTCCGCTTTCCACTCTTGCATAGCCTCCTCATACACCTTTATAGGTACGAAACCATCGCTTTTGCTCTCATTCCCACCCAAAAAACCACTCTCAACCGCAATCTCTAACTTGTGGTCATTTTGACTATAAGTTGCCTTTTGGGTGTTATTTTGTAAAGTTTCAGCAGAAATATTTAAAGTATTTATAATCTTTTCTGCTGTATCATCTTTCATTTCACCTTTTGCAAGCATCAATTTAAGTCCCTGCCTGCTTATGCCAACTATTTCACATAGTTTTATTATTGTCATTTTTTTTTCAAAAAGTGCATTTCTAAGGGCTTGTTCTGATATTTTCATATAAAATTTAAAAAAAGTCAAAAAAAGTGTTATTTTGTAAATAAAAATTTGCATTTGTAAATTATTAACTTTAACATTGCACTATAAAGTTACTTGCTATTACACTACAAAGTTACTTTTAAGTAATTATAAAACAAAAAATAATATAAAAAATTGTAATCTGTATGGGAAAAAATATAAATAATCTGCACAAAATAAAACATATCAAGTTTGAATTATCTAAACCAGATAGAGAAAGATTGATACAATTATCTTCTCATTTTGATACTTTTGATGGTGTGAAAATTGTAAAAAACGCCATTAGTGAATTGTGTCATAAATTAGAATTGGCTAATCTAAAAGAGGCTAAAATCCAACCCCCTATTGCAGTCTGACCACTCCATAAAAAAATAAATGGTGCAAATCTGCGTGTTTGCACCTATCCATTGCGAGGTTTTCGCAAAAAGTTCTTTGAGGTATAAGATTGTAAAAAAAACCCTCTCCTATTTGCAATATAAGAGAGGGGGAAACCGAGTTTTTTTACTTACAGGATTTACACTTTACTAAAACATCTATACGCAAGTATGGTGCAAGTGATTGCACCAGCCAAGTATAATCCACCTTTGATAGCATTGTCTTCAATTTTTACATTGAACCCAAATAAATCAAGGTTGATATTAGGCGTTTGATTTGTGTTTCCTTTTGCGAGTGTATTTCGCATAATAAAATAAAATCAAGTCATCTGCACGCCAAAGGGTAGCAAGCGAACACGATTATTTTTTACATTCTTTGCCTCAATGACATTACAAATATACAAAATTTATTTAATAAAAACAACTATTTTAAAGAATAATATTTTGTATTTTTTACTAAAAACAGAATTATGTTTTGTTTTAGTATCACTTGCGAAAATTTCGCAGAAAGTTCTTTTACTCAAGTTTTCACTTTTAAAAATTTTAACCCAAAAACAACCTTTAATAATTATGCTGATTCCTATAAATATGGCTGACGAAATGACCAATACCAACCGAATAAACGCTATAAGAGAAATAGAAGAATTTTTTGAAGAAACTAAAAAAAAATACGCTCAAAGTTCTTCAAAGGGACAATGGTTAATCCCTATTTTACGGGAAATACTACGCCAAAAATCTTGGTACGACAATATGTTGCAACAAAATTATTTGGAAGAATTTATCCAACAACCTGTAAGGGTATAAAATAAACACATAATAATTTAATATGTCTGACACTTTGGAACAAACGAAAGCAGAGTTATTTGATGCCCAAGAAAGGTATAAAGTAGCTTTAAAGAAAAAAGACGATTATCATATAGGGCTTTTAAATGCGACAATAGATATTTTGCAACAAAAAATTGAATTTGAAAGAAACAAATTTCCTTACCGAAATAGCTTTGGATTTGTGTTTTTTGTGTTTGAAAACAACGAAAAAAGCTATAAAGTTTATACGCTCATTCCCCCAACTATTCAAACGCCCATAAAATTTGCTTGTTTGTGTGGAGCCATAAACTACCTCCAAAATCGGGCGTATTATTGCCAATCCTATTACGATTCGCCCCAAAACCACGAAATTCTTAACAAAAAATATGAAGAATTGGCAATATTGCCCTAAAACAAAAAAAACAAAAAAGATACTTTCAATATCTTTTTTGTTTTAAAATTAAAAATTAGTCAAATTTTTATGCAAACTAATAAAAAATTTGGATATAATCCAAATGTTTCAATGGTTTTTTTTGAAAAAAATATAAACCAAAATATGCTTGATTATTTTGAGCAACAACTAAACTCTATCGTTAGTGATAATTTTAGTTTTTTAAGACCAAACACATATTTAATACCGCTCATAAATGCGGTTTTTAAAGGGCTTGGCAAAGAACGCATACAAGAACTTTTAGACGATTTAAAAAGCAGTTTTTACGACATCAAAGGCTTTGTAAAATGCCTTACGTTGGAGGAAGAACAACAAGTCATCAATTTTTATTCACTATCGTTAATCACTAAAAACTAACCTTTTCACAAACAACCCCCCAAATTTTTATGTCAGACATACACACAACCCCCACCGCCCAAGAACTGAAAACCATAGCAAGAGAATTGTTCTATGCTATTGACAGGTGCGAAACCAAATCATTAAAATATGATTTTGAAAAAATGAAAGAATTATTTGTAAAAATATTCAACCCCGAAGAAAAGGAAAACGATTACTATTATCTGCAATGGAAACCAACCCCAGCAAAAAATTTTAAAGAACACACATATTCATTTGTGTTAGGCTTTTGTGATGAAGCTGAATGGCAGAAACTCAAAACGTTTTTTGCAAAGGAAATTGCCCAACGAGGTATAGAACAACAAAATAGGCTTGAGGCAAAGGCAATACCACTTTTAAGCTTAATGCAATCATAAAAAATAACCACGCCAGCACCCCAAGTGCAAGCGTGGTAAAAAAAAACATTTTTTTATTATTTAATTTTTTATTCCACTAAAAAACTTTTATCTGCTACAAAAATATGGAATTACCATTAAAAAAACAAACATTAAACCAAAAAAAAAGCAACCCAATTATTTCTTTTTTCAAAGGAGAAGGCGTGGTGGTTTTTACTCTATGTATTGGTATTATATTTTTATTTACCAATTATCAAAGTATTATCTATTCAACCAATCCTCATAACAGCGGGGAAAATGAAAAATTTGTTTATTGGTTATGGTTGAGGATAGTCATTTCTCACATTGATGCGTTTTTTTTCGCTCTAACGACATCAATCATCATATTTCAAATAAAAAATATGAACGTAAAAATGCTATTCTGTGGTTTTGAGGGTGCATTTATTGCCTTATCACTTATCCGAGATAAGTTACAGAAGCTTATTAGTGTGTCTGAAGACGCAATTATAGTTTTTTTAATTTTGTTTATTGCCATTTATAGTGCTTTTGCTTTCTTTTATTTGGGCATGTTAGCCAATATTCATCACGAAACATTACAAACACTCCTCCCCTCCCCCATTGCTGACCAATCATATAAAACCATCCCCACCCAAAAACTAAAAAAATCTGCCATCCCCAAATTTGCCATCCCCACCCAAAAAATAGAAAAATTTGCCAAAGCTACACGCTATAAATTGACCAAAGATACCCCCCCCAAAGAAAATAAGGAAGACAAAACGATAGAAGAAATAATGAAAAATATCCCTGAACTCCAAAAACTCAACCAAAAAACGCAACCCCTTTTTTCTTTTAGTACAAAATCCCCTTATAGTGGGAAGGCAAACGAGGAAGTAAAAAAAGAGATTTTTAGACTGAAAGCTGAAAACCCAGACATAAAAGATGCAAAAATTGCGAAAATGGTAAATAAAAGTAAAAGCCTTGTGAGTAAAGTTTTGAATGGGAAAATCTAATAAAACTTACTCAAAAAGTTGAACATTCAACTTTCCAACTTTCAAAAAGTTGAATGTTCAACTTTTCACACCTCAAAACCACCCAAAACCGCTCATGGAAACTACCAAAAAAAAGCCCAAAATATTAGCTATCGCCCGCAAAAAGGAGTATGTAGAAATTGTAGTTCATAAGCCACAACACGACCCTTTTGCAATGGTAATCACGTACTTAGAAACCAACAAAAAACCAAAAATTATATTATTTGACACCCAAAAAGAAATTTCAAGCTATATTGAAGAAAAATTTAAAATATACCTAATAAAATAAAACTATGGAACTAACACACCCATTTGAAGCAGATTTTACCATTGAGCATTTAAAAAGAAAAATCAACTCATTAGAGTTTAATTTTTTGGAATTAGAAAATTTGAACAAAAATATTATTTCAAACTTTCCAACTACGCCCATTGGTGTAAATATGCCCATAAAAGTAAAAATAATTAAAAGTTTCCAAAAAAGCATATTTGTATATGATTATTGTAGCAGTAGCCACAAACATTATTCATACGCCCAATTTCAACATTTTAGATTTGAGAAAGGTAAAAACTACCAAATAACCAATTTGGGTTTTTCTGGCGGTAAATATGGTTCTTGTGATTTCAAGGTGGTGGAGTTAGTAGAGTCAAAAGAATTGATAGAAAAACCCCAAACACCAATTTTACCTACTGATATACAAGAAGTTGTGGAAGTGCATATAACTAAACATTTTACTGATTATCACACCGAGTTAAACAAACAAATGATTTCACATTTTAATAATTGGCTCAACAACAAAGAAAACATGGAGGAGGTGGCGGAATGGGCAGAAACACTAAGCCAAAAACTATGGGACATCAAAGACAAACACGAGGGAAATAATCAACCGCTTAAACCTTTGGTGTTGGAGGTAAATAAACCTTACAGGTTTGAATTTATCCGCATCAAAGAATTACCCCAATCAAACCCATCCATTGTGGTAAAATTAGAGGGTATTGATGACACACTATTCAAAATCCCTTGTACAGGACATAGTTCGCTCTACTATAAAGCCCAAAATTGGGAAAAAAACATGCAATACCGAGTAATCAATTTGGGCAAAAAATACGAAAACAAAAGGGACAGAATAGGCAAATTTCACTTTGAAATAATGCAAATAACCTACTAAAAAATATGAAAACTATGGAATACTCACCTCAAGAGAAAAAACAACTTACTGAAAAATTCTTAGATATTTTTACTAAGGCATTTGAAACGATTACCGAACAATTAGAAGAATTGACGGATAATGAAGAACAAGTAACCAAACTTAGGACATTTATTTTAGATGGCACTGGTCTTAATTTTTTCATGGAATACAAAAAAAACCAAAACCCTAACTGCTAAAAACCAAAACTATGGAACAATCCCCCGAAATGGAAAAACTGTATAAAATCCTTACTGATTTGCATGAAAAACGCAGAGAAAAAACAAAAGATTTGGAACACATAGCTGACCAAATTGATGAAGTTTTAGCAAAAATTTATGACCAACAAGAACGTGAAAAAGTATAAAAAAACGCTTTCTATAAATTCCCCCTTTGGGGTTAGGAGGCAAATCAGTTTTCGCATTGATGCGTAACCATGCCAAAGCGTGGGAGTGGGAGCGATACCCACAAGACTGACCAACAATTACAATTAAGAGATGTCTATTAAAACAGATAACCAATTCCTTGAAAACTTGAATAAATTTTCATCTGGAGATTTTGAATTTAGGTGTAAAATTTTGAATGGAGATTATATTATTCCAAAAAGGATTTTGGCAAAAATTTCAAAACTTCCTCATGCGGAAATAAAAAAAATAAAAAAAAATTTTATCCTCACAGGAGGAAAAATACCCCAACATTTAGAAACAGCCAATATGATACGGAAAAGAGAACAAGAAACACTAAAAAAATTTGTGATGATGAAGTTGAGCATAGACAAACATTGGGCATTGAGTTGCCTAAAAATTGTGTATGACAACAACATGAAAGAGGAAGAAGGACAAGAACGGAAAAATGGCTTTATACCATTTGACCATGATTTACTTACCAGCTTTCACTTGCAAAACAACCCATTAACCCAAAAGCAATTAACAATCCTCTTAAACCGAATACCCAAGTACCACAGGCAATTTATAGAATATGCCCAACAAAAAGGAAAATATGACAAACTAAAAGAAATGTGCAAAGAATACTACACCACACACACCACGATAAAACTATAAAAACTCAAACCTAATTTAACATGGATAAACAACAAGAATTAGAAGAATTTTATGATTTTCTGCAAAATGCTGAACACAGTTTTATATTTGTGGTCGCAGATAATCAATTTAACCTCACACAAAAACAAAAGCACGAAATCATTGAAAGATTTATTTTTACACTAAAAGAAAAAGTAGAAAACCTTATCACACCACTATAAAACTATGAAAAATCAAAACCAACCTCAAAAAATACAAATACCAGAACCTTGCAAAAACCCTGAATTTTGGAGGGCAAATTTTGCAGGATTGATGTATTACCAAAGCACCCAACTTGACCATGCCAACGAAGATGACCCAAAGGGGAGAGGAGGAATGCCCGCTACCGCCTACAAACTCATTAGAATCCTCACAGACAGGTGTAACAGCAACCAATCTATAAGCGTATATTTCCCCCGCCAAGAAATGATAGATAAGGTAGGATACAAAAACGCAAAACAATATGAAACTGATTGCGAATTATTAAAAAAATACAATCTTTTAGAATGGAAAAAAGGCGTAAATAACGCAAAGAAACGACTTTTTTTGCTTATTTTTTCCTCCAACTTTCTCACTACTTTCCTTCAAGATTCCCACAATATTCCCACTACTTTCACTAATATAAAGAATATAAAGAGTATTAAAAAAGATAAAAATCTTAAAAAAGAGAGAGAGGAAAACAGCCCACCCTCACAAGAAAAAATTTTTGAAAAGGAAAACAGCCCTACATCTAACCCAATACAAGCCAGCACCGACACAGAAAAAGGAGAGGGGGGCGGTGTTCGTATAAAACCAAAAACAAAAGAACAAAGTAATTTTCACACCTTTGCACACAGCGAGTATGCGGATAAAGCCAAATTCACTGCGTTTTGCGAGGAAATGCACCCAAACAAAGATTTTTCCGAGTTTGCGGACAATTTCATCAAAAAACACACAAATATTGAAGAACACGCCAAAAAACGCCTAAACAAAAAGGGTTGGGGAGAAAAGATTTTGGAATGGCTCAAATTGGAAAAAAAGGCAATACCTGAAAAAAAAGCCCCTAAAACGGTAACAGAAGCAGAAAATTTCACAAAAACCCTTACAGGTACCCAAAAGGCTTTTGATGAGGAAATATCAAAAATTGGCAATATGTGCCTCCAGAGTGTTGATTACGACATTAAAGCGGTTATAATCTTCACAAATGAGGCAGAATACAAAAGTGTAGAAAATACCGAAAGTACTTTGATTGCATTAAGAAACGCATTACATACGCATTTTGGCACAGATTGGAATATTGGTTGGGTGTTTCCTATACCTGCGGAAACGCCTGTAAAAACAGAGGAAAACAGTTTTTCAAAAGAATTTTTGAAAGACTTGGGCAAAAATTACAAAAAACCAAGATGCTAAAAACCACCAAACACAGGCTAAGTCCTGTGCAAGTATTGATGTTGCAAGAGGCGATGGCTGATTGCATGCAAAACAAAAATATTGAAATCGTGGAGAAAGCCCTTGTGTATGAGTTGTATGAGCAAAATAAGGAAACGTTTGAGTGCGAACAGTTTTCGCCCTCAAACATCAAAATAACTGATTTACAAGCATTTATTTTGTGGAACCATGGAAATTTGCACGCTTGTTTGTACGACATTACAAAGCAAGCGAATAGCTTTGTAAGCAACCTTAATTTTGTAAAAGAAATGGTTTTTTTATAAATTTTTCAATAAACACCACAAAAAAATTAAATTTTATGAAATATATCATTGATTACGAAGCCCTCCAAAACTTTTTGGAAGGCTTGTCTAAAAAAGATATTGAAACAACGTTTTATAAGCCTGAAAACCCGCTTTTAGCGGAGGGCGATAAAATAGATTATTGTTTAAAATACGAACCAACAACGCCATTAAATAAAGTAATTCAGTATGGACAACCTTTTTTAGTTGATTTATTGGGGAATGATTTGTCTGTTTGCGTTCTAACGAAACGCAAATATAAAGCCCCTGATGGGCGAGTAGTAGGGTGTAAATTTGTAAAAACAATCATAAAAGATTGTTGTAAAATTTATGGTAGTTCTCTAAATGGGTATTGGATTATCCCACAACAATTTATTACGCTAAAAAAATGAAAATATTAGACCTTTTTTGTGGGGTTGGTGGTGCGTCTGTTGGATATAAACAAGCTTGTGAGTTGAATAATATTGATTGTGAAATTGTAGGGGTAGATATAGCACCACAGCCCAATTATCCTTACAATTTTCTCCAAATGGACGTAATGTCATATTTGGAGAAAACCGATATTTCAAAGTTTGATTTTATCCATGCTTCGCCACCATGCTTGGCTCACAGTGTTGCAAATGCTGGGGCAAAGAAAAAAGGCAAAGAATACGCAGATTATTTGCAAATTATCTGCGACCTTTTGAGAGGACAAGAAATCCCCTACGTGATAGAAAATGTGCCAAACAAAATGATGAGAAACCCAATCATTTTACAAGGTGCGTTTTTTGGATTGAAAGTCATTAGAAAGAGGTTTTTTGAAACAAATTTTGTGTGGTTGCAACCTCCGCCAATCTTACAAAAGGGCGAAATATCAAGCGGTAAGTGCGTTACTTGTGCGGGCAACGCATACGCAAGGAGAGATGGAGAAAGACACAAAGGTAAATTATCAGCTCACAAAGACAAAACCATGTTAGAAAATCGCAAAATTGCTATGGGTATGGATTGGGTAAAAACCATGAAAGAGGTAAATAATGCTGTACCTCCTGCGTACAGCAAATATTTAATGGAAATTTACATCAATAATACCTTTAAAGGAAAGAAAAAATAAATTTTTAACATGATTATCATAATAATTGGTGATGCTGGTGTTGGAAGTGTATTTAAAAGTGAAAAAAATAAGGTTTTTTCTCCTCCACACATAAAGGATTATGTAATTAAAAAAGCTCCTCCATTTATTTTCCCATTTGAGCGAAAGAAGTCCCATAGACAAAGGCAAAAACAAAAAATCAAAAATCGCAGAAAAAACAAAAAAGCCCGCAGAGCGAGGGCTAAAAATCGCTAATTCTTAACTGTATAGTATTCAAAATAAAACCAATAACAACATGAAAAAATTTGCAAAACAAATAAAAAGAATGGTAAATGGTTATGCCAAAGATAGGTTATTACACCTCATAAGCGAAAAGCAAGCTAAAAACAAAAAAATAATCAACCGAAAACGTAATAAAAAAGCCCGCAGAGCGAGGGCTAAAAATCGCTAAAAATACCCCTGCACATCTGCAAAGGTGTGCAGGATAAACCCTTAAAAAAAACATGACACAAGGAATAAAAGGGCCTATAATCCAATATTTTGAAAATAATCCTAATGCTGTAACTCGTTTTATAATCAGATGACACAAATTTTAACCTTTATCGGATTTATAGTAGTGTTTTTGAGTGGTTTGTGGCTTTGCAGTTGGCTAATATTTTTATTAGTCAGCCATTTTTTAGACGCTACCGTTTTCTTAAAGTCTTGGTTGGATTACAACCGCAACCGCAAAGAGTTTAAGCAATGGAGGGAAGAAAACAAAAAACTAACAAAAAACTCAAAATAAACATAATATTAACCAAAAAATCCTAAAAAACTTTAAATTGACATGGAAGAATTAGAAAATTTCCTTTTGAGTAATTTCTCAAAAAAAAACAATTTTGCAGAATGGCGTTATATTCAAATGCTATTTCAAAACGAACAAAATAAACACCCAAAAAATAAGGGGCGTAACACTTTGAAGTATTTAATTCAAGCTGATACAAGGTTGGAGTTTGTTATCAATGATACTCTAAGAGATAGGATTATTGTACCAAGTTTTAATGAAGATGACATTTTTGCGTTTTTATTTCAATATTTTGAAGTTATAGGAAATAATGCAACCACTAATCCTCAAAAAACAAAAAAAATGGAAACTTACGTAACACAAGAAAGAATAGAAAGCCTTATTGACAAGGTTTCTTACCACCACGAAGACAACAAAGCGTCTGTGTGCTTTATTACCCTAAAAAATGGGTTTATAGTAACAGGAATTTCTGGCGTTGTTGATAAAACAAATTTTAACAAAGAAATGGGCGAAAAATACGCTTATCAAAATGCCTTTAACAAAATTTGGGAATTAGAAGGCTACCGCCTGCAATGGGAAATCTGCGAAAAACTGTGATGAAAAATAAAGCAATCAAGCAACAAAATATCAAAAATTGCTTCAAAAATATTAACTACTAACACATTAAGGAAACGTCCAGCACATCTGCAAAGGTGTGCAGGATAAACCCTTAAAAAAAACATGACTACACAAGAAATAAAAGGGCCTATAATCCAATATTTTGAAAATAATTCTAATGCTGTAACTCGTTTTATAATCAGATGACACAAATTTTAACAAAACTATGAAAAACCAAAAAATCCCCCTAATAAATATTTTGGTTGGGTACAACAACACAGGCAAAACCTTATTTGCCAATGCTTTTTGTGAAAAACACAAATATATAAAATTCTACAATCAGCCAGAGCTTGGCAAGCACCCTGTACTACACGGGGAGATAGCCCAAAAAATATTTGAAGAAGCTAAAAATACCCAAACACCTTGTATCGTGGAAACCCACGCAGAAATAATAGTGCTTAGGGCAAGAAATTTGGTTGCACACGGTATTTTAAATGCCAATGACGTGGTTGTTACTATGTGTTATTCTGATGACAGAATGGTGGAAAGCGATTCCACAGATGTTTTCTATATGGATAAACAAGGCACTTTGAACACTTGGTATGGTGATATGTTCAATGAAAATCTTGAGGAGTTGTATGCAATGGATAGAGGAATATACCAATGGTGCGAAAATTCAAAAAAACGCATAGAAATTGAAAAAGATGGCACTTTGACCGAATGGGAACAAGGCTTTTTTAACGAAAATGTGGCTGAAATAATCAGTATGCGTAAAGCTGTGATGAAAAATAAAGCAATCAAACAACAAGATTAAAACTACCACAAAAACCATGAACAAAGAAACCATAAAACAAATGTGGGAGGAAGGACACACTTTCCAACAGATTTTTGAAATATTGCGAGAATATTTTAAGAATGAAGACATAGAAATTCCAACTTTACCTTCAATTAAAAAGCCCAAAATTGATGACGATATTGACACCATCAAAGAGTACCAAGAGCGGAAAAAAGAACGCGACATTTTGGTAAAAGAGTTGGAAGGACAAAAACAAAACGCAAAAGAATACAACAGGCAATTAGTAAAAGATTTTGAGAATAATTGCGAGGAAATAATGGGTTTTAATGATTTTTCGCAAGAACAACAAGAGAAAATATACAACTTTTGTTATGATGAACTAAAAAAAATCCCTAAAAAATTTTAAAACCAATATGGAAGAATTAGAAAATTTCTTTTTGAGAAATTACTCAAAAGGAAGTGGGAAATATCGTTACGTTCAAAGGCTATTTCAAAATGAAGACCCAAGCCATAAGGGGGGCGGTACTTTGTATTATCTAATAGTAAATAGTGGGGGATGGAGGGGAAGGAAGGAGGATTTGGGGCTTATCATTTCTAATATTCTTTCATCAAAATTTAATGAAGATGACATTTTAGCATTTTTATTTCAATATTTTGAAGTTGTGGAAAATAATGCAACCCCTAATCCTTAAAATTTATTTATAAAATGAGTAATGATATGGATAAATTATGGCAAAATTTCATCTATGATATTCCTTTAAAACCAAAAAACATTTAAAAAACATAACATTAACCAAAAAACGTGTGATATGGGCATAAAAGAATACATAAAAAAAATGCACTTAGAGCATGGCTGTTCTCTACGTGATATTTGTGCAATGAAATGCTTCAAACAAATAAATTTAATTCGTTATGAATATTTTAAGCCAACAATTAAAGAACACGATTTGAGTATTTATAGTGATATTGCGGATATTATACGATTCCAAAACGAATTGAAAGAATATAAACGTAAAATGAAAGAAATAGCAAGGCAAAATGAAAGAATCCATAATCGCAACATGAAAATCCGTAATGCTTTTGTTTCTTATTGTGTTGAATATCTTGATGCTTTGATATAATTAAAACAAAACCATAAAACGTATGATATGCCACGAGAAATACACAAATTAAGACTGTCTATTACAAAATACGCTCAACTTCTTGCAAGTTGGGCGTATTGTCGTTTAGGAAGTATTGCAAATTTTGTATAATGAGTAATTCCTGTATGTTATCAAACTTCTTTTTTTTTGATAAAAAAATACGTTGATGTTCTGCTGTATTTACATAAGACGCAAAACTAATCATTATTTTATCGTTTGGGTCAATATCTGCATCTATTACGATAATCAATTGACCTTTTTTGCTTTTAAAAACAAACACATCTTCATTTTCCATACTTTTATCAAGTGCGTACTTGTCTTTGAAATGCTTATCAAGTATTTTTTTGAATTCTTTGGCTGTTTTTGTGATAGTTTCCATGGTTCAATTTTCCATTTTTAGTATATCTTCATTTTCATTTATCAGGTTTTGGATAAGGTCGTGTGTGCGTTGCACCATTTTATAATCTTCTTGTGCCAAATAAATATGTTTGACACGTTCTAAGGCAAGCACCACAAGACAAGCGGTGTTTTTTTTTGTGTTCAACAACTCATCTTCTAAATGCCTTATACGTGAAAATAGGAGTATCAGCATTAAAAAACTCAAACTTCCGCCTACAAAGCAGACAATAATTATTCCTTCCATATTATTTTTTGATTGTTTTTCTATTGGTATGCTATTGGTAAGCCATTGGTAAGCCTTTTTGGGCTATTGGTACGCTATTGGTATGCCATTGATTTTGATACAAATTTACCATTTTTTCAGATACGCCTGTGCAATAAAAGCAAAAAAACGCCAATAAAAGCAAAAAAAAGTCAATAATAACACTTAGTTTTTCCGAATTTTGAGGGAAATTTTATAAAAGGATATTAAAATGAAAAACGAATTATTAGGTATTACCGCAAGGAAGATAAACCAAGAATTTCATGATTTTGTACTCATGCTTTCACAACTACCCAATGACGATGGAAGTATTGAAAGGTGGAATATTGATGTGAAAGAACTAGAAGATTATTATTATGAAGATAGGGATACTATTTTAAAATCAAAATCTCGTCAAATCTTATCATTACCTACTAATTTTACTATAAATGGCGTAAATTATAAAATTATAGACCAAAAATCTAAAAAACCCAACAAACTTGTAAAGTTTGTAAGTGATAATGGTTTTGAGTCTGAAAACTTTGAATTTTATTATGAAGATAAATATCAAAATTCATATATTTTACAACAACTCATGGCTGACATTTATCCCATTACACAAGATTTTTCGGATAGATTTGAGGTAATTCATGCTTCCATTTTTAGGAGTTTCATAAGTGAAGAAGAAAGTAAAAAACAATATTTGGAAAAACGCTTTTTTTTAGATAAAAAAACAGGATTTTATTATGAAGATGAAGAAAATAACAAAAACTATAGAAGTGACATTAGGCATAGACACTTTCAAAATTATGACATGTACTATTTGGAACGCTTATTTAGGTATTATAGGCAAAAAAAGTTTAATATGCCTAATATAAATGATATTAAATTTTTGAAAATTTATGAAAAAAATGATATTTATAGAATTGCTAAGTTAAACAGAATTAAAAATTTTGAGGAACAAAAACAAGATTTTCTGCAAAATAATATGTATCGGAATGTGTATTTTGGGACTGCTGATTATAGTGGTTTTTTTTATGAAGATGTTACCAAAAAGGTTATTAACGATTTTTTAGAAAATATTATTTTTAGTGATAATAAACAAAAAGGAAAAGAAAAAAGTAGGAAAAGACAACAAAAAAGGGGACAAATTAAAAGTCAAAAAGCCAATTTTCCTGATTTGATTGTAGCAAAAAGTGTATTTCCTACTTCCAAAAGCATTTACACACGGATAGGATTTTATTTTGACAAACAAAAAAAAGCGTGGCTATTTGCTGGTAAAGTTAGAATGGGAGATTATGGGTATCTTTATGACAATCCTTTTAAAGCGTTTAATGATAAAGATATTGTGTTGATGAATATTAGGGATAATGAGCCACATAAATACGATATGATTTTTAAAGATGAAAATAATTTTGTGTTTTATAATAACTTGATTGAAGAAGATACAATGAAACGTATAAAGCCTGTTTTTTCTCAAATAATGAAAGTTTTTTTTGGAGAAAAACCGCTTGAAAAATATGAGTTGTATATACGAGATAAAATATATTACGATTTTCCCTTATTTGAAATCCAAAAAAATTTGAATCAAACCCTCCAAATTCTTACCGACATTAAAAAAAATATCAAAAGCGTATGGCATCAAAAATCATAAATGTTTATGTGCCTATGAGTGGCAACGTTTTGTCGCAAGCTGGTGGGTTAGCACTTGAAGATTTAACAAAATTGTCAGAAAAACAACTTGTGAATACTATGGCTAAGGTATTAGGGGCTTCTTATATGTTTAGGAGAAATATAGAAATTTCGGATTATAAACATGGAAAAAATCATCACATTTTATATCAAGTAGCAGACAAAAGGAATATTGAAGCCTTACATTTGGAATTTGAGAGGAGAGCCATAGGAGATAAATATACTTTTTTTGTGGAGAAAAAGCAGGATAAAAAACAAATTTTGCAAAATAAAATTTTTAAAGAAACGAATCACAAGAATAAAATTCGCATACTAACCATAAAAAACGCTCTCCAAATCCTCAAATCTATACTAAAAAAATATTAGAAATTATGAAAATTACCGCTCAAAAAATAAAAGAAACGATTACCACACTACAAAATATTTTACAAAAACGCCAAAATAATAATAACAATATGATAAACCTGCCATTATCCAAAATAGCCACCAATACACAAAAATTCCAAAATAGGAGGAATGAGTACGCAGAAAAAAGCGTAAAAAGTATCGTGGAGGAAGTAGAACGCACAGGTAAATTGAATACAAATAAATTTACGCCAATTACGGTGTGGGAAAATCAAGGTTTGTATTATGTGCTTTCGGGTCATTCACGTTTGGAGGCATTTCGCAGATTGCACGCCAAAGGTTTTAAGGATTTTGGGAGTATTCCTGCCAATGTGTTTGTGGGTACAGAAATAGAAGCCAAAGAATTTGCCAAAAACTCAAATAATTTTGGCACACCTGAAACTATCTTAGAAAGAGCTTTATTATACCGTAATTTTAGAATTGAGGAACAAAAAACAGAAAAACAAGTCTTAGAATACATCAAAGCCACCGAAAAACAATATAATCCGCTTGTGGTACTAAACCTTTCTTATCTCAATCCACAAGGATTTACCTTTGAAAATTACGAAAGGCTTTTGGAATATTCCGAAAGCAATACCGAAAACATAAAAGCAATATCCGAATGGATAGGCGAGGCAAGACGAAAATTTGAGGTATTGACCGACAGGCACGAAAACGAATTATTTGATTACCTTTCTGACCTTACAGAATATCAAAAAATTAGAAATAAAACTAATTTTCTGCAAAAATTAGGTAATTATATTACTTTAGATTTTAGCTCAAACCAAAGGCTTAATATTAAAGGCTTAAAATCTGTCAATAAAATTATGGACGATTTTAATGTGCAAGTGGAGGAAATTAAAAGCCAAATACGTGCAGAACAAAAAGTATGCGAAACCACAAACCCAATTATAAAAAAACTACAAAATGACCTTTTGCAACTTGAAAACAGGCGTGAGCGTGTTATCCAAGAAAGCAAAAAACAAACTGCGTTGTTTGGTGTAAAAAAATCTTTTAAAACTCAAAAACACATTTCATTGGGTAGTATAGCTATTGCCCCACGTCCAGGACTTATCGTAGCAGATGAAAAAGAATTACCTACACCTTTTGAACACGTAAAAAAAGGTGTTTATGCCATTGATGAATCACAAAGGCTTGCGGTCAATCTTGCTCTTGATGCTTACAAAAACAATAAAAAAGGTTTTGTACTCGCTGATGGTACAGGTGTAGGCAAAACACGTATTCAGCTTGTAATTGCCAACGAATACGCCAAAACGTATAAAAAAAAGGTGCTTATCGTAACCGAAAATCGCCAAATATTAGCAGGCCCTTTTTCTTCGGATAGCAAAGCGTTGGGTATTGATTTGAATGATTTTGAAACCGCTACTTACAACGACATTTCTTTTGAATACATCAAAAAAGATAGTGTAGATAGCAGAGGTAACAAAATAAAAACAATCACAGGTAGAAAACCAGCCAAAAAAGGTTTGGGTAAATATGGACTTGTGGTATTTGATGAAGCCCACAACCTCAAAAATACAGACAGCATCAAAGCAATATCCGCAGAAGAAATCCAAAAAGATAAAGTTCTGTTTGCAACTGCTACGCCTTTTGACAAACAATCAGGCATCATGTACTTTGTGTCAGGTGTTACAGGGCAAGACAAAGGGGTTGTTTTGCAAAAATTAGGACTTACTTACAAAATAACACAAGACCCCAAAACCAATGAAATAACTACCTCAATAGGTTGGACACAGGAACTTGCCAAAAAAGTAAATAATGAATTGGACAGGTTGTACCCTGGTAATAAAGAAATGCAAATGAAAATGCGTTTTAGTATTGCCAATGGTATGATAAATGAAAGAGTGCTTTCATTGAGGAAAGAGCTCGTTGCCAATGGCATGATGATAAGGCGTGAATATCCTTTTTATGGCGAAGTAGAGCAATTAGAGTACAAAATTAAAAATTTTGACCAAGAAAACGAAATAGAATCGTACTATGAAGATGTGATTGAGGAAACGATTAGCCAAAATGGATATATTGGTGAGGGTTTTTTAAAATCAATAATTTTGAAAAAAACAGGTGATTTATCTCGTTGGTCAGAAGCCCAAAAATACGATTTTGTGTTTGAGGAAGCCATGAAAGATTATAAAAATGGTAAAAGCGTGGTAATAGTAGCGGAAAGTGTAGAAAATTCAAGTGTTTTGAAAGGCACAAACAGAGAAATTCCGATAAAAGGCTTTTTGTCGTCTATGTCTGCACAATTTGAGAAAAAAGGCATTGCGGTTGCTCGTGTGTATGGTGCAAATGAAAAAACGAATGAAATTGCCAAATTTCAAAATGAAGAAGTAAAAATATTGCTTGCTACACCCCAAAGTGGAGGCACAGGTGTAAATTTGGACGACACCAAAGGGTGTTGCCCTCGTGTGTTGTATATGGTAACGCCTAATTATTCAGGTAATCAATTTCAGCAAATACTTGGGCGTGTAAGCAGACGCAATACTGCGACACCTGCTCATGTCAAAATCATTTTTAGCAATAGCACAAATGACGCAAGCAGAAAAGAAATCGTAGCCCAAAAACTACAAACCTTAAAATCTATTCAATATGGTAAAGCTGATGTAGATAGCTTTAACTTATTGGAAACAGACACAGATATAGACACACAAAGCCAAACCACTACAAAAACTATCCCAACAACCAACGTAGTGGAAACGCCTATCCAAAAAGAAACCAATAATTTTAAAGATTGGGCAAAAGCAAATAAAAAGGATATTTCAATGGATTCTCTCAATGAATATCAAACAAAAATGATGTTCAACAGCAGGAATTATGCCATAAAAACCCAACAAGAAAAAGAGGAAATATTGGTACTTGCCAAAGGCGAAAAGGCAACAACTGATATTGCTGAAATAACTTTTGAGGAATTTGTAAAGAAAAACCAAAAATCAAAATGGTTGCCAGATGCGTCATTTACGACCAAAGCAAAAGCAGTAGAACTTTTGGAAAAACTAAAACAAAGTGGGACACAAGTAAAATTGCAAAAAGATGAGAAAAAAAATAAATATGTGGTGTATTCGCTTGTTACAAATGATAGTATTCAAAAATCCAACTTTGTAGGCGGGCTTAATAACGAAATGTTGTTGCCTGATGGAAAGGTAGCATATACGAATAAAGATGATGAATATGTGGAGGTAAATAAAAAATTCTATTTCAAAAGGTTTTTTCCAATAACTTTTGTCAAATATTCGGATAATGATACTTATTTTATATCTGAAAATAACCCTTATATTGAACAATATTTGGCACATAAAAAAAACCAAAAACCAAAAATTAAGCCCATAGAAATACACAATTTAGTTCATAAATATTTTGACGACGCTAATGTATTTTTTGAGCCAATATCTCAAAATATAACTACCAGGGTGGTAGAAAATGGTAATTTTTCTTTACAAATACCAATATTTAAAAAATCTATTGAAGATATTTTAAGTGAAAAAAAAGGGAAACCTATTACCGAATTGTATTTTGTAAAGTTTTATCAACTGCAAACCAAATTAAAAAATGCCTTACAAGCCTTTGCAAAAGAAGTGCAAACAGAGGGCTACAATAGTTTTGAGATAAACCAAAAAGAACAAGGGGATTATACCACCACATACGAGTTTATCTATACAAATACTAACAAGCCTTTTGTACCTACCCAAATTACTAAACCTGAAACCCAAAACACCCCAAAAGCTATTTCTGAAAATACACCTTATTTAGTGGATTATTCTGAAAAAGCTATTGCAGTATTTGGCGATAGTCGTGCCATAAAAGACGAGTTAAAAGCAATAGGAAGTTTTAACCCAAAACTTACCAACCCAAATACTGGGGAGAAACAAGCTGGTTGGATTTTCCCAAAAACTAAAAAACAAGAAGTGGAAAAAGTATTAAGTGTAAATTCTGTTGCTGAAACCCAAGAAGATACACCTAAAAAAGTATCTGAAATTGAAAATGATAATCCGCTGGTGCAAATATACAAAGATATAATGTCTGGAAAATTACTTGTAAATTATTTAGAAAAGACGGGGTTTTCAAAACCTGAATTTAAAAGATTTACACAAGAATATGTGCAAGAATACGAAAAAAATAGGGGTGTGAATATGGAATATGTTTTCCGTACTTCATCATACACTAAAAATGAAAATGGCTTTGTTTTGCATCATGGGAGATTTGACGAATATCGTTTTGAATATGTAAAAGCACCAAATCCTACTCAAGAATTAAAAAATCCTCTAAACATTAAAGATATTTTAGAAAATTTGCCAAAGATAAAATCAGAGGAAGAATTGCAAAAAATGTCTTTTGATGAATTATTAGCTTATAGGAGTGGGGATTTTAACGAAGTATCTGACTTTTATTATAAAAATGTTAATAAATATAAAGAGGTTGGGTTGTTTTATGAAAATTTTACTTTTTACAAGTTAAAAGACCAAATAGATGATTATATGATACTTTCTGTATTTTCAAAGTACAAAAGTCTAATTAGTAAATTTCCTAAAAATGTAGAAGAAATTTTACTAAAATATTTGAGATTTGGTCAAAACTTTTTAGATAATAAAATAAGTGATGATGGTATTGAGGGTTTTGTTTATAGTTATTATGCAGGTGACCAAAAAAGGGAAATGCGTAAAAATTGGATAGCTTTTTTCACAGGTCAGAAACCTAAAAGCACCGAAATAGGCGTAAATAATATGATAATTGTATTTAAAAAATGGCTCAATGAAAATGTAATAACTCCTTTTGAAAATCCAACAGCCACATCTTCAAATTACCTTAAAAACCTTGAACACATAAAAAATGCTCTTTTTGTTTTGAAAAGTCTAAAAAAGTAAATAACCGAAAAAATAAATAATCTGTATGAAAAAACAAAAAGAACTTTGGGAAATGACTTTTGAAGAATTTAACAAAAGTGTCATTTTTTATGAGTATAAAAGTAGGTATGGGGGTATTTACCAATATGTTTGTATTGGTGCAAAAAATAATGAAAATTTTAAATATCATGTAGAAGATGTCAAAGAAATAAAGTCAAGGGTTCGTGGTTTTTTTACACTTGATAAAGAATATCAAAATACTATAAAACAAATGGAAAGGCATAGTATTTATTTTGGTCATTTTGGTAGAACTTTTAAATCTCGTATTGATTGTGTGGAAAAAGCCTACCATAAAATGAAAATCACGCATACTATTGAAGTGCTTAAAGAAATCACACAATCAGCATGAAAAGGGCAAACCTATAAAAAACCTTTCCCACGAAATCAGCAAACGCCAAAATGAGCAAGATATTTTTGGTAAAAAACAAAACAATGAAAACACCAAAATTATGAACAAAATAATATTTGGATATGCACTTGAACAATTAAAGCAATTACCAAGTAACTCTGTGGATTGCATTGTTACAAGTCCGCCATATTATCAAAAAAGGGATTATAACACCTCACAAACCTTTTCAGATGGGTATGTAGGTCAGCTTGGGCTTGAGCCTAATTTTGAGCAGTATATAAAACATTTGATAGAAATATTTGAGGAAGCAAAGCGTGTGCTAAAAGCACAAGGAACGTGTTTTGTGAATATTGGAGATACTTATTACAATGGAAATAGACAAACCGAGAAAGCACACTCAAAAACCATAAATATAGACAAAGTAGTTAAATCAGCACAAAAATTACCAAAAGGTACGCTTATGCAAATACCTGCACGTTTTGCGTGTGCAATGGTGGATAATGGGTGGGTTTTAAGGAATGAAATTGTATGGGCAAAGCCAAACGGATTGCCTGAATCTGTAAAAAATAGGTTTGCAACCAAAACAGAAAGGATATATTTTTTTGTAAAAGAACAAGAAGATTATTATTTTGGCCTTGATGCGATACGTGAGCCTCATGCGGAGAGTAGTATAAAGCGTATGCAAAACAAACTATCTTCGCACCCTTTTCAAAAAAATTTGGAAAAGGCAAAGCTAAATCCAAAAGGTAAAAACCCCTCTGATGTGGGGGATTTTTGGAAAATACCCAACAAAACAAACCATGACAAAGGCACACATTCCGCCACATACAACAGCGAAATAATCACTTATCCAATTTTGGCAGGTTGCCCAAAGGGAGGCGTAGTGCTTGATATGTTTGCAGGCACAGGCACAACGATTTTAACAGCCCAAAAATTAGGACGTAAATATATAGGCATAGAACCTAATAAAGAATATTTTGAGGTTTTGAAAAAAAATACTGCGACCCTTGGTAGTGTGGAAACAAAAGATAATACTATTGAAATTTTGTTTGGGGAAAACCCTAAAAAAATATCTGAAAATGTGTTACAAGTGCTTAGAAAAGCAAAAATTACAGAAAAAGAGTTGTTGTTGGATTTTGAAATTCCAAGAAAAATCTATGACGAAGTAAAAGTAATTTTTGAAAATATTGGGGGTAAATGGAAAAAAGGCAAAGGTAAAAATGCTGATGGAAGTCCAAAAGGAAGCATTATTTTTGAAAATTATAACCCTAAATACGTTTTTGAATATGTTTTAAAAACAGGGTTTGAGCCAAAAAAAAATCCTACTGATTTTTTTCCCACTCCCAAAAAATTGGTAGAAGAAATGTTAAAATTTGTGGGCATAAATCATTGTTTTGATAGAAACGGAACAAAAGTTTTAGAGCCAAGTGCAGGAACAGGTGGAATTGCTGATGTGATAGCAGAACAATGCCCTGATTTTGAAATTGATTGCGTGGAATATTTATCGGTAAATGCTAAATTGTTGCGTGATAAGGGTTATAATGTAATTCAAACAGATTTTTTGGCGTGGGAAACCAGAAAAAAATATGATTATGTGGTAATGAATCCGCCTTTTTTGAAAACAGGTTACATTGACCATATTTACAAAGCATACGAATTACTTTCAACACCAGGCGATTTGGTTGCAATAGTGCCAAATACGCTTAAACTTACAGATAAAAAAAGTAAAGGATTTTGGGAATTTGTGGCTTGCAATGGGGCGTTTTCAGTATTGGGGCATGGGCAATTTAAAGAACAAGGCACAAATGTAGATACTATTATGGTGCGTTTGGAGAAAAATTATTACCCCAAAAAAAATCGTAATTCTTTTAATGGATACCCTACATTTGATATTTGGCACTTTTTGGCGATTGTGGATAATAATAAACCTTTTCCCAAAGAAAGAGATAAAATATTTTTGGAAGTTTCTAATTTATTTAAAAAAAAGAAATATACAGAAATTGACAAAACAATACAAAATTTTATAGAAGATGTAATTGCTGTTCAAAAAGAAAATGAAATATTATTTTGTTTGTCTGAAGATGATAAAACGTATATTTTGAATGAATATAAAAATCAAATATTACCTGAAAATCACATCACACAAACATTATCCTTGACGCTTTCCACGCTTAAACAAATTCTTAAAAATATGAAAAACAAATAATTTATATGAAAAACCCTCACCAACCTCAAAAAAATTGCAGAATAAAAAATGGTAACCAACACTAAAGAAAATAAACAGAAATTTTTGGACGATATAAAAAATGGAATTATTCAAATGGAGTATCGTATTGATAGCACAAATTCCGAAAATGAGTGGATAAATGCTAAAAATATGCCTGAAAAAATGAAAAAATATTTTTTAGAAAAGTCTTTTTTTTCTCCACAAATGAATGGATTTTCCTTTGATATGGGCGAAAGTGGGCTTGATTACAAAATTAGATATTTGCCTAATTCCCCAAAATTTGAGCATCTAAAAATCACATTCCCAAAGGATGTGTATTTTGTATCATTGACCAACAAAAAGGCTATTATGATTTTTGGCAACACATATCCTATAAAATATAAACTCTCTAATTTATTAGGCTTTACTTGGACGAAAATGAATTGGAAAAAAGAATATGCTGATTTACCGCCTAAAATTTGGATAATTATGGATAAAAACAATAATTATAAAAATTTTTTTGAATTTACTAATGTTACGTGGGACGATATTCTAACCATTGACGAATATTATTTGGTAAAAAACACCCAAAAGCAGGAAAAAAATATTGGAAAAGAAGAAAAAACAACAAAAAAAAGTATAGTCAAAAATCCTGTTCCATTACCCCAAAATTATAAAAATTATAATGATTTTGATAATGCTTATGCTTATTATTTGGCGACAGACGCTAAAAATAACTTATCCAAAAGCGTGGATAATAGTGGGAATACAAGCACTTGGTTAAAAGCACAAAGACGTAAAAGTTTTGACTATTTTGTAAGCTCATCAAGAGGTGGGGAAACTGCGAAAAAAATATGGAAAAACTATGAATTATCCACTAAAATCTCCCAAACCCTCGCCAACCTCAAACAAATTCTTAAAAATATGAAAAATAAATAAGTTATATGAAAATTACGCACACTATTGAAGTGCTTAAAGAAATCACACAATCAGCATGAAAAAAGGCCCTTGGTAGTGATGAGAATTTACACTAAAAAATATGAATCAAAACCCTGATAAAGTGTTATTTTTGGATATAGATGGTGTTCTTTGTATATGTGATGACAAGGAATGGGATTGTTTTGGAGATTTTTTCAATAAAGAATGTGTGAGAAATTTAGCCCTCATTATAGAACAAACAAATGCCAAAATTGTAATTTCAAGCACTTGGCGTATAAAAGGGTTGTATTTTATGCAAAAAATGTGGGAGAAAAGACAATTAGCAGGCGAAATATTAGGCATAACACCTAATTTTCAGACCTATACCCAAGAAACAAGAATACAAGAAATTGACTACTTCATCAATGAAAATAACATAACAAAATATGCAATATTAGATGATGATTTTGTGGTTGATAGAAAAGAATTTGTTAGGACTATTACAGAAGTAGGACTAACCCAAGAAATTGCGAAAAAAGTAATTGAAATTTTGAAATAAAAAATTGGCATATAAAAACAAAAAAAAAGCCTTATCGCAAAGCAATAAGGTTTTTCTTAAAATTTTATTTTCAAAAAACAAGTCGTTATAATATTTCAAATGATGTTGTCATTTGTAAGTATCTTTCGTTCTTTTTAGTATTGATAAAGCATTTTTTTCCGCCATTGTAAGCTCACCATAAAAAATTTCTAATTCATTTTTTTCTAAAAAATCCATTAAATCTTGTGCATTTTCAAATTCTGTTACACCAAGAGAAAGGGCAATATCTCTAAAATTAAATTTCTGCAAATCGCCTTCCAACAAAAAACCGCTATAATTATTAGGGGCTTTCATTTCCCCACGCTCATTGTTTATGGTAAGTGTTATAGTTTCTTTTTTGGCTGATGGTGTGATTACTTCCAAGCAAACACGCCCATTAAAACTCTTTGTTGCTTCTGCAAGTGAATCAACAAGTTTTTTTTCAATAAAATAAAATCTATTCATAAAATTTTTAAGGTGTCAAAACCGCAGGATTGCCCATAATATCTACAAGTCCAACAGAGCCAGTTGGGTAGCCAAACATTTGGGCGTAAGTATCAAGCCCACTTATACGTTCAGGTATATAGACGTTGGGCGAATCCTTGTGTATTCGCTCATTGCGTATATCCACTATGCAATTTGGTTGTGCAGATAAAGGAATAGTGTTAAACACAAATAATTCTTCTACCTCTGTTTGCGTAAGGTTTTTATCAAAAACTTTAAAATCAAAAATGTGGCTTTGTGCCAAAAACGGGTTATTTACATAAGTTACACCTAAATACGCAGGATAATTGGCATATACAGGTATTGCACCTTGATTGTTGGTAAGTATTAAACCCACAGGGTTTCCATTTACAAATAGTGTTTTGCTTTGGTTATTATAAACCAAATGCACTTCCTCGCCAAGTGTTATTGACGATAGAGGTGTTGGATTACTATACCCTCTTATGCCATTTGCAGGGAAATTTTCTAAATATTGAATACCAAAATACCCATTACTAAGGTTCAATACAAAACCACTATAACTGCCAAAACCATCAAAAAAAGCCTTAGAAAAAATAGGGCATACAAAAGCTGCCCCATTAAAACTAATTGGTTTAATCCACACAGAAAAACTATACAAACTGTTAAATTGCACATCAATACTAAGATTTGATAATGCAAGCACATCATTCACACCATCAAAATTCAGTGCATATCCCAAATTGCTATTTCCCAAAAATTTGTTATTATTTTTGAAATATCTGCCATTATTTTTAAGAAATTTTTTCTTTACCATGTATCTCTTACAATTCTAATCCAATTATTATCTTGCACACACACAAAAAAATACGTATTGTCGTATGCTTTTTGTCCTTGCAATCCTGTGCTTGTGGGGGTGCTTGGCGGTGCAATAAATTCCTCATCACTAAGAAAAACCTCATAATTAGGCGTTGCGGTTGCGTTTGTCGCATTTCTAAGAATAGAAAAAGCAGGAAAATCCTCTAATTTTTGAGGTGTAATTGCTTTGTTTTGCACATCATTTGTTACGATTTGACCGCTTACAAGTTCCTTATTCGCATCTACTTTTAAAGGTAAATTTGCGGTAGTGCTATTGAGGCGTGGGGCAACTTGGAACGTGATTTTTGCTAAAAATGTCCATGAAACTGATAAAAAATAAACAATTCCTTGCCAAAATCTACGCACTGATACATATTTATCACTTTCGGTAGAAAGTGGATTTTGTATCATTGCTTGGGTGGTTTCGTCAGGTATTTCAAAGGTTTGTGGTGGGATTCGTGTTTCAAAACCATCAAAAAATTTAACACTTTTTTTTCCTTTTATCGTAATTTGTGGCATTGGTGCAAGTTTTTATTTTTGGTAAAGTTTTTTTTCTCTTTGAAAAGTAATGTAGCTTGTATCTGCATTTACTTTGTAAAATGCAAGTTGGGTGCGTACTTTTTGATTTTCAAAATAAAGACGACAGGTATCTGTGATTTTTTGGTTGATTTTTTGCCCAAAAATACGTTCAAATTTTTGGTTAGAAATGCGTTTTGAGGCACTAAAATAAGGTTTATCCTCAATTTTTACCTCAAAAACTTGTTCTAATTTGCCTACTGCGTATGATTTGAGGATTTGCATTTCTACGCTATCGCTGTTGCCTGCTTGTTGCAAAATGTTGCAACTTTGCACCACACAAAACATGCCCATAATCAGGGCCATAAATAAATAAATAGTTGTTTTTTTCATTGGTAATTTAAGGTTGGTTTAATGGTATTTGGAAAAATCTTTTTTATCATAAAGCGATAGCAAGCCAAAGAACATTCATAAATATAGGTTGTTCTTTGCTCGTGGAGTTGCCACATATCGTCTATTTTCATTCCAAAATACCGAATTTTAATATTGTAATAAGCACGCAAACGCCTTAGAAATGCGTTTTTTTCTTGTTGTATTTGGCTTTCTTCTGTTGGTGTTTGCCCAAAATAAAACCTTTTTGTGGGGAAAACTTGTCGCCCAATCTTCACAAGGTCGGGCATCAGGCAAGCAGTATGCACCACACAAGCCACGAAAAGCAATAAAAATAATAGGTTAATCATTTTCTTGTGGGGTGGGGATTGGTGTGAGGGTTGCAACATCAATGTTGTTGTGTGCCAAAAGATTTTGAAGCGAACAATATTCTTGTAACAAATCGTTATGTTGATTAACCAAATCCTCCAATGTGAATTTTTCGCCATTTTCATTTTGCGATACTTGTTCCTCTTGTGGAGCTTGTGGAGCGTTCATTGCTACCACCATCTGGAGTATTTTGGCAAAAAAGTTTTCGCTTCCTTTTTCTGCTTTTTGTTTTTCTTCTTCGGTTTGTTCTTTTTTGTCTTGTGTCCAAATTTTGTGTTTTGGGTCATAATCCACGCTTACGCTAAGGGCTTCGCCATATTTGGCTGTGAATTGTAAGAGCGTTGGTTGTTCAACGTCTTGTGTTGGGGCAGATGCTTGGTGTTGTTCTGACATGGTTTTTGTTGGTTTTTTTTGTTAAAATTATTGTTTGGTTTTTTTATGATTTATTTTCTAAATCTTTTACTTTTTCAAGGATAAGACTTATTTTTTCTTGTAAATTGGCAATTTGTTCAGAATTGGCAATTTTTAGGATGTCATTTTTGATTTCAGATAATTTTTCTTTAAAATCTTTGTTATCAAAATTCAAATTTTCTGTGGTTTTTTTTATATCATCTACCGCTCTAAAAATAACATCTACCATTTTTTGTAAGTGCATTACTTGTTCAGAGGTAGCGAGTTTTGATATATCATTTTTTATTTCAGATAAACCCTCCTCCATATAAATATTTCCACGCTGAACGATTTTAGCCAATTCATTTACACCATCTAACATTTTTAGATTGTATTCTTGTGATTTTTCGTTTTGTGCAAAAAATTGCACAGCTATTTTTCTGAAAAGGGAAATAGCACCCCAAAAAAAAGTAATGATAATTACACCTGCAAGTCCCAAAGTACCAACGTGTTTCACTAATCCGCTTATAGCTAATTCTTCCATGTTTTTTTAATTTTTTAATTTTTTAATTTTTTGTGGTTTTATAATAGCCACCCTGTTATTTCGGTCAAAATATCCCCATTTTTGTCTTGTAGGATAAGTTTTTGCATTTTAAAATCAAATCCGCTTGTGATAAAATCAGGAAAATCGTGCATTTTGCACACATCATAATTGGGTTTAAATTTGCCTTTTATTTCAGACAAAGGCACAATGGCAATCGTAGCGGTATCAGTGCTATATTTAAAGCCTTTTTCATCTGTATAAGCCCCATCAGCCCCTACCGAAACATAGAGAGTTTCTTTATTTGAAAAAGGTTTTAAGTAGTTTTCAACCCCATTTTTTTCTTTTTTATCAGCAATAAATATGTTTTCAGGGCTTCCTATTACATATTGTCCCGCATCAAAAATTATTATTTTTTTCATAAATCAATTTGATTTTTTAAAATAAAAATTCCTACAAAGCTCACACACAATCCGCCTATGCACAGCACAGGCGAAAGGTAGTAAGCATGATATAACCCCAAAGAAAAGCAAAATACCACAAAGCAAATAGAGGTTACGAATACCGCAACTATTATCATAAGCAAAATAATATTTTTTATTTCTTTGATTTTCATTGTTTTTTTAATTTTTTATACAACCCCTTTATCTCAACAGGCTCATTTTCGGTGGCTTCACCAGCAAATCTTTTTTGGTTGTAGGTGGTGAATTGTTTTACTTCAAATATGCCATCTACTAAGTGTGCCCAAACACCACTACCACTAAAATCACCGCCTTTGCTCACTTGAAAAATTAGGATAAATGCAGTATTTGGGTATTGTTTTTTGAGTTGCTCAAAATCCTTCACGCTAAGTCCTACACTTTGCACACTATCCACAAACACAAAATCAAATTCGTTGAGGTCTAAACCCTCTAAATCTTTTGTCCAACGGATATTGTCTGAATCTACCCCGTTTAATATGATATTATCTTGTAGCGATTTGCTCGCTTTCTCATATTCCTTAAATTCTTCGTTTGATACATAAAGCACTTCTCCAAAATTTTTAGCAAAATAATCTGCTAATTGTATTGAAAGTGAACTTTTCCCATTTCCTCTTTTGCCAAACATCATGACTACAAAAGCCCTGTCAGGGTTTTTGAGTAAGCGATAGACTTCCCCATGAAACTTATAATGTGGGTAATCGCTTTTGAGCACTTCAGTAGTGGTAATTGGTTTGTTTTGGGCATCTTGGCGGTAAAAGGCATCTTCATCTTCCTCAAAATCTTCCCCAAAATCATACATATTATCGTATTTGTCATAATTTTGAGGTGTGCGAGCAGATGTGTCGCCCAAACCTCTTACCGCAGAGCCTTTTTTGTGATACTTTTGTTTTGTGTTTTTTTGGGTATCATACCAAGCCCTGCGAGATTTTCCTCAAAACCACCAAGCCCTTGCATGGTTTTTTCAATACCTTTCAATTCCTCTTTAAACTCTAATTTGTTGGCTTTGAGGTTTTTAAGGATTGTTACTACTTCCGAATAGCGAGGCATACCTGACGCTATGATTTTGTTTTTTTGCATACGCTCAATGCGTGCAATCAATGCGGATACTTTTGTTGTGTCTGCATTTTTTACAATCCTTATATATGCCCTGATAAGGCTATATGTGGGAGGTGTGGCGTATTTGGCTACTTCTTTGATTTTTTCTTTGTTAGCCTCTGAAATGTTGCTACCAAGTGTTTCGCCAAGTTTCCATTTATTCAAAGAATCGTAAATCACTTTGTAAAGCGGATTTTGTGCCATTCGGAATTTGCCCAGTGTATTGTCCAAATTCATTTGGGCTATGAAACTTATTAGCCAAAGTTCGTTTGGTATTTTGCCTATTTTTCTTGCATACCTCTTACAATATCCATTCAAAACACTATGAGAAAGCACTTTATTTGCTTCCATAAGTGATATTTTGGCATCAATAGCTTTTTGTTTTACTTCTTCTTTTTGGGCTTCTGCTACTTTTTTAGCTTCTTCGTTGGCTTTTTTTTGAGCTTCTGCTCTTATTTTGCGTGCTTCTGCTTTTTCTGCTTTGGTTAGTTTTTTTTTGTCGTCTTTTTTGTTTTCCAATTCGTTTTGGGCAGTAATCACAGATGCTTTGTCAAAATCCTGTTGTACTTCTTTTGTGATTTCTTTTGTGGTTTGTGGAAAACCTGCCTCTTCCATTTCCGAAGCAGTTCGGTTGGTTTTGGCTTTTCTATTTTCTTTGCGGTTTTTTGTTTTTTCCCTCATGTCGGAATATTTTGACGCACCTTTGCCTGCTGAATTGAGTTGTGCTTTCAATTCTGCATTTTGTTTTTGCAATACTTTTACTTCATCATTGCAATTATCGCCCTTAGAAGTTTTTTTCTGCGTGTTTTTCGCCTTTGGATTGCTTTTGTTATTATTTTTAGTGCTGTCGTTAGGAGGGTTAGAAATGTCATTTGCAGTTAAATTTTTTATTTGGGCATTTATCCCATTTTTTGCCTTTTCATATTGGTCTTTTGTGATTTTACCTTCATCAAAAGCAATTTTAACGGTTCTTAGTTTTTCGTTGAGTTCCACAACATTTCCCAAAGATTTTTTTTTGTTTGTATCTTTCATGGTTTTTTATAAATATTCTATTGCGACCTTTATGCCTTCAATAGTATCTTTTAGTTTTTTGATTTCTTTTGGATTTGTTTCATATTCCATTGCAACCTCAATACCTTTTATGGTATCTTGCAAAGTTTTTAATTCGTTTTTGCTTGATTTATCATTACCCTCCTCACTTCCGTTTTTATGGCTATCGTTGTAGGTAGTGCTTACAACTTCTGCCCATACTTTGGATATTTCTTTGAGTATATTTTGGTCGTTGGGGTTGTCAGCCAAAAATTGTTTGCGGTCTTTTTCGCTCCACGTAAAACTTGTATTACCAAGTCCTTCTATTGGGGTTTCTAAATGCGGTTTTTCTATGAAATAAACTTCTTTACCCACTTCAAGGGCTTCAAGTTGTTCTGGTGTCCATTTTTCCGATTGCAGGATTACCTCATATTTTTCGCTAAGGTTTTGTGCATGTCCTTTTGCCATTACATATTTTTTGAGTTTTGCGTGAATATTGTATTTAGTGCGTGTTTGTATTTTTTGCTCAAAAATAAAAACATAAAAAACAGCTTTTTCCAATAAAAGCACTTATCAACCAATAAAGACAAAAAAACACCAATAAAGACAAAAAAACGTCAATAATAGCACCAAAAACGTGTTTTTATCGCATTTACATTTATACGTACAAATGCTAAAAAGTTAATAAAGTATAGCAAAATATGGTTTGCTTATTTATTAACTTTTTGATTTTTTGGCTATAAAAACAAAAACCCTTGTTATTTTGTAGCAAGGGTTTTTGTTTAGTATTTTTCTATTTTTTCAAAAAATTTGCTTAGTAATGTTTTTATTTGTGTAACTTTCCAACATAAATGCAATTTTTTTGTTTGTTTTTTGTTTAATAGTTATGTGCATACTTTTTTTTTAAATTTAATTTACGTTATATGAAAATTTTAAAATACGAAGAGAATTTTATCAACGTGTCCATAGTAAAAAAATGGTCAATTGACGGAAAAACCATAAAATATGATGGTGATAAATTAGGTTCTTTTAAAAATGCTAAAGAAGTTTTTGAAAAAATCCTTGCATTTTTAGTGGATGATACAAAATATTTAGATTTAAACGAATATGAAAAGGAAAAGAAACTATCTCTTGGTGTGTTTGATAATCGTGAGGGGAAATTTATAGAATAAAGCACTCTAAAAATAAAAACACCTCACTAAAAAATAGTGAGGTGTTTTTATTTCACAATCTAATTACTTTATTGTAACTTTTTGCATAAGTGGTTTTTCTACTCACTTGATAATAAATCTAAAATTGTTTTTTTTGAATCTTCCTTGATGTCAGGATAAATATTAGGTGCATTTTTTATGCGTTGTATAGCACTTGATAAAAGCCTTTTTTTCTTTTCTGTAGTCATTTTTTTTGTAAATTGTATTGCTTCCACGTAATACTCTAATGATTTCGCTTCATTATTTTTTGCAAAGTACAATAACCCTAAAACTGCATTATTTTGGAAATTATTTGAAAGGCTTAATGCTTTTTCCCCGTATTCTATTGCTTTATCCAAATCTTTTTGCATGTATTTTTGGTAAGATAATTTTGAATAAGTCTTTGATTTTGCATCTTCTGAATTATCCAAAACTTGTAAATTTTCTCCACAGCTTTGTGCTAACCCTGTGAGATAAACATCAAGTTCTTTTTCTGATAATTTAGCAAACATTTGGGGTGTTTTCTCGCTTTTCATTTTATCTAACGCACAAGTAGCTATTTTTGATGCTTCAATTTCTGTCAGGTTTAAATTTGATTGATTTAAGATGTTTTTAGTTAATTGTGGATGTACTTTCCTTATCATCTCATCGTTCCAAGTGGAAAAATCTATATACTCAACAATAGCACCAACCTCAATATCAACATTAACGCCTGTCATTGTACTTGGGTTTTTTATACATATAAAATACGTACCACTACAATTTCTTTTGTCTGCAATTTTTACAACGCCCTGCTTAAAATTCTCACGTGTTCCCTCAAATATAGAAGATGGTTTAGATAGACTTTTATTCATAAACCCCTCTCTATGTTCAAAATTTGATGTTGTATAAATATCACAAGCCCCACCATTTCCGTTTGGCACATTGATTGATTCTATTGCTAATGCGGATATACCTGTTGGGTCATAAAACCTTGACATTTGTGATATAAGTTTTAAAGGAGTGCCCCCTGATTTATTAGGAGATGTTCTAAAAACGAAATACCACTCAACCGTATTTTGGGGTAAATTTACAATTAAATCCCCCCTTGATTTACCCCCCATTGTGGAAGCGTTCATACCCCCATTGAGATAAATAGCTTGATTTTCGTGTATTGGTACAACTTTCCTTTTTTTTGTTTGAGCATAACTATTTAAAGACAAAAGAAAAGAGAAAAAAAAAGAAAAAAATAATAATTTACGCATATTTTTTGGTTATTTTGTGTGAAAAACAAAATAACAAAATATAATTTACATTTGCAAATTACACTTTGTTAATCTTTTTTAAACAAGTTGATATTTATTTTTTAGTTGTTTAGAAAAAAAATAAAAAAAGGTATAAAAATTGGGTATATTTGCGTTATAATTATGTAACAACTTTAAAATAAAAAAACATGGCAAAAGCTAAAAGTAAATTTAAAACAAAAAAAGCATACAACAGTGTAGGGGAAGTTGTAAAAATACTTGTGCCAAAAATAACTCCAAAAAATGACCCTATGTTTGAAGCCAAAAATTTGTTAGTAAAAACAGGCTTAATAGAAAAAGGCATTATAAAACCTTATGGCAAAGCAACTAAATAACCCCAAAATTATCATTTGTGATACAGGTGTAATGAGTAGGTTTTTGACGAATAAACCTGAATATGTTACTGCAATAGAAGAAATTATTGACAATGGCAATATACCAGTAGTAACAGCACTTATAAAAATAGAATTGTACGAATGGATTTTTGACTATAAAAATCAGATTAAAAAAAGTGTTTTTGAGCGTATTTTATCCCAAATTGATGAGTGGGCAATGCTCTCAATAGATGACGCAATTTGTGAGCATGGTGTAAATCTTGGGAAAAGGTTTTATTTTGGTATAGGAGATATAATAACAGCTTCCGCCTCTGTTGTCAAAAAAATAGAACTTCTTACTATCAATTTGAAACATTTCAAAAAATTAAAAGCAATTTTATATTTTCCTACTGTACCATTACCTACAAATTAAACCACAAAAAAAAGCCTTTCCCAATCGTGGAAAAGGCTTTTTTTTAAAAATTAGGGATTTCAAAAATATTATTTTCCCAACCATCAGTTATTATAGCGGGAGATTGCGTTGCAATAATGAGTTGAGCATTTGGGTTTAGCTTACGGATATAACGGATAAGCAGTTCCTGCCAATCAGTATGCAAAGAAGTTTCTGGCTCATCAATTATCATCACACAAGACTCATTGTTTTGTGAAAAAGCATTTAAAAGCATAATAAATAGTCTTTTTTCTCCTGTTGAAAGTTGATAAGGTGATACAAAATTACCTCTTTTATGATGATAAAATATCCATTCATCATGTTCATCACTTTTTACCAAATGTAAAAAATGCGATACCATATTAAAAAACAAATCTTTTTTTGTATTATTTTTTAAAATTTCACATTTGTAAAATATTTTATTAAAATGTAAATCTAAACTTGTATGCGAATTATCGCCATCAATGAAATACACAGACAGTTTATTTGTATTTTTAAGTGAGATATTTATATCAGCAATATCTACATTTTCATTTGGGTTGTTTTCCAAAATATTGCGTATATTTCTCAAAATTGTAGTTTTACCACTTCCGTTATCTCCTGTTAAGATATTTACATCTGGGTACAAATCATAAATGATATTTTGGATAGAGCCAAAAAACCTTTTAAATGTTAGATTTTGAATGTAATTTGGGGTATTATTATTCATTTTTTTTTTTTTACAAAAATACTAAAAAAAAAAGCCTTTCCCAATCGTGGAAAAGGATTTTTTTAATTAAACCACTTAATAATTGTATCTTTTTTGTAGCCTTTTTGCCACACAAACCACGCAAAACCTATGTAGGAGGCATTATATTGTTTAAAATTACCATTTCTTGCGGTGTTTAATCTGCCACTACTTACATGAATTACTTTCGGTGGATATTTTTCAAAGATAGTTTTGCGACTTTTGCCCTCCAAATAGCGAATAGGTAGAAATAAAGCAAGTTTTTTGCCTTTTTGTAGCAATTCTATTGCTTTTAGGATAAATTCGCTTGTGAGTTTGTATGGTGGGTTTGTGATTATGTGCCTATCAGTTTTTTTGGTTTGTGCCAAAAAATCCATTTTTTTACCATATCCTCTGTTTATCAAGTCAGTAGAAAGCACATCATAACCCATTTTTTCCATTTCTTTGGACAGATGCCCCTCTCCGCAGGCACATTCCCAAATACTGCCCTCAAAATCTTCTATTTCCAACAGCATGGCAACAGCTTTCGGGTCTGTGGCGTAGTAATCCTCTTTTTCACGTAAGCGTGTTTTGGATTTTGCACCTATGGTATTGGTAAATTCAAGTTTTTTGGTTGTTTTTGTCATATTTAGCATTTTTTTTCTTCCTCCTCAAAATCATGATAACACATTTTTAACCAATAATCGTAATCAAAGGCTTTGGTGGCAAATGGGAATTTATCAACGTGGTCTTGTACTTCTTTTCTATTTATAAAACCATTATACATACGGAATTTAGCTTCTACAATATCTTCCATAGTATCTTGCCTTATTTTTTTTTGTTTTATTTTTGAATTTAATAGACTTATTCTGGATTTTTTAAATAATCCATAAGGAAACCATGCCTTTCTTTCTTCAATTCCTTCATTTTCTTCATGTTTTATTATTGGCATATTCTTGTGTATTTTATTTGTGTAAAGTTACTTTAAAATTTTATAAGCAGAAAACCCCACTAAACCAACGCCTGCACCCAATAATCCATACATACCCCAACGCCTATAAGCACGCACAAGGGAACGTTCATCAAGCAATGTGTAAGTAAAAGAATTGCCATGCAAATTTTGGTGTTTTTGGCAAAGTTGTATAAATTCAGCCCAATTATCATAACTTTGGAATACTTGACAGCCAGCACTCCAATTATCCACACTTATACTTTTACCTCCTACGATGGTTCCTGTGTGAATATTTATATTAAACATTCCAGTATATTCACGTCCATTGTAAAAATCTAAAATCGCATCTCTGTTGTAATCCCTAATTATTGTAACAGGTCTAAGGCTTTGCACCAACTCATAAGCATTATATTGCCCACCTAATCTATAATTTAATGAAAGCATATAAGCATCTTTATATTGCCCTTGTTTTAAGATTGCAGAACCAAGCCCATCAGGGGTTATAGGATTATGCAGATAAAACGTACCAGGGTCAGTGCTTATACTATAAATGCGATATTGAAGATTTTGCTTGTCATCATACCAAAACACATACATTTCATCATCAAAACTATTTGATTTGGTGCTATTGGCACGCACACCCACAATATTAAGCTGATAAGGCTTGACAAAATGCGTAAATTTATACCAATTTAGGTTGTAGATGAGTTGTTTTATGGTCATTTTTTTGTTTTTAAATTCTTTCTAATAAAATTTTATTTTCTTTGTAACCTGTATCGCTTAGGATAGGCACGAGGTAGTTTTTACCATTTTCAGCCCGCACAATCATTGGTCTTGTGGGTTGTATTTGTGCATACAATTCAAATTCATTTTGGCTATTAAAATATTTTTGGTAATCGTCAGCTTGTTTGATATAATCCAATACCTTTTGGGGATTTTCTCTGTAAAGCGAATAAATATTTTTGTCCAATAATTCACGCAAAAAATCCGTTTTTTCTACTACCCTTCCATGAGCAGTCCAATCGCCTGTGTTCCTATTGTCTTTATAGAGGTTTATAAACCCTGATGGTTGGGTAATGCTATTTGCAAGCTCAAAATTGAGCCTGTATCGTGTGCCTACTTTATCCAAATAAAAATCTGTGAGGGGATTTTTGGCATCAAATACTTCTACTTCTGTGAATGGCTCGTTTTCGGAATATTGGGTTGTATTTTGTGATGTTGTATTTTGTGATGTAGTGGGATTTAGTTTTTTTTGTTTTGGCAAATAATACCCAAAATACCACGCACCACTACCCAACGCAACGCACCCCGCAGTTACCAATAAAATTTGTTGTTTTGTCATTGTTTTTGTTGTATTTTTGACAATAAATTAACAAAATGTTAATTTATTAACGTTTTGTTAATTTATTCATGTTTCGTGAATTTATTCACGTTTTATGAATTTTTTCCTGCTTTTTTTTGGTGCATTTATGCCTTTTAGGTCTTTTGCTTTTGCTGGTTGGTTTCTTTTGTATATTTTGTAGCCTACAAACCCAACCGTTCCCAATAATACCAATCCCAAAATCCAATTTGTGGCTTTGCTTGCTGATGCGGTGTTTTCTCTTGTTCCATCTTGGATTTCGCTATTATCCACCGCTTTTTGCACAGTGGCATTGGCTACTTCTTTTTCCCTTTCCTTAAAAAAGGCAAGTTCTTTTTCACTTGCTTTGACTACTGCCATACGAGCAGACCACACGATACGACTCAAATCGTTGCAAGTGTTCCATTCGCCCCTTCTGTCGCAATTTTCGCCACAACCATTGTTAAAAACGCTATCCCAATAGCATTTTAATTCGCAACCAGGTGCATTAGCCTGACCACAAACTTGCGTTTGGAAAGACACCCATTTTTCACTATTCCAATCAATACCTGTGCTATCGCCCCAATTTATATTATCATAGAAATTTGGCACTTCAAAGTTTAGCCCTAATCCACCATTGTTTTTGGTAAGGGCGTTCATTTTGGTAGCAGTTTGGAGGGATTTTATGCGATTTTCACGCACTTCATCAAAAACCCAACCACCTACAGGTTCTTTGTTTGGGCTGTTGTCCCAACCGAGTAATATTTTCCTTTCTTGTTCATTGATGCCTGACCAATACGGTACTTGTTTGGGCAAATATGGTAATACAATTTGTGGAATATAGCCCTCCGCGTTTGGTTTGCGGTTTTCGCTTCTTCCGTGAAAATGCCAATGCTCATATAATTGCCCTACTGCTATGCCATGTTCGCAAGCGATACGCAACCAATCAATATTATTTCTTAGGTAAAATACTTCATCAAAAAAAGAGGGGACGTTTGGGTCAAACCATTTTGCACTATTATTTTTGAATGATTTGGCGGTTACTTGTGGTACGAGTTGGCTTTCGTTTGGTGGGATAGGCACGTTCAAAGGGCGGTACTGCCCTTCTGCCTCTTTTGTTCCGTACCAATGCAGATACACGCCAAAGGCTTGTGCCTGCATGTAGCTTGTTTGTTCCAAATACCAACTTTTTACATCAGGGTATTTTTCCAAATACCAATTTGCGTCAAAAAATGAGGGGACACGCACATCTTTTGCAAGATTTATCTTGTTGGTTGCACTAAAAGAGCGAAATTTGCCCTCCGCTTTTTTTGTTCCGTACCAATGTTTGTATAGTTTTCCTTCTCGGTATGGTGTGCCTTGTGGATACATTCCGTTGGCATCAGGCATATTTTGGGCGTACCAATTTATATCAAAATATGAGGGAATTTTGCTTTGCCACAATTTATCTTCTGCTTCTTGATTTTGTTGAGTTTGTTGGTCAGCTTGTATTTGTTGAACTTGTTGTTGAGTTTGTTGTAACAAAGTATCAAAAAATCCACCCAAAGGCAGATTGTCATTACACAAACCACCATGCAATCCACTACATAAAATTAGATTACTCATCTTCATTTTTTTTTGGTTTTTTGGTTTGTTTTTCCTCTTTTTTTGTGGGTGCAAATGCTAAATATGCAAGTCCCCCAAAGACCAACAATACGCCTGCCCCTGTGAGAAAGCGGGTTGTTTGTTGCGAGCCTTGGGAAATGGTGCTTTTTGCTCTAAGGTTGTCAAATACGCCTTTATACACTTCCCCTGTGTTCATTTCTGATTGGAGATTAGTTTGGGCATTTATAACATTTGTTTGCCCTTGATATTGGGCCTCTATTTGGCGGGTTTGTTCCCTTTCCGTTTCAGAGCCAAAAAAAGCACTTATTCCAGTATTTAATAAATTAAATGCAGAAGTATAAGGGTCAGCCCCTCCTGCGGAAGCTGTACCACCACTTTTGTTGGTTGTGGCCCCAAGTTGTGCCAGTCCTTGTAGGGTTTGGGTATCAAAAGTAAGTAAATCCTTAGCACGCACAGGAAACAACGCACTACTTACACCATGAGCAGTAGCCCCTATGCCTATTGTGGCAAGAGCTGTGCTGATGATGTCGTCTTTTTCACTATCAAAATGATATGAAAAATATAAGCCACCTGCTAATGCACCTACCCAAAACGTATTTCGGTTGATGTTTTCGTTTCGTAAAGCAGTAGTTTGCGAGGGCGATAATTTTATATTAAGTGTATTTGGCATTGTGATTTAGTCTTTGTCTTTTTTATTTGAATTATCTGAACTATTACCGCTCAATGCGTATGCAAGCACACTCACAACCACCAAACCGCCCACACCAAGTCCTACATATAAAAGTGTGTTATCTTTTGGGGGGGTAAGACTATTGTTACTTTTATTTTTTTGAAATGCACCGCTACCTCCTCCACCACTCTGTTGTTGTGTTTGTTGTTGTTGGTTTGGGTTTGGTAAGCCAAAATAACCGCCAAATGTGTTTAAAAGCATGCTTGTAGTTGCGATACCACCCTGAATATTGTTATTTATTTGGGAAAATTTATCGCTTCCTATGGTTTGCATTTCCTCCAAATCCACAAGTTCCACATCATCAGGGTATAAATTCCCACCTGTTGGCGACCAATATTTGTTATCTTCTTTATCATAAGTGTAAATATCTCCATTTTCTACATCTTGGTACTTGTCGTTTCCTATGCTTTTTAATTGTGTCATAATTTTGTATTATTTTTTGGTTAATCCATATACCAATACGCTAAAACACAACGCACCCCCTACAATAGAAGCGGTCAATACTCGGTTTTGTGGTAGAAATGGACGTTTTAGTGTTGTGAGTGCGTATTGTGTGCTGGTGCGTGTGCTGTTGATGTTTTCTTTTTGCAAAGCATTTAAAAGGGCATTGCAACGAGGGGCAAAAACTTGTCCCCCATAAGTACAGCCTGGTCTATAACCACAGGCGATATAATCTCCAAATTGTTTAAAATTTTGTTTATCCAACAAATGCCAATGATTGCCCATAATGTCAGGGGCAGAAATGTAGATATACACACTTTGGTAATAAATTTCGGGTTTGAGAAATAAATTATCCAATTCTTGCGAAGAAAGGCGATTAAAGTCATAGCCAAGTTTTGAAAGAACTGCGGTGTAGTTGCCTGCACTTGTGAGCTGAATAAGTCCTCTGCCTGCGGTTTTGGTGCTATATCCGCCTTGATTGTAATAGGCTTCATTCCCAAATTCTTTTATGGATAGGAATGTTCCACCTGTTTCATTATACATAAAACAGAACATTCCCACAAATTCCGCAAGTGTGAGCGACATTTTACCTGACCAAAGGTGTATATCGTTCATTACTTGCTCAAAATTTGCGGTTTGGAGTATGTGCGGAAAAAGGGATTTATTTTGTTGTCTAAATCCCTCAAACCACACGCCAAACGATTGCCCATTTACTTTGGGATTGCCTTGTATTTGCATTTATTAAACTTTTAACCCTGTGCTTGTGTTGTATTTTCCTGCGTAAAAACATTGTGAGCAATAAAATTGAGCCTCACCATTGTATATAGCCTTTGCCCATTCTTTTAAAGCAGAGTTGTACCAACCACCTAAATCAGTTTTTGTTTTTAATCCTTGATTTTTGATATAAGTTATAAGTTGGTTATTGTCCATTGTGTCAAAATTCGGTTTAGACGAACTTGATGAGGTTTGACTTACGCCACCGCCACCATAGGAAATTTTTTCTTTATTTAGATAATCAACCCATTGACCAGAAGTCCAACTATTATAAGTTGAGCCACCTTTTCCTATATCATTTCGCCATTGCTTAAAAATAGTTTCTGTCTGATTGCCCCATTTTCCATCTACCGAAATATCATATCCAGCGTCTTTCAATGCTTGTTGAATTTTCCAAGTGTCTGAACTTGAATTATTCGCTTGTGCTACATATTGCGGTGCGTTATATTGTGGTTGAGGTGATGTTATAGGTGTATTTTTTTCGCCTGTGAGCTTATTATACCCTTGATTAGCGGTAAGGCTTTTATACAAAACTCCGCTTACAACCAATACACCCAATACACCTACTCCAACATATATTTGTTTTTCTGTGATTTTCATTTTTTTTGTGTTGAAAGTGAGGTGTTTTTAGGCGTGCATACAACCACAACCCAAGCCATTTATACCACTTAGCGATGCAAAACCAGCTATCCCTTGAATAGCTTTGCCTTTTTTAAGTAGTTCTGCTTTAATGCTAATATCCCAATCACGCACCGTGTAATCGCCTACTTTCGTGGCGGTGGTTACGTGTGCAGATAAACTATTATCGTTGGCATATTGGCGGAGTGCGTTATCTACTGCTGACCCTGCACCGCCCCAATTTCCTGACATATCACTGTTGTTGTAATATCCAAGAGCTTTGAGCCCTTTTTTGACGCTTACTACATAATCCGCTACTGATTGCGGTTCTGTTGCCTCTGGGTCAGGGCTTACGTTACGTGGAATAGGTTGGCTTGCGGTTGCGTTGGGTTGGTTAGGCGTAGGGTTTGGATTTATGGTAGCAAGCCCTCTTTTTACCAATTCATATATCAAATAACCACCACCTACAAACACGATAGCACCCGCCCCATAGACGAATGCCCTATCTGCTGTAAATGAGGGCGTTATTGTGGTGTTTCCAAGTTGTTTTTTGGGTTTGCCTACTACTGCCTCCCCTGTTATCCTTACTGTATCTACTATTCTTTTGCCAAGTCCTGCCAAAAGCCCTAAATCTGCTTTCTTTTTTCCCATTTTTTTATAATTTTTTGTTAAATATTACCAAATTTTTTGATAACCTCTGTTTTCAATTTTTCTAAATAAGTACCCCCTGCACTTGCTTTGTATTTGAAATTCCAATCCCAAACCGAAGCACTCATATTGCTTTCATTTTCAATATCCGCCCACATATCTTTCCCTGTAATGTTTTTGTATGAAATTTTTGTTTTTTCATAAATTGTTTTTTCAGGTATCAAAAGAATAGCATCAAATAAATTTGTAATGTGTGTGGTTTGCCCCAACAAATCCCAATATTCTATGGCTTCTTTGATGCGTTGGGCAATTTCTTTTGAGCTATCTACTGCGGGTAATTCCCCTTGTTTTTCTGGCTTTTGAGAAATCATATCTAAGAGTTTTTGGGTTTCGGTTTTACCTACCGCCCACACGAGGTCGTCATATAGCAGTCTGCCTGATGTGATTTTTCCGTATTCTTTTACTACGCTTTCATATTCTTTTTGTGATTTGATATTAGAGAAAATAAGCGTAATAGCTCCGCTATCAGTCCAATCGCCAAACCAACTGCCTATTACACTTTGTAGTTTTACTGCGGTGTTTTGGGGTGTTCCAGCTTCCACGCTGTTGGCGAGGGCGTTGTTACGTTTTTGTTTTTGTATTTTACCACTAATCCACCAATACCCAAAGCCAAATAACGCAACCCCTGTAACGATTAAAAAAGGGGTACGAAGTCCTGCGGTATCTACATTGACAAGTCCAAGCGACTGTTCTTGTTTTTTGGGTAATTTTTTAGGTAGTTTCATTGGTTTTTTATAAAAATTTTATTTGGTAAATTCTGACACATCAAAATCTTTTTTGACTGATTCATGGGCATAGCCCAAGCCTGTGGCAAATGAAATCACGCCTTTTGGATTTTTTTTTCTAAAATATGCAAGTGCATAAAGGTCAAAATCCGATAAATCGGACATTTCTTTCAAAATATCTTCTCTTTTTGGCAAAACCAATTTTGGTTTTTCTGTGGTTTTAAATATTTTTCCGAAGCCCATATATTTAGTTTTGTTGTTGTTTTAGTTGTTTTAATTCATTGTAAAAGTGTTGCAAAATTTCAGGTGCATTTTCAAAGGTTTTTAGTCCATCAAAAAAATTCTCTACTAAATCACTTCCATATAATTCGTGCAATTCATTGCAAAATTTGAGGGCTTCATTTGCTTGCTCACTTCCTATTCCTTGTAGTGAGGCGTTTGGTATTTCTGTACCTGTAAGTTTGGCTATTATCATACCCAATCCTTGCATACCAATAGGCGTATTTGCCAAACCCAATGCTTTGTCAAGCATATCGCTTTTATGTTTTTCTGCTTGTTGTTTGTTTTCTTCTTTGAGTTTTTCTATTTCGTCAAGTGCTTTTTCGTGTTTTTTGGCTAATATTTTTTTGTTGTTTTTTACGATTTGATATTTTCTTTGTTGTTCTGCTTTTTCTTTTTCTAAAAGGTCATTTTTCCAAATTTGGTGTTGTTTTTCGCTTGCTTCTCTTAGGATTTCGCCTAATGATTGTCTTTGAGGCAACGCTTCAATATCAGTACCAGAAAGCGATTTTTGGTTTTTTTGCATAATCAGCCAAGTGGTGTCGTTGTGCTTTTTGCTTTTTCCTTCATAAACTTGCAAGGTAACACATCTCACAGCGTTTTTTTCCTCTATAATGTCCAATAAGGCATCAGGATTTTGCGTGCCATCATCTTTGGGTTTGATAAAAACCACGTTGTCTGTGATTAAACCATACTTCAAAACATTGTCATTCTGGAGTTTAGCCCTTTTCAGTTGCTTGATTTTGTTGTAAATTTCGTCCTCAAATTCTTTGGGACTTACTTTTATCTCGTCCATTTTTTTAAGTTTTTTCTTGTTTTTTAGAAAAGTTATTGCATTTTGGTTACTTCATAATATTTCAAAATTCCCACTTGATTAGGCGAATAATTTTGGACAGTTATAAGGTTTTCATGTTCTATTTCGTGTTGTTTTTGCTGTCTGTCAGTTATGAAATGCACGCCATTGCTTGACGAAACACTTACAAATTCGGAAACTTCATCTATAAAAATTGTTTGGTTTTGTAAATTTAGTTCTTGTGTTGTGTTGGATTGTATTGTGATTATTTTATATAAAATGATATAATAACTACAACTATTACCCAAACGATAATGTATGTATTCTAATGGGTTTTTCATAGGTGTTTAGTCGTCTATTTCTATCTGCAAAATAACTTTTATTTCTACTGGAGAGTCATTGTTATAGCCCTTTTTTATTAAATCTTGGGCTGTTATTTTTAGGTATTTGTTTTTATTTACATCAATGCACAAAGGCGTAAAATCTTTTGTGCAATGATTTGTATCTTCTTGTATGTTGAGCGTATCATTGAAAAAATCTTTTTTTTCGCCCAATCTTTTTATTTTTATGCGTCCTACGTTCATATTTTCTTTTTTTTTGTTTTAGCTTGATTGAATTTCAATCACACGGTCATCAGTAGGCAAATTATACACAAAAGTCAAAGTAATAGGCGATACTCCAGAAAGTACGCTACTATGCACGATAGTATCTACTAATTCTTCATTTGGCGATGGTAAATAGGTAAATACTTTTTTATAATCTCTTTGTGCCTTTATTTTATCAAAATCCGAACTATTGCCCCCTGACATGGTAACGAGTGCGTCCAATACCGCTTGTTGGGTGCTTTCAAGTGCTAATGCACTTACAGCTCCTACTGTGGGAGCGGTAGGCACATGAGCAGGTGCAGGCGGAAAGCCCGCAGACACCACATTGTTTATTACACACACACCTTTTACATATTTTGCATTTTTAGGTAGTGATATAATAGTGTCCAATATTTCGCCTTTGCCTGTGATGGTAATGGTGGTGGTAATGTATCGGGTAGCCATGTTTTTTAATCAGTATTTGTGTAATAAACTAAATGCAAAAAAACTTTATAAGGCGTAAAAGCCACAACAGGGTGGGAATTATCGGTATAAATTGCCTCAAATTTTTCTTGTATTTGGGGCAAACCCAAAAACGTGTATCGTTCAGAGGGATTGCATTGGTTGCCAGCCATAAAAATTTTTACGGGCAATGCGTTTTTTAGGCTTGGATAAACCTCTTTTTCGTTTATTCTTAGCGAAAAAGTACCACGATTATATGCTTGTTCATCAATATCTGCGGTAATTTGCATAGTGTAAATGTAATCCCCAGTTATATCCAAATCATTATTTTTTCCAAAATCCACACTATCAAATTCTGTATTGATTTGGGCTTCAAACGTTTTATATCTTAGTTTTGTGGGTTGATTCCTATATTTTTCGGGTATGTCTATAATTTTAGTTTTGTCCATTTTTTTGTAATGATTATAAAAAAAGCAATCCTTATCGGATAAGAATTGCTTTTTTTAGTTGTTAAAAAATCCTATAAATTTTTAGCCAAAAAACTTATTTGTTTCTTGCTTCAAGCCCATGAAAGATGACTTCAATCCACGTATTGGCAGGTATGTTAATGATTTTGTCAAATTCAGTTTCAAAATCAATTTTGTGGTTACCAATGATGACTTTTGGCACGATACAAGGGTAGTAAGACTGTTTTACATCAGTTTGTCCTCTTGTATCAAAAAGTTTGAGTGCGAGGTCTTTTTCAATTTTTGAGCCTTTAGATTCAAACCTTGATATACTACCATTAAGCAACGTTGGTACAGTGTGCAAAGGGTTAAAATCCGTGTTGGCGAGTTGTGCGTCAGTTACTACGGTAGCTGGTGAAATTGGAGCAATTACTGCTGTCCTCATCTCAATTCCCAATGCAGTAAAATAAACGCCTGTTTCTAATGCTCCTTTGTTGAAATTACGAACACCTTGTTGTTTTTCATTTTTTACCTCAATGTGGTCAAATTTTTGGTTTGAAAGTAGGGATTTGAAAGAGTAAATCGCCCTTTGAATGGTCTTTGTGCCTTTTGCGAGGTCGTCTTTGAGTTGCTCTAACTCTATTTTTGTAAGACCTGATTGCTCACGTTCTATTGCCTGCATAAATTTCGCAACATCTGGGTGTGTTACGAATTGTTGTGCTTCTGCGTTCCAAAACGCTATTTGTTTGAAAGCATCTAATTGTGTTTGTTCCATGATTATTTTTTGTGATTATTTTTTTTGTTAAAATCCTGTGAGTTGTGTGATTATTTTTTTTGTTAAAACCCTGTGAGTTGTGTTCCCATTTTTTCAAACCCTGTGAGTTGTGTTCCCATTTTTGCAAATCCTGTGAGTTGTTCTCCCATTTTTGTAAAACCGTTGATGCCTTGCGTACCTGTTTTCGCTGTTTCCTCTTTTGGGGGTTCTATTGCTTTCACTTCTGCATTTGGGAGCGTAGTAGCTTTGGAGGCATCTACTTTTACCACGACAGTATCCGTTTTTTTCTCAAAAAATTTGTCGGTATAGGTTACTTCTTTGAGGCGTTCAAAGAAATTGTTAGAATTTTGTTTTGCTTTGTCTGCAAAAGAAGCCTTACTGTCTTGGAGTGTGGGTTTTATCATACTGCCAAGCATCGCCCCCACCGAGGCGGTGGCAAGCGACATATTGCCCATAATAGTACCCCCAATTACCCCCAAAAAGCCAAGTGCCATAGCGGGTTTGCCTATTGATGACCCTAATAATCCACCTCCCAATCCTGCACCTACCGCTAAAGCGGTGCTTTTGGCAGTGTCCATTGCATCTACATTGCCCAAACCTTTTACGCTTTCGCCTTTTTTGGGCTTGCCCCAATTAAACCACGATTTATTTTTTTTTGCCATTGTATTTTAAGAATTTTCTATTTTTTAGGTTTTTTATTTTTTGGAAAGCCATTTACACTTTCCGATTTTTATGCTTTATTTTCTGTTTTTGGTTTGGCAGTAGCTGGTGTGTTACTGCTGTATATTACCAATCCTAACACTATACTTGCTACAATTAGAGGTGTCCAACCATAATCGGTTTTTTGTGTAGGTGGGGCTACTGCTTGTGCGGTTTGTGGTGTTTTTTCCTCTTTTTTTTCTTCTTTTACCACTTCTGCCATTGTGATAGCCTCTACTTGTTCTCGGTTTGGCGGTGCTTCCATATTTCTATAATCAGGCGATACCTTTATATATTGATTGGGCGATATGGTTTCCACTTCTTTTTGATATTGTTCCTGGCATTTTTCGCAACCGCAAGGCTCATTTTTTACTATAATTTCCTCACATTTATTCGGAACTTTTACTTGTAATCCCAAAGGATTTTCCAAAATGCTATATCCACATGGAAATTCGTTTGGATTTTCTATGTTTTCTTGGGCAATAGTTTGGTCAAAGTTTGCAAAAAGGTTTATCATAGTCTTATTTTAATTTTGTTTTTTTGTTGCCAAATCCGCTTATAGGCTCTTGTGAGGCTGACTTGGGTGCTGGGGCTGGTGTTGGGCTTGCGTTAATCATGCTTATAAGCCATGCTCCTGCGGTAAAAGTACCTAACACTATTACACCTGTTGCAAATGGATTTTCTTTGGCAAAATCTACCGTTTTTCCCCAAAATGTTTTTGGTGCGGTGGTTTCGTCTTTTTTGTCAGTTCCTGATGAAAATTCATCAACTTGGATAATATCTGATTCTATCAAAGTTCTTGCGTTTGCACCATTTACAATATTTTCACCTGCATCTATTTTGACATAAGTAGCATTTTCTTTATCATCTAATTTTTGCAAATAAATATCTCCGTTTTGAGTTTGCCATTTATCTAAAACAAGGTGCTTTAACTCCACCTTAGCGGGTGTATTCCCAAACCCACTCAATATTTGTAGTTGCATATTTTTTTCAATTTTTATCTGAATGTCTTTTATTTTAGTGTAATATTCTTCGCTGTTAAACTCGTCCATTACACAATCCATTGCGATTTTTTTTCCATTTGATTGAGGCACTACCACATAAATATGTTGGTAATACCCTTTGCTTTTGTATTCCGCCAATCGCCAAGCATGAGGAATTTGTAAGCATATCAAAAGCGAACTTATAAAGATTGTGTAATCATCACAATCAACGCCATGCACCCTGTCCGCCCAAATCCTCGCAGGAGTGCGAAGTTGCTCTGTGTCTGGCTCGTCCAATTTGTATTGGATATGCCTATATACAAATTGCCAAATCCTCCTACACGTTTCATACAAGTTTGGATTATCACGTGTCAATTCTTTTGCCAAGTCTTTTACTTGTGCGTAGTGTTCAGGGATAAGTTTTTTAAGTTCTGTAAGCGTATCTTCTAAATCCGCTTCGTCTTTTATTACCTTATTTTTAAAGTTTGCTTTTGGGAAAAACCTGTTATAGCCTTCCCCATTTGCTATGACTCTTTTACTTTGTGCTTCCATTTTTTATGCTATTTTTAAAAGGGTTTTTAAGCCTGCAGGCAAGGTTGCACTTATTTTTTTCTCTACTTTTGTAGTAGTGGCTATCCAACTGATAATCTTATCTGTAACTGTTATTTTAGCCACAGCTTTGATATTTAATTTGCCTTTAGCTATTATTATGTCTGCTATTTCAAGTAGATTAACAATAGGTACATTTACAAAAACCTCCCCTAAATCAGTAGTCGCCCTTGGCTCTATCAATATCCATTCTTTTGAGGGGCTTGATGTTGCCACAAGAAAATACTTGTTATCAGCACCCTCCACATACAAAGTAATAAAAGGTGTATAAATGCCCATAGAGGCATTTACAGGATTCTGCACCAAAATCTGCAAGGCTATGGTTAAACCTCGCTCATCAAGCGAATGAATACGAATACTTGGGATAAATTCCGCTTTTTTGGATACTTGAACAGCGTTATACACAAACGAACCCCCTACTACTGCGGTTACAAAGCCTGCGCCCAATAATATTTTTGTGGTGGTGTTCATTTTTTTCGTTTTTCAGATGATGTTGGTTTGCTTGTGTGTAATTCTGTTGCAAACTTAAAAAAACGTTTTTTAGTGATTTTCAATAAAAGCACTAAAAAGCCAATAATGGCAAAAAACAGTCAATAAAAGCAAAAAACAGTCAATAAAAGCAAAAATCAACCAATAAAAGCACTTTTATATTTTTTTAATTTGTTAATTTTGTAAAAATTTTATTTTATTTTTTATGGGCGAATACAAAGAAAATATTTTGAAGGAATTGGAAAACATAAAAAAAAACCCTAACAAAGCAAACCCTAAATTTATAAATTTGGATAGCTTTACAGTGATTTATTGTGTGTCGTACAGTCTTGTAAGGGAAAAAATGAAAACCTGCAACATAAATGGAAAACTCACAAAAGATAAAATATTGCAGTTTATAAATGTGTGTGGGTTGCCTACTGCCAACATTCCATCCGCCCAAAACAAATCACAAATTGCCCAAACATATAATATAAAACGTAATAAATTATGCCTCTATATACAAACAAGCGAATTGCTTACTGATGCTCAAAAAGAGCGTTTCAAAAAAAGTAAGGTGCTTTTTCCAAAAGATATTGAAGATATTGTAATCGTGGAAATGGGCAAGCCTGATGAGCCTTTTGTGTGTAGAAATGGACTGGCTTCTTAACTCACTAACCACAAAAAATATTTAAAACCCAAAAATCTCCACAAAAACAATATGCCCGCAGATAAAACACAGCTTGCAACCATAGCACAACTCAAAGCAATTTGCCTAAAAAAAGGCTATGCTTTCTTTGAAAATGGCGACTACAACCTCAACATGATTGCCATAAGAGAAAATGACGAATTTGAAAACACCTTTTCAGATACCCTACACATTGCCTACAAAGTAAATAATGTGTGGGAATTGCTCACTACCAAATGGACAACCTTAGCAGGTACGCTGGGCGTAGGAGGCGAAAAAAACCCGCTTACAGCCTCGCAAACAGGCACAGGCGTAAGCGGTACTGCGGTAATCGTGGAGGGACAATATAGGAGCGTGTATCAATTTATTGATAGTTATACAGGTTGGCTTTGGTATCCGTATTTTAACCAAATAAAACCAATGAAATACTACCGAGATAATGACAAAGATGGTAAAATCACACGCACAACCATTCACGAGGGCAATTATGCGACAAATATGCACCGCATGAGCAATAATGGTGTAGAAAGCAACCAAGTGAATTTTTGGAATGTAGGCTGGTCGCAAGGTTGCATGGGCAACCCCGAGCCACAATTTAGGCTGATATTGCCCGCAGTAAGGGAGGCAGTCAAACGATATGGCGATAAGTTCACAATGACACTCCTTCATAGAAAAGATTTTGTATAAAATAATAAAAATATGAATTTTTAAATAAAATATTACATGTTTATATTTTAAACATTTTTATTTTGGTATGATTTTATTTGTATTTAAACTATTTTTATAGTATTTTTTTATTAAAAATGTTTAAGAATTTGGTAATTTTATTTTTAAAATATTAATTTATTAAAATAATATAATTTTGTAATAATTATTTTTATTTTAATATTTTTGCATAATAGCACCTAAAAAACCTAAAAAAAAATGCCTTTATTCTGCGTAGAATAAAGGCATTTTTTTCAAATTGCTTTTAATTTTTTTATCCATTTTCTTTTTATCTCGTCTTTCAATCGTGATTCTAATGTTTTTTCAAATTTTTCCCCAAATGTTTTGAGTAGTTGTTCTATTTGAAAGAGCCTTTGGGCTATCAAATCTATGTGTTTTTTAAATTCCTCAAAAGAAAAATCCGCTTCCATAATATCAAAACAAACAAGCATATCACAGTCATCTTTCAAAATGTAATTTATGCCATTTTCTTCTTCTTTGCCTTGATACCCTTTATTATTGTAAGTTTGTACCAAAAATTTGTGCTGGTCTAAATCCAATAAATCATACAAAATATTGCCATTTGGTATTTTTACATACCCACGAAACAACCAACGAGGGTTGTTTTCTTTGCTGTCATTTATTGTTATTGTTTCAAACATAATTTTTTGATTTTTTTACCAAAATTCAAAAAAAAATACAAATTCCTATCATATTTATTAAAAAAATGATAGGAATTTGTATTTTTTTGCAATTATTTGATTTTTTGGTGTTTTTTGGCTTACATATCCTCCAAGTGCGAAGTATCACGCAAGATAGTATTTTGCTTCAATCGGGCATATTTTTCAAGCATAGCAAAAGTTTTATGACCTATCATTTTTATTATGGTGCGTTCAGGCACGTCCCAACTATTGAGGCAATGGTGAGCAAAAGTTGAGCGTGCTATTTTGTTGCTCATAGGCGTTTTGATGTTTAGCAGTTTTTGGACAACCCTTATTCTATCACTCACGCCTTGCGGTGTGATATCAAATTCGGGCAATTTGCCCCCTGTTTTTATCCACAATTCTTTGGCATAACCAAACAAACGAAGTTCAAAATATCCATATTTCCGTTTGCCACGCCCTTTTTGCCTTTGCCCTTTGAGCAGATACACGATTTTGCCA
>JANPJR010000088.1:0-3581 GCA_031425615.1 Cytophagales bacterium
AAATAAACTATGATTTATAAATTTAAACAATTGTTGGAATTATTCCCAGACCTGATTTTAGGTGGGAGCGCATCTTTAATATTAAGGGGTTTTTCTTTGGAAAGAGCCCCTAAGGATTTAGATATAATTTGTGATAAAGCAACATTTGATAAAATAAATGCACTACATTTTTTAGAAAATGTTTCTCAAAAAACTTGCTCTTCCGATATGAGTTTCTCAGCATCTTTTAGAAGGGATGAATATACAAAAGAGGAAAAAGTGGATTTTGTAATAAGAGAAAGTCCAGAGTTTGAGGTTTTGGATTTTTGTGGGAATATCTACAAAGTAGAAAAACTGCAAACGATTTTATCTTATAAAATGAAATATGCTTTGTCAGATATTGAAAGTGCAGTAAAACACAGGTTGGATTTAGCAAAAATATTTTTGCAATTACAATACAACCCAAATTTATCTAAAAACCTAACGCAACCGCTTTATAAGCCAAAAAAAATTATGTTTTTGGAAAACTAAAAAAATAAAATCTCTTAACACATTCTTTTGATGTGTTAAGTTTCTTAAAACTTGATAAGGTGGCTTATTGATAGAGCGGAATGGTATATTTTAAATATGCCATTACCAATGTAGGTTTGATTCCTGCCCTTATTACCAAATTAAACTATTGGGGGTATAGTCAAACCCTCACAAAAAAAGTGATTTTGAGGAAGGTCAGACTTGTTGGCTTGGTACGCCAAAGGTGAAGGTGCAAATCCTATCTGCCTGTGATGGGCATAAAGTCAATCAAAAATCACAAAATATTACAAGTTGCTTCAACAATATTAACTATCAACACATTAAAAAAACGTCCAGCACATCTGAAAAGGTGTGCAGGATAAAAACCAATAACCTATGACAACACACACAAAACTTTATACACTTGACCATGATAAAATTATAGAATGGAACATAGAAAAAGATGGGGCAAAATACTATTACCTTGACCGCAAAAAAGTAGATAAATCCACTTTGCGAGAACATAAAAATTATGGGGCTCCACTGCAATTTTATGATAAAAAAACAACTTTGGAGGAAATAATAGAGAAAAAGAACATTCTTTCGCTTTTGCAAAAAATAGTTCTATGTACAGAAAATGTAAGTATAGAAAAACTCAGGGCTTTAAAAAATGTATTAGAAAATTAAAAAAATATTACTATATACTTTACTTGTAAAAGCATCAACGGACAATCAAACCATTTGCGAGGAAAAAAGGAACTTGCAACTTTCGCTTTTTTAAAATTATGAAAAACCTAAAAAAAACACTTGAAGATTATAAAGTAATGTTTGGCAGTGGTGTTGGCGGAGGCTACATCACCACAAGCCCAATTACAGACCTAATTACAGACCTAAACAAAAAGCCTGTATCCTTAGCGGGGGAAACCTTAATTGCTGGACAAAAAACCACTTTACAAGGTTTTTTTGCAAGACCAATAGAATACGTTGGGTGCATAAAAATAAAAAATAAAATGATTGAGTTAGTATTTCATTTTGGGTTTGAGAACACTTTGTTTGAAACCAAATATTATTACGAAAGTTTGCACAAAGTAAGTGCAATAAGGGTGTTCAAAATGTATTCATTTAGTGGCGGGAGAGATTTTAACTTCAAAAACAATAAATGGAAATAAAAAATTATGACCACACAAGAAACCGCAACCCAAAAAGGCGTTCCAATGCCTGAAACTTGTAAAGAGTTAGATTGGAAAACTGAAACCCTTTTTTATTGGCACACCTACGATAATATTGATTATTGGAAAATTACATTTGGGGAACCTCAGATTTATGATGTTTATGGGAAATCAAAAGTAGTTCCTGCACCGCAAATACATGAAATACTTGAAGTGTTGCCTAAAGAAATACCACAAGAACATGCTTTTAGGAATGAAATAACAATGACGTTCTGTTTTGACAAATGGTTCGTTGGGTATTCATGTGAAGATGAAATTGAAAATATGAACTTAGTAGAAGCCCTCGCATTACTTTACTTGCAAATCAAAGAACGAAACCTTTTAACTGCATAAAAACCATGATAAAAATAGAAAACCTCTTTAATTCTTACCAAGAAACAGGAATTTGTGAAATATATATGTTGCACATCAAAGCGTTTTGGGACGATAGATTTGCCATAACTTCTTTTGATGGTGGTAATTTTAGAATAATAGCAGAAACTGACAAAAAAACGCTTGTCAATTCTAAAATTACCGAAGAACAGGCTTTTGAAGTCATAAATAAACTTAATTTGATTGGTTTAAAAATAGGGCATAATGCTCAATTTTACAGAAAAAAAAAGCATTGGCAAAAACGTTTAACCAAATACGAAACCAAGTTAAAGGATTTTCAATGCGAAGTAGATGCATTGGAAACGATAATAAATACAATTAAAAAACAAGCACATTTACTACAATGAAAATCTACACACCAATTTTTATACAAGAATATATAAAAGGAAAGACGACCTAAAAATTATGTCAAAAACAAATATTCAATGGACAGAGCAAACTTGGAACCCGATAATTGGTTGCTCCAAAGTGTCCGCAGGTTGTAAAAACTGTTATGCAATACCTATGTCGCATAGACTTGCTCATATACCGACAACCTCAGAAAAATACGCAGGCATCACAGAAAAAAACGCTAATGGTACAATAAATTTTACAGGTGTTACAAAGATTGATGAAAAGGCGTTATTAGCACCATTGAAACGCAAAAAACCTACTATGTATTTTGTGAATAGTATGTCGGATATGTTCCATGAGAACGTACCTTTTGAGTGGATAGACAAAATAATGGCAGTTATTGCCCTTTGCCCTCAACATACTTTTCAAGTGCTTACCAAGAGGGCTGATAGAATGAAAGAGTATTTTGATGGTTATTTAAAAAGAAATGGGTTTGCCAATAGCTTGCGGGATATTTTACTAAAAAATAACTATTCCGAAATTCAAATAATAGAACTTGTGCTCAAGATTGATGATTTTTTAAATAAAAAACCACTCCCTAACCTTTGGCTTGGTGTTTCAGTAGAAAACCAAGAACAAGCGGATAAACGTATTCCTTACCTATTGGAAACGCCTGCAAAAGTAAGGTTTTTGAGTTGTGAGCCTTTGTTGGAACAAGTTTATTTACCAAGTTTGCCAAAAATAGATTGGGTAATCGTTGGGGGAGAAAGTGGTGGCAAAGGCACAAGACCAATGCACCCTGATTGGGTGCGTAACATTCGTAATCAATGTGAGGCAACAGGAACAAAATTTTTCTTTAAGCAGTGGGGCGATTGGTTGCCTGTAAGAAGTGAAGGAATTTATCACCATGAAAGAATTGATTTTACTGATGGAACTGCTATGATAAATGTAGGCAAACACAAAGCTGGTCGCTTGCTTGACGGAATAGCGTATAATGAAATGCCTGAAACCAAAAACCCAACAACTAAAAAATGAAAATTGAATTTGAATTATCAGAGTGTCCGCAGAAGCGAAGACAACACATAATTTGCGAAACTTCTTTGCAAGAATATTTTGGGTTTAGCAAAGCATCATCTCAAAATGCTTTCTTTTATTTAC
>JANPJR010000089.1:0-31287 GCA_031425615.1 Cytophagales bacterium
TTTAAAAAAAACAAATATTTTTTTATTGCTTTTATAGATTATTTTTATGAAAAAATCAAAATACTATGCATTTTATATCTAAAATCAAAAAAAATGTATAAATTTAGGTATAAATGTGCAGATATTTAGTTTCTGAATGAAACCCCTTTGAACCCTTAAACTTTTTCAACTTGCGTTATTATAAAAATTATTTGCCCATTTGATATATCCATCAACTTCTTGCGTAGTAATTTGTAGGTGTTCTGCGATTTTGTAAATATCTTGGCGTTCTTCGGGCAAAAATTCGCCATCAACAAAGCCAATGCCTATCAATTCAATCAATGTGCCAATGCGTGCCTGCGTAGATGTAAAAGTTTTGCAAACATCTTCAATAGACGCAGGCAGTTGGCGTATTTCTGTTTCAATGTCTAATTTTACGGTTTCTTTTATTTCAGCTTCACATTTTAGGGCTTTGTAGCGGATAATTTCGTGTTGTGAAATCACATTATCTGACATGATTACTTGGCGTGCAAGTGCCAAAAATGCAATTTTTTCAGGATTTGTAAGGAGATTTAAGAACATAATTTTTATAGTTTTTTTTGAAAAACAAGAATTTTAAAGCATTTAAGCAAAAATATAATTTTTTTTAGAATTTTTTGCAAAAAAAATAGAAAAAAAAAATTCTAATTTCTAATTCTTAATTTCTAATTTCTAATCCTTTAATTTTCTCCATCTTCTATCAAAAACAAAATCAATTCTTTGGGACCATGTGCCCCCAATACTAAGGTTTTTTCAATATCTGCGGTTTGACTGGGACCACTCACAACCGAAATCATAGATGGAAAATCAGGCTCAGATTTGATAATTTTGAGGGCATCTTCTATTTCCATCACGATTTGGGACGTAAAAGCGACTACAATATGCACAGGCGGGTAAATCGTAAGCCTTCTGCCTGTTTGTTGGCGTGAAGTTACAATAATACTTCCTGTACGTGCCACCAAAAACTCACAAAAAGTAATACCAATGTCTATATTTACCAGATTTTCATCTGTATTTATAAAATTAATTTCTGCTACATCACACAAATGTTGCAAATAATCTTCCCAAACAACAATATGAAGTGGGTTTTCTTGGTTTGGGTTTTCTGAAATAGAAAGTGCTGCACGTATATCACACCATTTTTTGACTTGGGAAAGTCCTTCTTCTAATGAAGGCGAAAAATAAAATTCAGCTTTTCCTTGGCAAAAAGTTTCTGCAAAAATCAACTCTAATCCTTTCTCTGTTGGTGCAGTATAAGGCGATTTTGTAAAATCAGGTTTTGGTACAGGCAAAGCTGTGGGTGTTTGTAAAGCATTTTTTATGCGTTCTAAAATATTATTTCGTGCATTCATTTTTGATTATGAATTATGGATTTTTGATTATGGATTAACAACTAAATATGTTTCTGTGTTTATATTTAGCCTAAATTTTATGTTATATTTTTTTTAAAAAAATAAAATTTTGATATTTTTTCAAAAAAAAAATCACTTGTTTTGCAGTTTTCTGTATTAAAATATAAATTGGTATGAATTTGCAAAAACCGACAATTTAAAAACTAATAACTGACAATGTAGATTATTTATATTTATTTTTTGTGTTTTTACAAAAAACATATTTTTTATCTTGCATTATCGTTTTAAAATTGTAAACAAAACTTTCACAAACAAAAAAAATTTAACCATTTTCTTTATGCAAACTACAAAAATAATTCCTACTTTACAAAACCACGTACAATCACTTATAAAAGGTGAAAAACGTTTTGAAAATGTGTTCCAAACTGTAAGCAGAATGATATTGGGTGACAATACCAAAATCAAAAAAATAACCGTAAATGGACTTAATACATACGACTTTTTGGTATTTAGAGAAGGCAAAAAACACCTTATTGGTATGTATGACGAGATAAATTCGTTTGTATCGTATGTCAAAGATGCTGCGGAAGGCGGTTCATCTGCAGAAATGGCGTTTGTGTTGATTGGTGAGCCTGGTAATGGTAAAACATATTTTGTAGATTTTTTAAATAAATTGTATCGTGATTTTGTTTCTTTGCCCGAAAATAGACGTTTTTCTTTCAAATTTAAAAATTTGGATAAAATAGGGGGGTATGGCAAAATCTACGAAATAGAAAGCCAAACATTTGAAGACCCCTTAGTATTGGCAATGAATTTTGGCGAAAATCTTGCACAAAGCCAACAATTTTTGAATGGATTGGGACTAAAAGACGAATTATTGGAACAATATTACAAAGCATACAGACCGCTTGGAGCGTGTTCTGAATATATTTTTGAGGAAATAAGGGCATATTGTGATAATGATTTTGATAAAATGCAGGATTTTATTGAGTTGTTTCCAATGCCTATCAGCGAATCACGCGGAACGCTCACAGGCAAATATGCTGCAAAAGACAAAATTACATCTTCTGCGGTGGATTTATTGGGTGAGGAGGCAATTACACGCCTTTTGCACATTGCAGATACGAATAATCCGTATCGTTTTGACCTAAGACGTGGTGCTTTGGCGAGGGTTGCAGGCGGTGGAATACATTTTGCTGATGAAGTTTTTAAAAATAAAAAAGACCTTATACAAGTTTATTTGGGCGTAATCCAAAATCGTACAATAGAAATGGAAGGCTTTAAATGGCCTTTAGATACCTTAATAATTGCTACAAGTAACAATGCAGAATTTGGTAAATTTTTGGAGGAAAAAGAACAAGCTCCTATCATTGACCGTTGTCGCCTTTGTTATATGTCGCACAATACAAATTATCATTTACAAGAAGAATTAACGCAATTTTCTATTGGAAGCCATGAAAAAACAACTTTTTCAGGCGAAAAATTACATATTGACCCAAATCTAAATTATGCACTTTCGGTGGCGGTTACGCTTACACGTATGCCAAATTCGGACAAACTCACGCCTATTGAAATGATGAAACTTTCTGCAGGTGAAGTGGCGGGCGAAAAAAGCATTAAAACCCTTACCGAAGTCATCAACGAACTTAATACTGAAACAGATATTACAAAACGTTTTGGGCAAAAAGGCATGGGACACCGAAATCTTGGGCGTGCAATTCAGATTTTGTTGGAGCGTTCCGAAACACAAGAAGGACAATGTATGTACGCAGGAGATGTGTTTAAAGCATTGGAAAGCGTGATTTTGGATTATGTACGTGATACAACTGACCAAACGAAATACCTGAAAGACCTCAAAATCGCAAAAGGTTTGCACAGAAAAAATGTGATGACTGCTATTTTTAATGCCTACATGGACGAACCTGACGCTATCCAAAAAGATGTGTTTAACTACGTCAATATGATTATTGGTATTGATGCAAAAAATCTTGGGACAAATAAAATTTGGACATATAAAGACCCACAAACAGGAAAAATTGTTCCTTTGAAAATTGATGAAACATTTATAGACAGTGTAGAGGAACGTTTGGGATTGAAAAATAGGGAACAAAAACAAAGTTACCGCACCACGATTTCAAAAATTTATGGGCAAAAAATGCTCCAAGAGCCTGATTACGACTTTATGGACAACAACGAACTCGTGAAAGCGGTCACTGATGTACGTCTAAAATCTGATGTGGCTGGTGCAGGAAGTTTGGTGGGTGCTTTGAGTAATCGCACCAATGAAGAAAACCAAAAACTTTATAATCGTATGCTCAACACGATGCAACACAAACTTAATTATTGTAAAACATGTGCCTTGAAAACAATTGAGTATTTTTGTACACAAGACGACAATAATTAATTGGGAATTAGGAATTAAAATGAAATTTCCGCAGAATCTTTATTTTTAAGTAAAGGTTTTGTGGGATTTTTTTTTGTTTTTATAATATTTTTTTTAAATAAAACACAAGCGTAAAGTTTTGAGGTTTATATTTGCAATGAAAAAACATTAAATTAAAACAATTTCGTATATTATTTTTATGTATTCATACTTATTATTTGCCCATAGTTGGTTACGTTGGGTGTTATTATTATTGATTGTATTGGTTGTGGTACAATCATGGTTGGGTTATCTCAACAAACAAAATTTTACGGAAGGCAATCGCAAAAATTCGCTTTTCTTGTTAATTGTAAGTCATTTGCAACTTGTATTGGGTTTGCTTTTGTATGGCATTTACAGCCCAAATACACAACAAGCATTTAAAGATTTTGGCAAAGCCATGAAAGACGCAAATTTACGTTTTTGGGCAGTGGAGCATATTTCGGTAATGTTGATTGGTATTGTATTGATACAAATTGGTTATAGTCGTGCCAAACGTGCCACCGAAAGCCAAGAAAAACATTGGAATTTGGCAATTTTTACGACTATTGCAGTCGCAATTATGCTTACACGCATTAATTGGACAGTGCTTTTTAGAACACTTTAAGGTTTTTATAATTGCTTATCCCTAATGACATAAGGTAGATAAAAGCCCAAAAGAGAAACTTACTATAATTTGCGAAAAAAGGTTGAAACCCTTGTAATTCATGATTTATTTATGATAAAATGGATTTAATCCTATTTTATTATAAATAAATCTTAACTAAATACATACATCTTTCTAATTTTTCTTATTTTTCAATCCAGTTAATCCTAATTCAGACAACTTGCATGATGCTATTGATGGGGATTTAGAGGGGTACGATAATTGTTTAAATCTGGATTTTATTGATTTGAAAATTTATAGGAATTTTTTTGAGTTAGTTAAATAAATATAATAGTTTTATTTATTTTATTTTCCATTATTTTAAACTTTAATTTTAAATATCATTATTTAATCCACTCCGATGAAAGTAACAATAAATTTTTTTTTTGTATTTTTACTCTTAAACATGACTTTTTTATCAAGCTGTGCAACCATCATTGGCGGTTCCAGATATAATGCACATATTATAGTGCTTGATAGACCAAACGCAAAAATTGTATATCAAGGGAATGTGTATGGAACAGGCAACGCCACTATCAAAGTTAGTAGGCAACAAGCAAGTATGTTTTCTTTTTCTGTAAAAGAAGAAGGTTGTGCGGAGCAAAAATTTACTTACCAAAAAAGAAGTTTTAGGTGGTGGGCTTTGGTCGGAACAGTAATTGGATTTACAGCAACGCCAAACGGAGTACCTCTACCTTGGGGTTTAGGTGTAGACCTTCTAACAGGTGCGCTTTGGAAACCTGATGTTACAGAAAAAGGATTATCAAAAATAAACTATAAAAATTTTAAATATGAAGTCAATTATACAGATTGTGACCGAAGAAAATTTGAAATTCATCAACTTATAGATGTTATTTATTTAAAAAATGGTACAGTTATCAAAGGGGTAATTATTGAGCAACAACCAACAAAGCAAATAAAAATTCAAACTAATGATGGTAATATTAATATTTACAAAGTAGAAGAAATTGAAAAAATTATAAGAGAACAAGAATAATAAAAGTCACATTAAACTATTATATATTTTTTTAAAATGTCTAAATATTGTAATTTTGTTTAAAAAAGGTTAAAAATATCGTTTTTTTATTTTAAAACGAATGGTTTTTGCTATTTTTGAGCATATAAATTAAAATAAACGGATATGTTTATGAGTTCCAAAAAATTGCAACGATTTAACTACCTAATCAAGCCTCTAAATTAAGATTAAATTTTAAAACAGGGCATAAATACAAAAAAAATATTTTTAGGATTTACGCTAAATAATTACCAGTTTTTAATGTTTTGATATCTTTTCTCCAAACCTTTTATTTTTTGCCTATTAGGATAATTTTTGCTGTGATAAATACAATGGTTAAATTTGGTAAAATCAGGATTATCACAAATGCCAAAAACCAATTTTTCTTTGGTAATTTCCAAAATTTCTATTCTGTGAAAATGTAAAGGCGAATCACCATAATGCAAATCTAAATATTTTTTGTCTTGTTTTCTTTTATTGCCTTGTATCAATACAAATCTACATTTCGTATAATAACGTTGCGAATCAAATGCGATGCTGTCTTTTTTAAAAAATAAAGATTCATGGTTTAATTTAGATTCAATTTTTTGTCTGTATTCGTATGCTTCTATTTTTATTTCGGGAGAATCTGTATAAAACATTGACTTACCATATCCATATCTTCCTTCAGTCCAAGATGATATTGTGTTACCTTTCCTACTTCTTTTTATTTTTCTGCCTAAAACAACTTCTTCAAAACTCTCTTTTTCGTTAAAAATTCTGTCTGCATCTTTATCTTCCAAAAAATATTCAACGCTTTCATGTATTTTTGTGCCATTGGAATCATGTTTAAAAATATGAAAAATGTAATAAGGCTCTAAGAGTGTATCATGTTTAAAAACAAAGGCATTTGTATCACGCCTATAAATAATTTTTTGGTCTTTGTTTTCTTCCAATATTTTTTTTCGGTTTTCAAAAGCGATTTTACGTTTTTCAAATAACTTGCTACCTTCTATAAAAGTATGTGTTTCATGCAATTTTTTTTCTAATGCTTGGTCATAAGTTCCATTTATTTTTGTCAAAGAATCCTGTCTTTGTTTTTCAAAAAAAGCAATTTTTTTGGTTAATTCTGCATGTTGTTTATATACAAAACGCACCAAAGGCGAAAAAAACTTGTGTGTAAAAATTGCATCTGTTTGTGATTTTATTTGTTCTTTTTCTTGTTCTTTTCTTGTTTTTATTTTTATTTTTTCTACATTATTTTTATTTTCTTTGAGATCCCAGAAATCCCATTCTTGGTGCAATAGTTGTTCATAAAATACCAGTTTTTTTGCAAAATCTTTGGGTGGTTTTATATTTGTAGATTTATTTTGGGCAAAAACTGACGGAAATGTGAAAGTAAAAAAAAATAACAAATTGAGAAATAATAAAAGGAGAAGTGTTTTCATTTGAAACTAATGGGTTTTTGAAAACGATTTTTTTTGAAAATACAATTTATAGTAAAATACAATCAAACATAAAAAAACATACTTGAACATTCATAAAGTATATGTTGATACCTTAAAATGGATTGAAACTATTGCAATTTATAAATAGGAAATTTAAAAGTATAACCAATATTGTCAATTAATCGTATTTTTAAATTTCCCCTAAACAAATACAAAAAAAACTTTAAACCCTTTTCAGCTTACTGTGGTGATAACCATACATAAAATATACTGCAAGTCCAATCAACATCCACACACCAAACCCAATCCAATTGCCAATGCCAAGCTCAGTCATGAGATAAAAATTGGTCAATAAACCCATCACAGGGATAAGTGAAAGGTTGTAAAATATGGTAAGCCAAACCATGCCTATCACCACAAACACAAAAATCCATAGCGGAATACGCCTAAACAATACATCTGAGGCAGTTTGTTTTTGTTCTTCTTGGTATTTTTTGTTATTATTTTCCAACATTTCTTTTTTATTTTTCCAGATTTTAATCTCTTTTTGGGTAGTTTTTGGGAGCAATTCCAATTCAGCAGTTTGTTTTTCTAAGGCGATTTTCTCACGCATTTGAACTCTTTGGTTGCTCATATTAAAGAAATCAGCTACTTCATCAGGGTTATAATACGCAAAACTTCCAAAAATAATGCCCAAAACTAAAGGCAAAAAATATCTTCCACTTATCACAGGCACACGGAAACGGTTTTTTTGGGTTTGATTTAACTTATCTTTATCCAATAATAAAATCCCACCCGAAACCAAGGTAAAAGCAAACAAAGTACCTATACTTGTAAGGTCTGTAACAGAAGTAAGATTTAGAAAAAGTGCTGGAATAGCTACTAATAAACCTGTGGCAATCGTAGAAATGTAAGGTGTTTTGTATTTTGGGTGAATTTTACCAAAAGCCTCTGGCAAAAGTCCATCTCTACTCATGGTCATCAAAATACGCGGTTGTCCTAATTGGAATACTAAGAAAACGCTTGTAATCGTAATTACTGCACTTACCGCAATAATTCCCGCCATAAAATCCAAATCATTCAACGCAAAAACATGTGCCAAAGGGTCGCCTACTTGCAACTCTTTGTAACTTACCATGCCTGTAAGCACCAACGCAATCAACACATACAACACCGTACAAATCGCTAAGGCGTACAACATAGCACGGGGCAAATCCCTTTGTGGATTTTTACATTCTTCCGCAGTCGTGGAAATGGCATCAAAACCAATATACGCAAAAAATACTGCTGAAACGCCTTTCAATACACCAGAAAGTCCATTTGGGGCAAAAGGCGACCAATTTTCAGGTTTTACATACCAAAAACCCACAAAAATAACCAACGCAACCACTGCCAGTTTAACCAATACCATGATATTGCTGGCATTTTTGCTTTCTTTGATACCAATATATACAAGGCTTGTGATAAGTACTGTTACTAACAACGCAGGCACATCAGCTATTAATCTAAAACCATTGATTTGAGGGGCATGTTGCCAAGCTAAATAAGCATCTTGCAAGTTTACGGGCAATTCTTTTAATAATTTTCCTTCTTTCAAAAAACCTTCAACCTTTTCAAAACCATGCCAAGCAGACAAAAAATCCATTGTAAGATATTCGGGAATTTTAAGCCCAATACCCAAAAGCATGCCCGTAAAATAATCTGACCACGAAATTGCCACCGCAATATTGCCAATCGCATATTCCATAACCAACGCCCAACCCAATATCCAAGCGATTAACTCGCCAAAGGTTGTGTATGCATAAGTGTAAGCACTTCCACTCAACGGAATACACGAAGCAAATTCTGCATAACACAATGCAGAAAATAAACACGCTATTGCGGTAAATATAAACAAAAATATAACCGCAGGCCCGCCATTGTAAGACGCATTGCCTATAGTGCTAAAAATGCCTGCTCCTACGACCGCAGCAATGCCAAACGCAACCAAATCACGTAGTTGGAGGTTTTTTTGGAGGTCATGCTCTTTGTTGGCAGAAGCATCTCGAAGTATGTCGTTAATGTTTTTTTTGCGAAAAAGTTGGCTCATGCAAGAAAGTTCAAAGTTTAAAGGTCAAAAGGTTCAAAAAGAAAAAGAAAGTTCAAAGGTTCAAAAGAAAAATAATCGTATTAATTTTTGCAAATCAACACGATTTAAAAATTTTTATACGGATTTTTTTGAGGAATTTAAAATTATTCTTAATTCTTAATTTCTCATTCCTAATTATTTACTCTGCAATAAGCGATTTCATCAACCAAGTAAGTGAAGGCTCTGCTTTTTGTGCTGCTGCAATAACTTCCTCCAATGTTACATATTTGAGTTTGCCTTCTACACACAAATCCGTAATTACAGAGATTGCAAATGTAGGAATATTCATCTGTCGTGCTACAATTACTTCTGGGATAGTAGACATACCTACTGCATCAGCCCCAATAATACGCAAAAATTTGTATTCTGCTGGTGTTTCCAAATTTGGGCCTGAAACTGCCACATATACGCCTTCATGTATGTTAATCCCTTTTCCTTTTGCCAGCTGAAGTGCTTTTTGTCTGAGTGTTTTGTCATAAGCCTCCAACATATCAGGAAAACGTACACCCATTGCATCAATATTTTTGCCTGTAAGTGGGTTTTCGGGCAATAAATTAATGTGGTCACTTATTACCATCAAATCACTGATAGCATAATTTGGATTTAAACCACCTGCTGCGTTGGACACGATAAGTTTTTCAATGCCTAAAAGTTTCATTACACGCACAGGAAGGGTTACTTGTTGCATATTGTAGCCTTCGTAGTAGTGAAAACGTCCTTGCATGGCAACCACCATTTTACCACCTAATTTACCAAAAATGAGTTTTCCACTGTGCGATTCTACGGTAGAAACGGGAAAATGTGGAATATCACTATAATTAAATGTGTGTAAAATTTCTATTTCTTGGATAAGTCCGCCCAAACCTGTTCCCAAAATAATTCCTATTTGTGGTTTTTGGGAAATATTACCCAAAAGGTAATCAGCAGATGCTTTTATTTGTTCAAATGTCATGTTTTTAATTATGATGTTTTTTTAATGTTTTTTTTTAAATATTTTTGGTTTTAAATAAATTACAAATTTTCAACTTGTTCTTTGGTCAATCCTGTAACTGTCATGATATCAGTTTTCAACCCTTGTTTTTTCATATTTTGGGCGATTTCAAATTTCTTTTTAAGTTTTCTTCAAGTTTTTTTCTTTTGCAATCTCATCTATTTTTTCCATCTATTTTTTCCATTGCTTTTTCGGTTGCTATTTCCTCATTAAAAAGTTTCATGAATACCTTTTCTTTTAAGTTTTTAGGGGCTTCTTTCAAGTTTGGAAGATTTTTTGGTAAATAAAACCATTTATCTAAATGTGTTTCTAAATCTTCCAGTTTTTTGGTAAATTAATGCAAGTCAATAATGATTTTTCTATCATCTTCTGAGTCACCAAAATATTCGGTTTTATCATAAAAAATATCTGTAATTTTGCTTGGTGTTATAGGCAAAAGATTATAGACATTGTCATCAAAAATCAACGCATTAAGAAAATCAATACAAATATCTTTATTTTCCTCTTCCCCAAATATTTTTTAAAACCAAAATCTGTGAAAAAATTGATAAAACGATTCATTTTTATAGGTTAAAAATGTAAATTTACAAAAATTGACGACTAAAAAACTAATAACTAATAATTTGGGCTATGTATTATGCTACCAACTCCAAATAATCTTTCAAAAAATCAATCATATTTTGTTCAACTTCTGAAATCCCACCCGAAATTTCTGCAAATTGTGCAATAATCTGGTATGTATTTGGCTTTTGTTCGGGATAATGATTCAAATATCCTTGCAAGGCTTCCAAAAACTGTGTTTTCCACGTTTCAATCGCAGTACCTAAATACAAAAATTCAGTTTGAAATTCATGTTTAAGGCTTTTAATTTTTTGGGTAGAAAAGCCTTCATCTTCCAAAAAAAACCCAATATTTTCCACAAGTCTATCCAAGTATTTGGCTTCTTTTTTGTCAAAAAGTCCATCACTATAAAGCACCAAAATAGCAGGAAAAAACTCCACAAGTAGCGTAAAATGTTCCAATGTCCATTTTATAGGACGTTTTTGGGTGTAATTTTTATAAATTTTATCTAACAAAAGCATGAATTTGAGTTTTTCAATAAAAAGAAAAAAATATTTGAAAAATCCTTCCTATTCTATAATTAAGATAAAGAAAGAAATGTCATAAGGTTTTTGCAAAAATCTTATTAGTTTTTTTAAACTTAATTTTCCAAACCTAATTTTTCAAAAATATTCTTCAGTTTAATTTCTTCTAATTCATCAACGCCCAAATTATTATAAATTACGCTGTTCATCATTTCTTTTACACGAATTTTTACTGAATATTTTGGATTTTGTACAAGACTTATTTGTTCATCAAGTTCCAATAATTTTCTCAAACATTTTAATAATTTTTCTTCGTAATGGGACATTTTTATACACAAAAATTTAAGTTCGGTATATACAATTTTCTTAAATTTCTTGTCTGTAATCGGATTTTCAGGTTGTGGTAATACATCAAAATCTGTAGAAAAAGACCCTCTCTCAAAATAAGAAGCAACATCTACAAGCATGGTTATCTCAGTCATGTCCAAATTACCATCGCTGGCTATTGCTATAGTCGCAGGCGTAATCAATACAAAACCAAAAAGTTGTGAATTGCTAAGAATGAGATTTCTTTCCTCAAAATATTCTGCCAAAGTTTCACGTACAAAAGCAAAAAAATCTGTCAAAATTGCTTTTTCTTCCTCTGGTGTATAAGTATGGTGTTGCATAAAAGTCTCTTAATTTTTTGTTTTTTTTACAATTAAATTTTTGGACATAAAAATTTACTAAAAATGGATAACTTTATAACTGATAACTTAATTTTTTGCGTCTAAATTGGTGTAAATTTAGAATAAAAAAACTATTTTTGTATGCTTTTTTTTAAGCAATTTAATTTTTTATGATAAACTTTGAAATTTCTATGCCAAAAAAACAATTCTGGCAACAAAAATCTTTTATCACATGGCTACTTTTTGCATTTGTGAGTATATTGATTACACTACGTGAAGTTTTTGGGAGTAATGACCCTGTTGATAGTTTCAAAACGTTTGTCTATGCACACCATCATTTGTTGGCGTATCAAGATTTGTACGCCAAATATCCACAGCAATATCATACATTATATAATTATAGTCCATTTTTTGCCCTTTTTATGGGCATATTTGCTTATTTCCCCATTTGGTTTGGGGCTATTTTGTGGAATTTGACGCATACTTTTGCATTTTGGTTTGCTATCAAAAACCTTCCTTTACAAGGCAAAAACGATAAAACTGGAAATAATGAAACTGAAAATAATGAAAGTCAACAAATAGAAAATCAACAACAAAATTTTATACTTTGGTTTTGTTTGGTAGAGCTAACAACTGCTTTGATGAATGTGCAAACAAATCCAAGCATTGTAGCAATTTTGGTTTTCACGTTTATTTGTTTTGAAAAAAATCAAATTTTCTGGGCTTCTTTTTGGGTAATTTTTGGGCTGTATTTTAAAATTTATGGTGTAATTGGTGGTGCTTTATTTGTGTTTTATCCACAAAAAATCAAGTTTATTGTATATTGTATTTTTTGGGGCGTGGTATTTTTGTTGTTGCCTTTGCTGTTTATTTCTTTGGAACAACTTATTTTACAACATCAAAGTTGGCTTGTGCAACTTCAATCACATTCGCAACGTGATTCTATGACAGTGATGGGGGTATTAGATATTTGGATTGGGCGTTTTTTTTCACATAAAATTATTATTTTATTGGGAATTTTGGCAACGGTTGGTATATGTATTCGCCTAAATTATTATAAAAATTTGCAATTTAAGTTGCAATTTTTAGCGAGTTTGCTTATATTTGTGGTAATTTTTAACCCTGGAAGTGAATCTCCAACTTATATTATTGCAGTAACAGGTGTTGCTTTGTGGTATGTATTGGGTATGGACAAATTTAATAAAAACGCCTATCTTTTTAGCACTAATTTTTTAACAAGTTTTTTAACAATTCGTTGGCAAAAAATGGTATTGATTTTGGTATTTTTATTTACGTGTTTAGCCCCTACTGATATATATCCGCCTTCTGTACGTAAAATATTTGAGCAATTTTGCATTAAAGCAATCCCTTGCATATTAGTTTGGTGTATTGTAATATTTGAACTTTATTTTAAAGATTTTTCACAAGAAATCACAAAAGATAACGATAAAATTTCAAATAATCTGCAATAAAAGTGGTTACTTTTGGGTATTGTTTAAACATACAACCAAAAATAATTTTATAAAATCGTGAAAAAAAAAAAAATCTGTTATTCTTCATTTTGCATTTATTTATTTCGTGTTTCTCTTTTTTGTAGTTTTTTATTTTGTGGTTTCTTATTTAATTTACCAAAAATTTTTGCCCAAGAAAATGTACAAAATAATAGACAACTTTGTTATTTGACAAATGACGAAGCAAAAAAAGCAGTAGAATTTCTCAAAAAAGAAACTGATATTTTGGTGTATTGTGATTGCAATGGACAAGGCGATTTGGGAAGGCGTATCAAAATAACAAATGTATATGCTTCTCCAACCGAAAGAGAAGGCTTTTTTTCAGTTATGGTAGAAGGGAGTGTAGTAGCAACATTTAAACTTAAAATGCAACAAGTAGTCAACTATACACGCGATATTACGCCCATCACAAAACCAGAAATGATTGATTTAGCATTTGTACATATAAGGGGAACAGGTTACGAAAATGAAAAAAAAGAAACGGTATATGATACACTTTCTTTGGGTATTTATTTGGGTTTTGTGTGCGACCCTTGCGTAGAGCCTTTTAATTATCCTACTGAAATGCCATAAAAGCCCCAACCCTAAAAGGGAGTAAATTTCAAACGGGAATAAAAGAAAAAGATTTAGAATTAAGGTAAGATGTTTGTGTATTTTTTATATTTTTTCTTGGTATTTTTTGCATTTATATGGGTGTGTTTTATACTTTTGAATATTTGGGCGTATATTTCACATGATTACGAATTATTTTTTGTACAAATACGCATTGGAAAAGATGAAAAACCTTTTTTAATTTATAAATACAAAACTATGCGACACCTCCAAGATGCAAATGGTAATCTCCTACCAGACAATCAACGCATTACTTGGATAGGTTTTTTTTTGCGAAAAACGTCTTTGGACGAATTACCACAAATTTTCAATATCCTAAAAGGTGAAATGAATCTGATAGGACCTCGTCCATTGCCTCCCGAATATTTACCGCTTTATTCCGAAAAACACCGAAAACGCCACCATATAAAAGGTGGTATCACAGGACTTGCACAAGTAAAAGGCGGGAATTTATTGACTTGGCAACAAAAATTTGACCTTGATGTGTGGTATGTGGAAAATCGCACTTTTTGGCTTGATATGTATATTATTTGGCTTACATTAGGCAAATTTCTTTGGCGAAAAGATGCAGAAGTAGAAGTAACACTTTTTGATGGAAAAAATTAGATTTCTTTTTAATTCTTTGAAAATATTTTTTAAGTAATTTGCATTTCTGCCTTTTGATACAACACGAAAAAAGTAGCAATTTTTCTGTTATTTATGTCTGATTCAGGAAGTTCTGCCAAAAAGTTAATATTATCTCCAATCATATAAATTTGTACTTTTGTACCTCCTATGCCCAAAAATGAAGGTATTTTAAATTCTAACATATTATCTTCTTCATGCACAAACTTCCAAGCCAAATCTTCTGCTATATTTTTAGAAATTTCTAAAAATAATGTTTCAGAAAGTTTGGTTTTCATGGTAATAAAAGAACTTGCCATATAAGTAAAGAACAGAAATTAGTTTATGTATGTCTGTTTAATAAAATGGGTTGAAACCCCTTGCAATTCACAAAAAAATTAGGTCAGACCTCTATAAACTATGGTACAGACCCAATTTAAAAAAATCTATAATTTATAATTTCTTTTATCTCCAAAATCCAAAATTTTGTCAATAAATTGATAAGGTTTATAATCGTGTAAAGATGCTTGGTGAAAAATACACGTTGCAGGTGTCATACCAGGCAAAGAATTTACTTCAATAATAATTACTTCGGGTTTTCCCTCTGCAAATACACGCACAAAAGCATCTATTCTACAATAACCTTCTACATTTAAGATTTTTGCGGTACGCTCCAATACATTTTTTACTTCTTGTTCTATTTGGGCATTTGTTTCAGGGTTTTGTGGGAAATAGCGTGCAGGCGTGATATTTTGCCCTTCGCCAGCCAAAAATTTCTCCTCCAAACTTAGTACATCACCTGTGGAAAGGGTTTCAGAAGGGGGGAATATTTCATAAGAAATCGTTTTTTCGCCTGTATTTTCTTCGAATTTAGTTAACATGCCACCAGTAATTTCCAAAAAATGAATAGCTTTATCGCCTTTTGTAATAAGTTCTTCCACTAAAAAATAATTTTTTTGTGGAAACTCTTCTTTTGGGGTAAGTTGTAATATTTGGGCTTCATTTTCCAAAAATTCTTCTTGTTTTCTAAACATCATTTCTGCAAAAGCACAAAATTGTTCTACATTTTTGAGTTTTTTTACTGCGGAACTACAACCATCATCAGCAGGTTTAGCAATAAGTGGAAACGTGAAATCTTGGGCAATATTATTCAATATTCCAGTTTTCTTGTTGAGCCAATCGTGTTCATACACCAAAGTATGTTTTGCAACCAAAATATTATTTTTGGCTAATATTTCGTTGGTTTGGTATTTATTGATGGTTATTTGTGAGCTTTTTACACCTGAGCCATTGTAGGCAATTTGCCATTTTTGGAGTTCTTGTTGCAACGCTCCATCTTCGCCAGGTCTGCCATGTAGGGCAATAAATGCAAGCGAAGTTTTGTTTTTGAGTTCTTCAAACGTTAATTTTTGTGGAAAATCCAAACGATTTTGTGCATACAAATTCGTAATATTTACAAATTCAGCTTTTATAATATCAAGTATTTCAGCTTTTTCATTAGTCGGTTCAAGGCTTGTTTTTTGGCTTATTTTTTCCCTAATATCATCTGCATTGTCTTTGAGCATGTAATTAATAGGGATTTCATACATTTCAAAACCTTCGGAATTGCCTGTTAGAAAAACAGGAAAAGGTGCGTATTTGGTAGAAGATGCAAGTTTTTCATATACATTTCGCCCACTTTCCATAGAAATATGCCTTTCCGAAGAATAACCCCCCATGATAACCGCAACACTAATTTTTTTGGTTTTTTCGGTATGTAAAGATTGAATTTTTTTATCCAAATTTTCTAATTGTTGGGTAATAAAAAACGCATTTTTACCTATTTTTTGCCTTTCTGACAAAGAAGTACGGATAATATATGTGATAAAATCTTTGCTATCCAAACCGATTTCTGCGGATTGGTGGAAGAAAAAAGACGAAGGCAACATACCCGAAGTCGTATTTGGGTCATTGAGAAAAATCTCATTTTTTTCGGTAATAAAGCCATCAATGCGGGCATATACATTGGCAAAAAGTGCTTTGTATAGTTCTACACACGCATTTCTTATTTTTTTGATGGTGTTATCTGCTACTTCTATGGGCGTAATTTTCCTGCTTGTACCTGGCAAATATTTTGAACGGTAATCAAATACATCATTGTACTTGCGGATTTCGGTTGGGGGCAATGCCACAGGATTGCCAGTTTCGTCTTGAATTACAATACAAGAAAATTCTTTACCTGCAATAAATTCCTCAAAAAGCACCATTTCTTCGGTGTTTGTAGCACACAAAAAGGCATTTTTTAGGGAAGTTTCTTGCAAAAAAAATTGTAATTCGGTTGGGTGATAAAATACACGTTTTTCTGGGGTTTCTTGTAATTTTTCGGTTTCGTCTGACTTTTTATCAGTTTCATTTTCCAAAAAAACAGGGAAACCCAAACCTTCTCTTATATCTGTAAATTGTGTAAGAAATTGTCTTTTTTCTGTTTCAGAAAGATTTTTAAACGCATTTACATCAATATTTTGCATAAAGAAATTTTTATTTACTGCCTTTTCCCATTGTAAAAACATGTTTTCAGGGTTTTCAGTATCTTTCTTAATAATGCTTACACCTATTGATGAGCCTTGTTTTGGTGATTTTACTACGATTGGAAAACCGATTTGGTCTTTGATATACGCAAAAATATTTTTTTTGAGCAGTATATTTTTTCGCATGGTGAGCCAATCTTTTCGCAAAATCGTTTTTTGTTTTGGGCGTTTAAAGCCTGCATTTCTAAGGATTTCGCTTTGCACGATTTTGTCAATGCCAATCGCAGAAGGCAAAATTCCTGAGCCTGAATACGGAATATTGTACCATTCTAACAAGCCTTGAATATTGCCATCTTCGCCAAAAGCCCCATGCAAAGTCAAAAAGGCAAAGTCAAAAAGTTGCGGGAATTGGTGTGGGAATATTTGTTTGCCTACTTTTGAGATAATTTCTTGTGTATTTTCTTGGAATTTTTGCAAAGATTCTATATATATCTGAAACGGATTTTCTTCGGTAGGCATGATAGGCGGATAAAAATCTCTAATTGTACCTTTGTATATAAATTCCCAATTTAACAAAATAAAATTACCCAAACTATCCACAAAAATAGGTACAGGCTCAAAAATATTTTTGTCCAAATTGTCATATATTGTTCTACCACCAGCAAAAGAAACTTCTCTTTCTCTTGATTGACCGCCAAATAGTATTCCGATTTTCATGTTTTTTTTGTTGATAATTTGTTTTTTAGTTAATTCGTTTTTTTCAGTTGAAGGCTGTTAGTTCCCCCTTTGGAGGTTAGGGGGCTTTTTTTATAAGTATTTCGCATCTTTTTCTTTTGCGTCTTCCACAAAAAGTTTTACATCTTGTTCGTGGTCTTTGTGGCAAATAAGCAACACACCATCAAATTCTGCGATAATATAATTTTCCAAACCTTGTACCACCACAAGTTTATCTTTGGGGGTTTTGATGATACATTTTTTGGTGTCATAAGTCATTACATTGCCTGTAATTACATTTTTTTGGGCATCTTTTGGGCTATTTTCATAGAGCGATTTCCACGTACCCAAATCTGACCAATCAAAATCACTTGGAATCACAAATACATTGTCCGCTTTTTCCATGATGCCATAATCCATAGAAATATTTTTGCAAAGCGGATAAATTTTATGGATTGCTTTTTTTTCATTTGGCGTAAAAAAATCTTGTTCAATTTCTGAAAAAAGTACATGAATATCTATCAAAAATTCTTCAAAAGCAGTTTTAAAAACTTTTGCTTTTGCCACAAAAATACCTGCATTCCACACAAAATCGCCACTTTTAACAAATTCTTTTGCCATTTGTAACTCTGGTTTTTCGGTAAATAATTTTATTTTTTTTGCATGTTTGTTGTGTGAACTTTCTGTGTGTTTATCAGCATGTTTATCTAAATGTTTCGCATTTTTTCGGTGGTTTTTTTCATCATTTTCATCTTCTTCATATTGTATATAGCCATAACCTGTATCTGGGCGTGTAGGACGTATGCCCAATGTAACAAATACATCATGTATTTGGGCAAAATCAAGGGCATTTTTAAGGGTTTGTGAAAAAACATCTACCTGCCCAATGGCTTGGTCTGCGGGCAAAACTACGATATTAGCGTTGGGATTTTGGGTAAATATTTTATAGGAGGCATACGCTACACAAGGGGCAGTATTGCGTTTGAGCGGTTCTAATAGCATATTATCCGAAGGCAACGAGGGAAGTTGCGTTTTTACAAGGTGTTCATAAATGTCATTTGTAACAATAAAAATGCGTTCAATGGGACAAATATCTGCCAAGCGATCAACTGTTTCTTGCAAAAGTGATTTGCCTTTGCCCAAAATATCGTGAAATTGTTTGGGGTAATGGTTGCGACTAAAAGGCCACAAACGTGAGCCTACGCCTCCCGCCATGATAACAATGTAATTATTCGGATTTATTTTGGAGTTCATTTTTGGATTGAAATTTTTTTATGCAAATTAAATGAAAAAAAATGTTTTTTGCTTATTCATTGATTAAAAAATTAGAAAGCAAATTTTAATTTGATAACAATTTTAAATTAGATTACAAGTAGATTTATTTGGCGAATTCAACTTAAAATCTGAATGGTTATTTTTGGCATCTATAAATATAAATTGGTTGTTTGTCTCCCAAAAAGAAATAACCATCATCAGTATTTTCAACAATATGCACAAAATACGGATTTTCTGCTTGTGTTATTTGTGGGTTTTTTTTACAAAAAAAGTCTATTTCCGCAAATGTATCAAACTCATCTGAAATGATGCGCACACCACTGATGCCTGTAACATCTTCTCTGTAATGTACTAAACAGTATTTTGTGGGCATTATTTTAAAATTGTTTTAAAAACAAATAGTGTTTGGCTTAAAACACCAAACACTATTTTATTCAAATAATTATAGTAAAGAGATAAAAAAAGTAAAAAAATGATAAATAAATTATCAAAATTGTAAAAAATTAACTTTAAAATCTAAACCAATAAAAAAACTATGCTAAATTATTGATAATATTTTGGGTAAATGAATTTGTATTTGCTTTTCCACCCAAATCTCCTGTGCAAAGTTCTTTCACTTTGAGGGTTTTTTCTAAGGCATTTTGAATTTTTTGTGCATACTCACGAAGTTCCAAATGTTCCAACATCATAATTGCAGACCTCAACAACGCGGTAGGGTTGGCAATTCCTTTGCCTGCTATATCAGGAGCGGTGCCATGTACTGCTTCAAATACCGCATAATCTGTGCCCAAATTAGCCCCAGCTACTACGCCAAGCCCACCTACAAGCCCAGCACAAAGGTCAGAAAGAATATCACCAAATAAATTAGAAGTAACCAATACATCAAATCGCTCAGGATAACACACAAGTTGCATAGCCATATTATCAATGATTTTGTCCTCCATTTGAATATGTGGATATTTTGCGTGTGCTTTTTCGCCTGCCTCCAAGAGCAATTTTCCCGAATGTTTGAGGATATTTGCTTTGTGAATGACAGTTACTTTTTTGCGGTTATTGTCGTGTGCAAATTTGAACGCACTTTCTACAATTCTATCACAACCTACACGTGTTACTCTGCTAATAGAATCTGCAATTTGTAATTTTTCATCAAAAAATTGTATGCCTGAATAGAGTCCTTCTGTATTTTCGCGAAAAAGCACCAAATCCACGCCTGAAAATTTTGTTACCACACCTTCCACATTTTTGCAAGGGCGTACATTTGCAAAAAGGTCAAATTTTTGGCGTAGTTGCACATTTACACTTTGAAAACCCTTTCCGATAGGTGTTTCCGCAGGGCCTTTGAGGGCAATTTTATTTTTTTCAATAGACGCAAAAAGGCTATCAGGCATCAGACTACCCGATTTTTCAAAAGCAGTTTTGCCAATGTCTTCTATTTCCCATGTAATAGGTACTTTTACTGCCTCAAAAATTTGTTGGATAGAGGCTACAATTTCCACGCCAATACCATCACCAGGAATAAGGGTTACATTTTGCATAAAATTTTTCTGCCCCCAGCCCCAAAGGGGAGCAATTATTAATTTTTATTATAATTCCCCTTTGGGGGTTAGGGGTTTTTTATTACGCTTTTTTAGCTTTTGTTTTTTTTGGTGCAAGGTCTTGTGTAATAGATTCAAATTTATCGTTGAGTTCTTGTACTTTGCGTTGTGTATTTTTTACGTGTTCTGTGCCTTCTGCTTTTGCTTGGTTTGTAGCGTCATTTGCAGGTTGTTTTTTGGCAAAATAACTGGACAATGTTTCTTGCAAACGTGAAAATTGATAGGTAATTTTATCACGTGTATCTCTACCTTCTTCTTTGGCGAATAGCAAACCCAATCCTGCACCTATTGCAGTACCTGCGAGAATTCCAATGGTAAAAGCACTAAATTTTTTCATAAAAGGTTTATTTTTTTTTATTGTTTAAAGAAATATGAATATAAAATATCAAGTTTTTTTTATAAAATGTATCTGTTTAGCTTATTATTATTATTGGCTACAATCAGAACTTTCCAAAAGTTTTAAACTTTTAGAAAGTTTGTCTAAAACGAAGATTTTAAATTTAACCTAAATAGATGCCATAAAATAATGTTTTGAACATATTTTTGTGCAACTTTAAGCTATTTTTTTACAAAAAAATAGCTTAAAGTTTTGTAGTTTCATTTTCAGATTGTGTTTTTGTAAAATATTCAGACAATGTTTCTTGCAAACGTGAAAATTGACGGGTAATTTTATCACGTGTGCTTTTGTTTTTTTCTTTGGCAAGTAGCAAACAAACGCCTACACCTATTGCAGCACCCGCGAGAATTCCAATAGTAAAAATACTAAATTTTTTCATAAAAGGTAATTTTTAATTTTTTAAAGGTGTAAACAATGGTTAAAATGTTAGGTTTTTTCTTTTTAATAACGCTTTGAACAGATTTTTCTGCTGATTTAAACTAATTATTTTTTTGTAAAAAAATTTTCTCAAATATACAAGTTTTTAAATTTTTATCGTAATTTTTATTCATTTTTTTACTTAATTTTTGTATTAAATCAAGATAATGGATTAAAACGCATGACTATTCGTATTTTGGATTTAGTTTATATTGTTTTATTTGTAACGTCAAGCGAAATAAATTATTTTTTTACTACCTTTGTATAAATATAAAGACCATTAGAAAACCTTTTTAGAAAATAAAAAACCATAATTTAACACTCAATTAAAAAAAATAGCTAAAATCCATCCTTTGGGGGTTAGGGGGCTTTAATTATATATTATGTGGTCAAAACTCAAACAACAAATTTCAAGTATTTTTGGAAAAAATACTGAAAATCTACAAACGCAAATCCCTACGCCTGCACAAGCAGAACAAATTATCCAAAAAACATTGCAAGCTTTGCAAGATGCAAAAACGCAAGCACAAAATTTGTATGCGCAAGCCCAACAAGATGAACAACGCCTGCAAAAAAATATAACACAACTGCAAGAAGAAACGCAAAGCCTGATGCAAAAAGCCCAAAAAGCAGTCGCAAAAAAAGATGAACATGAGGTTAAAATATTGCTTCAACAAAAACAAATCGCACAAAATGCCCAAGCAAAATATAGACAAATGCACCACGAAGTAGTACAAAGATTGCTTCAACTCCAACAACAAGTACAACAATTGAGCCTCAAACAAGAAGAACTTTTATTGAAAAAAAATACACTTTTTGATAGCTTAAAACAATCAGAAAGCCAAAAAAATATTGCAGAATATATGAAAACATTGCAAGGAGCAACAGGCTTGGAAGGTTTTGAACAAGAAGTAGAAAAAATAAAAATAGAAACTAATCTGCAACATGAATCTGATATATTTAATTTTGAAATAGAATTCCAAAATGAAAACCAAAATATACTCCTCAATGATTTTCAAAAAGAACTTGAAAATGAACAAAAAAAAATAGACGAGAAAAAAAACGAACAAGAACAAAGAAAAATTCAACAGTTTTTTAACCAAAAAAATAACACAAATACAGACAAAAATCTAAACCAAAATCCACCAGATAAATCTAAAATGTTAAACGATTTTTTTGAAAAAAAAGAAAATGAAACAAAAAAAGAAAATCCATCAGAACCAAAAATTACAACAACCGAAAACAACCATAAACAAAAAAAAATAGATGATTTTTTTAAATAAATATCTAAAAATATAAAACTAAAAACCAATAAAAAACAATTTTCAAATTTTTACAGCATGACAAAAAAACTCTATATCATAAGGCACGCTAAGGCGAAAGACGCTGATGAATTTGAGGCAGATTTTGATAGACAATTATCACAAAGAGGCATACAAGATGCCAAAACAACAGGCAACTGGGCAAAACAAAACAACATTATGCCTGATTTTATTCTATGCAGTCCCGCAGAACGCACACGCAAAACAAGCGAAGTATTGGCGAAAGTATTGGGTTTTCCTGATACCAAGATAGAACATGAGTTATATATGTATGAAGCCTCACAACCTACACTTTTAAACTTGGTCAATGAAGCCATACCACAAGAAGCAAATACAGTTTTTTTGATAGGACACAATCCAAGTTGTACGCTTTTGGCGGATTACATTAGCAATGTCAATATTACATTTATGCCTACTTGTGCAGTAGTTGGACTTTCATTTGAGGTAGATTCTTGGGGAGAAATATCGCAAGGCATGGGCAGTTTGATATGTTTTCAAATACCAAAAGAACTTTAAGCTCCAGCCTCCAAAGGAGAGCAAGTCCCAAAAGAGGAACAAGCTATTTTGTCAAATTCTTATTTAAAAAAACTAAAAAAACAGTGAAAATATCGCTTATTTGTGCATTTAGCGAAAACGGTGTTATTGGCAAAAATAATACAATGCCTTGGCGTTTGGCTGATGATTTAAAGAATTTTAAACAACTTACAAATAATCATTGTATCGTAATGGGCAGAAAAACCTACGAAAGTATTGGAAAGCTTTTGCCCAATCGTACAAATATTATTCTCACTACTCAAAAAGATTTTTCGGTGGCTGGTGCAGTTGTATTACACACCAAAACAGAAGTATTAAATTTTGCACAAGAAATGCAAGAAACCGAGCTTTTTATTATAGGCGGAGCAGAGATTTATACGCTTTTTTTGCCCCAAGCACAATGTTTGTATCTTTCACATATACATACACATATTGCGAAAGGTGATACGTTTTTCCCAATTTTTGAGGAGGAAATGCTTTTAGAAGGAAATTGGGTTATAAAAAACACCATATATTTTGAAAAATCAGAAAGAAACGATTTTGATTTTACGTTTAAGGAGTGGGGAAAATTTTGATGTAAATATATTTCTAAGACACATCATCTCTGTCTCTATCTCTATCCTTAGCAATTCTTGTAATAGAACCATTGATAAGGTATGCTTCAAATTTTTGGCGTTCTTGGCTGTCCAACATACGATAAAAAATAGTAGTATTACATTCGCATCTTCTTTTGTAAGCATTCCAAAGCATAAAACCTTCTTCTTTACCAAAAATTCGTACAAAATCACTTTCAACAACATACGCCTCAAAATCTGCTATGCCTTGTAAGAAATCGCTGATAGAATACATTGGATTATTAAAAGATGTTTTTTGTATATTTGCCATAAAACTAAATAAATAGGAGTAAAATTGTATAAATTGTGTGTGTTTTGTTGTTATTGTGGTTTTTTTGTGGATTTCATGTAATTTTTCACAAAGATAAAACAAAAAACGCAAAATACTACAATAATTATTACATGAAAATTTGTGTTTTTTTATTTTTCCAAAAATAAATGCTAAAAAAATAAATGCTAAAAAATTTCAAACGTTTTCGCAAACGTTTTAAATTTTATTTATTCTAAAAAACAATAATTTTTCTAAAAAAAACAATATTCTTTCTAAAAAAAAACATATTCAAAACATTTTTCAAAAAAAAAATGTTATGCGTGCATACTATTTTTTGTATATTTTTTTTTATAAAAAAAAAATGGTTTATTTTAGCAAAAAATTCTAAGTAAAAATTTAGCAGATTTTTTTACAAAACCCTTGATAAAAATTCTTTTTTATGAAAATATTAGTTTGTATTGCTTGCGTACCTGATACGACCTCCAAAATAACTTTTGTAAATGATAACAGCGACCTCAATAAAGCAGGTTTGCAATATATTATTAGCCCTTATGACGACTACGCACTTGCACGTGCTGTGGAAATCAAAGAAACTTTGGGCAATACTACTGTAACTGTATTAAATGTAGGGCTTACTGAAAATGATGCTATCATCAGAAAAGCACTTGCAATAGGCGCTGATGACGCTATTCGTATAGATGCTGAACCTACTGATGCGTTTTTTGTGGCAAATCAAATCGCTGAAATTGCACGCGAAAAAAATTATGACCTTATTCTTATGGGACGCGAATCTACGGATTACAATGGCGGACAAGTGCATGGTATTGTAGGGGAATTGTTGGGTATTCCTTCGCTTTCGCCTGTGATGAAACTTGATATTGAGGGCAATGTGGCTTCTTTGGCACGTGAAATTGAAGGTGGCAAAGAATATTTGAAAGCCTCTTTACCGCTTGTGTTGGGTTGTCAAGAGCCTATTGCAGAATGGAAAATCCCAAATATGCGTGGCATCATGTCTGCACGCACAAAACCACTTTTGGTTGTAGCACCTTCTAATAATGAAACACTTACTACCGCAGGAAAATACGAATTACCAGCCCAAAAAAGCGGTTGCAAATTTATACCTGCTGAACAAGCTGAATCGTTGATTGAATTGTTGAAAAACGAGGCGAAAGTATTATAAAAAGTTCAAAGGTTCAAAGGTTCAAAGGTTCAAAAGTTCAAAAGTTCAAAATATTAAACCAAAAATTTTCACAATATTAGACCTTAAATCTTGAATTATTAACCCTTAAACCCTTAAACCTTAAACCTTAAACCCTTGACCCTTAAACCCCTTAAACCATTAAACCTTAAACCTAAAAAAATGGCTATTCTTATTTTTGTAGAAACTGCTGATGGCGAACTCAGAGGTTCATCACTCGAAGCAGTAGGATATGGTGCCAACTTGGCACAACAACTTGGTGTATCTGCTACTGCGTTGGTATTGGGTACAAGCGTAAGCCCTGAAAAAATTGCCAAAATAGGTAATTTTGGGGTAAAAAATGTATTGCATGTGGCTGATAGTCGCTTAGACAATGGTATTATACAAGCCTACGCAAGCGCTATCACACAAGCCTACGAAAAAGTAGGGGCAGATATTTTAATTTTTGCCAAATCTTCTTTGGGTGATGCAGTTGGCGCGCGTGTAACAGGCAAACTCAAAGCAAGCCTTGCGTCTAATGTGGTAGAATTGCCCGATTTGAGCAATGGTTTTGTGGTAAAGCGTAGCGTATTTACAGGAAAAGCATTTCAATTTACAACACTTACCGCAAAAAATAAAATTCTTGCACTCAAAAAAAATGCGTTTGCTCCAAAAACTACAAGTGAATTGGCAGAAATAACTGCATTTTCGCCTGTAATTCCTGAAACAGATTTTGGCGTTACATTGGTAAGCACCCAAAAAGTAACTGGCGAATTATTGTTGCCTGAAGCTGACTTGGTTGTGTCGGGAGGGCGTGGTTTGAAAGCACCTGAAAATTGGGGTGTTATTCTTGATTTGGCAAAAGCATTAGGTGCAGCAACAGGTTGCTCAAAACCAGTATCTGACCTTGATTGGCGACCTCACCACGAACACGTGGGACAAACAGGCGTAAAAGTTAGCCCAAATTTATATATTGCAGTGGGCATTTCAGGTGCAATCCAACATTTGGCGGGTGTGAGTTCTTCAAAATGTATTGTAGTTATCAATAAAGATGCTGATGCACCTTTTTTCAAGGCAGCAGATTATGGTATTGTAGGTGATGCTTTTGAAATATTGCCTCGCTTGACAAAAGCAGTACAGGCATTGAAGTAAGAAAAGTTTAAATGGTTCAAAAGGTTTAAAGTTCAAAAAATGAATGGCAATAGGTTTTAACCCATTTTTTTAAAATTCCGTTAAAAAATAATGTATTTATTTTTGCTTTCCTTTTTGCTTAAAACCTAAAAACTTTAAATTTTTCCTATAAATTTTTGCAAAAACAGCCATAAAAATTGATTTTTGTGGCTGTTTTTATGTTAATGTTTTTTGCATTAATTTTTTTTGATTTACTTTACAAATGCTTGTTTTTCATTCACTTTCGGGTTTTCCTGTATTAGATTACGCTGTTGTTACAAGTGGTACGTATGATGGTGTGCATCTTGGACACCAAAAAATTATCAAAAGACTGTGCGAAATAGCCAAAGAAAAACAAGGTAAAACAGTTATTGTTACGTTTTTTCCGCATCCACGCATGGTGCTTTCCGCAGGTAAGTATGAAGTAAAAGAATTATTTACATTGCCTGAAAAAATCTTTTTTTTAGAAAAATTAGGTGTAGATTATTTGCTTGTATTGCCTTTTACCTCTGAATTTGCCCAAATGTCGCCAGATGAATTTGTACAAAAAATATACATTAATACAATCCAAACCAAATATTTGGTAATAGGATACGACCACCGTTTTGGTAAAAATAGGGGAGGAGGCTTGGATTTTTTATTGGAAAATAAAGAAAAATACCAATTTCAAATTGAAGAAATTTCAAGGCAAGATGTGGATAATATGGGCATAAGTTCCACCAAAATAAGAGAGGCTTTGCTCAATGGCAATATAGAAATTGCAAACCAATATTTGGGACACCCTTATATACTGGAGGGTGAAGTGATGAAAGGCGACCAAATTGGCAGAACAATTGGATTTCCTACTGCTAATATTTACCCAAAAGAGCCTTATAAACTTATTCCAAAACAAGGTATTTATGCAGTAAAAGCAATTTTACAAGAAAAAACCTACAATGCCATGTGTTATATAGGCAATCGCCCTACTATTTCAGGTGAAAATTCTTTGCGAATTGAGGTAAATATTTTTGATTTTGCGGAAGATATTTATGGAAAAACCCTCAAAATCGCATTTTTAGCTTTTATTAGAGAAGATAAAAAATTTGATTCTTTGGCGGAAATGACTGCACAAATTCAAAAGGACAAAGAAAATATAGTTGCCAGTAGTCAGTTTTTTTAGTAGACGAGTTTTTAGGAGTAAGCAGTCAAATTTTCTCCAAGAAAAACAGAAAAAACTGGCAACGGAATTAACTAAACTGAAAAAAACTTTATTTACAATATTTTTTCAACATTTTGTCTGCATCTACGCTACCAAAAGTAGAAGATTTTTGCCAACATTCACAGGCTTTTTTTTTATTTTTTTGTGCTTTATGATATTTTCCCAATACAAAATATGCTTCAAATGAATTTGGATTGATTTTTAGGGCATTTTCTAAGTTTTGTATTGTGTGTGCAAAATTTTCTTGTTTTTGTTTTTTTGTAATATTTTTTGTGTCATTCAGATTTAGGTATAATTCTGCACGCCCAATATAAGCGTCTATTTCTTTGGGATTGAGGCTAATGGCTTTGTCCCAATCGTCCAATGCTTTTTTATTTTCCCCTAAATAAAAATATGCCATTCCACGATTGTAGTACGCATAAGGATAAATTTTATTGTCAATTACTGCACCATTAAACCACATTAACGCCACATCATATCTTTCTGATTGTATTTCTATACTGCCCAATAATATTTTTGCTTCTGCATAAATTGGTTGAATTGCGAGGGCTTTTTGTGCATTTTCTTCTGCTTTTTTAATTTCGCCCAAATAAAAAAATACAAGTGCTTTGTTGTAATATACATCAGCTTGTTGTGGCAATATACGCAATGATTGGTTAAAATCGTGTAATGCGTTTCTGTATTTACTTTCTGCATAATAACAAAGTCCTCTCTTTTTGTATGCAAGAGAATTTGTCGTGTCTATTTTTATAAATTCGTTAAATTTTTGGAGTGCGTTTCCAAGATTTTTATTGTCATATAATAATAATGCTTCTTCCAAAACCCTGTCTGCTTTTTGAGCATATATATTTGTATTAAAACACATAAAAAACAATGTTTTTAATATGAATAAACAAATAATATTTTTATAACAGTAGTTTTTTACGTTTTTCATTTGGGAGATTAGCAGTTAAATGATGTATGGTTATTTTATGTTTTTTGTCTGAATAATCTAACGCAGATTTTTAGAAATAGTATAAATTTTAACAAAAATTTCTATAAAAATAAAGTAATAAAGAAACGCACATAAGTCTTAAAATGATATAATAAGTTAGCGTAAGATGGTTGTTTAGTTTTTTTAGGTAAATATCAGACCTTCGCAAACTATGGTACAGACACATTTTTTTGGAAAATTGCGTGTAAAATTTTATTTACCAACTTTCAAAAATTTAGGAGTTTGCACTAATCAAAATATGCTTTTAAAGTTTTCTCAAAATTCCTGATTTTGACAATAAAAAAGTTTCTTTAATGGTATCTGAAAGGATTTTTTTTAAATTGATTGAACCATCTTTATCTATTGTTGGAGTGGTTTTTATCTGCACTCTTTGGTAAATAGTATCATTTTCAAAATATCCTTTGGTGGTAAAATTGATTCCCATATCTCCACCTGAACGAGCCAATTCAAATGCTGTTAATAGTTTATTATTCTTATCATAAATTATGTAGGCAAGCACAGAAGCATAAATACTATCGCCCCCTGTTAAGATAATATACTCGTTCAAACCATTTTTTCTATCCTCTTTAGAAAATAAATATTCTTCAACAAGAAAATTAGGATTTGATTTTATACTGTCACCAAATAGTTTTTGATAAACTTCACTTTTAATTTCAATTTTCTTTAGATGTTTATAATTATTTTGTCTAAGTTTTTCTATATCAAATTCTTTTATTTGCTTCTTGATTATCAGTTTGCTTTTTTTATTCATATCTTTAAAAAAATCATACAACATACTCCATTTTTCTGTACATAAATTATATACTTCAATATTTTTCTGGCTTGTGTTTTGGCAACCAAAACATATTTCAAAAAATGCTATCGCTTTCTCATTTTCATAGAAAACAAAAATATGTTCAGGTTCATAACATTTAGCCATTTCTGCATTATTACCTTTGTAATAATAAAGGACTTCAAATAATTTCTCATTTTCTTTTTGGTTAAGGGTATAACGACTAACTATATTACGCAAAATAAGTTGATTATTCATAATTTCAGCAGCAGATTTATAAGAATTAAAATTCTTATCTAACTTAAAGTGAATTGCCTCTATATGTGTTATTTTATTAAATGGAAAAGTATTGCTTATTTTTTTTGGAGAATTAGAAACAAAACTGCATTTAGTGTCTTTTTCTCTTTCATCAAAGGTCTTTTTTTCTTCTGTATTATTTTCTGGTTTATTATTTTCACGATTTGAATTTTCTTTGCAAGCAGATAAGCAAAATAAGAAAATAATGAATAAATTTTTCAGCATAGTACCTTGTAATTGAAATAAATAAATAATTTGAAAGGAGGTGATTTTCCAAAAAAAGTGGTCACACCTTCGCTTTGCTCTGTGCAGACCATTTTTTTCAATCTAAGCCTAAATCCCTATATTCTTTTTCTAATTCCTCTATGCTTAGTTCATCAAAATTATTTTCTTTCCTCAAAAATTTTTCTGCTTTTTCAAATGCTTCTTCAAGCGAATTGGAATTTTCATCTTTATAAAAAGTACCTCCTTCATCTAAAAGTGTCAATCTACTTTGGTTATAATCACCGTTTGTTGTTTGCATTTCTCCCCAATCTTCTGCCCAAAAATAAAGATATGGGAAATTTTTTAAGTTTTTTTTCATATTTTTAATATTTATTTTTAAGAAAGTTATATGAGTTTGACTATTTTTATAAATTACCACAAAAAACACGCTAATTTTTGGAGTTAGTTTAACTTCTGATAATTTTATTAAAAATAGTTTGTTTTTGAAAGATAAAATTAGAATTTTCTGCCTGTGCAATTTCAACCCTTAGGGCTAAAATTCTCTAAAAACCATTTTTATAATTCCTTTTTTTAATTTTCTAAAAATCTTCCATTAAAGGGGTAAGTTTTTCATCTGGTTTTTGGTGATGAAAATTTATAAAATCTTCCACACTTGTAAATAAATTGATTGTTTTTTCAAAATCAACAATGCTATTTTTCTTTTCTAAAATATCAAAATAAGAACTATTTTGCCATAAATTTATGTCTTTTGTAAAAAAGTTATGATGAACAGGATTAAAATGTATATAATGTACTAATTTGTATAAATAAGGCTCTTTTTCAACTAATTTTCGCTTAAAACTTTGCATAAATAATGCTCCTTTTCTGTTGTATTTTTCGTTAATGATTTTGGTATAACTATTTTGAAAAGTACCTATTTGATGTGTCAAATTATCCGAAATATGAAAATCAGATTTTTGTATTGTTTCATTTTCTAATTCAAAAAAATCTTGTAAAATGCTAAATTCTTTCATTTTTAATAAAATATGATAATGATTAGGCATCAAACAATAAGCATATATTTCACCAATTGGGCAAACATATTTTTTCAATCGTGCCAAAAATAAATGATAGTCTTTTTGTTCTAAAAATAGATTATTTTGATTTACTGCGTGATTGTATATATGATAAAATCGTTCAGGGTCTAATAATATTCTTTTATTTGCCATTATTTAGATATTTTATAAATAAAATCTTGTAAAAATAAGTTTTTAGAGAATTTCAACCCTTAGGGTGTTGTTAAAAAATTGAAAATTTTTTAACAACACCCTAAGGGTTGAAACTGCACAGG
>JANPJR010000090.1:0-2471 GCA_031425615.1 Cytophagales bacterium
CAAAAGTGATAGCATGATGACTTTCATCAGGTAGTCGTACATGTATCTTTGGTACATCATTTACTGTGATGCCACACTCGCGCATAATAAAAGGAGGAATCAAATTATTTGACATCGACGGGACATGTATTGCATTTCGTATAATAAGTATGTATGATACGCCTGTGTAAGGGCATTCATATTTTACCGCTGCATCTACCATTTTCGCTTTCATTGCAGGATAATCTGGAGTGAAAGGACTCACTGATACCTCTTCATCAAGATCATCTATTATTAATGCATGTCTTCCAACCACAGGCATGTTTGCATGTGTGTCCAATTCAGTTCTTGATTCTTCTTCATTTTCATTTTCATCATCATCATACTCAGGGGAGTCTTTCTGCATTCCATAGCAAAACATTGCTCCTGTGACGGATCGTAGATAATGATTGGGCAGTCTATTGCCTCCCGGATCCCAACTGTGTTCTACCGAATTCAATTTACTATTATGTTTTCCCGGTTGCATCATCGTTATGGCACTTACACATGCTTTAGATGACACCGGATGGAGTCACTCTTGCTGGTCAGTCGAGTTTCTCGCACGTCGAATAATAGACTTTAAAGCTGATGTAGACACTTTTGTTGTAGAATCTTCAACAAATCTAGCTTTCTTCGCTGATTGTTCGTTGTTGTTCGCATTCGCTGATGCCGTATTAGACTGAAGTGACATAATGATGCCGTCCAAATCATTATCATCTTCATCTTTGTCTTTAGATTTTAATAATTTTGCAACTTCTTTCTGGATTGCAGAAATCATTCTCTTATTACCATTTTGTTTCTTTGGAGAAGTAGATTTATTATCTTTTCCTTTCTTACCACTCTTCTTTTGATCTGTACCATTAGTTTTGCGCCATTCCTTCAGTTCAATCTTTTGTTCACCATTTAGAGTCTTATACTCTTCCGGCGTATGATAACGAAGGTGAACACCAGACTTTCCAATTCCTGGTTTATTTCCAAAAGAAGAGGACACATTTCCTGTAACGTCACTCACAAAAGAGTCATGATCACGTTTGGATGAACTTTGGCGTTTCTTGGCAACAGGGTCATAAGGAAGAAGGAATGATGCTGTAGCTTCAAAGTCACTACGTTTACCATTAGGACCATCATCTGCTTTGATTTGCGCAATCGCAGCATTTAATCCTGCATCACTTGATTGGATACCATCCAAAAGAAACCCTACTCTTGTATGGTCATTTGGTAGCTGAAAAGCTACATGTTGAGCGCATTGCTCCATAGATACAAACGCATTACGATGATGTGCGATGAACTTTTCTAGCGAGTAATTGGACTGTCCCTTCCAAACTCGATTATGGATCAATTCATCTTGCTTCTTGCATTCTGCCTCCCATTTGTCACGTCCGGCATATTGATTCTTGATGGATGTTAAAGCTCCTCTGCCATCCTTCACACGTTGATACGGCTTGATCGATGCCGCATATTGAGTTCCACGAGTTGCTTCTTCAAGAAAGAAGTAGACTTTTGAATTGTCTTCATTGAATAGTGGATCATCATGAGATGCACGATTCACCAAATCAAGTTCTACCGAACCGTATAACTCAGAATGAGGTTTGTTTGTCTTCAATGGAGGACAAGCCGCAGGTACCGTTTCAATCTCTCTTGTAACGTATGAGAGTGGTATCATTCGAACCCCAATAGTTCGGGAGAGGAAATCATCAAATGCTTCAGTCCATTTAATCACCGGAAGTGCTTTGGATATAACTGGTACATCAGTTTTATCATCATCTATGCGAGACTTCAAAGCTTTCCATTGCTTTGTGAAGTCTTTAATGATCGGATCATACTTGATATTGGCAACTGTTAACGCTCGTCCAATAGTATCATAGAACCGAATCAATTCACCTGCTTCCATCAATCGCTTTTGCGATTGTGCACCAAAAACATACGGAGGTCTTGGTATCGTGGAACCAGCTTGTGCGTTGGGATCTGGATTTGCAATCCGATCACCAGGATTTCGTAGATTAGCCGCTGCTTTCTTTAAGGTATCTTCATCAAAGTCAGCGAGATCAGATGGGTTTTGGATCCCTTCATCTGCCAATTTGTCCTTTGTTGCTACTTGAAGGCCCATCTGGTCCGCATCCGTAAAGAAGGACGTAATCTGCGCTGCTGTCAACACCATCGTTATATCGTATCGTAGATATCGTTGAAAAGTGTACTTTATCACAAACTATTGTGATCGCTTTTGTTTGTCTTGGTCTAGAGAACCTGGGTCGTGATAAACTGTTAAAAGGCGCTAAAAAAAACGTTCAACAGATAGAAAGTTTCACTATATATAAGGTTATCGCATCGGATGCCAGAATACAGGTTGGCGAGCCTGTCCAGGTTCAGGTTGGCGAGCCTGATCTGATTCTAGACTTATATATCGCTTATTACTATCACTAGCGATGCATAGTGATGTATTGTACTTACAAAGA
>JANPJR010000091.1:0-27423 GCA_031425615.1 Cytophagales bacterium
GTATTTACCATTGGGATAGGTTTGCCATATTTTTCTGCAAACTTCATCCAAGCTTCCAAAGCAAACCTTTTGTAAAGCACACACACAGAAGCACTCAACAAAAGCCCAAAAGAATCTTTGTAAAATGCACTCACATAATAATCATTGTACAAATCATTTTCCCAACAAATCCCCACACTATCCCACCAGTTTGGTAGGGCAATTTTATCTTCAGGTATCACATTTCGCCTTTCCACACAAGTAACTTGTTTTATCCTTCTTCCTTCTTCTTTTTGCGATAATTCTGTGATTTCAATCAAACTGTGACCGAAGAAAATGCTATCCAAAGCAATGTCCAAAAATTGTGTAAACCAATTTTTTTTGAATAAATTTTCTAAATTTTTATCGTTTTGTTGGTCAGTGTTTTTGTCAATCAACACAAAGTCTTCTCCCAATACTTTTGCTTTTCGGTTGTTGACCACAGACTTCAAATGCCCATCAATCAAACACATTTCATACACTTCTATAAGTCTGTACCTTTTTTTGAAATACTTCCATTCTGCCATTATCCAACCTTGTATCAGGTCTTGAACGCTTTTTTTGCCCCTGTTTTTCAAGGCTTCTTCCACAGGGATTTTATAAGGTATTTGGGTATCTTTTGCCATTTTTTAGAAAGAAAAATTTTGTTTTGGATTTGAAATAACCATCACACTTGAGGAATTAGGGTCTCCTTCTGCGATGGGTAAAAGTGGTAAATCAACACTGATAAGGTTTTTGGCAATATCTTTTAGCCAAATGATCGCTTGCTCATATCTTTCTTTGCGAATATCAGGAATTTGGTTTGGTGTAATCCGTGAGAAAAGTTCGTACAGGGCAATATCAATCATTATTTTAATGATGATGGGGTGTCTTGCATTGCCCACTTGTGAAAAGGTCAAAGCCATATCATATTTATCACGCAAATAACTTTCTATGGTGCTTTGTGCGGTGTTTTCGCATTGTAGGCGAAGGGTATGATTGAAATTGATTATCCTGCCCAATTCCACATTTTTTATCAATGCTTCGTAATCTGTGATGGTAATAAACATATTTATTTCTATATTTTTAAAAAATTTAGATTTTATTTTAAACTTTTATTTATTTTTGTGGAAATTTATAAAAAAAATTTATTATGACCACCATCAAAACCACCGCCCAAATTGGTAAAAACACCTTTGAAATAGAAGGTGAACTTTTACCCACCGAAAATAGTACAACTTTACAATTTTCACTCACAAAAGTAATGCACGGAGATAATGACATTACAGATGAGATATTTTTACTTGGAAATGAAAGCAGATTTTTAGCAATTTTAGAACAGGCTTATCAAAAGCAAAAACAGAACCTTGTGATAGAAACTTTGAGAAGTGGCATTCGCCATTTGGAAGATTGTATTCGTATCGTGAGCAATGTTACATAATTTTACAAACCTGCGTATCCGCTTCTTTCTCTTCGTGCGTAATTTTGTGTGTCTTCCTCGTCTTTACTTTGTGCCATATCTTCAATGGTTACCCTCTTTTTGAATAAATCAAAATCATCTTTAAAAGCCTGACAAAGAAAATAATCAGAAGCATCTGAGGTATGACCATATTTTTCACAATTTACTTTGGTGGTAGGGTCTATCTCTTTTTTCTTTACCTTGGTGCCATCAGGTGCTTTTTTGATTTGCATAAAATCTTCAATCGCAAGTTTGCATTCCTCATCTATCAAAATTTCAATTCCCATAAACCGCTCACCAAAAATTTCATTGATAAAATCGCCCCTTGTGCTGACGCTGGGATTGGGTCTGACAAAATCTTGTGTGCGAAATCCTGATTTGGAAAGTTCTGAAAATACAATATCAAACAAACGCTCATCGTGTGGTGTATTTGCTTTGGCAGAATAATCCCCATACACATTGATTTTGGTTTGGTGATTTTGATAGGTTTGTATAAAGGCCCTAATAGTTTTTCGCACGGTATTATTGGGAGGTCTCATACAAAACTCTTCCAACAATACACACTTTTTCCCAAAAACCTGCCAAACCAACAAAGTCATATAAGGCAAACTATTAAAATCAAGTGTGATATGGAGTTCCATATCTTCTTGATAAAGGCTTTTATATTCCCCTACGGATTTTGAAAAATCAAAATTAAAATAAAACTCTCCACCCACTTTATCCTCCACTTCCCAATCTCCATTCACAAAACGCTCATATTTGATAGGATTGCTGATTTTGAGACTTTGTAAACTCTCCAAATAAGATGCTGGAATGTGTGGATTATCATAAACGCGTGTGGGAATATAAACCCAATTTAGAGGCAAAGTTCCATCTTGCCACCTATCATACACCAATGGTTTTACCCAATTTTTGGTTGGGTTTACGGTTGCCATCAGCAAGGGTTTAGGTTGTTCTAATCCATTGGGCAACACATAAGAACCAAGGCGCTCAAGAGCTTTGTCAAAAAACTCCCTTTGTAATTCCTCAAACTGCTCCAACAAAATAAAATTTACCTCCAAACCATTAAACCTTTCAAATGTTTTGTCATTTTTATAGTCTTCTGCCATAAAAAACATTTCACTCCCATTGTGAAAAGTCCAAGTAAAAGTAGAACTATTAAATTGTTTGACAAAATTACTTGGAATGGCTTTTCTACAACTGGGCAAAGTATTCAAACGCAAAGTACTCAAATAGTCTCTCACAATTACACTTCTTGAGCCTGGATAACGTTTGTGTAAAAGCACCAAAGCACAAATGCAATTGAAGGTCTTTCCACCACGAACACCCCTCCTGTTACAAGGATATTATGTTGTCCCAAAAGCGCTGTATTGACAATTTTAGCACCATTTGGAAAATTTGATACATCAAATAAAACGTTTTTTACTTCAGGCATAATCCCTAAAATTTAATTTGAGTGCCATCTGGCATAATATAAATCTGTGTGGTTGCATTAATATCCTTTCCATTGGAGGTAATGTCCAAATGTTGTTTGGGAATATAACCACGATTATAACCCAAATGCCCCAATACGTAAGTTATCATTCTTGTATCTGGGCGTTCTTTCCAACCTATTATCACTTTTTTTCCTGTTGCTTTGTCAATTTCTACAATTGGAATGCCTTCTATCAACATTTTAGCACGACTTTCTGCGAAATCCAAAAATTCTTCTCTGGCTTCTTCAAAAGCTTCCTTGATTTCTGTGTGAAGTTCTTCCCAATTATTCAAAGTTTGTCTACTGATGCCAAAAGCCTTACACACCTCTGACTTATTGCCATTTTTTGACTTTATCAATTGAACAAGTTGGGTAAGATCGTCTGGCTTTTTGCAATACATAAATAATTTTTATAAAAGTTCTGTTACTTTCAAGTAACTAATTAATTTCCCTAATATCCTTTCTGAAGTACGCTTTTCAACAATCAAACTTATATTTGCGTTATCTTCAGGGATATTTTTATAAGTTTCCCAAGTGGCATTTGCACTTTGCAACTCTTTTTCAAAAAAATCCTTAATTTTTTCTTTGTAAGTCATTTGTTCAGGATTTTTTTGTATCTCAATATGTGAGATTATTGGGGTTTGGTGTTCCATATTAAATTCAAGGGTAAGGTTTACATTAAAAACTTTATTTAAATTTTCATCTTCCATGTTTATAATTTTGGTTTTTTGTTAAAAAACACAAAATTACGCATTTTCGCCTAAAAAATTATCTATTTTTAAATCACCATTCAGATGCTCAAAAATAAATTCTTTGTGATTTTTTTGGCAAAAATTATAATAACGAATGATCGTACTTTGCACATACTTTGGCTCGATTTCACAAGCAAATACTTTCCTTTCTGTCATTTCTCCTGCGATAATTGTAGTGCCACTTCCTGAGAAAAGCTCAAGAACATTATCGCCTAAATTGGTCACATCAAGTATTGCATCAGCAATCATTTTACTATTTTTAGGCGTTGGGTGGTCTTTTAAAGGCCCTAACTCAGTATCTCGCCCATTTCTTTCTCTATCTGGAGAACTCCAATCGTTAATACTTTGATAATCCCACACATTGGTACGAAACTTATCTCCTAATTCTAAATGTGAAGTATGTTTTGCTGTTCCATGTTTATAGATAAAACACAACTCGTGCTTTGCCCTGTAAAAGCTACCATTCGCAGCAATACTTTTATTCCAAACACACATTTGTTTTGGAATTACACTGCCATACACTCTTTTACTTGCCTCACCCATATGCCAAGAGTGTCGCCAATCCATAAAAATAAAATGCAAAGCCCCATCAACACTCACTTCTGAGGCTCTTTCCATTATTCTTGATAAGAACACCACAAACTCTTCGTCTGACATTTCGCCTGAAGCTTGTGCAAAATCTGTATGCTGGGTTTTTCCTGAATTGGCAAAGAAGTCAGTTGGTAAGTTGTAAGGAGGGTCTGTGCAAAGCATTCTTATTTGCTCATCTCCCACAAGTTTTTTGATATTTTCAGCGTCCAAACTATCTCCACAAAGCAAGATATGATTACCCAAGCGGAACATATCTCCTCCCACAACCAAAATTTTTGTTTCTTCAGAAAGTGTCACCACCTCATCATTTTGGGCTGATTCCTCTGTGCCAAAAACGTCAAATTTTTGTTCAAATTTAGAAATTGAAAAATCTGGGATTTCCAAAAAATGTGAAAAATCCGAAAAATCCAAATCATATAATTCTGAAAAATTATGCAGTCCTTCCTGTGTCATTTTCGCATAAGAAGAAGAGAAAACAAGCACAAGTTTGCTGGCTTCTTTGAGGTTTTCACATTGGATAAATGTGGCTGACAATAAATTTGGAATTTCCACACCATCTGCTAAAAGTGCTTTCAAAGCCTTTTGGCGGTGGTGTCCATCCAATATCCAAATCAGTCCTTCTCCATCTTCCCAAACATGAAAAGGCATTACAAAAGAATTTTCTTTCAAAGAATTTTTTAGCTTCAACAGGTTTTCGTCGCTGATATCTTTGAGGTCTTCATTTTGTAACCACTTGGCTTTTTGCCAATCAATGTTTTCTGTTTTTATAATTCTATTTTGCATATCTTAATAATCACGCCCTATTTTACGCCCTATTTTTTGGAATAATTAGGAAATATTAAGGGGTTAATCTTTCGTTTTTTATTTGTAATTTTGCAAAAAGAAATTATAGAAGTAGTTTTTTAGGGATTATTGGATTTTATTATATTTTAAATAAAAAATTACATATAACTAAACCCCAAAAATATAATCAAAAATATAATATATGCTACAAGTAGGCGGAAAACTTCAAACATTAACTAAATATGCAGGCGTAGGACTTGCAATAGTATATTTTGCAGGTATGTTTTTAGATGTGATGGACGTAGATACTGCGCAATACGCCCTCATATCACGTGAAATGGCACAAAGTTTTAATTTTTTGCAAGTAACCGAAAGAGGCAACGATTATTTGGATAAACCTCCACTTTTGTTTTGGTTTTCAGCGTTGGCATATATTATATTTGGCGTTTCACAATTTACGTATCGTGTTTTTCCTGTAATATCTACCATTTTGGGCGTATATAGTACATATCGTTTGGGCAAATTATATTATGGCGAAAGAGCAGGTATATTGTCAGGTTGGTTTTTGGCAAGTTGTCAAGCGTATTTTTTGATGAATCATGATGTACGCACTGATACAATGCTGACAAATTGTGTGATTTTTGCATTATGGCAAATATGCGAATATCGCCAAAACCTAAAATTGGCGTATATTTTTGGGGGATTTACAGGCATTGCTTTTGCGATGCTTGCCAAAGGACCTATTGGGCTTATGGTGCCTGTATTGGCATTAGGTACAGATTTTATATTAAAAAGAGAATGGAAATGGTTTTTTCGTTTGGAGTGGCTTTTAGGTTTGGCGATTGTGCTTTTGTGGCTTTCGCCCATGATGTATGGTTTATATTTGCAATTTGATAGCCAGCCAAATAAAGTTACAAATGCAGTAAAAGGTGCTTCTGGCTTGTATTTTTATTTTTGGAAACAAAGTTTTGGGCGTATTACAGGCGAAAATTCATGGAAAGACGACAGTGATGCATTCTTTTTTGTGCATACATTTCTTTGGACATTTTTGCCTTGGGCATTTTTCTTTTTGCCTGCCCTTTGGACTGCATTACGCGATTTATTTAAACAAAAATTTTACCTACAAAAAACACAAGAAGGGCTTACATTGGGCGGTTTTATCTTGCCTTTTTTGGTGCTTTCTACTTCTCATTACAAACTTCCGCATTACATCAACATTCTCCTGCCTTTGGCATCAATACAAGCAGGCAGATATGCGGTTTTGTTATTGGATAAAGCAGAAAATAAAAATTTTTTTAATATTTTATTAGGTTTTCAAAATTTTACAATTGTAGCAATTTGGTCAATATTAGGTTTGTTGGTTGGGTATTGTTTTCCGCCTAATAATATTTGGCAATTTGGAGCAATATTTTTGGTGGTTTTGTGGTTAAGTTTAATTATTTTTAAATATATAAAAGCAGAAAATCATGTAGAAAAACTGATTTTACCTTCGCTGTTGAGTATTATAGGTGTAAATTTTATGCTAAATGTATATGTATATCCCGTTATTTTTCCGTATCAAACAGGTAAAACGGTAGCGTTATTTGCCCAATCAAAAAATATTTCACCAAAAGATATTTGGGTATTTGTGCATGGTGAAGATGGGGCAATATATCCACATACATTGGATTTTTATAGCAGAAATACCATTGCAGGCGAAGCAAAAAATTGGGTTGAAATGCAAAATATTGCCAAAAAAATTACGCAAAATAAAAAATATTTGTATATTTATGCAGATAAAAAAGCAATGGAACAAATCTTAGAAAGTGATTTTAACAAGGAAGTTGTAGGTAAATTTCAACGCTTTCCTGTTACACAACTTACGCCTATGTTTCTTGACCCAAAAACACGACATTTTGAATTGAGAGATATTTATTTGATAAAGGTTTGGTAAAAATAAAAATAAAAAATAAATAAAAAATATATGAATATCCACCCCGATTATGAAGTAGTTGTAGGCTTAGAAGTACACGCCCAACTCAAAACAAATACAAAGGCGTATGTAAGCGACAGCACCGAGTATGGCGCAACACCTAATACGCTTATCAGCGTGATAACGCTGGGACATCCAGGCACATTGCCTAAAGTAAATGAGAAAACCGTAGATTATGCAATGAAAATGGGGCTTGCTACACATTGTCAAATCACAAGACATAATGTATTTGCCCGCAAAAACTATTTTTATCCCGATTTACCAAAAGGTTACCAAATCACACAAGACAAAAACCCTATCTGCCAAGCAGGGTATTTAGATGTAAAATGCAAAGATGGCAATACCAAACGCATAGGCATCACACGTATTCACATGGAGGAGGACGCAGGAAAATCTATGCACCTTGCAGAAGAAACAGACACCCTCGTAGATTTCAATAGGGCAGGTGTACCTTTGATAGAGATAGTGAGCGAACCAGATATTCGCAGTACAGAAGAAGCATACCTCTATTTACAAGAGATTCGTAGGCTCGTAATTTATCTTGATGTGTGTGACGGAAACATGGAGGAGGGTTCTATGCGTTGTGATGCCAATATTTCGGTGAGAAAGAAGGGTGAAACAATCTACAACACCAGAGTTGAAGTAAAAAACATGAACTCTTTTCGCAATGTGCAACGTGCCATAGAATACGAAGCCCAAAGACAAATAGAAATCATGGAAAAAGGCTTGAAACATACCATTATTCAAGAAACACGCAACTTTGATGCAAACACAGGCATCACAACAAGTATGCGTACTAAGGAAAACTTAAATGATTACCGCTATTTTCCAGAGCCAGACCTCACCCCTGTAATCATATCTGACGAATGGCTAACACGTATTAAGAATGAAATGCCTGCATTGCCCCAAGAATTATTTGAAAAGTTTACCAAACAATACAAACTCTCGGAATATGATGCACTTGTCCTCATTGAAAATAAAGAAATTGCGCTATATTTTGAAGAATTGGCACAAATAACAAACCAATACAAGCAAGCATGCAACTGGGTTACGGTAGAAATAAAAGGGTATCTCAATGAATTAGCGTTGAGCCTGGATAAATTTTCGCTTACGCCTGCTCACATTGCACAAATCATGACACTTGTACAAGAAAACAAGGTAAGTCATAGTGTAGCTTCTCAAAAACTATTTCCTATCTTGGCAAAAAATCCAAATAAGACCGCAGAACAAATTGCAAAGGAAGAAAATATGTTGTTGGATAATGATACAGATGCTATAACTGCTATCGCAAAAGAAGTGATTGCAATGTTTCCTGAAAAAGTGCAAGAATACAAAGGTGGAAAGAAAGGTATTTTGGGAATGTTTATGGGAGAAATCATGAAACGTACCAAAGGAAAAGCAGACCCTAAGGCGACTAATCAATTATTGGCAGATTTATTAGATAATATGTAACGTATATTGTATAAATTTGTACCTGCACAATAAAAATGCTTACTTTACTATTATGTAATGTAAGCATTTTTTTTATTTTAGTATAAAATATTTTTATAAATTCAACATTTTATTTTAAAAATTATCCAAAAATAAATATTTTATATACATTAATAAAAAATATACATACCCTAAATTTTATAATTTATAAAATTATAAATATTTTATGTAAAATTACATTTAAAAATATACAAATTACATTTAAAAATACATAAATAACATTTGTAAATACATAAATAATATTTGTAAATACATAAATTATATTTTTTACACCTTAAATTTTAATTATTTAGATACAAAAAATAAAACAAAAAAATAAGCTATAAATTATGATAGCTTATTTTTTTGTTTTTAAAGCAATGTTTATAATTATAAATACCCAAATTACTTTTCAAATTCTACACTAAATACACTTCCTTTGCTCAATTCGCTTTTTACTTGCACCTTTCCGTTTAGTGCTTCGGTCATTGTTTTTACATAACTTAGCCCTAATCCAAATCCTTTAACATTGTGAATATTTCCTGTGGAGACTCTGTAAAATTTATTGAATACTTTTGCTTGTTGTTCTTTGGTCATGCCTTGTCCTTTGTCAATCACAGATATTTTTACGCCTGTTTCGGTGTCTTCGGTCTTGACTAATATATTAGGTTTGTCGGGTGAGTATTTATTAGCATTGTCCAAAAGATTTAAAATGATATGTGAAAGATGTGTTTTGTCGGAATACAACACGCTATTATTGGCTTGCAAATCAATATCAATGTTACCTCCTCTACATTCTACCTGTAAGAACATTTGTGCGGTAATTTCTGGTAAAATTTCGTTCAAATCCACGTGTTCATACTGCAATGCAAATTCTCCTTTGTCCAATTTGGCTATGTGTAGTACCTTTTCCACTTGTGTTTGCAGGCGTTGGTTTTCTTCTTGAATCATATTCAAATATCTATCTCGCTGATGCGGTAATTTTTCCATCATATCTTTATCTTGGAGGGCTTCACAAGCAAGTGCAACGGTAGCTATTGGTGTTTTTAGCTCGTGTGTCATATTGTTGATAAAGTCTGTGGTCATTTCCGACATCTTTTTTTGTTTTAAAATGGTGCGTATTGCTTGCACAAAGCAATAAATTACAAGTGCAATGAGTGCCAACGAACTAAGAAACACCTCCAACATATTACTTAGCACAAAAAAGTTTTTTTGTGGGAAATCTACGTGCAAATAATATTGGTTTCCTGTATTACGTAGCACAAATATTGGCGTTGAGAAGCCTGCATTGATTATTTTTTGGGGGTTTTCATAATTATTTTCAAAGAAAATTTTATGTACAGAGTCACCTTTTACACGATATTGTTGGTTTGCGAGGTGTATTTGCTTATTATTTTTATTTTTGGGATTTCTTAACTTTTGTATATCGTTGGTAGAGCGTCTTTCCACCACAAAATCGCAAGGAATATTGATGCCTCTCAACTTCATTTCTGCCCTTATAAAAGAATCAAGCACCTCATATTTTAGTCTTGCCTCCAATATTTGACGTGTTTCCAGCTTTTGGCTTGGTGTTTTTTTGGTTTCTTCTATATTAGCCAAGACGTGTTTTATGATTTCGTCTTTTTCTTGTATTTGTACTACCTTTTTGTGATTGGTAGGCAAGATAAGTGGCGATACAGGGGGAATATTCAATGCCATTTCTTTGGGCAATACTGTTTGCATGAGCAATGGCGTTTGTTGTTCTTGTTCATCTTCTACTTCTTCGTCTTGTTCGTTTTGTTTGTTTTTGGTTATATCATTTTGTTTGTTGGTATGTATTACAATACTAAAACTTTCCGCATTTTTGATTACATTTCTGATTGTATCATGCAAATATTTGCGTTGTTCTTTTGTATTTTTGCGTTCTTTTTTGTAGTTATTATTTGCATAGCTAAAATTAAAATGATTTCTATTTTGTCCTCTTTGTTTTTTTTTGAGGTTAAATCTTTGTCCATCTTGATTTTCATGTAGGTTATCCAAAGAAATCACAACTTTTCCCTTGTGTGTTTTAATAATTTTGTCAATATTTACCATTTCAAAGTCAAGTTTTTCCATTTGTTTGCCAAATGCTTCCATATCTTTGCCAAATGTTTCCATATTTTTCCCCAATTCTTCGCCCCATTTTTCCCAATGTTTTTCAAAATTTTTAATATTTACTACTTTTCCATCAATCATTAAAGCATTTTCCTCAATTTTTGCTAAATTTCGGTCAATTTCCGCCAAATTATCGTCCAAATTTTGTTGTTGGTTATATATTTTTACATTATTATCTATACATTTCCCTTCATCTTCATAAAAATTATGTTGTGATGGAAAATTTATATTTAGATTATGGTTATAAATAGTTGTAGGCAGATAGGTTTTTTCTGAAAGATATGCTTTTTCTGTTTTATTATCATGCATTTTTGGTTGATATCCTATATAACTTTGGCGAAAAAGTGGCTCTGAAATTTGTGTTTTAAAATTTCTTTTAAATTTTTTCAAAAATAAAGACGCAGTAAGGGCATTTTTCTTTGCTATAATGTCATTTCTTATTTGTTCAGCGCGCCACAAATCTGCTTGGGCTTGTGCTTTTTGTATATTTTCCTGTACATTATCACGTTTTGAGACCTGTTTTGTGATATATTCTGTTCCAATATTATTATAATTATTGGCAGATGTATAAGCAAAATCTTGATTTTTGTTAGGTTTTTGCAATGAATCCTCATTTACACACAGATTATTGGGCGTAGCGGTTTCTTCTTGATTTTCTGCGAGTTGAAAAATATCATATTCCACTTCACGCTCATCAAGTTTGCGTGCTACTTCCGAAAGACCACTATGCACTTGTTGGCGAAAACGTTCTTTTTGCGTATCCAACGCCATTTTGAGCCAATAAAATTGTAAACCTACTAACCCAAAAAGGGCGAAAGATAGCAAAATAGTAAAAAAACGGATATTCATAGCCCCTAACCCCCAAAGGGGAATTAATGTTTAATAAATTATTTTTAACCCTGATTTTAGGATAATTATTAGACAAATTTCTGTTATTTTTTCCAAAAACGCATAAAAAAACTAATATTTTATGATTTTTTAAAGATTTTTAACAAAAAAAACTTACAAAGTGTATGTGGCTTTGTAAGTTTTTTGGTAGTGGTTTATTTTTATTAAAAACAAACCTTATTCCTTTACCGCTTCCTTTACTACTTTTTCTTCGCAGGAAACGTGAGCAAAAGACTTGGCAACAAAATCAAATTACCCACCATTGCACACAATAAAGTTGTAGAAGTAAGCCCTCCAAGCACAATCGTCCCCTCAAAATCAGAATACAAAAACACAATAAACCCAAAAAATAAAATAATAGAAGTATAAAACATGCCTGCACCAGTTTCACGCAAGGCAATTTTTACTGCTTGGAAAGTATCATATTCATACCGCACCAATTCCTGTTTGTAACGTGCCAAAAAATGTATAGAATCATCAACTGCTATCCCAAAAGCAATGCTAAAAACCAACGCACTACTCGGTTTGAGGGGAATCCCACAATACCCCATAATGCCCGCAGTAATTGCCAAAGGTAATAAATTGGTAAAAACTGAAATCAAAATCATCTGCCAACTGCGAAAAAGTAACGCCATAATAAGCCCAATCAACACAATCGCCAGTATCAAACTGCTTTGCAAACTTTGAATTAAATACAAATTGCCTTTGATAAAAATTAATGTTGTGCCTGTTACCCTTGCTTGAATTTTGCCACTTTTTGGAAAAATTTCCTCAATTTTTGGCTCAATAACATTGTGAATTAAATAACCTAATTTTTCAGAACCAATATCTGCAATTTTCAACGAGACACGCATTTTTTGTCCTGTGCTATCCACCATTGTACGCAGGAGGGCTGAGGCTTGGCTATTTTTCTGTCCGCCTGCCAAATATTGTAAAATAAAAGGGCGTTCATTTTGGGTTGGTAATTGGTAAAACGCAGTATCTTGATTGTAAAATGCTTGCTTGCCCATTTGAATAAAATTGACAATAGAAAGCGGTCTGCCTACATTTGGAATATGAGAGAGATTTTCTTGCAATTTTTCTACCTTTTTCAAGGTGCTTAATTGCATAATACCTTGTTTTTGTTTGGTGTCAATTACAATTTCCAAAGGCATAATGCCTTTAAAATTTTGTTCAAAAAAATGTAAATCTAACTTTGGTTGGCTATTATGTGGCACATTGTCCAGCATAAAAGAAAGCGGTTTTATTTGCCAAATGCCACCCAAAGAAACCAAAATTAATGTTATGACAATTAAAAAAACCCATTTTCTTCTCTCAAAAACCACAAAATCAAGCCAAACTAACATTTTTTGTAAACCAGTTCTATCCAAATGCCTTAATTGACGAGGTGAAGGCGAACGCAAATACGCATATAAAATAGGTAACAACAACACACTTATTACAAAAGTAGATAACACACTCAAAAACGAAATCACACCAAACTCTCTAATCATTTGATTGGGCGTAAAAACAAAAACACCAAAACCTATGGCAGTTGTCATATTGGTCAAAAATGTAACCATGCCAATATTTGCCAATAAATAAGTAAGTGCTGTATTTTTGTCACCAAAATGCCTAAATTCTTGGTGGTATTTATTCAATAAATAGACACAATTTGGTATGCCAATTACCACCAAAATAGGTGGAAGAAGCCCTGTCAAAAGATTCATTTTGAAGCCCAACAACCCAATAAAACCAATACTCCACACCACCACAAAACCAATTATAATAATCGGAATAAACAAGGCAGTAAAAGAACCAAAAAATATCCCCAAAATAATCACAGTAGCAATGCCTGAAAATGCTAACAAACGTATCAATTCCGCAGATACTTGTTTGGTAACTACACTTCTAATATAAGGCAATCCGCCAAAACGCACTTGTATTTGGGTTTTTTCGGTGAAAGTTTTCCCTAATAAAAGAATATTTTGTAATAATGCTTGACGTTTTTGAGAATCTAATACTTTACGGTCAATCGTAAGCATGATAATCATTGCATTATTTTTGGGATTGAAAAGCAAGTTTTCATAAAATTTTTGCTGGCGAGCCAACATTAGAACACTATCCAACGCAGTTTGCGAAGTAGGAAAAGGCGAAAAAAGACTTTTTGAGGTAAATTTTTTCTGTATTGTATCTTTTTCTAAATATTGTAATTGTGGCAAACCCAATGCTTGCGTAACACCTTCTTGTTTTTTGAGTTGTTGAATAAATGTATGTAAAAGTATAAAATTTTTGAGTTGATACACTTTTTTATCCTCAATGCCCAACGCCAATACAGTACCATCATCACCAAATTCAGCCTTGAATTGTTTGAAAAATACAAAATCCTCGTCAGTATCTGGCACAGCAGACGTGAAATCATAGCTTAATTCTGCTTTTCTTGCTTGAAAACCAAAAAAAACAGTAAGCAATATCAATCCACTTAATACATAGATTTTATATTGTAATAAAAATTTTGCAAAAGATGCCCACATGTTTTTTGTGTGTTTATTTTTTTTAGAAAGTAAAATAAAGCTACAAAATTAAAGCATAAAACTAAAAAAAACAATTAAAATAGCACCTAAAAAAGGTCAATAACCTCTCTAATGATGAAGGCTTGTAAGCCTGTACCTACGTGTTTAGGGGCTTCCAAGCCCCAAAGTAATACGAAAAATTGGGCTTGGAAGCCCAAAATTAGTGCATACTGGCTTGGGAGCCAGTACGATTTACAGAATAAACTGACAAATGAAAAAACCGATAACTTAATTAACTGACAACTTAAATTTATTTTTTGCTTGTGAATAATTCAGTCAAAAATCCAACTCCATACGCAGATAATTGCACAAAAACTGCAAAAACACCTAATATACTCACATATAAGTTTTTGGTTTTTGCTAAAGCATCAGAAAATAAAAGCGTTACATAAAGCAATAATATACACACTGACAAAAAAAACAAATCCATAGAAATCAACCAACTACACGAAAAACTCACCAAAAACAACACAAAAAATGCAGGAAAACAATGTACCAATTTTAACTCTTCGGGATAAAATCGCCTTACATTTATTCTTGCACGTCCAAAAAAATGTAATTGTTTGTAAAATTGGTAAAAACTTGTACGTCTTTTATGATAAACTGAACATTCTGCCACAAACCCAATGCGAAAACCAGCTTTTTCTATCCTAATGCTATATTCTATATCTTCGCCCATGCGTGTTATTTTGTAACCGCCTACTTTTTCCCAGACTTTGCGTGCAAGTCCCATGTTGAAACTGCGTGGACGAAAACGCTCTGCGGATTTTTTGTTGCCTCTGATGCCTCCTGTTGAAAAAATAGATGTCATAGCATAACTAATGGCTTTCTGAACAGGTGTAAAACTGTGGTGTGCCATATCTGCACCACCAAAAGCATCTAAATTATGTTCTTGGAGTTGTATGTGAAGATTTTGGAGATAATCATTGGGCAAAATACAATCGGAATCCAACACAATAAAAAAATCTCCATTTGCACGTTCAAAACCTGCATTTCGGGCAAAACCTTGCCCTGTATTTTCTTGAAAATAATAATATAATGGGATATTAATATTGTTATTTTTAGTATTATTTTTTGCTAAAAAATCTCCACAAACCTGTTTAGAAGTAATTTTTGAGCCATCTTCTATCACAATGATTTCACAAGAAAAATTATGATTTTCTGCATCATTTTCTGTGTTCTTTTCTGTAAATTTTTTTAAAAAATTTTGTTTAGAAATACTTTCCAACAATTCAGCCAATTCATCAGGGCGATTATACACTGGAATAATAAAGGAATACAACATCAATTAAGAATTAGAAAATTAGGAATTATTTGTTTTTTATAAAAATAAAAAAAATGCTTGGTTTAAAGTTTATTATATCTATTTAGATAGTGTATTTAGTATTAAATTTTGTTTTAATTTATTTTAAAAATTTGTGCTTTAAAAAAATCCTAAATAATGTTTAAAATTTGGTGATTTAAAAAGGTAGTAGATTTAGTGGATTTTTGCGTAAAATAATATTTTCCATAATTGTAAAATTAAAAAAATTTATTTTAAAATTATTTATTTTTTAAAACAACATAAAGATTTGTCTAAATAGATACATTTTATTTTAATAAAGGTTTGCCAATTTTATTACATTTTTTGCGATAGGGATAGAAGCGTTATCGCAGAGACAAACAGGCAAAAACACGAAGGAACGAAGTGTTTTTGTCTGTTTTGGCTCTGTGCTTTGCACGATAGCCTGTAATCGCCCAAATAAAAATTATGAATTAAAAGACATTCCTAAATGTTATAGGTTAAAAATGTTATCATTAAAATAAAAATAATTCCTAATTGCCCCTTATTCCCATTCTATTGTAGCAGGAGGTTTGGAACTTATGTCATACACAACTCTATTGATGCCACGCACTTGGTTGATAATTTCATTAGAAATTTCTGCCAATATATCATAAGGAATATGCACCCAATCAGCAGTCATACCATCTACACTATGCACAGCACGCAAAGCAAGCACATTTTCGTAGGTGCGTTCATCACCCATTACGCCCACACTTTGGGCATTGAGGAGGATTGCACCAGCTTGCCATATTTGGGTATAAAGGTTTTTTTCGTGTAATTTTTGGATAAAAATATCGTCAGCTTCCTGCAAAATTCTTACTTTTTCGGGTGTGATTTCGCCCAAAATCCTAATTGATAAACCAGGCCCTGGAAAAGGGTGTCGGTGAAGAATATTACCAGGCAAATGGAGTGATTTTCCTACATTTCGTACTTCATCTTTGAACAACATTCGGAGCGGTTCAAGGATTTTGAGATTCATTTTTTCGGGCAATCCGCCTACATTGTGATGGGATTTTATGGTAACCGAAAAACCATTTATCGCCACACTTTCTATTACATCAGGGTAAATCGTACCTTGTGCGAGCCATTTAGCTCCTTTTATTTTTTTGGCTTCTTGTTCAAAGACCTCTACAAAAGTTTTTCCAATGGCTTTGCGTTTTTGTTCTGGGTCAGAGAGTCCTGCCAACGCATCATAAAACATATTTTTTGCTTGCACACCCACAATATTCAAACCTAAATCTTGGTATGTGTGCATTACTTTTTCAAATTCATTTTTGCGTAAAAGTCCATTATCCACAAAAATACAATGTAATTTTTTGCCAATTGCTTTGTGCAACAACAACGCCAACACAGAAGAATCCACACCGCCTGAAAGTCCCAAAATTACTTCATCATCTTGTGTTTGGGCTTTGATTTGGGCGATACTTGTTTCTACAAATTTGTCCGAAGTCCAATTTGCATCTGCTTTGGCAATGCCCAACACAAAATTTTTGATTAAAACCTTGCCTTCGGTGCTGTGCGTAACTTCTGGGTGAAATTGCACGCCAAAAATGTTTGGTGATTGGGGCGATTTTTCATTTTTCACATGAAATCCTGCATTTTCTACGGTTTCGGTAGAGGCATTTTTTTCAAAATTTTGGGGTAAATTTGTAATTGTATCACCATGTGACATCCACATTTGGCTGTTAGGCGAAATGCCTGCAAAAAGTGGGTTATTTTCTTGAAAAAAATGCAGATTTGCACGCCCATATTCTCTTTTATTGGACGATTGCACTTTTCCGCCAGCCAAATGTGTAAGCAGTTGCGCCCCATAACACACGCCTAATATTGCCACATCAAGCCCAAAAACAGCTTGCGGTAATGTTGGGGCATCTTTTTGCGTAACTGAACAAGGACTGCCAGAAAGTATTACACCTTTTACACCATTTTTTTGGGTAATATGCGGAAGAAGTTGCTCAAAATGTGTATAAGGATATATTTCACAATATACATTCAATTCTCGCACCCTGCGTGCTATGAGTTGCGTATATTGCGAGCCAAAATCAAAAATAAGGATTTGCGGTAAAAGCATTTTTTTAGAAAAATAATGGAAATTGAGTTTTTAAATATTGTTTTTGTTGTAAATTAACATCAAAATTTAAAGAAATGCAAAGGCTTTTTTTAATAATGTATCCTATGTAAAAATTACAAAAAAGTTTTTTTTATTTTTTGGATATATAATAACAAATATGTAATAGCAAAATGAAAAATAATATTTTTTAGTGCAAAAATAATGTATAACTTTGAGGGCTGTTTTATGTAAAAGTATTTTTTATGTAAAAAAACAAAAATTTGACGTACAGCCATAACTTTTGGGTAAATTTTTGTAAAAAAATAAAGGTGTAAATATATTAACTGTTCAATAAATGATAATTGAAAATGGAATTTATTTAAAATTTATTTATCATATAATTTACTTTTGTATCTATTTACCCAAGTGTTAAAAATGACTTTTTTACTATTTCTTATTCATAAATATCAAAAAAGAATTTTAATACGAACTCTTTTTTGTATTTGTTCCCTTTGGGGTTAGGGGCTAAATAATTACTTTAACTTTATGATTATATACAATGTAACTGCAAATGTGGAAACACAAATCGCAGAAGAATGGCTCAAATGGATGCGTGAGGTACATATTCCAGAAGTGATGGCAACAAATATGTTTGAAAAATACACATTACTCAAACTTTTAAACGAAGAATATACTGAAAATCCTACTTTTGCCATACAATATTTTGCCTCTACACCTGAAAATTTAGACCAATATATTACACAATTTGCACCTGCATTACGCCAAAAAACACAACAAAAATATGGCAGTAAAGTAGTTGCATTTCGTACTTTTTTGGAGGTTTTATAAATTTTCTTTTTGAATAATAAAGTAAATGATTTATCTTGCTCTAAGTTTTTTTATTTTAAGCATAAACGGTAATATTTTTTTAGCATGTTTCTATGGAACAACAAAAAAATTCTTAATTCTTAATTTTTAATTTATTTACCTGTGAAAACAACAACTACTCATTTTTTCATTTCATTTTTAATCTTTTTTATTGCATTATTTTTACCAAATAATGTAAAGGCACAATGGTATAAATTGGTTGATTTAAAAAATAAAATCAATATAGATATTGACGATAAAAATATCGTGTTAAAGCCAGAAGACACTACTATTACCATTCCTTATAAAATAAAAGCAGATAAAAGAAGACTTTACAATGTGCGTTTATTTTATTCTAATAACAAAGGAAATTCATTCAAAGGACCCCAAAGGTCTGTGAAAGGGGACATAGGTGACAGTCTCAAAATATCTGGTGCTACACGCAATATTGTATGGTCATTTAGAAAAGACAATCCATATTTTGATGGAAAAGACATCATGTTTAAAATTGAAGCATTAGAAATTCCAAAAATAGCAACAGGAGGTAGTAAATACGCTTTATATTCATTGCTTATGCCTGGTTTGGGTGATGCTAAGGTGCGTAATGGTTATAACTATGGTTGGATTACTGCGATTTCTTATGGCTCGTTGCTCACAGGTGGCATTTTTCAATTACAAGCAAATAGTCGCTACAATGATTATACCAACCGCACTGCAAACACAGAAGATGAACACCAAGCATTGTATAAAAGGGCTCAAAATTCACAAAATCTTGCTTATACTTTTTTTGGTATTGGAGCAGGTGTTTGGGTGGCTGATATTGTGGGCGTTTATTTTCGTGGCATGAAAAATAAAAAACGCATCTCACGTGAAAAAGCACGTTTGGAAGCGGAAAAAGGTACTACACAAACTACAATACACCCACTTTTACGCCCTGAAAGTAAATTTCAATACATGCCTATGATACTCCCGCAGTATTCTGCACAACAATCACAGATTACCTTTTTATGGAAATTTTAATTAACTAAAAAAGGCTTATCAAAAAACATTATAAAACCAATAATTCAAAATAATAATTCTACAATAACCTAAGTTGCATATTATCTATTTGTCAAAAAATTTAACAAAATAACAACTTGTTTTATAGTTTCCTGTATTTAAAATACAAATTTGAACAAATTTATATAAACTGTAAACTTAAAAACTGACAACTGACATTACAATACGTTAATTTCACAATATATAAGAATATGAAAATTTCTTTTTCTTACCATACTTTTTATTTACTTTTTGGTTTAGGTGCTATAATACCGACTTTATTCTTTGGTTGCAAACTCAAAGAAGTTAGATTTGTAGATTTGGAAACCACATTAGCACCTTCTGAAAAGATTGTACAACTTGGCACGCCAATTACATTTAATCAAAATTCAACGATTGTTGCTAAAAACTTTAAGTGGGATTTTGGCAATGACATTAAAAGTAATGAAAGAACGCCTACCTATCAATATCCAAAAATAGGCACTTACAAAGTAACACTTACTTCTACCAAAGAAGATAAAGATATATCAGTTACAAACACAACCAATATACAAGTATTGCCTGTTACATACAATGCACCACAAAAAATCACTTATGGTACTGCTATGACTGATGAAACAGGTTATTGTTTTGAACGTTTGAGAGATATAAGTGGGGCGTTTATTTTAGTAGGTGTAATAGATATTAACACCCTTTGGGTAGTAAAAATAAATTCAACTGGTGGCGTTATTTGGGAAAAGAAAATTAGCAATATTACTACCTCGCAAATTGTTCCAAAAGATGTCAAAGAAGCATTTGATGGTGGTATTTTGATTGTAGGTAAATATATTTATAACCCTAAAACCAATGATAATGATGCTTTTATCATGAAATTGGATAACAATGGCAATCAACTTTGGAAATATGTAAAAGCTACAACACTCAATGATGAATATGTATCTGTTGTTGAACTCCCAAATGCAATTATTGCTATGGGTACAAGTCAAAACCTAAGTACTTTACAAAATCAAGCGAGAATAGAGTTTTTTGATGATAATGGTAATCTTATAAGTGATGGTAGTGATGGCAATGCTTGGCAAGTCAATAACGTACAACTTACTGCTGACGGTTTTTATGTGGCAATTAGCGAATTAAACCTCAACACGCAAGACGAATCACAACGCTACAAACCAAATGTTGTGCATTACAACCCTTCATTTGGAGAAGCCAGAAAATTAAATAATTTTAATATTTTTGGACAATGTTGGTCTATTTTGCCCCTCAAAAATGGTGATTTTTTTATGGTTGGTGAAACTATTGAAAAAGGAATTGATGTGCTTACAGATTCACTCAAAAATAAAACACATGGTTTTGTATCACGTGTAAAAAGAACAGGACAAACCGTATGGAGTACGCCTACACAAACTATAAGACTTTATACAGAAGATTTTTATGGGGCGGTTGAATTATCTGATGGCTCTATCGTTGCAGTTGGCACACACGAAAACCCAATTTCTAAAAAAGATGTCATTGTTACAAAATTCTCACCTACAGGCGAAATTCTTAAAACAGTCCTCGTAGGTGGCATAAAAGATGATGAAGCACTTGATGTAAAACTTGCTTTGAATGATAATATCTTGATATTTGGTACTACACAAAGTTATGGCACAGGCAAAAGAGATTTTTATTTAGTAAGATTAAACGAAAATTTGGAATAATACGTAAAAAGGTTCAAAAGGTTTAATGTTTAAAGTGTTTAATGTTTAAAGTGTTTTAAACGTATCACAACTAAGCGTGGGAGGGTTAAAATTTTCCCTGAAAAAAAACTACAAATCAAAAATCATAATTATTTATTTTATAAAAAAAACTTTCAAAAAATGAAAAAAATAAAAATACAACTCATATCGTTTTTTTTATTGCTTTTTTTCTCCGCTAATTCTTTGGTATTAGCACAAAGAATACAAGAAACTGGCGAGAAACGCAAAGAAAATAAAGTAAGTGCATATAGTGGCATCAAAAATTTTGATGTTGCTTTTTTGCAAGGTTCTTCTGATGAAGTAGATTTGACTGCCATGATGAGTGGTGGTGGAAAAAATTTTTTACTCCTTATTGCAGTAGATAAATATAAATTTTGGAAATCACTTTCTAATCCTGTAAAAGATGCCAGAGATGTAAAAAAAGTTTTGACCGAAAGATACGGTTTTGAACAAGAAAACATCTACGAACTTTTTAATGAAGATGTTACCGCAGAAAATCTCCAAAGTGCTTTTGAATCACTCAAAAATAAAGGTACAAACATTGACAACTTGATTATTTATTACTCAGGACATGGTTATTATGACCCTTCTTTTGATTTGGGGTATTGGGTGCCTTCCGAAGGAAAAACAAATAATGGTGCTGTAAGTTCTTTTATTCCAAATGACAATATTCGCAATTATATCAAAGCCTTAGAATTTCGCCATGTATTTATGATTGCTGATGCGTGTTTTTCAGGCTCCTTGTTTCTTGATGATACACGTAGCGGACAAGAAGCTGAAGCAAAAGACGCAGTAAAATCACGTTGGGGACTAAGTTCGGGCAATATTGAAGAAGTATCTGATGGCGAAAAAGGTAAAAATAGCCCTTTTGCAAAAGCATTTGTATCTTATTTGCAAAATAACCTGAAAGACCGTATGAGGGTGTCAGAGGTTGTAGACCAAATCAAAAAACAAGTTGCAGCCAATACACAACAAACGCCTATGGGCAACCGATTAAGCGGTGTGGGTGACGAAGGCGGTGAATTTGTATTTATCTTGCAAGGCATGAAAGAACAACCTGAAAAACCTAAAAAATAATATATATATAAGTTGAAAATCAAAAAAAAGACTGAATAAATGTTCAGTCTTTTTTTTTGAGGAAGGCTAAAACCAAGAATCAAGTTTATAAAAAAAAAAAACTTATTTTTGTTTTTTTTTATACCTAAACTCAACACCAACAAAAAACAACTGTTACTCCATGAAGTATTACATCATAGCAGGCGAGAAATCAGGCGATATGCACGCTTCTAATCTCATGCAAGGTATATTGGACAATGAACCACAAGCAGAATTTAGGTTTTGGGGCGGAGATGATATGCAAAAAATAGGCGGTACATTGGTAAAACATTACAGAGAACTCGCCTTTATGGGTTTTTGGGAAGTTTTAAAGAATATTTGGACAATTAGAAAATTATTAACTTTTTGCAAAAAAGATATTCAAAACTATATGCCTGATGCCATAATTTTGGTAGATTATGCAGGTTTTAATTTGCAAATTGCTAAATTTATTAAAAAAAATAACCTTCCAATTAAGATATTTTATTACATTTCGCCCAAAGTGTGGGCTTGGAACCAAGCAAGGGCAAAAAAAATTAGGGAAATCGTGGATAAGATGTTTGTGATTTTTCCTTTTGAAGTTGATTTTTATAAAAAATATAATTATGATGTGGAATATGTAGGCAATCCAATTCAAGATGCCTTAGCAAAATTTAGCCCAAATCCTCATTTTTTTAGCCAAAATAATCTCCAACCACAAAAACCAATCTTGGCATTTTTGGCAGGAAGTCGTGTGCAGGAAATCAAAAAAATATTGCCTTTGTATAACGAAACCATTAAAAATTTCCCACATCATCAATGTATTATCGCAGGTGTAAGCCATCTTTCGCCAGATTTATACCAAAGTGCAAAAAATGCTGGTTTTGGGCTCATTTTTGACCAAACGTATGACCTTTTGCACCATGCACAGGGAGCAATTGTTGTATCAGGAACTGCCACACTTGAAACTGCTTTGCTCAATGTGCCACAAGTGATTGTATATCGCACAAGTGCCATTACTGCGTGGATTGTACGCAGAATTATACAAATTCGTTTTATTGGTTTGGTTAATTTAGTCGTAGATAAATCCGTAGTGGTTGAACTTATCCAACAAGATGCAAATCCGCAACGCCTCACAGAAGAAATTATAAATATTCTTCCAAATGGCACAAAATACACCGAAATACTCCAAAATTACCAAGAACTCCAACAAAAAATAGGCAAAGCTGGTGCTTCCAAACTTACAGGCAAGCGAATTGTGGAATTGATGAGAGATAAGTTTTTGCAGTAATCAGTTTTTTTTCACTAAAAAACCCAGATAATGGTGTAGGCTTCTAAGTCTGTACCTACTTCTTCACAATGCGTGTTATTTCATGATTTACCATATCACTTTCCACAAGCCCATCTCTAAGCCTTACAATGCGGTGCGAATATTTGGCAATATCTTCCTCATGTGTTACCATAATAATGGTATTGCCTTTTTGATAAAGTTCTTCAAATAAATCCATGATTTCGTAGGAAGTTTTGGAGTCAAGATTACCTGTAGGCTCATCAGCCAGCAAAATACTTGGTGTATTAACCAAAGCCCTCGCTATCGCAACCCTTTGACGCTGTCCACCTGATAGTTCGTTGGGTTTGTGTTTGGCACGTGTTTCCAAACCTACATTTTTGAGTGCTTGCATAGCCATATCAGTACGGTCAGATTTGCTATAACCTGCATAAATCAAAGGCAGAGCCACATTTTCCAAAGACGTTTGGCGAGGCAAAAGGTTAAATGTTTGAAAAATAAACCCAATTTCTTTGTTGCGAATTTCTGCAAGTTCATTTTCGGTCATATCACTCACATATTTTTGGTTGAGCATATATTTCCCTTGTGTAGGCGTGTCCAAACAACCTACAATATTCATCAAAGTAGATTTTCCAGAGCCAGAAGGACCCATAAATGCAACATATTCGCCTTTGGCAATGTTAATAGTAACCGATTTGAGGGCGTTTACTTCTTCCGTTCCCATGATGTAGGTTTTGGCAATATTCTCAATTTCAATGATATTTGGCATTTTTTGTATAAAATTTTTTATTTTTTTATTTGTAAAAAAAAATGAATTTTATTAACAAGGTTTCCTAATTTTTTAAAAAGAAAAAAGTTGACAACTGAAAAAACGGATAACTATGTTTTTAATTTTGTAACAATCAGTTGTTTTTTCCACCATTTATCCAAAAAAAGTGGATTATTAGAGAGTGGTACAACCTTGAATACTTGGAATTTTTTTAAGAAATAACACGTTTCAACCAATTCTATACGCATTTTTCCTGCAGTTTTGCCACTGTGTATAAAAAAAACTTCATTTTTTCTTTTTAATAAAAAAACAACGTGTGTTTTGGGCAACGCCACAAAATAAATTCCATCTTTCAATTTCTGACGCATTTCTTGTACAACTTCTCCCCCAAAATAACTATATTGGTATATATTCAATACATCATATCCACAGGCAAGCGTAAGTGCTTCTTCGTCTGGGGCTTGTTGAGCAAGTGTGATACGTTGTAACTGCACACCAACATCACGCAAAGTAGTAGAAACAAAATATCCACATGCAATATTCCCTTGTTGTGGTGTTTCGGTGTGTCCATCAAACGACCATTTGGTATCATACCAATATGGAATAATATTATCCACCAAATTTTTCTCAAAAAAATCACCAATCAGTGCATAAAATTTTTCAGGATTATTTTCTTTAAGTTTATCTTTTTTTAGTAATTCCTTTAAATTTTTTGTTTCTTGTTGGATATTTTTTTTCATTACCAAATATGGCAAAGGCGATGATGTTGTGGGGATTTGGTGTTTTTGGGTATAAAAATCTATATTTTCTGTGGTGTCTTTTGTAATGTTTTTTTCCTGTTTTTTTCCTGTTTTTTGCATATTTTCTTTTGCGGAAATGCTTTCACACGCCACTAAACATAATATAGAAAAGTAAAAAGGGATGTAATACATTTTTAGATTGGAAAATAAAAAAGCCCCCTAACCCCAAAGGGGAATAAACAGCTTTTAACTGAAAATTAAAATAAAAAAATCTTAGCACATTTTGTATTTATTCCTTTGGGGTTAGGGGCTAATTATTTAAATTCCTTTCCCAAAAACAAAAAGAGCTACTATACTCAATATAAAATAAACCACCATATTGCCTGCTCCTGCATAATCTTGTGCGATACGTTGCCCAAAAAATAACATAATAAATGTAATTGCGGATAAAAATGCACCCAAATATGCAAGCTGAGAAGTTTGAAATAATAAAATTTCGCCAAAACCCAACGCACTTGCTACGCCTGCACTTACTTCTGCGAGCGTGATTACGCCCAACATCATAGGCACTTGGCTACGCAAAAATGTTTTACCAAAAAAATCTTTGAGCCAAGACAAATTGCCTTGCCAAAAAAATACTTTATCCAAACCAGATTGCAAAAATAATATTGCCAAAAAACTTGATAAACAAAGTTCTATGACCCATTTGTAGGGTAATATAAGAAAAATCATGAGAAGATTAAAAGCCCCCTAACCCCCAAAGGAACAAATCTATGTTTTTAATTAGGAATTAGAGCGCATTAGAATTTTAAAAAAGATTATAAAAACTACAATTACTAAATTTTTAAGAAAATTTTACAATTTTCTTAAAGTTTACAGATGACAAAAAAGTGAAATTTTTAATTTTTACCTTATTTTGTATTAATTCACCCTTTGGAAGTTAGGGGGCTTAATTTCTCCAAACCCACTTTAAGCCTGCGAATTGCCTCTTTTAAATCTTCATCTGACGCTGCATAAGAAATACGCACACAATTATCAGCCCCAAAAGCACTGCCTTGTACAAGGGCAATATGTGCTTCATTGAGCAAGTAAAGTGCTAAATCGTCAGAATTATTGATTTTGTAATCTTTGTATGATGTGCCAAAATAACTGCTCACATCTGGAAATACATAAAACGCACCGTCTGGCACATATAATTTTAGTCCTTTGATGTCTTTGAGCAAATCCAACACCAAATCACGTCTGCGGTGATATTGGCGAGCCATTTCAAGCGAAGGCTCATTGCTCGTAGTAATTGCAGTAAGCGCAGCCTTTTGCGTAATAGAACACGTACCAGAAGTGATTTGCCCTTGCAATTTATCACACGCATTCACAAACCACGTAGGAGCAGCCATATATCCAATACGCCAACCTGTCATAGCATATCCTTTTGAAAAACCATTGACCGTAATTGTTCTATCGTGCATATATGGAATAGACCCAATGCTAAAATGCTCACCCGAAAAATTGATATATTCGTATATTTCATCAGCAATTACATAAATATCAGGGTGATTTTTTAATACTTCTGCAAAACTTTCTAATTCGGTTTTTGAGAAAACTGCTCCTGTTGGATTGGCAGGCGAAGAATACAAAACTGCTTTGGTGCGTGGTGTAATGGCATTTTGAAGCTGAGAAGCAGTTACTTTAAAGCCATTTTCTAATGTGCCATGAATTAATACGGTTGTACCTTCTGCAAGCTTGATGATTTCGCTGTAGGAAACCCAATAAGGCGAAAAAACAATGACTTCATCACCTTTATTTATTAGGCACATCAAGGCATTTGCAATAGATTGCTTTGCTCCTGTGCTTACGATAATGTTTTCTGCTTTCCAATTAAGCCCATTTTCTTTATGCAGTTTTTCTGCAATAGCTTTGCGTAATTCGGGAATACCTGCTACAGGTGTATAAAATGAAAAATTGTCGTCAATAGCTTTTTTTGCACCATCTTTGATGTGTTGAGGCGTAGGAAAATCTGGCTCACCAAAATTTAATTTGATGATATGGTGTCCTTGTGCAGTAAGTTCTCTGGCTTTTTTTGCCATTACGATTGTTTCTGATTCAGAAAGTGCATTTACGCGGTCGGATAAGTACATGAGGAATTAGGAATTAGAAGCCCCCCAGCCCCAAAGGGGAGTTTTAATTATGGATTAGGGGTTATAAATTGGGGATTATTTTTTAATATTTTTTCAAAAGATAAATTTACAAAAACTGATTACTGAAAAAACTCATAACTGACAACTTCGGTTATTTCTCTTTTTGTTTTTTGTGTTATTTTTGTGTTTAAAAGTTTTTTAACTTGCAAAATAAACAAAATATTCTCATAAATTCATGCAATTTTTACACAATTTTTTAAATAAATACATAAAATTTACAGATATAGCAAAAATTTCGTATAAATGGTTTGTTCCCCCTTTGGGGGTTAGG
>JANPJR010000092.1:0-11456 GCA_031425615.1 Cytophagales bacterium
TTCCGCAAAATTCCATTGTAAAAATTATGTTGCTTGCCTGATTTTGCTAACGGAAAAACTGTTTTTTCAAAAAAAAATATTACTTTTGCATACATTTTTTTTAATCTTTTATATGTTCCAAAACCAAAAAACCAAAAAACCAAAAAACCAAAAAACCAAAAAACCTTAGGAAGTTTTTATATATTTTCCTAATATTATTTGCGGTTTTTCAGGCGTGTAAGCCCAAATACCAGGAGGAAGTAAAACCTGAATCTCTCCCCAAACATAACAAAACAGGCGTATCAACCGCCAAAAAATGGTGGCAAAACCAAAAAGCCAACGCCCAAAACCTCCAACAAAAAGGAACTAATGATTCACTTTTCGAGGATTATTACAACTTGGATTGGACAAATGCAGAAAGCAGAATTTCTCAAAAAGGGAAACTGCAAATCAGAGTGCCAATCCTCTCCAAAGATTCCACAAAAGCAAGACCTTTCGTAAAAATCCAAAATAAAGATAACACTTATCATATTGGGCAAAGCGAAATGCTTTTACAATTGAATCCTGATAGCTCTTTTTGCACATTGTTGGGAATAACTACCATACAAGATAGCACACAATTACAAAAAACAAGGGGAAGTAATTTTTTTACAAAAACATCTGATTTCACAGGCTCGGATTTCTTTTTTGCTTTTGATAGTGAAAAAATGGTATTAAAAAATGATTTTGTGAATGGGAATTACGTTTCAAAACAACATAGTTCTTCTGTATGTTATATGTATAGCCACACAACATATACAACAAGCAACAGCGGAAATAGTGAAGCTGGTGCTCAGGTAAATGTAGACCCTGTTAGAATAGAAGTAAGGGTATTTGTGGAGGTTGCTTGTGGTATAGGAAACTCAAGTTATCCCAATTGGTTTGGTCAAATCTCAACAAATCCTGGTACCGCACCAGGTTTTTCTTTTGCTGGAGGTGGATACAATGGCGGGAGTAGCTCACCAGGCGACCCTTTTGAACCACTAACTCCCGAACAAATATTAAATTCTCTTTCACCACAACTCAAAAAAATAGTAAATCCTGCTTGTTTGACAGGAGACAATGCCCTTTCTCTGATACAATGGAAAAGATTAGATGATGTGTTTTTGCAAGGAATCAACAACAGCCCTTACCTCAAAAAAATGTATGATAAGTTTGTAGTTGATGGCAAAATATTTGACTTTGAAATAGACCCCAATATGAATAATTTTGCTAAGTATGTACCTGCATTTACAGGAGGGGCTATTATATTCAGAGATGATATTTTTTACAGGTAATCCAAAAGTTATCCGTTTTTTGGGTTCTACTTTATTTGAAGAACTTATCCATGCTGCACAATATTTTAAGGCTGGCTCCCCTGCTGCTTTTAGCCAAATACCCACAAGCAACAAGGAATTCGAAGCTAAGTTTATTTTGGATTATATAGCCCAAAAAAATGTTTTATCTGGCTTGGAAATGGAAAATGTATTTGCTAAATCAAATACTTCAACTAATCCGTTTCCAAATGCTGACAGGAGATCTTTTGCGATATTTTTAGGGGGTTTTATCAAAACAAGAAAAAATAATCCTAATGTTCCCTTAGATTTTAATACATTCAAAACTGATTATTTCAAATTTGCGAATTCATTTAGAGAATTTAATAAAAATACCCCTTATGGTCAAACACCTATTTCTGAAACCATACCCCCACAAGTTTTACTTGAATTACTCAAACTTTATCTTTAATCAAACCATGAAAAAATATATTTTATTTTTTGTTTTTTGTTTTTTTGTTTTTGCCTCAAAAGCCCAAAACTTTAGTATTTTTTATAACCAAGAATTTACTATGGTTGGTGGACAGACATACCAATCTTATGTGAGAGGGGCTGAACATATAACAGTTTTTAATACACAGAATTATGTGGATTTACAAAATGATTATCTTAGTGATTTCAAATGTTTATATCCTGATTATGATGAGGTTGCTATTAAAAATGCTCTCCAACAAACTTTTTCATTTACAAGAAGACAACAACTAAAAGAGGAAATCGTAACCGTGATATATTTCATTTTACCACAAACAGGGCAAGTAAAAGAATTAGAATTCATCTTGCCATTTACGACACAAATCACGCCACAAGAGCTTTTGACTTTTGAAACCAATTTAAAAACTTTGTCTTTCCCTCAAAATCCTATTTGTAACAATATGGCATATGTCGCTACAACTGTAAGGATAAGCTGGATTAAATAACCACAATATGATTTTTCATAAAAATTCAACTATAAAAGAATATCTTTTTAGTTGAATTTTTGTTTTTTTCATCTCTCATAAAAAATATTTTTTTAGGTTCAATAATTCTCTCTTCATGATACACTATTTGGCGTACTGACTAACAAAAAATACTACTTTATCCTGAAAATGAGGTGGTATTTTTTGTATTTTTGTGGGAAATTATAGTATTTACAATTTATAAGTTTACCACAAAAAATAATTATGAAATTCTTTTTTTATACCTCTTGTGTTCTTGGTATTTTGTATCTGGTTTTGTGTATATGTGTGTATGTGTACCAAGAGCGTTTGATTTTTTACCCATATTATTTAGCAGAAAACCATATTTTTGAATTTAGGGAAAATTTTGAAGAAATATACCTTTTGAACAATGCCCCAAATGATAGGTTGCACGCACTTTGGTTTAAGCACAAAAAAGAAAATCTTTCTCAAAAAGTAATTTTATATTTTCATGGCAATGGGGGTTGTTTAGAAGGTTGGGGGCACGTTGCACCAGATTTTACACATTTGGGTTATGATATATTGATAGTGGATTATAGAACGTATGGGAAAAGTAGAGGAAAATTAAGCCAAAAAAATCTATTTGATGATGCCAAAATTGCTTTTGATTTTCTGAAAAAACATTACAAAGAAAATGATATAACCATTTTTGGGCGTTCTATTGGTACAGGCGTTGCCACGCATTTGGCTTCGCAAACCAAGCCAGAACGCTTGATATTAGAAACCCCTTACAATAATTTCAATGATTTGTTGGCATACCATGCTTATTTTTTGCCTGTTTCTTTGCTTTGTAGTTATCCGCTTCGTAGTGATGAATACCTCAAAAACGTAGTTTGTCCAGTGTATATTTTTCATGGTACAATGGACAACACAATTCCACTCATATTTGGACAAAAATTAGCACAGAATATACCAAAAGAAAATTTGGTTATCATAGAAAATGGCAACCACAATAATTTAGCTACTTTTCCCATTTACCAAAAAAAATTAAAAAAAATTCTAACTTTTTAATTTAACTTTTTAAACTTTAAAATTAGAAACCAAAAATAAAAATTCAAAAAAATTTTAACTGCGAAATCATGGATACAAAAAACATTGAAAACATATTTTTAGGTCAATGGGAAGGGATTTTGAAACAAAAAGGAGGCGTAAAAGAGGTATATAAATTTGACCTATATATCACGCAAATCAAAGACAGTCAAATGATTGGTTACAGCATTATTCGCCTCAAAGATGGTAATTTTGCTAAAATAGCGATGGACGCTGTGTTGCAAAAAAATGTTTTATTGTGCCAAGAAGGGAAAATATTGGAACAAAACACAAATTCACTTGGTGGAGATTGGTGTATTAAAAAATACCAATTATTATTGGAAGAAGACGAAGAAAAATACACACTCAGAGGGCAATGGGAAGGTTGTGATATGAACTATACAGAGAATAGGATTTATGTAGAAAAAACTAAGTTATAAGTTTTTAGTTGTCAGTTTTTAAGTTTTTTTTTGGAAAAATATAACACACAATTTGCATGCAACTTAGGTTAAAATTAAAAAACAAACTTTTCTATTTTTTGAAATGTTTACTAAAAAAACAAAATTTAAAAAAACATGAAAATTGACCTCAACACGCCTGCGTTGTTATTTCCTGCAATTTCACTCCTTTTATTGGCATACACCAACCGTTTTTTGGCGATTGCAAGTTTGGTGAGAACACTGCACCGAAGTTACCAAGAAAACAAAGAAGAACATCTTGTTATTCAAATTAAATCACTGCGTAGGCGACTTTTGCTTATACGTAATATGCAAATGTTGGGTGTAATGAGCATATTTTTTTGTATTTTGTCTATGTTTGTGATTTTTGCAGAAAACAACCTTTTGGGAAAATATATATTTGGATTGAGTATGATATTGATGATGGCTTCTTTGTTTTTTTCTGTTTGGGAACTTTTGGTTTCTATTCATGCCTTAGATGTGGAACTTTCAGACATGGCAGAGAAAAATGCAGGCAAGTAGTAAAAGTTTTTTTTTTTGCGAAAATTTATTTTCTAATGGTTTTAAACAAAAACCATTTTTTTTGTCTAACACAAAAAAATAGATAATAAAACAAATAAAACTTCACACTTTTGATACTTTGGAAGAGTGGGAATTTTTATACATTTTTGCGAAAAATTATGTGTACTTTAGCTTCAACTCATCTCACTTTTCAAATATTTCCTATGCAATATTTCGCTATTTGCCATAAAATATCTTACAAATTTTTCTTTGTTTTTTGGTTTATTTTTCATAGTATTTTTTTTTGTAAAACATTATTATTTGCCCAAAATGTAGATATTTTTAAGCCTCGTCCTCTGCTGGTTATTCGTCCAATTATCCAAATGGATTTTAGGCAATCATTTGTCAAAAATTCACCTATTCGTATTTATGGGGGAAATATTGGGGCAAGAATAGGCGACCTTGACCAAATCACATTGGGATATTACACCCTTACAAGTTCGTCCAAACAAGAAGTGATTACCCGCAACAGAATACGCCTAAATACAGAGAACAGTCTAAATATTTGGTATTTGAGTCTCAATTTTACGCATTACATTGTCAATAATCGTTATTGGGAAATGGGTTTTCCGTTAGAAGCGGGTTATGGGAAATCTATTGAGGAATTTAAAAGCCAACAAACAACCAATCCAACAACAGGACAAATTATCCCAAGTAGAGTATTACAAACTTATGAAAATGATATTTATCCTATACAAGGGGGCTTGCTGGTACATATCAAACTTACTAAATGGATAGGCGTAAAAGGCTCTTTGGGCTTTCGACACACAATTACACCACCAAATGTTCAAAAACCAGTTTTTACAGAAGATTTTAATGGATTATATTATAGTTATGGTGTAAAATTATATTTGGATAATATTTATAATTCATTTTCAGGGCGAAATAAAAAAACATTTTTCTTTCCAAAAGCAAAACAATAAATTTTAATTATAAAATATGTAAAATTTTTAAACTCTTACGTTATTTTTTATTATGTTATTTTTCTTTTTAACCTTTTTAATTCCTCTCTTTTGATATTCTGTTTTTTTTTTTATAACTTTGGAGTTATTAAACTTAAAATTTAAAAAATATTCAATCCTCCAAGTTTTGCATATTTTTCTCTAAAAGTATAAAAAAAACATGAAAAAAAACTACCAATTTTGGCGAACGTGTTTGCATAAAAACATGTTACTTGCCCTTTTTTTGGTTGCGAGTATGTATCAAAGCGTTATTGCACAAATCACAGTAACTGTTACCAATCCAACCAACACAACCCCCAATCTTTCTGCCTCTTATACTTCATTGGCAAGTGCTTTGACTGCATTAAACAATGTTACAGCTATGACAGGAAGTGTTACTTTGACACTTGCAAATGGGCAAAGTGAAACTGCACCGCCAACAGGTTTGGTATTGGGCAGTGCTACACTTAACCCAGTGTTGAGTGCTACTAATAGCATCACCATTGTAAAACCATTTGGTTTTTCAACTGTTTTGAATGCTGGCGTAGGCACAGCAACGCCTTCAAGTGCTATTCCTGACGGTATTTTAGTATTGAATGGTGTAGATTTTGTAACCATTGATGGGCTTACATTTACAGATGGCAATACAACCAACCCTGCCACAATGGAATTTGGTATTGGTTTGTTCAAATCAAGTGTAACAGATGGTAGCAATAACAATACAATCCAAAATTGCATATTCAATATGCAACGTATAAACTTTGCAAACAATGTGTTGCCCATGGTAGAAGGGAGCGTGGGGATTTTGGTTATCAATGCCACGCCAACTACTGCAACTACTGCGATTACGCCTACATCTACATCAGGCACAAACTCCAATAATAAGTTTTATGCAAATAGTTTTAGTAGTTGCAACTATGGTATTGTATTATCAGGTTTTAATGCTGTTACACCTTTTACATTGGGCGATACCAACAATGACATAGGCGGTACAAGTGCTTTGACGGGGAACTTAATATTAAATTTTGGCGGTGGTGCAGTTTCTACCAATCCATCTGCAGGTATTCGTGCAATCCACCAATGGGGCGCAAATATATCTTTTAATACCCTCAACAACAATAATGGTTCAGGCGTTAATCACGTGAATACATTGAGGGGGATTATTACAAGTGGAAGTACATCTGCCTCTATGAATATCAATAATAATACCATTACTTTACAAAGCGGAGGGACAACCTCATTATTAGAAGGTATAAGCAATGGTGCAGGTAGCACCGCAGCAAGCAATACAATAAACATCACCAACAATACTATTAGCTTGGCTTATACAACTGCTACGAGTGGTGCTGTGAATGGTATTGTAAATAGTGCTACGCCAACCACTGTGAATATCAATACAAATAATATATCAGGCGCAAGCGTTTTCCCGACTACAGGTGCAATCATTGGCATCAGTAGTGGTAGCCCTACAAACCTCAATATCAACGCCAATACAGTTTCAAATTTGAATAAATCTGGTGCATCTGGAGCTTTGAGAGGTATCGTAATAGCAAGTCCCACGACCACTGTTATCAATGGCAATACCATCAACAATTTGAATTTGACTAATATTACCGCAGCTGGGGCATTACAAGGCATTTATGGTTTTTCAAGTTCAGTAGATGTTACAATTACAAATAATATTGTGAGCAATTTATCTAATAATTCTGCGGAATTATCGGGAATAAGGGAATTTGGTTCTGCTGGTATCAAAAATGTGAGCAACAATACTGTTTTTAACTTAACTACTGCGACAGGTTCGCCTGGTAACAGTACATATTATGGCATATACTTATCTACAGGGACAATCACGGTAAATAGGAACAAAGTATATGGTATAAGTGGTGCAGGTACATTGGCTATTGTCAATGGTATAAGTATTTCTGGTGGCACAGGTGCTACGATTTCCAATAATATTATTGGTGGGTTACAAACACCAACTTCCACAAGTACAAATGGTGTAAGAGGCATTGAATTGACTACATCTTCTTCAGCCAACGTATATTATAATACGATTTATCTTAATGCTGCAAGTACAAGCACTACTACTTTTGGGTCATCTTGTATCGTGTTTTCCACTGCTGTAACGCCATTAAATTTAAGAAATAATATCTTGGTTAATGCTTCTACGCCTGCTCAAGATGCTTTGAATGTTGCAAGCAATGGTCAAGCAGTTTGTTTGAGAAGGTCAAGCGGTACCGCAAGCACAATACCAGCCAATTATGCAAACACTTCTAACAACAATTTGTTTTGGTGCAACCCAACAGCAGGCACAAATAATCATTTGGTGTATGCAGAAGGAACAGGCACTTTGACAAATCCCCAAAATACTGTTGCAAGCCATAAAACCTTTATGGCTACTATTGAACAAGCATCAATACAAGAAAATCCGCCTTTTTTGAATACAACAACAGGTGGGACTGCCAATTATTTACATATTAACACGACTATTGCTACTGCAGTAGAAAGTGGTGCATCTAATATTTCAGGCATTACAACAGATTATGATAATGATATTAGACAAGGCAATGCAGGTTATACAGGAACAGGCGTTTCAACAGATATAGGCGCTGATGAAATGGAAGGCATTTCACTTACGCCTCCTTGTAATGGGACACCAACAGGGGGAACTGCTAATGCGTCAGTTGCTTCTGGTTGTTTAGGGTTTTCTTCTACTCTGTCTTTAACTGGTGCTTCAAGTATAGCAGTAGGGCTTACTTTCCAATGGCAATCTGCTACCACTTTGGCTGGTGTTTATGCTGACATTGTAGGTGCAAATAGTGCTACTTTGAGCATTACGCCTACTGCCACGTTATTTTATCGTTGTCAGCTTACTTGTACCAATCCAACACCCAGTAGCATAACTTCTACCCCTGTGCAAGTAACAGTAATATCTCCTACTTATGCTACTTTGCCATACAGTCAGGATTTTGAAAATGTATGGCTCACCACTTGTGTATCTGCACCATTGGGGCAAGACGCTCCAGATGCTTCTTGGAGAACTGTAAATACAAGCGGTGATGCTGATGCAAATTGGAGAGCTGATAATACAACCACTACTTTGTCAGGTTGGTCTGGTGTTGTGAATGGTATTTATAGCCCTGTTGCACAATCAGGTAGTCGTTCTGCACGTTTTCATTCTTATGATGTGAGTTCGGGATTGCAAGGTTCTTTGGATTTGTATGTGAATTTATCAAACGTTGGTTCAAAACAATTTTCTTTTTGGTACATCAATCCTCTAAGCGGAAGCGATAAATTAGAAGTATTGTTGTCTGAAGATGGCGGTCTTACGTTTAACCCCATTACTACTACGCCAGCGTTGGCAGCAGGGGGTACTGCAATAACCACTTGGACAAATGTAACTGCAAACCTTATCTCCGTATCTCCTACCGCGATTATTCGTTTTAGGGCAACAGGCGATTTTGGCAGTGGTGCTGCGGATATTGGATTAGATAATATCAGCATTACACCCCCTTGCAGTGGTACGCCAAATGCTGGGATAGCTACGCCAGCAATATCCAATGTGTGTAACCCAATCGCATTGGGTTTGTCAGGAGGAACTTCAGGCATTGGTATTTCTTACCAATGGCAAATATCTACTACAAGTGCTGTTGCAGGTTTCGCTGATGTAGTTGGTGCTATAACTGTGCCTTACACAGCACCTACTCCAAGCATAACTACATGGTATAGGGTTATAACTACTTGTATCAATGGTGGTGCCACTGCCACCTCTGCTGCTGCGCAACTCAATGTATTTACAGGGATAAGCACATACCCATACCTTGAAAATTTTGATGGTGTAACGGGCACAACAGAAACTTTAACGCCTTTACCATTGGGCGCACCTACAAACGTTGCTGTGCCTTGTGGGTGGTCTGTTTTAAATATTAATAATGATAATAGTGTTTGGAAAAATGCAAATACTGTAAATGCAAGCTCGCCTTCTAATGCAGTAGTATATAATTTTAGTACCCCAAATGCTGGGAATGATTGGTTGTTTTCACCTGCCTTGACCATGACATTGGGCAAAGTGTATAACCTTACATTCAAATACAAAGCTGGACTTGGTTCTTTCCCTGAAGCATTAGAAGTAAGATGGGGTACATCTGCAACAGTTGCTGGTATGCCTGTTGCTAATGTATTGTTTAATAATACAAATATTAATAATACCACTCACACGACTACTGCGATATTGCCTATTACGCCTACTGCGACAGGTACATATTTTATTGGTTTTTTGGCAAAAAGCGTTGCAGACCAATTTAATTTGTATATTGATGATGTGCAAGTGGTAGAAGTTTGTCCTACGGTTACCATTAATCCTGCTTCTTTGCCTAATGGAACAGGTAGCAACGCTTATAGCCAAACGCTTACCCAAACAGGATTTAATACTATTGCAGGTGCTATCACTTGGAGTATTTCAGCAGGCGCATTGCCTACAGGTTTAACACTCAATACCAATACAGGAGCTATTACAGGCACACCTACTGCGTTGGGAACTTTCAATTTTACAGCACAAGTTTCACAAGGCACTTGTAATACTACAAAAGCATATAGCATTGTTATCAACTGCCCTACAATTGTTATCACGCCAACCGCAGCAACAGGTATTCCAAATGGGGGATTAGGTTCAGCCTACAATGCTCCTATTACTCAAACAGGTATTACCAGCACAGTTGTATGGTCAGCAACAGGATTACCAACTGGATTAACGATTGATGCTAATACAGGTGCTATTACAGGTACGCCTACTGTTGCAGGTATTTACACAAATGTTGTTGTAACGGTAACAGGCACAGGAGGGCTTTCTACTTGTACTGCAAGTGTAACATATAGCACAACTGTTGCTTGTGCAATCGTGAATTTTACGCCTGCCACATTGCCCAATGCAACCGTTGGTAGTGTTTATAACAGCACATTATCACAAACTGGTCTTTCTGGTACAATAACATGGTCTATTTCCTCGGGAACACTACCTGCTGGATTGGTGTTAAGTGCTGGTGGAGTTATTTCAGGTACGCCTACATCTTCCACACCTGCAAGCGTAACATTTGAGATAACTGCTTCTGATGGTACTTGTGGTGTGCCAAAAAGTTACACCATCAATGTAGCTTGTCCTACACTTACGATTAACCCTTCTGTTGCTACTTTGCCAAGTCCCTTGCCAAATGGTGCATACAACCAAACAATATCAGTTACAGGTAATACCACACCTATCACATTAGTTTTGACTGGAACACTTCCTACTGGATTATCTTTCAATACTATAACTGGTATTATATCAGGTACTACTGCCCAAACAGGCAATTTTCCATTTACAATTACTGCTTCACAAGCGGGTGGTTGTAGTGTAGTTGCAAATTATACTTTTGTAGTGGCTTGTCCAGTGGTTAATATTAGTCCTTTGAGTTCTTCTTTGCCAAATGGTGCGGTTAATGTAGCTTATACTTCACTTAATTTTACACAAACTGGTTTGCCTGGTGCTGTAACTTGGTCAGTTATTGCAGGTACATTACCTCCTGGTATTACCATTGCACCAAATGGCACATTGTCAGGAACACCTAATACTTTGGGTACATTCAATTTTACAGTAGGTGTTACACAAGGCGTAAATTTGTGTAGTGCTTCTAAATTATATACTTTGTTTGTGTCATCAGGTTGCAATTTTACAACTGTAAGTCCTCCACAGTTACCTATTGGTAATGTAAATGCAGTTTATACTACAACCAATATCACAGCAACAGGTGGTAATGCCCCTTATACGTATGCAGTAACGACAGGAGCTTTGCCTGCTGGTTTGACTTTGACCACTGCGGGTGTGCTTTCTGGCACACCAACCGCACAAGGCACATTCAACATCAATATTACCGCAACTGATGCCAACGGTTGCAAAGGAAGTATCAGCCACAATATTGTGATAAATGCTGCTTGTACTGCTATCAATTTTACAAACACATCACTTGCAAATGGTGGTATCAATATCCTTTACAACCAAGCTACCGCAGTAACTGGTGGTGTTGCGCCTTATTCATTTAGTTTTGTGTCTGGTACATTGCCAACAGGTTTACAATTAAGCGCAGGTGGCACTGTTTCAGGCACGCCTACCATTGCAGGTACTTCTACATTCACCGTAAAAGTAAC
>JANPJR010000093.1:0-49078 GCA_031425615.1 Cytophagales bacterium
AGGCAATACAACAAATATGCAAGGCAATACAACAAATATGCAAGGCAATACAATAAATATGCAAGGCAATACAACAAATATGCAAGGCAATACAACAAATATGCAAGGCAATACAACAAATATGCAAGGCAATACAACAAATATGCAAGGCAATATAACAAATATGCAAGGCAATATAACAAATATGCAAGGCAATATAACAAATATGCAAGGCAATATAACAAATATATAAGTCTATTAAATATTTTTTAATCAAATAAAACTTTCGATTTTATCTTTTTAATTATCTCCAAATCCCTCAATTCCATTGGGGCTATTCAAAATTGAATCTCTAATGAGATTCTAAAAACCATGTCCTAACGCTCTTTATGGGGGTTAAACTATGAATAATCCTCAATAAAATTGGGGGAAGCGAAAATTCTATCAAATATTTATCATTATGTCTATTTCCGCTCAAAATACTAATACAAAAGGAACAATAGCTTGCTATCATTGTGGAGAACCATGTGTATATAACCATATTTTTTATGATGAAAAACATTTTTGTTGTCAAGGTTGTCAAACCGTTTATGCGGTATTGGCGGACAACAGCATGACAGATTATTACCAATGGTTAGAAAAAAAAGGGCAAAAAAATGAGGGAAAAAATACTAAAAAAATGAATTTTGATTTTTTGGAAATACCAGAAATCCAAGAAAAAATTTATAGTTTTAAAGATGATCATATTGCAAAAGTTATCTTACACCTTCCCAATATGCACTGCTCTGCGTGTGTGTGGTTGTTGGAGAGCTTATACAAAATAAATCCAAATATTACGTATTCGCGTGTGGATTTTCAACAAAAAACCTTGTCTTTGACGTTTTTACATACCAAAACGACGCTTTTAGACATTGTAAAACTTTTGTCTGATTTGGGCTATACGCCAAATTTTACTTTAGAAAATACCACACAAACCTCAAACACCCAACACACAATCCAACAACAGGAAGAACGCAAACTCATCAGCAAAATAGCAGTAGCAGGTTTTTGTGCAGGCAATATTATGATGACAAGTTTTCCCGAATATTTTGGGTTTGATACAGCGTCAGAAAAAAATTTAAAACTGTTTTTTCAATATGTCAATATATTGCTCACAATGCCTGTGTTTTTTTATAGCGGTTTTGGGTTTATTATTTCTGCCTATCAAAACCTAAAAAAAGGGTTCCTCAACTTAGATTTTCCATTAGCCTTAGGGATTACAGTATTGTTTTTGAGGAGTTTGTATGATATTTTTTCAAAAACAGGCATTGGTTATTTGGACACGTTGTCAGGTTTAATTTTCTTTTTGTTGGTGGGCAAATGGATTCAACTTCGTACTTACAATGTGTTGCGATATGACAGGGATTTTCGTGCTTATTTCCCTATTACCATCACAAAAATAGATGATAAAGGCAATGAAACCTTTGCTATGCTTTCTGCACTCAAAAAATCGGATATTATTTTGGTCAAAAATAATGAACTTATCCCTACTGATGCAATGCTCCAAAATGATGAGGCATACATAGATTATAGTTTTGTAATAGGCGAATCAGCCCCAATCCTCAAAAAAAAACATGATTTAATTTATGCAGGAGGACAAAACACAGGGCAAAGTATTCGTTTGGAAGTAGTCAAAGAAGTAACACAAAGTTATTTGACTGCGTTGTGGAACAATGAAATTTTTACAAAAAACAATAAAAATAATAATGCTACGCAATTACAAGATATTTTGGCAAAGTATTTTATCATTGGCATTTTGAGCGTTGCGATTTCTTCGTTTTTGTATTGGGGATTTGTAAAAGATTGGGCAATGGCAATCAATATATTTACTGCGGTGTTGATAGTTGCTTGCCCGTGTGCTTTGACACTTTCAACGCCTTTTGCATTGGGAACTGCAATCAGTATGCTTGGAAAACACGGAATTTATCTAAAAAATACAAGTATTATAGAAAAAATAGCAAAAATCAATACCATTGTTTTTGATAAAACAGGCACACTAACCAAAAATGACGAAGCAGATATAAATTTTTATCCATTATTGCGTGAAATAACCCTACAAGAAAGTTTGTATTTTTGGACATTAGCCAAAAACTCTATTCACCCTATTGCCAATCATATCGCACATTACCTCAAACAAGATTTACAAAAACAAGATTTTGATTTTCAATGCCAAATACAAGACACACTTACAAGTTTTTTGGAGGAAAAATCCAACGGTATTATGGGTACTTTTGGAAAAGATATTTATAAAATTGGTAATTTAAAATGGATAAATGATAATCAATTTTCTATACCAAAAGAAGTAGAAAAAAAAAAACATGGAGCAGTTTCGTATCTTGTAATTAATGACAGAATTTTAGGGTGTTTTGTGATAAATCCTCATTACAGAGTGGGACTTACAGATACGATATACACGTTGCAAAATACCAATAGTGTTTATTTATTGTCTGGTGATAATGAAGCAGAAAAACGAAAGCTTGGCATATATTTTCCACTCAACAATATGTTTTTTGGACAATTACCGCATCAAAAACAAACTTTTATCGCGGATTTGCAACAATCTCACGCCAAAGTTATGATGTTGGGTGATGGTTTGAATGATGCTGGTGCATTGCAACAAGCTGATGTTGGTTTGGCAGTTAGTGACAATATTGCATATTTCACGCCTGCGTCTGATGGCATTATTGAAGGGAAATCGTTAGAAAAATTACCTTTTTTGTTAGAATTTTCTAAAAATTGCGTTCAAATCATCAAAAATATTTTTTTCTTGTCCCTATTTTACAATATTGTAATTTTGGGTATTGCCATTACAGGCAATCTTTCGCCTCTGATTGTAGCGATTTTAATGCCTGTGAGTTCTGTTAGTTTTATCGCATTAGGTGCTTTGTGGGTGCGTAATGTGGGATATTTCAAATAAATATAATGTTTTCAATGATTTGAGCATATTTTTTTTTAATTTTTTATAAAAAATGCTTTTATTTGTCTTTATTTATTTCTATTTTTAAAATAAAAAAATCCATAATTCACCATCAAAAATCCATAATCAAAAAAAATCATGTCCCTAACATTACTTACAGACCTTTACCAGCTTACAATGGCATATAGTTATTGGAAAACAGGCAAAGGTAAACAACAAGCAGTATTTCATTTATTTTTTAGACAGGCACCCTTCAAAAGCGGTTTTACGATTGCTTGTGGCTTAGAGCAAGCAATAGATTATTTGAAAAATTTTAAATTTTCAAAAGAAGATATTGAATATTTGGCTACTTTGCAAGGCAATGATGATAAAATGCTGTTTGAGCAAGAATTTTTGGATTATTTAGCACAACTTACGTTTGATTGTGATATAGATGCAATTCCAGAGGGAACAGTGGTTTTTCCAAATCAACCACTTATCAGGGTACAAGGCAATATTATTCAAGCCCAAATCATAGAAACTGCTTTGTTGAATATTATCAATTTTCAAACGCTTATTGCCACCAAATCTGCCCGCATGACCATTGCCACACAAGGCGAACCTGTATTGGAATTTGGCTTACGCAGAGCACAAGGCGTAGATGGTGCTTTGTCTGCAAGTCGTGCCTCTTACATTGGCGGTTGCAGTTCTACGTCCAACGTACTTGCAGGCAAAATATATGGAATACCCGTAAAAGGCACACATGCCCACAGTTGGGTAATGTCTTTTGATGACGAAATATCTGCTTTTGAAAGTTATGCGGAATGTATGCCCAATAATTGCGTTTTTTTGGTGGATACGTATGACACGCTTGAAGGTGTAAGGAATGCGGTAAAAGTAGGCAAAAAACTCAGACAAAAAGGCTACGAAATGGCAGGCATACGTTTGGATTCAGGTGACTTGGCATATTTGAGTATAGAAGCACGCAAAATATTGGACGAAGGCGGTTTTCAACACGCAAGTATTGTTGCAAGCAATGATTTGGACGAACATATTATTACAAGTTTGAAAGAACAAGATGCTAAAATTACCGTTTGGGGTGTAGGCACAAAACTTGTAACTGCTTATGACCAACCAGCTTTGGGCGGTGTATATAAAATCGCTGCAATACTAAACCAAACTACGCAAAAATGGGATTATAAAGTAAAACTCTCAGAACAAGCCATCAAAGTATCTAATCCTGGTATTTTGCAAGTCAAACGCTTTCAGGAAAATGGGCAATATGCAGGTGATATGATTTATAACCTTGAAAAACCGCTCCCAAATGAACTTACAATCCTTGACCCAATGGACGTAACACGTAGGAAAACAATGGACAAAGATATGATACAAGAGGATTTATTAGTGCCAATATTTAAAAAAGGCGAACTTGTATATAATCTGCCCACAATTCACGAGATAAAAGACAGGGTAAAAAATCAACTCATGATGTTTCACAAGGGTATCAAGCGTTTTGTCAATCCGCACAGTTATCCTGTTGGTTTGGAAAAAACTTTGAGTGATGACAAATATGATTTGATTATGAGATTGAGAAAAAAAAATAAGTAAGGAAAAATAAGTAAGGAAAAATAAGACAATCAATAAAAACAAAAAATCTGACTTTTCTACAAGAGAAAAGTCAGATTTTTTTGTATTTATTTAGCCAAATTTATATGAATTGTTCCCTTTGGGCTGGTTTTTTTTAGTCTTTTTCCAACGTCATGATAGGAATTGCAATATTGCTTTTCAGGGCTTTCCATTCTACTTTATCATCAGACAAAAGGCGTACTTCGTATTTTTCTTCTTTTTTTGTGGTTTTAATTGTAAGAATATTTTTGCTCAATTTCCATGTACCACTTCCTGTGCCTTGGTCTGGCGTTATGTTTATTGTACCATCAGCATTGAGGTTAAATTTCATGAATTTAGGGTTTGCTGATAGTGTTTTTTTCATCATAGACACCGTTTCAATTTCTTTATCAGTAAGTTTGCCATTGGCTTTTTTTGGCATAAAATTAAAATCTACAATACCCCATTTTCCTACCAACATTTTGCTGGTTACTTGGGCGTTTGCGATAGAAATGCAACAAAGGCATATCAAAAAGGACAGTAATTTTTTCATGATTTTTATTTTTTTAGTTTGTAAATAATATAATTCAAGTTGTTCAAACAAAAAGGAAAATGTAACAAACAACTTGTGTTAGGATAACAGAAAAATAAGTGCTTTCGTATAAATTTTATGAATAAATTTTACACAAACTACCAATACATAAAAAAACCCCAACTTCAAAGTTGAGGTTTTTTTGGTTGGCTTATTAGGTCTCGAACCTAAACTCTTCTGGACCAAAACCAGACGTGTTGCCAATTACACCATAAGCCAGTAATTGCTAAAAAATAATAAAACTTGGTTGGCTTATTAGGTCTCGAACCTAAACTCTTCTGGACCAAAACCAGACGTGTTGCCAATTACACCATAAGCCAGTTTTTATTATTTCAAAATCTCTATTATTTTTCAGCAATGCAAAGGTATAATATGTTTTTTTAATTTCCAAATAAATTTAAAAAAAATATTAAAAAATTTTAATTTTTGATTACACGGAAGGGTAGGAGCTAAATAATGCTAAAATTATAATGTTTGAAATTAGTAATTATTTAGTCCTTAGTTCCTCAAAAATGCAAAAAAATAAGTAGTTTTTATATTCTACTTTTACGCTCGACGCAATTTATCCACATAATCCTTACTTTCCTTCAAGCCCCAACCACGCAAATCTTTTACATATTTTACAGCTTCAACGATATTTCCTTTTTGTATTATAAAAAGTATTACGGAATCATCTGTAAGATGTTTTTTGATATAATCGTCTGCGTCTGACAAATTGCCAAGCGCTTGGAAAGCCAAACTTTTAGCTTGGGCTTCATTGCCTTCCGAGAGCAATTTCATGATTTCTTGGTGTATTGTTTCTGGTAACATATGTTTTTTATTTTTGGTTTTTGTTAAAAAAATATTTGATATTTTAAGCCACTAACCGAACTTATAAAAACTGATAAATTTAAAACTGACAACTGACATATTTACTACAAAGGGTCTACGTCAACACTTATTTGCACTTGTTTATAGGCTTTTTCAGTGAGAATATCCTCTACTTGTTCATAGATAAATTTTTTTACGGTTTTCAAATCTATATTTTCTCTTTCAATTTTTATCAAAATATTAAACAAGAATTTGTTTCTAATCTTGTGAATTAAAGGAGCTTCAGGTCCCAAAACCCTTGCTTTTCCCAACTTACTCATTAGTTTTTGGGCAAGAAAATTGGCACTTTCAAGGCTCAACCCTCTGTTGATGTGTTTAGTTGTGATTTTGATAAGGCGTGTAAAAGGCGGATAATAAAAATATGCTCTTTCTTCTATTTCTATGGCATACATAGCTTCATAATCATTCAACACAACTTTATGCAAAAGACTTTGTTCTACATCATTGGTTTGAATTAACACTTTTCCTTTACTGTCTTTTTTTCTGCCTGCCCTTCCGCTTACCTGTGTAAGCATTTGATACGCCCTTTCATGCGCCCTAAAATCAGGAAAATGCAACAACCTGTCTGCATCAAAAATCCCTACCAAACTTACTTTATCAAAATCCAAGCCTTTACTTATCATTTGCGTACCTATCAAAATATCTACTTCATGATTCTCAAAAGACTGTATAATTTGTTGATAAGCGTTTTTGGTGCGAGTTGTATCCAAATCCATGCGTTGTGTGCGTGCTTGTGGAAAAAAAAGTTTGATATCGTCTTCCAATTTTTCAGTACCAAGACCCACCGTTTCAATTTTTACAGATTGACACGCAGGGCATTTTTTTGGTGGTGGTTCTATATGCCCACAATAATGACAACGCAATTCATATTCGCCCATATGGTATGTAAGACTTACTGCACAATTAGAACATTTTGGAATATAATTACAATCTTTGCAAGCCATGTAAGGCGAATAACCTCTGCGGTTTTGGAATAGGATAATTTGTTCATTTTTTTGTAAAGCGGTTTGCATGGCATCTAAAAGTGTTTGAGAAAAATGTCCTTTCAAATGTTTTTGTTTGCGTTCTTGCGTCAAATCCACCAACGAAATTTCGGGCATTAATGCTTCTCCGTAGCGTTCTTTGAGCGAAACCCAGCCATATTTGCCTTGTTGTGCTTGGTAAAATGTTTCTACTGAAGGTGTAGCAGAAGCCAACAATATTTTACAATTTTGAAGTTTTCCAATCACAAGTGCCATATCCCTTGCGTGATAACGTGGTGCAGGGTCATGTTGTTTGTAAGAAGTTTCGTGTTCTTCATCTACAATAATAAGCCCCAGATTGTCAAAAGGCAAGAAAATAGATGACCTTACACCCACCACAAAATTTATTTTGCCTTGTCTTACACCTTGCCATATTTCTACACGTTCATTATCCGAAAATTTGGAGTGATATACACCCATTTGGTTTCCGAAAATTTTTCGCAAACGCAATACAATTTGCGTTGTGAGGGCAATTTCAGGCAAAAGAAACAACACTTGCGCCCCACTTACCAATACTTTTTGGATTAAATCTATATAAATCTCTGTTTTTCCGCTACCTGTAACGCCATGTAATAAAACGGTATCTTTTGTCGCAAAAAAATCTAATATTTCTTCGCTCGCTTTCTTTTGAGCCAACGAAAGCACAGGCGGGCGGATTTCTTTATTAGCATCATATTCTTCAAATCTTGAAATAATGACCTCAAATTCCTCAAAAACAGCATTTTTTAATAATGTTTGCAACGCACTATTTGAAAGGGTAATATCTTTTGTCAAAATTTCTTTGTTGCAACCTTCTTCGTTGAGCGTCCAATCTCTAAAAACAGGTACTTGTTTGAGATACGCCAAATAAATATCTTGTTGTTTTGGGTATTTTTCAAGTTTTTTGGTAAGTGCTTTTAGGTTGGTTTCGGTGATATATTCGGAAGTAAGGCGTATTCTTTTTTGGATTTTTGGTTGATATTTTTCCCTAATTTCCTCAAAAACCAATATTACTTCTTTGGCAATCAATGATTTGATGATGTGATATACATTTTCCACGCCTAACGCTTCTGAGGCTTCATCATAACTCATATCTTCATTTTTTTTGAGGCTTTGAATCAGCTTTTGTTCTTGTTCTGTAAGTTTTATGACTGACCACATTACATCAGGGCGTATTTGGATTTTGGAAAGGCTTGATATTTTGAGACCAGAAGGGAGGGCAACATTTAGCACTTCACCCACACAACACATGTAATAATCTGCCATCCATTGCATCAATGTAACTTGTATCTGTGTAACACTTGGAATAATGTCCAATACCTCCAAAATAGGTTTTGCGGTATAATGTTGTGGTGGATTTTGGTGGATTTTGGCAATTACTGCGGTCAAAACTTTTCTTTTGCCAAAAGGCACAATAACCCTCGCTCCGATTTGTATTTGCGTATATAAATCATTTGGAAGGCTATACGTAAATAATTGTGGAATTGGTATTGGCAAGATTACATCAACAAATTGCATAGGTTTTTTCGTTTTTTTCAGTAGTCAGTTCTTTCAGTTTTTATTGGTAACTAAAAAACTAACAACATAAATACATACAAAATTATAACTTTTTTCTTAAAAAAATAAAACTAAAAGGTTAAAAATTAAGAAAATCTTAAAATATAATTATTTGAAAGGCAATTTGTAGAAATTAGTTTTTCCAAAATTTCTACTTAAAATTTCTCAATTTTACATTTTTCCTGCCATTTTTGGTTTTTATTTTTAAAAAAACTGACATTTTTTCCGAAAAAATCCATTGGCATAAGAAATGTATATTAGTAATACAAATTCAATTAAAATTTTTGTAATGATTTTAAATAAAAATCTTTCAAAGGTTCTAAATAAAACAACAATAATAAAACTCCAACAAAAAACATTTTTTTAAACTTTTAAAGAACTATGGCAGTAAATATCAAACCTCTATCTGACCGCGTGTTGATAGAACCCGCAGCAGCAGAAGAAAAAACATCTTTTGGAATTATTATTCCTGATACTGCAAAAGAAAAACCTCAACGTGGTATTGTGGTGGCAGTAGGCGAAGGTAAGTTGGCAGATACTGGACACATTGTTAAACTCCAAGTAAAAGTAGGTGATACAGTATTGTATGGTAAATATGCTGGTACTGAAATCGCAGTAGAAGGCAAAGATTATCTTATTATGCGTGAAGCAGATATTTTTGCAATTATCTAATATGTGATAACCTAAGGATTATTACCTAATCCAAGTTGTATGTTATACGTTTTTCAAAAAAATAACCATTTTTTTTAGCGGTTTCTGTTTATAGTATTTGTGTCCAAAGCACAAATTTATAAAAACTGACAACTTTAAAAACTAATGACTGACAACTTACTTTATCAAATTCTTTTACCACTTTATTTCTATTCAATTTTTCTTTTTTTTAATTTTATTTCAAAATATTTATTTCAAAACAACACGCATTTTTTAAATATTTTAAAAAAGCATTTCTCACGTTTTTGAATAAAATTTTAATAAAAACACTCCTATAAAAAAAACTATGGCAAAGCAAATTTTATTTAATACAGAAGCACGCGAAAAACTTAAAAAAGGTCTTGACATTTTGGCAGACGCAGTAAAAGTAACTTTAGGCCCAAAAGGTCGTAATGTTATTTTAGACAAAAAATTTGGTGCTCCTACTATCACAAAAGATGGTGTATCTGTTGCAAAAGAAATTGAACTAAAAGACCCTATTGAAAATATGGGTGCGCAACTCGTGAAAGAAGTTGCCTCCAAAACTGCTGACAATGCTGGCGATGGTACTACTACCGCTACAGTATTGGCACAAGCAATATTTAACGCAGGACTAAAAAATGTAGCTGCAGGTGCTAATCCTATGGATTTGAAACGTGGTATTGACAAAGCTGTTCTTGCAGTTGTAGCACACCTCAAAGCACAATCAAAACAAATCAGCACAACACAAGAAATCGCACAAGTAGCTACAATATCTGCTAATAATGATACCGAAATTGGTAACATGATTGCAAATGCAATGGAAAAAGTAGGCAAAGAAGGTGTTATCACTGTGGAAGAAGCTCGTGGCACAGAAACAGAAGTGAAAACGGTGAAAGGTATGCAATTTGACAGAGGTTATCTCTCGCCTTATTTTGTAACAAACACCGAAAGTATGGAGGCAGAAATGGAAAATGCGTATATCCTTATTTCTGAGAAAAAAATCTCCTCAATGAAAGAAATTCTTCCAATATTGGAGCCTGTGGCACAATCTGGTCGCCCTTTGCTTATCATTGCGGAAGATGTTGATGGTGAAGCACTTGCTACTTTGGTGGTAAATAAAATTCGTGGTGCATTGAAAATCGCTGCGGTAAAAGCCCCTGGTTTTGGTGATAGACGCAAAGCAATGTTACAAGACCTTGCAGTGCTTACTGGTGGCACAGTTATCAGTGAAGAACAAGGCTACAAACTTGAAAATGCAACGATTGATTATCTTGGACGTGCTGAAAAAATCAGTATTGACAAAGATAACACAACGATTGTGAATGGTGCTGGTCAAAAAGAACTTGTAGAAGCACGCACAAAAGAAATCAAAGCCCAAATGGAAAATACTACTTCGGACTATGACCGCGAAAAACTACAAGAACGTCTGGCTAAACTTGCTGGTGGTGTAGCTATTCTTTATATTGGTGCTGCAACAGAAGTAGAAATGAAAGAGAAAAAAGACCGTGTTGATGATGCACTTCACGCTACACGCGCTGCAGTCCAAGAAGGTGTAGTAACAGGTGGTGGTGTAGCTTTGATTCGTGCTATTGTTGCCCTTGATGCAGTAAAAACTTTTAATGAAGATGAAAAAACAGGTGTAAATATCGTAAGAATTGCCCTTGAATCTCCATTGCGTACGATTATCTCAAATGCAGGTGGCGAACCTTCTATCGTTGTACAACGTGTGAAAGAAGGTAAAGATGGTTTTGGTTACAATGCTTATACTGACCAATATGAAGACCTTATGGCTGCTGGCGTAATAGACCCTACAAAAGTAACACGTTTGGCTTTGGAAAATGCTGCTTCTATTGCTTCGCTTATTCTTACTACTGAGGCTATTGTAGCAGATATTCAAGAAGAGGGTGGCACACCTAACCCAATGGCTGGCATGGGTGGTGGTATGGGAGGAATGATGTAATCGCTCCATAACCCCAAAGGGGAATCATAATGCAAATCTCATATTTGAAAAAAAATCCAAAAAATCGCATTTTAGCATTTTTTTGGATTTTTTTTATTTTTTGAAAACTGAAAAAAACTAATTACTGGAAAAACTAATCACTTAAAAACGGATTACTGAACACCCAATATATGCCCAATACGTGAATAATCAGGTTTTCTATTCAATTTGAGGGTTTTGTGAGTGTCTGTTGCTACCATTTCTTCCACCCAAAACGTATCATCATTTTCATCTGCCAATATTTCAGGCATTACATTGCCATTTTTGAGGATATAGTGCATTTTGCCTTCTTCCCAAAGGTTATGATGTTTAAGATATAAATAAAAAAGATAATTTACTTGTGAAATTTCTGATGGATTGTTTGCTTTTGTAGCAAACTTATCTTCAAATTGGGATAAAATATAAAGTGCATGAATAGGTCTTGTAAAACCTACATACAAAATATTCAAACTTTCTAAAAATAATTTTTCTTTTTCTGCTTCAAATTGTGGTGCAAGTGAAGTATGTGCAAGTTCTTTTTTCAGATTAACCAAACCCACACGCAAAGGCGGTGTTTTGGCTGGATTTGGGCTTAATCCTTCTTCTCCAAAATGTACCCAAACCGTGCTATCATGCTTAGGTGTGTATTTCCAATGTACAAAAGGCATTATTACAATGGGATATTCCAAACCTTTGGACTTATGAATAGTAGTAATCAATACCGCATTTTTGTCTGCAGGCGCATTAATGCTTAGGTTTCCTTTTTTCTTGTCCCAATACATCAAAAATTCTGCGATAGTGGCTTGTTTTTGCAAACTAAATTCCAAAATTATATCCAAAAAACGCAATAAATATTCTGTTTTTGGTTGGGTATTAAATAAATCAAAAATTCCCATCAGTTTTTCTACCAATTCATACAAATTAAGGGCAGAAAGGCGTGCAAGATTGAGCGAATAGCCTTCTTGTTGGAATTTTTCGTAAAATTTTACAATGGATTTATCTAAAATTTCTTTGATTTCAAGGTTTTCAGTTGCATCTGGGGCTTTATTTTTAATGATTTTATAATACAAATACAAGGCATCAGATTTGGCAAGTTTATTATCAGGTTGGTGAAAAACTTTTAAAAGCGAAATTAAGAATAAAATTTTGTTGTCAGATTGCAATAATAAAGAATCTTGCGACACTACATTGATATTTTGTTGTTTCAAATAATTTGCGATAGCATTTCCCTGAAAATTACTACGCACCAACACTGCAATATCGCCCAAAAGCCAGCCTTCTGCTTGACATTGTTGCACAATTTCTAAGGTTTTTTGTTGGTGTGGGCTGTGTAATTCGCTTATATTATCGTCATCTTCGTTGTCTTGAGTGTTATTTGTATAGTGTTGGGTGCTATCTGGCGAAGCTACATCTTGGTTTTTTTTATTTGCTTTTGGAATAAAAAAGAGTTCTACTTTTCCGCGTGATTTTAGTTTTTGTGTCGCATTTTTGGGGAATTGTTGTGCAAAATTTTCATCATATACTTTTTCCAACATGGGAAATCTTACACCAAAATCTGATTTTTTAATATATTCAAAAAAATCATTGTTAAATTCAATGATTTCCTGCCTACTTCTATAATTAAAATTCAGGTTTTCAACTGCGTGATATTGTGCTAATGTGTCATAACGTTGTGCTAACAAAAGGGCTTCATCTTCATTCATTTTGTTTTTTTGGAGATTTTCCCATTCTTTTTTATACAAAAAAATTAGTTGTTCCAATTCGCCACCTCTCCAACGATAAATGGCTTGTTTGCCATCACCTACAATTAGGTTAAAATTGCCTTCGCTTAATCCGTTTTCCACCAAAGGCAATAAATTTTGCCATTGAAGCATAGAAGTATCTTGAAATTCATCTATCAAAATATGGTGATATTTTTCGCCTACGCGCTCATAAATATAAGGCACAGGTTCAGAACTAATTATTTCAGCGATTTTTTTGGTGGTATCAGATATGTGAATGGTATTATTTTCACGTTTTACTTCTGCGATTTCAAGTTCAATTTCTTGAATAAGTGCGATTTTAAAAATATGAGGTTCTATTAGTTTATAAAGCGGATACTCTGCTGTATTTTTTGCCAATCTAAATAAATCTTTCAGTTGTTCTGTAAGTTCTGGTACAAGATTAAGCCATTCTGCAGGTGGATTTTTAGGTTTAGAAAACCATTCAGCACCATCAACCAAAAGTTTTTTTACGGTTTTAGCTTCTCCATCGTCCCATATTTTTTTAATTTGTTCTACTGTATTTTCTTCTATTTTCCCTAAAAAACCAAAAATACCACTTGCACCGCCTGCCAGATTGCTGACTTCTATGCCATATCTTTTAAAAGTATAAAGCATATCTTGTGAAATTTGGATAATTTTTTTCTCAATATCTTTGATTTCATTTCGGATAAAATGGTGAATATCTTTAAAATCTTGCATTTTAAAATCTTTTAATTCTTGCAAAAAAGGATACGCATTTTCTTGCATGAGATTTTTGGCAAAAGTAGCAAGTTCGTTGCCTGTTGTGAGCCAATTTTGATTTTCTTCAATTTTAATTTTTACCCAATTCATGATAAATTTTGACAATTCATCTTTATCTTCTCTGCCTACTTTTTCCAATACACGTTCTATGGCGTTGTGTAGCAGTTGTTCGGTGTCCATATCTACCTCATAATTGTAGGGGATTTCAAGTTCTCTTGTAAACGCATTGACAATGCGATTGACAAAACGGTCAATGGTGCTTACCGCAAAATCTGCGTAATTGTGGAGGATTTTCGCAAAAACTAATTTGGCACGTACACGTATTTTTTCAGGCTTTTCGTTTATTTCTTGGGCAATATTTGCCAATAAAAAATCACTTTTTTTCTTTTCATCTTCTGAAAGCCATTGCGGATAGGCAAAACTTTTGAGGCTTTGGATAATGCGATGTTTCATTTCATTGGCAGAATCATTGGTAAAAGTAATGGCTAATATATGGCGAAAATAGTAAGGATTTTCGTTTGCAAGGGCTAATTTTAGGTATTCTTTGGTGAGGGTGTAGGTTTTGCCTGAACCTGCTGAAGAACTATATATTTTGAATTGGGACATTTTTGATTATTTTTTATAAGGGTTTTTTATGCCTATTTTTATTTTAAAGAGATTTTTAATAAATAGATAGATAACAAATGTAAGCAAAAATAATTATTTTTTGAAGAAAAGATGTTTTTTTGTATTGTATTTTCTAAGAAAAACCAAAAAAGTAGAAAAAAAGGAAAAATATTAGTTTTTTTTACAAAAAAATTTGGAAATGTCAAATCAACTACATACCTTTGCATACGTTTTTAAAACAAAGAAGCGGTGACGTAGCTCAGTTGGTAGAGCAAAGGACTGAAAATCCTTGTGTCGGTGGTTCGAAACCACTCGTTACCACTAAATTTAAAAAACCTTTGAAATCAAAAATTTCAAAGGTTTTTTTGTGTTTTCTAAAAAATCTGTATTTATTTAGCCAACATTCAAAATATTAATTTGAGGCAAACTTTCCAAAACGTTTTAAACTTTTGGAAAGTTGAGAAATCTATAAAACTTACAACTTGAATTAATTAATTCAAATTAGGAATATCAATTGTAATACTTGTGCCTTTATTTATTTCGCTTGTGATTTTGATATTTCCGCCAAGTTTTTTGAGGGTTTGTTTTACGATATACATGCCTAATCCTGAGCCTTCGCCTTTGTCAGTAGCCCTAAAAAACATATCAAATACACGTGGTAAATGCTTTTCTGCAATGCCAATGCCATTATCTTGCAAAATAATATGTGCAAAATCATTTGAGATTTCTACATTAATTTTCAAAAAACTATGTACATGATACATATTTTGGTATTTGACTGCATTAGAAATAAGGTTACTAAGAATAATTTTTAAGCGGAAAATATCTGTAAAAAACGGGATTTCTGGGTGTTGAATTTGAACTTTTTTATGGAGTTTTTCATAATTTGGGTGATATTGCAATTCTAAGAAACAATGATTAAACGTTTCTGCAAAATTTACTTGTTCAATTTCCAATTCTGCCCTTTGTGATTTGCCATAATTAAGCATTGATTTTGTAAATCTATCCAAATCATAAATCCTTTTTTCCAAAAAATTTACGTATTCTGCTATGCGTGAAAGGTCTTTTTCTTCTTTTAGGATATTGACCAATCCCATCATAGAGGTAATAGGCGAGCGTACATCATGCGAAGTTTTGTAGATAATTTGGTCAAGTTCAAAATTGCGTTCTTGTAGTTGTTCCGTTTCTTTTTCCAATAATGTACGTATATGTTGTGCCTCCATATTGCTCTGACGCAATTCTTCTTCTCGTGTGGTAAGTTCTTCATTTTGTCTTGCGAGGCTTTCAATCATTTGCTCTTGTTGTTGGTGCATTTCTTCTTGTATTTTTTGGTGTTTTTTGGCTTCTGTAATATCTCTTGAAATAGCAGTTGCACCAATTATTTTACCAAGATTATTATACAAAAGGCTATAAGTAACCTCATAATGTTTGGTATTTTGGTTAATATCCAAAAATTCTTCTTGATTTACCAGTTTTTCGCCTGCCAAAGCCCTTTGCCATATATCACTCATCACAGCAAAACCTTTGGGAAGGTGTTTTATTTTTTCCAAAATATTATCGCCAATTTGGATATTTACCCCAAAAAGTTGATAGATAAGTCTGTTGTGTGCTTTGTTATTTGCTAAAATTTTGTACTCTGTGTCCAACGCTACGATAGGCGTATCAGCACTTTCAATGATGTTTTTAAGGATATTTTCGGAAGTTTCTAATTGTTTTTGTTTTTTTGTAATATCCAAACAAACCCCTACATAGCCCAAAAATTGTCCTGATTCGTCCCAGCGACAATTTCCACGCATAATCATTCTTTTGTACTTGCCATCATATCTTTTTAAACGACATTCTACCTCAAAATCCTCATAATGTAGGAGTGCTTGTCTATGAATTTTTAAAAATTTAGGCAATTCTTCTTTATGGATACTCCTAATCCAACCCAAACCCAAAATACGTTCCGCAGGAAGCCCTGTAAATGCCAACCAACTTTGGTTGATATATGAGCATCTTGATTTCTCATCTGTAAGCCAAATAAGTATTGGTGCTTCTTCCGCAATATGATTGAGGTGTTGTATACCTATTAATTCTATCATGGAATTGTTGATTGTTTTAGAAATTGACATTATATTTGGGCTGTTTTTGAGGTGTTTTTTGATAATGCTGATAAAAAATTCGGTGCAATGTTGCTTGAATTTTTTGAATAAGGTTACGCTCGATTAGTTTTATCTAAAAAGACAAAATAGTTAAAAAAATGTTTGTTAAAATTAATTTTGCAAATTGAAATTTTTACAAACTAAAAATACATATAAAATAGAATTAGATTTGCTACAAATCAATAACGAATTTATTAACTGCAAAGATATACAATAGAAAATTTTGTTTGATTTTTTTTTATCCAAATTTCTCATAATGTAATATAATTCTGTTTTTTAGGTTTAAAAATTGTACTTTTCTAATAATTACCAAATTTTTTATTGTACTTTTCCAATATTTTTTATTTTATTTCTTATTTTAGTATTTTTTCCTAAATTTTTATTTCATTTTTTTTATTTTATTTCCAAATGAAAAACTTTTTTATTTTTATTTTTTCTTATTTTCTATTTATTAATTTGGTGCAAGCACAAGACCTTGTAGGCAAATGGAAAACGATTGATGACGAAACAGGTAAAGCAAAGTCTGTTGTTTATATTTTTAAAGCAAAAAATGGCAAATATTATGGACAAATTAAAGAGATTTTGGACAAAACCAGAGGCGAAAATCCAATATGTGATAAATGTACAGGTGAACGCAAAAATCAACCTGTAAAAGAAATGTATATCATCAATGATATGGTGCTGAGAGGTGCTGAATTGTCAGACGGGAAAATTCTTGACCCTCAAAAAGGAAAAGAATATAGCTGTAAAATATGGCTTGAAGGTGGTAATCTCAAAGTAAGAGGATATTGGGGGCTATTTTATCGTACTCAAACATGGTATAGGCTTTAAAAGGTTTAAGGCTTAAAAGGTTCAAGGTTCAAAAGGTTCAAAAGGTTCAAAAGGTTTAAAAGGTTTAAGGTTTAAAAGGTTCAAGGCTTAAAAGGTTTAAGGTTTAAAAGGCAAAGCAAAACAACTATGTTTTTGTCTTAATTTCAAAATAATTTTATATATTTTTTAAACACACCTAAATTTAAAATTTTTAATATTTAATTTTTTTTAATATATTTGCAAAATTATTTTAATTAAACTTTAAAATTTTTTGCAAAATTATTTTAATAAATTATGTGTTTGTACTTGTATTCGTATTATCGTTTTATTATTTGGGTTTTTTACTTATATATTTTAAACATTTTTTGTTTTTCGTCTGTGGTATATGCACAGCAATTACAAGGGAAAGTTTTGGATAAAGCGCAAAAACCTATTGCTTATGCACAACTCATGGCAATAAGTGCAAATAAAAATATCAATATAAAAAACACAGAAAAAATTAAATATTACGCAGTAAGTGATACATTAGGCAATTTTTTATTTGAGGAAATGCCTTTTGGGGAATATGATATTTTGGTACAACATACAAGTTTTCAAGATTTTTCTAAAAAAATAAATATCACAAATAAAACCAAAAACGATAAAAATTCAGAAAATCAAGGCGTTGAAATTCAGGTATTTACACAAAATTTTGTGTTAGAAACTATAGACGAAAATTTGGAAGAAGTGGTTATTAGTGGCACACTCAAAGAAACTACACGCCTTCTGTCGCCTATTTTGGTGGAGGTTTTTACGAAAGACTATTTTAGAAAAAATATCTCACCCCAGCTTTTTGAAAGCCTAAACATGATAAATGGCGTACAAACACAAAATAATTGTAATGTATGCAATACAGGCGATATTCGCCTCAATGGCATGGACGGTGCTTATACAATGGTTACGATAGACAATATGCCAATCGTAAGCGGATTAGGGACTGTGTATGGTTTGGTGGGTATTCCGAATAGTTTTGTGCAAAAAATAGAAATTGTAAAAGGTGCATCTTCTACTTTGTATGGTTCTGAAGCATTGGCAGGTACATTAAATATTACCACACAAAACCCAGAAAAAGCCCCAAAACTTGCCTTAGAATTTAATACAACTACTTGGCTTGAAAAGAGTTTGGACATTGGTTTTAAATATAAATTGGGCAAAAACATAAATGTACTTACAGGCGTAAATTTGTATCATTTTGACGAAAAAATAGACCAAAATCATGACAATTTTTTGGATATTGCCCTTCAACAAAGGGTTTCATTTTTTCAAAAATACCAATTCAAACGCAAAGAAAACCGCCTTGCAAATTTTTTAATAAGATATATTTATGAGGACAGGCTTGGAGGCGAATTGCAATGGAAACGTGAAAATAGGGGTGGGAATGAGGTATATGGTGAGAGTATTTTTACAAATCGCTTGGAAATATTGGGTGTGTATCAACTACCTTTCAAAGAAAAAATATTGTTGCAATATGCTTACAACGACCATATTCAAGATTCGTATTATGGGGAAAAAAGCTATTATGCGCACCAGAAGATTGCTTTTGGGCAATTTCTTTGGGATAAACGCATTGGAAAACATGATTTTTTGATGGGTTTGCCTTTTCGTTATACCTATTATTTGGACAATACAGTTGCAACTTTTAACGAAACAACACAAACAAATGTAGCAGATAATCGCTTCCTTTTTGGGGCTTTTTTCCAAGATGAAATACATTTTTCAGAAAAATTTACGACATTGATAGGGCTTCGTAATGATTATACAAGCGTACATGGGAATATTTTTTCGCCCAGAATTAGCCTAAAATACGCCTTCACACCAAATAATATTTGGAGAATGACTGCAGGAAATGGCTTTCGCATTGTAAATTTATTTACAGAAGACCATTCAGCCCTCACAGGTGCGAGAAAAGTAATTTTATCAGAAAAACTAAATCCAGAAACGTCTTACAGCCTTACACTCAACAATCAACTGCATTGGGACATAAAAGATTGGGAGATTTCATGGGAAAATTCGGTGTTTTATACCTATTTTTATAACCGTATTTTGCCTGATTATGACACAAATCCTACACAGATTATTTATGCCAATTTGCAAGGGTATGCCATTACACGAGGTTTTAGTTCGCAAATTGATGTTAGTAACAAGGGCTTTAAAAGTTCGCTTGGTGTGAGTGTATTGGAGAGTTTTAGGGTAGAAAAAAATGATTTGGGTGAAAATGAACGCACAAATCAATATTATACACCTGATTTTACTGCGAATTTGAATATTGGTTATACTTTTTCAAAATCAAAATTTTCTTTGGATTTAACTGCAAAATACACAGGAAATATGCGAATGCCTACACAACCACAAGACGAAAGACCTGAATATTCGCCTGCTTATACGATTGTAAATGTGCAAGCACGCAAACAATGGGGCAAAGGAATTGAAGTATATTTGGGTATCAAAAATATTTTTAATTTTGTGCCACAAAATCCATTTATGCGTCCATTTGACCCTTTTAATAAACAAGTAAATTTTGATGCACAAGGCTTGCCCCAAAGCACATCCAATAATCCAAACGCAAATATTTTTGATACTGCATACAGTTATGCACCATTGCAAGGTATAAGAGGGATTTTGGGTGTAAGTGTGAAATTTTAAAAAAACAAAAAAAACGGTCATACAATTATGCAGACCGTTTTTTTATATAATTTTTTACAAAAGAAAATGTATTTATTCCCCTTTGAAGGTTAGGTGGCTATTTACGCCAATACCGAATTTACATCAGTATAAGGCAATTTGAATGCATCAGATACACCTTTATATACAATTTTTCCTTTTACCACATTAAGCCCAAGTTTGAGTTCTTGATTTTGGCGACAAGCTACTTGCCAACCTTGATTTGCCAACTGCAACGCATAAGGCAAAGTAGCATTGGTAAGGGCAACCGTAGAAGTATAAGGCACAGCACCAGGCATATTGGCTACGCAATAATGGATAATATCATCTACAATATAAGTAGGATTCTCGTGTGTGGTAGGCGTACAAGTTTCAATGCAACCACCTTGGTCTACTGCAACATCAACTACTACTGCACCAGGTTTCATAAGTTTGAGCATGTCTCTTGTAACCAAATGTGGGGCTTTTGCACCAGGGATAAGCACTGCACCTACTACAAGGTCAGCCACAGGGAGGGCTTTGCGGATAGCATATTTGTTGGACATCAATGTTTCTACATTGGCAGGCATAATATCTGCCAAATAACGCAAACGAGCCAAACTCACATCCATCAACATCACATGCGCACCCAAACCTGCAGCCATTTTCGCAGCTTGCATACCTACGATACCACCACCCAATACGAGTACATTGGCAGGTTTTACACCAGGTACGCCACCAAGCAAAATACCACGCCCTTTCAAAGGTTTTTCCAAATATTTAGCACCCTCTTGGATAGCCATACGACCCGCTACTTCTGACATTGGGATAAGGAGTGGAAGACTACGGTCGGTTTTTTCAACCGTTTCATACGCCAAACAAATCGCCTTACGCTCAATCATGGCGTGGGTAAGTTCTTCAGAAGATGCAAAGTGAAAATATGTAAAAAGTAATTGATTTTCTTTGATTAAAGGATATTCTACTGCGATAGGCTCTTTTACTTTGATAATCATATCTGCAATCGCATATATTTCTTCAATTGTACCAAGCATATTAGCACCAGCTTCTACATATTCTTCATCACTAAGCCCACTGCCTATGCCTGCGGTATTTTGTACATATATTGTATGTCCTGCTGCACGAAGTTCTGCTACGCCTGCTGGTGTAAGTGCTACACGATTCTCGTTGTTTTTAATTTCTTTTGGTACGCCAATAACCATATTTTTTTGTATTTTGAAATGAAAAAATTGAATAAAAAAATGAAATATCTGATATTTTTCACAAAATTACAAAAATAAACAAGAGTTTGAATGTTTTTTTTGAAAAAAAATAAAATATTTTTTCTGCTTTTGGTATAAAATTTTGTTTGAATAGTTTTATGTTGATTTTTATAGGTTTTTACAATATAATATTTTGAAAAATGGGTTAAAAATGGGTTTTATTTTTAAGTGTTTAGACAATGCTTTTTTTACTACTATAAAGTTTGCATTTATATAAAATTCTTATTGTAGATTTCCCTTTACCCACAAGGAAATAAAATAATATGTAAGTGATTGATTATCAATATTTTATTTTTAAATTTGTAGGTTGTTGTGGGTAAGTTTTTAAAAAAATTTGCTTCTATTTTGTACTATCAAAACACTTAAAATTTTGTCGTAAAAGTATGGAAAATATTATCCCAAGTTTGAATTTTCATTTGTATGAGCCTTGCAATATGCGTTGTAAATTCTGTTTTGCAACTTTTCAAGACGTAAAAAAAAGTATTTTGCCCAAAGGACATTTGCCCTTCGCAGAAGCAGAAAAAATAATCCATTTGATAGGTGAAAGTGCTTTATTTCAAAAAATAAATTTCGCAGGTGGCGAGCCTACTTTGCACCCACATTTACCTACATTGATACAAATTGCTAAAAGTTATGGATTAACAACATCTATTGTTACCAATGGTACAAAATTAACCACTGATTTTTTAGCAAAAAACAAAAATTACTTAGATTGGATAGCCCTCAGTATTGATAGTTTGGATAATGATACAAATTTGAAAATAGGCAGAGCAATCACAGGAAAAACTGTTTTATCTGAAAAAGAATACAAAAATATCATTGCCAATATTCAAAGATTTGACTATAAACTCAAAATAAATACAGTTGTAAATGCTTTCAATTATCAAGAAAATTTTACAAAACTTATCACAGAAACTAAGCCAAATCGTTGGAAAGTATTGCAAGTTTTGGAAATTGAAGGCGAAAATGAACATGAAGTAAAACCATTTTTAATTTCAACACAACAATTTGAAAGTTTTGTGCAAATACACAGGCATTTAGAAAATATCACAAATATTGCCCCTGAAAGCAACGAACAAATAAAAGGTTCGTATATTATGATAAATCCTGCGGGACAATTTTTTGAAAATATTGATGGAAAATACAATATAAGCAAACCTATTCACGAAGTTGGCGTGCATTCTGCCCTTTCAGAAATCCGCACCGATTTCGAGAAATTTGTAGAAAGGAAAGGGATTTATGCGTGGTAATAATTTGAGTTATTTCTAACCTTTGAAAAAAATATTTGTTTTCAAAGGTTTTTTGTAAAATTTTGAAACTTTTTTTGAGGGAATGCGTTAGACCATTTGAAAGAAAGTTTCAAAAATATTAAATTTAAAGATTATTTCACAGAAATAAACCAAAACTTTAATTTTTAAATATATGAACAATATTCTTTCAGAAATCCAAAAAATTCGTAATACTGAATTAAAATCAGCACTTACATCTATTTACACATCTTTGCAAAATCAAAAAGATGTGCATAATTCCTATTTCTCTAAACTTTCAAACTATGAAATTGCCAAATATTTTGGAATTTTTATAGAAAGGTTTTATATGATTCAAAAATGGGATAAAAAACCTCAAAATCAAAGAGATATACAATATTTGGAGCAATTAACAACACTTAATTTTTTGTTTTTAGGCCAATTTTCTAAAAATAATGTTTCTGCTAATTATGGCATAAATAACACAGAAAGTATTGACGCTGTGTTTAACATTATCACAAATTTCCATAGCCTTAAATCCTGTTGCGATTTTTATTTTTATGATAAATTTCAGGTAGATATTGAAAATAACGAAATTAAATTCAAACTATCATCTGAGCAAGAACAAAAATGGGCATCTTGTCAAACTGCTATAAATAAACTCAACGTAACAAGCACATATATGAAGGCTATTGCGGATTATGTACTTTCTGATAAAAATTTGGCTATAATTGCTTATGCTAAATCTCCCAAAAATATGTTTGATTGGTTAGATGATATTAATTACAAAGATAAAATATTATTTATAGAAACATTGCCAAAACTTTGTGGAACATATTTTTTACCAGATTTTGTATTTAATCATTTTGAGTCTGATTACATAACAGAATTACTAACTTTTAAAAATCTATTTTTATCAGAAGAATTTGATTTATTTTCTGAAAATGATACTTTTATTGACCTAAAAATAAAAGGTGAACCTAAAAAAGCAAATATTAACAATATTTTGGCTATTAGCGTATTCCTAAAATGTATTTCAAGGGCAAGAGATAAGGAAATGATGGAATTATTTGAAAAAGAGGGAAAAAGAGAAGATGACCCAATGCTTGCGCACCCTATTTATCAAGAATTAAATTTAAAGGCACTCATAAACCAAAATAATCCCCAAGAATTAGCAAAAATACGAAATGAGTACGAAAAAAATATGCATCAAATAATGAAAGATGTTAAGCGAGAAAGTACTTATGTTTCATTGATTGATGACAATAAGTTTATTATTGAATTTGAACAAGAAGATTTCACAAACATTATAAAATGTTTGTTTGATTTTATTTCAGATGAAGATATTACATTATTTTTGGAGATTTTCAAATATGATGTAACAATAAAAACACCACATTTTAATTTCCAATCGTTATTAATTTTTGGCAACAAAATTATTATTTATCCACATTGTTGGGCTTATGCAGGCGTTGCGGAGAAACTATATGAATGTCTTTTGGATAAAGAAATGATAAATCTCCACGTTTTACAAACTGAAATGTGCGAGAATAGATACAATTCATTATTTCAAAAAAACGATTTTTTAACTATATCAAATTTTGAAAATAACGAAAGTAAAGTTTTGCGTAATCCAAATAATAATGATTACAATAAAAATAAAGTAAGCGATTTGGACATATTCGCAGGTCAAAAAGATAATTATTCCATTCATTTTGAGTTAAAAATGGGTAGTATAAAAAATGATGCTAATAATCAAAATAACTTTTTTAAAGCATTTGAAGAAAAAGCGAAAGAACAACTACCAAAAATCAGAAAATATATGTGTGATTTTCCAGATGAAATCACAAAAAAAGTAAATAATTCAGATTTTTCTTTTGAAGAAAATAAATTTGTTTCTTTTTTAGTTTCAAATTCGTTCCTCTTTGATGGTTTTGAATTTAATGGCTTTTTCAAAACTAATTTGTTGAGTCTTTACATTTTATTATTTGATGATTTGGAGGAAAACATTTTATTTACCCAAAATAAAAAAGAATATCTTAAAATTTGGATTCAAAGAATACAAGCACAAAAAAAATCTCCTCTTGTACCTAAACATTGTATTGATTTTTTATCAAGTTCCGAATTATCTGAAAAGGATATAATATTAGTTGAAAATTTTGTGAAAACACACAAAAAGCCTTTTTGGAAAAATCCAAAACAAAAAACTATTCAAGAATTAATTGAAAATATTAAAAATGATGTTGTTTTTGGATATATGAAAATAAATAATATTGAAAAAAGGGAGATAAATTTAGGAGAGTATAAAATTTTTATGCCTTTTTAAAGGTTAAACATAACCCTTTTCCCTATTTTTCCGTAAAAGAGAAATAGGAAAGAGGACGAAAAAATCATAATACGATAAAATAAAAAAGGTTTTACCACTCGTGGTAATTTTTTACCCTTTAAATTTTATTTTGTTATGAAAATTACCAATGAAATCCTCCTTGCCCTTCGCAAAAAAATCACCGAAAAATTTGGAAGGGAAATAAAAAACCATCGTGATGCATTTGACTTAAACGGAGAACTGAATGACGGAAAAGAAAAAGATGTAATACATATCAACACTATCAAACGTTTGTTTGGTTTTAAAGGATATGATGATTGCAAAAACCTTTTTACACGAAAACCAGAAAAACAAGAAGCAATTGCCAAATATTTGGGTTGTGGTTCTTGGGAAATTTTGATGTGTGAATTAGAAATTTTAGCATATCCAAAAGAAACCGCACAAGAATTAGCAAAACTTAGAAAAAATAAACCTTCCAAATAATAAAAAAAACACCAAAAAGCCTAAAAAACTTTTTGGTGTTTTTTTTTGAGAAAAAATTTATTCCCCTTTTTCAAATTTTTCCATTATTTTTTGGTTAAATTCTTCTGATTTCCCTGTGATTTGTTCTACCAATCCATATACTTTGGTAGCAGGATTATGCGTTGCAAAATCTTCATTTTCAAAACTTTCACATTGTTGTTTAGCCCAAGAAATAGCTTGTGATTGGTTACCATATTTTTCTAATATTTCAAACATTTCAACGCTATTTTTTTCATATTGAAAATTTTTATTCTTTTGGTTTTTCTTTCTTTTTTTATTATTTATCATAGCATTTTCTACTGCGTTTTCTATGGATTTTTGATAATCCGTTCTACTCATTGGTGTAGTTCTATTGTGAAAATGCAATAAGTACCACAATTCAAATGCCTCATTGCTCCAAGCACAACTTATATCATTTGCTTTGGCTTTGAAAATTGCATTATTGAAATCATTATCAGGAAAACTATCTTTATCAAAAACTGCCCAAATGCTGTCATATTTTTGAGAAGATTCATCTCTGATTCTAATCGCTTCTTCTACAACTTTCAATGTATTGATTGCCCCACCGCCAAAATTTAACTCATAAATAATAGTTCCTTGTTGTTTTGGAAATGCTTTAAAATAATTTGGTTCTGTTTTTTCGCCCTCACACACAATCAAAATATAAGCAATAATGTTGTGAGGTTTTTGGATTTTCGGTTTTTTTTGTGAAAAACGCTTTTGGAGTGCATTATCTATTTTTATTTTTCTCGCCATTTTGTTGTGATTTTAGTGGTGAATTATTTTAATAAATGGAATTGCACCATATCGTCCTCTTATATAATTTTTCTCCAAATTGGCATCATTCCTAATTTTAGAGCCATCAGGCAAGTTAATATCTGCAAGCAAATACAAATCTGTTTGTTCTTTATGGTCTTTTTCAGTGAACCAAATCTGGTCTCTCCTAAAAAAATCACCACTCAACAAATTAGTATCGTGTGTATTAAACAAAAGTTGTGCATTATTAGGGTTTGTTTTCGGATTATTAAAAAGCCTAATAATATGTGCAGTTATCAAAGGATGAAGTTTTGAATCCAACTCATCAACAATTAATAACTTACCATTTAACAAAGTATGAAAAATAGCTCCTGACAAATCAATGATTTTTTTTGTTCCAGCAGATTCATGTTCGTTTTTATCAAATAAAACTTTGTCAATTATGTTCCCTTTTTTGTCATACTTTTTGTGTGTGGTTTTTAGGGAAACAATACTTGTCCCTGTAAGTGCTTTTAATAAGTTTGATTTAACCTTTTTTGGTAAATCATCTGGGATTTTAGAAGGGTGAAAAGGTTCTTCTTCTACTTCAATATTTTCAAAACCCAATTCTAAGTTTTGAAAGAAATTCAACATATCTTCGCAACCTACCTCTTTTTCTTGCAACATTTTCAGTGAAAATTTTTCATATCCCTCTGTATCAAGTCCAGAGATTAAATTATAAGATTTAAAAAAATCTATAATTTCTTTTGATAATTTCCCATTTAATTGTGATGCCAACGAAATAAAAAGTCTGTTATCATTTGTTGCTTCTTCTTTTCCTATTCCTTCCTCAAATTTTTCAGACACACCAATTCCTTCCTCTGTTCTCACAAAAAGAGGAATTTCCGTTTTTGAAGTTTTATATACAAAAAGCCATTCACTTATAATTTTGGTTTGGTTGTATTCAAAACCATACCTATATTTTTTCTCTTTAACAAAAAAGATAATTTCAAAAAAAGTAGGTTCTTTTTCACTTTCTTCTGCAAGCAGGAAAGGTTTATAATCCAATTCGTCATTATCATTAAGTTTTACAGAATTTAAGATATTATGTTTCATAGCATCAAGGGCAAGTAAAATATTACTTTTCCCACTTGAGTTTGCACCATATATGACCAAAGAACGCAATAATTTATGTTTTTCTGCATTGATAACATTATCTTTTAATTCTGAAATACTTTGAGCCTCAAAACTGATGGTTTTTTTCTCATAAAATGAAAGAAAATTACCAACTGTAAATTCTAATACCATTTGTTTCGTTTATTTATAAATGAGATTTTTTCGCAAATTTATATGATAAATATTTTAATATCATAATTTATTTTATATTTTTTGAGAAATTTTCTCAAAAAATTTATATTACTAACAAAAAATATAGAAAAAATAAACCTTCCAAATAATAAAAAAAAAACACTAAAAAGCCTAAAAAACTTTTTGGTGTTTTTTTTTGCCCATAATTTATTAAAAATATATTTAAGTAATTGATTATCAATGTCTTAATTTATAAAAGTGTGGTTTCTGTGGGCAGGGTATTAGAAAATGACAAGTTACCTTTGCATTACATTATTAAGCCTTCAAAAACTTACCAAACCTTAAAACTTGGTAAGTTTAAAAAAAATACGCAACACAATACCGCAAAAAATGCATTAAAAACCATTTTTTGCGTGTTTTTGCGGAGTATAATGCTTGCAAAAAATCCATTTTCACCGCCTAATTTTGTGTATGTCTATGAACCAAAAAATTAGAATAAATCTGATAAAACGTCTTTTAGAAAAGTCTCATATCTCAAACAAAAAAATTCCCCTAAATCCTGATGAAATTGCTTACAAACATTGTAAAATCATTGCGGAATTATTGGGCGAAAACACCCATGAAAACACCATAGCACACCTTTTTGGGGTATCATCTTACAAACTTACCCAAACCCTAAAACCTGAATTGGAACAACGTATTGCCTTTTTTTTGGGTTATGCTATGTTTAGTGATTTGGAAGATGACATTATGCGGATGTTGGTGTTGGAGGAGTTTGTAGTATTTTCAAAATCTATAAAAGAATAATTTTTTAACAAAAAAATATTAGGGAAAAGCTGAACAACCCTTTCAAAAAAGTAAGCAATAATTTTAATAATTTTTGAGCTAATTTTTAAATCTTTAAATTTTTATTCTATGTTATTTATCAAAAAAACATTTGTATTTATTTTGGGCGTGTCACTTTGGGTTTTTTTAGCGTCTGCTTCTGGAACACCTACACAAGAAGTGCCAAACAAAAAAACGATGACTCCGCTTGAATATTACAGTGCAGTCCGTCAAAATCTACAAACGAAATCAGAAAACGAAAGCCTTTCAAATACAGAAAAAAGGCAACTTAAACGTTCAGACCGCAAAGTAACCCGATGGGAACGACAAAACGAAAAACTTGTGAAAAAAGGAAAAGCACCAAACGCAGGCAAAAGTTGGGGAACTGCTTTGATTCTTTCTATTTTCTTGGGCGTGTTTGCAATTGATAGGTTCTATTTGGGTTACAAATGGCAAAGTTGGGTAAAACTATTAACTGCTGGCGGTGCAGGTATTTGGTATTTGGTTGATATTTTTATGATTGGGGGCAAAAGTTTGAAACCAAAAGATGGCGACTATGAATAAAAAATAAAACTTTTAGCGTAGAAAGTAACAAAAATAGGGTTTGTGTTTTACGAAACATAAACCGTATTTTTGTTGGTTCCTTTTTACAAAAAAATAAAATTTAAAAAAAATATTTCCTTCACAGGAATTTTCTCTAATTCAAAAACGCAATAATGATTATAAAAAACCTCCCCAAAATGTGTTCTATATATATCAAATACCGTTGTGAATGGGTATATATTGTTTTCTTCTCTGTATTTTTGAGAAAGTAAAATGCCTTTATCTTGCCACAGACGCACATTTGCATACAAGGCAGTTTGCATATTGGGTTCTATACTTGCGAGTTCGTCCCACTCGTTCCAGATGATATTTTCCATTTATGAGATTAGCTCTTCTAACATTTGTGCGGATAAAATTCTTATAAAAATAAAAATCTGTGTAAATCCATAAAATCTGCGTGTTAAATACACAGAAAATGAATGTTGGTAAAACTGATTGGGCGAATAAAAACAGATTTTCAAGTGTATATTTGGGATATTTTTACTAAAATCTATTTTTTTGAATGATAATGCTCAACTTGGGTTTAGATAATAAATAGGGGTGATTTTTATTTCTTCGCTGATTTTTCAGCAAAACTCATCATAAATATTACATAACCTACATCACATTTTTTAACTTTTGCCATTTTTTTTACGGATTCCACATAGTATTTTTCTATCCATTTATCATCTTCAAAAACATCAAGGTCTATATCACATTCTTCATTTTCGTTTTCGTTTGCCTTTGTAACTACTGTTACAAATTTTTCGTATTCTGCTTGATTTTTTTGAAAATAATCAAGTACAAGTTTCAATGATGTCGGTTTATCTTTGTTTTTTCTAAGTATTTTTGCCATTTTTATAAATGTTTTGTGAAATTCTGGCGAAAAATCCTTGAAAAGTGGATTTAGACATTCACACATTTTTTTGGCAATAGTATCAATATGTGCTTTATTTTCTTTGGATATTTCTTGTGCAAAAATTGCATGAGCAGAAAACAATACTTGCAAAAAAGCAAGGAAAATGATTTTTTTCATAGATTTGTGTTTGTTATTTTTGAAAAATAAATGATAATAAATTATTTTGTGGTCTTAATAAAATGCTAAAAACCACTGATTACATACAAGCACTCAATAAATGGTTATTTTTGCTAAAAATTTCTTTTCAACATACAAAAACAATTCTTTTTCATTCGTTTTAAGCCATACTGAAATAGGAATTTCAACACGTGTATGCGTTTGGGTTGATGTTTCCCAAATTAGTTTTCCTTGAGTATCTTTCAAAGACATTTGGTAAGGCTTATTGTTCCTTGTGCAAGTTGAATAAACTGCTACAATTTTATCTTTATCTTTGTTTTTTAAATTCTTCTTCCACAACAATATTTTTAAATCTGCTTCAGGTGTGTTTGCATGCGCAAATAAAAGAGGTTTTTTGTTTAGATAAATTTGATGATGGTCTATGGTGTCCGAAGGCGTTAGCGATTTGCCTATTACCACACATGAACAACAGACAAGACAGAATAATAACAGGATTTTTTTCATAGATTCGTATTTGTATGTTTGATTTTTATGCGATACTTGAAGCAAAAAAACAAAAATAGCAGAAAACTTATATCAAAAATAAGATATTTGATAAAACACGGGTTATACTTTATGAAATGCGGGTTATACTTTATGAAATGTGGGACTTTCTTAACAAGAAAGTTTTTTTTTAGAATAATTACCAATTTTTAAATTTTCTAAATGCTTCTTCGTTTTCTTTTTTATCTGTAAAAATTTCTAAAATACACGCATTTTGTCTTTCAAAATTTCCGTTTTCAGAAATATTTTCAGAGAAAATATTTTGCAAATGTGTATGTAATTCTGTATATGTTTTTGCAGAAAAATAATCCATTTTGGCATCTTGAGCAGTACGCATGGCATCAAAATCGTGAGGTGTTTCAAAAAATTCCACCAATTCAGGTTGTTTATTTGCCCCCTCCACAAAACGAAAAATATTACCTCCTTGATTATTCAACACCATTACGCAAAGGTTTTTAGGTATTTCCTTTCTGAAAAAAGCGTTTCTATCATAAAAAAAGGCTAAATCACCAGTAATCAACACATTCAATTTACTTTTATCTGCCAAAGCAAAGCCTAAAGCGGTACTTGTGCAACCATCTATGCCACTTGTGCCACGATTGCTATACACGGATACGTTTTTTTGCAAACTTGGTGCAAAATTCCAATAATTGGCATACCGCACTGACATACTATTTGCCAAATGTACGTTGGTATTGGGCGGAATATACGACAAAATATTTTCTATAATTATAAATTCATAAAATTTTTGTTGGTTTTCTTTGTGATTTATAAAATTATATGCCTGTATTTCTGCATTTTTGTTGTATTTTTGCCAAAGCTCTGCATATTCTTCCGCTTCGCTGTTGTCATCAGATAAATCTTTATGCAAAAAAGCATCAAAATCCAATTCTTCTGCTAATTTTTTGAAAAAAATTATAGGATTTATACGCAATATATGTGTAATGCTTTGAAAAGTATCAGCTACTTCGCCAGCTTCTTGAATATGTATGTGATTTATAGTTTTATTTTTCCTAAAAAATCCTTTCAATCCTTTTGAAAGCACACCTTCGCCCCAAGTAATAAGCAAATCTGGTGTAAGCATTTTACTTTCATTTTCTGTTAATTTTCCACTAAAAATATCAAAATTTCGGATAAAAAACGGATTATTTTCATGGAAATTGCTCAAAATTTCTACAATTACAGGTGTATTCGTTTCTTGTGCAATTTCAGAAACGTATTTTTGTAATTGTGTATCAGGAAAACATTGTCCTACAAGCATTAATTTGCGGTCAGCATTGTCCCAAAGTTCCCTAAATAAAATCCAGTCTTCTTTTTTTGGTGTTTTTTCAGGCAAAAATTCATAAATAATACGAGGTTTTTTAAAAAAATCAATTTGGGCGGTTGGCTCAGGATAAAAAGGCTCTCTAATAGGAATATTGATATGTATGGGTTGAAAAGGTGGCGTTTTGAGTGCCAATAATGCTTCATTGAGGAGTCGGTTTGCATGCCAATCTATGTCTGGGTGTTGTGTATTGGTAGGCAATACAAAGGATTTTTTGACAAAATTGGAAAAAACGTGGTTTTGTTGAATAGCTTGCCCATCTTTCTGGTTAATCCATTCAGGAGGGCGGTCTGCTGTAAGTATTAAGATTGGGATATTTTGATAAAATGCTTCTGCAATGGCGGGCATATAATTGAGTACCGCAGTGCCAGAAGTACAAGCAAGTGCAACAAAATTTGGTATAGAATTTTGGGTGAAAGATTGATATTGGCTCAAAAATTGTGTTGCCATACCAAGCGCCAAGTAGCCAGCAGAACGTTCATCTATTTGAATGTGTGTTTGAATATCTGGGTGTCGTGCAAATGCCAAAGTAATAGGTGCAACACGTGAGCCTGGCGATAAAATGACGTGTTTGATGTGTTGGAGGGCTAATATTTGGGCAAATTGTCCAAAAAAGCCTAAAAATTGTTCGGGGTCGTTTTTTTCCAGATTTTTTTCCATGAACAAAAATAGTTTTTTTTGCCAAGAAAAAAAATTAAAAATATTTGTAAAAAATATAAAAGTATAAAAAAAATATATAACTTTGAACGTTGAAATTGATTAAAAAAATATTTTATTTTCACGTAAAGATAATATTATATTAAAATAAGACGATAAACAACGCCATACAAAACCATATTTACCACATGATTAGCGTGTATGAATACTTCCAAAAAATGCAGGAGGAGCAAGTCCTTTTGTATTTTAAGGGCGATATTACCAATAACCTACTCACGTCTTTGCTTCAACTCATAGATGATAGGCTTGAACGAAAGAGTGAAGATATCAAAATCAAAAGGAAAGTTTTTTCTATCCTTTTGGAATGTTTGCAAAATATATACAATTACCAACAATTCAATCATTTTGAAGATGATGAATTGCAATCTGCTACACTTATGGTAAGGCGTACAGATGATGCGTATTTTATTGTAACAGGCAATTATATCAAAAACGAAAAAGTAGAGATATTGGAAAACAAAATTATTAAAGTAAATTCACTCTCTCCTGATGACCTCAAAGTATATTACAAAGAAGTTATCAGCAATCAAGAACGTTCTGAAGGCGGTGGAGCTGGATTGGGTTTGATAGATATGGCACGCAAATCAGGCGAAAAAATTGGCTATAGTTTTGAAAAATTAGACGAACAAAGCACTTTTTACGTTTTGCAAATTAAAGTTTCTATCTAAATTTTTTGTTTGGTGTGAATATAAACATGTTGTCAAAACAACCATGTCATCAACAATAAAACGCCTACTTTGTAGTTTATAACCATGAAATGTAACTATGGAATGTAATACTAAAACCTGTTGCAAAGTAATTGGAAAATATTATAAAATAATTTCAATAAAATAAATCATAAGCAATAAATCACAAGCAATAAACCAATTGGTTAATAAAAAATTAAATTTTTTAACAAAAAAATTAAATTTTATTAAAAATAAATATTATCATGGAAAAATATTATTCAGAAGGTACAGGCAGAACACCTACTATCATATTTGAGCAAGAAGGCAAATTGGAAATATCAGGAAGGTCAATCCCTGAAAATGCTATCGCATTTTATAATCCTGTATTTGAATGGCTTACTGAATACCCAAAACACGCTCCAGCACATACAGAAGTAATTTTTAACTTGGAATATTTTAATACAAGTTCTTCAAAGTGTATTTTGGATATTCTTAGAAAATTGGAATTATTGGCTGAATACGACAAATCTGTTCTCGTAAAATGGCACTTTGACGAAGGCGACGAAGATATGGAAGAATCAGGCAATGATTTTAAATCACTTATCAATGTAAATATTGAACTTGTAATGAAATAGTTAATCGCCCATAGCCCCCAACCCCCAAAGGGAGCAGTTACATAGAAAAAATTGATGTATTTTTAATTATTATTTACCTTTCCAACAATTACTCCCCCTTTGGGGGGCGGGGAGCTAATTTTCTCCTTTGGGGTTGGGAAGCTTAATTTTTAAAAATGGCAAGAGAAAAAGAAGACGTATTTCCACAAGAGCAACAAACACTCTTGTATGCACAAGATATTGCACAGAAAGATGACCTTTCGCTTGCCCAATTTCAACAAGAATATCAGGCACTTACACGCAATTACGAAAAATTGCTCAATGACGCAAAGGTAATTACAAACATAAGTGATAGGCTTCAAAATCGCCTCAATCTTTCCAACGAAAAACTCAATTTTGCCAATGAGAATATTCAGGCAAATGCAAAAGTTATTGAAGAAAAAAATAACCAACTTCGCACAACTATTGAGGAACTCATACAAACCAAAATCAGTAAAAAAGCCTCTACTATTGTACTTTTTGCAGCAATTCTGTTGTTTATTATTTCTGAATTATTTTTAGACCCTATTGTGGAGAAATATGTAGGCAAAAATTTTTGGCTTGGTATGATGCTCAAAGGCTCTATTGCCCTTATGCTTCGCCCTATTGATTATTTGGTGGAATGGTATTTGATGCGTGATATGCACAAAAAAGCAAAAAACATAGTTAAAACCCCAAAAGAATAGGTTATTTTACCAATTTTTATTAAATTTTTCTGGTTATTTCATCAAAATTCTTAAAAATTTTCATCAGTTCAGGTGTAACACAATCACCGTTTTTTCTATTTGTGTAATAACAAATCCCTCCTTTTTGGTCAATGGAAAAGCCCGAATGAACAGGAACAAATAATACATTACAAAATTTATTGCCAGAAAATTGTCTGCTTGCACCTTCTTCATAAATAAAAAACACACGATTTGATTTGAGTTTTAAGTCTTTGCCTATTTTGGTGTATAAATCATGCCCTACATATTTTTCATCTATATGTTGATTTGTGGCATAGTCATACAATACCACAATAAAATTATAATCTTTGTTAGTACTTTTATCATTTGCCAAGCCTTCATAATAATTGATGATAGCTTTTACCAAACTGTCTGGTTTTTTTCGTATATAAATTTATACAAGTATATAAAATATGTTTGCCTTTCATATCAGAAATTTTGTATTCTGTATTATCAAAATTTAGAAGTATGATAGATTCATAATGTACTTTTATATTTTGTGATTGTTGTGCGTTTAATTTTGAAGCAAAAATCAAAGACAAAAAGAGCAAAAAGTAAAAATATTGCATGTGGGTTTGTATTTTTTTGGTAACATTAAAAATTAAAGGGGCAATAGAAAAACTATTTTTCTTATACGTTTTTTCAAAAAAGAATGTCTAAGAAATTTAAAAAAAATCTTGGAATTTAATTTCGCATAAGCAAAAAAAAAACAGCCAAATACAATGTATTGACTGGTTTTTTAATGCTTTTTTATAAATAAAAAAACGAAAAAGGCTGTTAATTTATAATCTATAATTCATAATCTTATCTCATAGGATAATACAACCAATTAAATTCATCTTCAATGCGTCCTTTTACAAGATTTTGGAGATAAGTACGACATTTGAGGGCAAAACCATCTTCTTTTAGCGGAGCAAGTTCATAATCTTTACCATTGTAACCAATAGACGAAATAGGAGCAATAACCGCAGCAGTACCAGCACCAAAGGCTTCTTCAAAAGTATTATTTTGGAGGGCTTCAATAAGTTCGCTTACTGCAAATTTGCGTTCTTCCACTTCATATCCCCAATGCCTTGCAAGATGCAAAATACTTTTGCGTGTGATGCCATCAAGAATGGTATCGCCAGCAGGAGCAGTAATGATTTTGCCATTTATTTTAAAAATAAGGTTCATTGTACCTGCTTCCTCTATATATTTGTGTTCTTTGCCATCAGTCCACATAATTTGGTCATAACCTTGTGCGTATGCCAATTTAGTAGCATACATAGACGCAGCATAATTGCCCGAAGTTTTTGCCCCACCAATGCCACCTTCCACAGCACGCACATATTCTGTTTCAATTTTTACACGTACAGGTTTGGCATAATATGCACCAACAGGACACGAGAAAATAATAAAAGTATAGTTGTTGGAAGGGTGCATACCAATAAACTCATCACTTCCAAACATAAAAGGACGTATATAAAGCGAAGAACCTGGTGCATCAGGCACCCATTTTTGGTCAAGTTGAATAAGTTTTTGCAAACCTTCCATGAATAATTCCTCTGGGACAGCAGCCATACACATTCTTTCCGCAGATTTTAACATGCGTTTGTGATTTTGTTCGGGGCGAAATACCACAATTTCTCCTTTTTCGTTGCGGTGTGCTTTCATGCCCTCAAAAATAGATTGCCCATAATGCAAAGTTGTCAAAGCAGGACTCATGCTCAGGTTGCTATATGGCATGATAGAGATTTCTTGCCATTCGCCTTGCTTGTATTGTGCAACAAGCATGTGGTCAGAAAAAACTTTCCCAAAACCTAAATTGTGAAAATCTACTGTTGAAAGGCGTGATTGTGCAATCGTTTGCACTGAAAAATCAAGTGTTGATATCATATAGTATTTTATTTTTTTAGGATTTTATTTTTGGGAAAATTGCTTAGGAAATTATTAAAATTATCCACAGTTAAAAAAATGAATTTTAAAAAACTACATCTAAAAAATATTGCTGTTTTTTAGTAGTGCTTTTTAATTAATTCTTTCCATGCAAAAATAATATATTAAACATTGAAAAAAAAATTTACAAAATTTTTTTAATCATAAAGGCATTTTTTTTATAAAAAAAGGCATTTTTCCAAATTTATTTTTGATTTTTTGAAAAAGTTGTTACAATAAACAAAAATATTGTGTTTTTTTAGTGCTCAATATGTGAAAAACGAAACTGTAAATCGTGTTGGTGTGTATGTTATTTTTGGAAACCCATGCCATTAAATTACAAGAATAATAATTACAAAAAAAAATAAAATTTTCTTTTTTTCAAAAAAAAAGGCTAATTTTCGTGCTTATTTAATACATAAAATTAAAAACTAATAAAAACATCTAATAAAAATAACATTATCCATGTCAAAAACTGAACATTTGGACGAACACCACGCACAAGCACATCACAATCACAATAGCAAGATAACAGTTGCTTCGCTGTTGGTAACGCTGGGAATTATTTATGGTGATATAGGTACTTCACCTTTGTATGTGATGAAAGCCATTGTAGGCGAAAAAAATCCTATTGATGCCATGGTTGTATTGGGTGGTATTTCGTGTGTATTTTGGACTTTGACCCTCCAAACTACCTTAAAATATGTAATGCTTACGCTCAAAGCAGACAATAATGGCGAAGGTGGTATTTTTTCGCTTTTTACCTTAGTACGCAAACAAGGTGCTTGGCTGGTATATCCTGCCATGATAGGGGGTGCTGCGTTGTTGGCTGATGGCATTATCACACCGCCTATTTCGGTGGCATCTGCGGTGGAAGGGCTTAGGGTTTTGAAACCAAATATTCCCACAATTCCGATTGTGATTGTGATTATTTCAATTATTTTTCTTTTTCAAAGGTTTGGTACCGCAGTAGTTGGACAGGCTTTTGGGCCTATTATGCTGATATGGTTTTTGATGTTGGGTTTATTAGGTTTAAATCAAATATTTACAAACGTTGAAATCTTAAAAGCCCTCAATCCATATTATGCGTTTAGGTTATTGACAGATAAACCAGAAGGTTTTTGGCTCTTAGGAGCTGTTTTTCTTTGTACCACAGGTGCAGAAGCGCTTTATTCGGATTTGGGGCATTGTGGCAGAGGAAATATTCGCATTTCTTGGGTTTTTGTCAAAATTACTTTAATTCTTAATTATATGGGACAAGGTGCTTGGCTTATTGCTCACAAAGGCAAGGAATTAGGCACACAAAATCCTTTTTATACCATTATGCCTGAATGGTTTTTGGTCATTGGTATTTTTATTGCAACACTTGCAGCGATTATTGCAAGTCAAGCACTTATTACAGGTTCATTTACTTTGATAAGTGAGGCTATTCGTTTGAATTTTTGGCCTAAGGTAAATCTCAATTATCCAAGCAATCAAAAAGGGCAACTCTATGTCCCAAGTGTAAATTGGCTTCTTTGGGCGGGTTGTATTGGCATTGTGTTGTATTTTCAGGAATCCAGCAATATGGAAGCTGCATACGGTTTGGCAATTACGTTGGCAATGTTGATGACTACGATTTTGTTGGGATATTATCTCCACATGAAAGGTACACCTATTTGGGTTGTTATTCCGTTTGTGGGTTTATATTTTACGATTGAATTGTCGTTTTTAGTTGCCAATCTTACCAAATTCTTTCATGGCGGTTTTGTTACCTTGATTATTGGGGCGGTGATTATGTTTATCATGATTATTTGGTATAAAGCCTCCAAAATACGTGCAAAACTTACAGATTACGACAAACTTAGCGATTATTTAGAACCTTTGAAATCATTGAGCAATGATAACTCTGTGCCACGCTACGCCACCAATTTGGTATATCTTACAAGTGCTGATGATGCTGATGAGATAGAAACAAAAACCATCTATTCTATTTTCCAAAAACAACCTAAAAGAGCAGATATTTATTGGTTTGTTCATGTCAAAAACACAGATGAACCTTACACAATGGAGTACCAGGTGGATATTTTGGCAAAAGAAGACGTAATAAAAGTACGCTTTAATCTTGGTTTTAGGGTAGAGCAACGCATGGACTTGTTTTTTAGAACGGTTGTAAATGAACTCGTAAAACAAGGTGAAGTTGATATTACAAACCGCTACAATTCACTCAAAGCGTTGAGTATTGCAGGTGATTTTCGTTTTGTGGTCTTGAAAAGATTTCTTTCTAATGAAAATGAACTTTCTTGGACTGACCGCCTCATCATGGACGGGTATTTTGTACTCAAAAATCTCGCAACTTCCGAAGAAGATTGGTTTGGCTTAGACCCAAGTTCGGTAGTCGTAGAAAAAGTGCCTATGCTTATACGCCCAAGCGAAGAAATCAAACTCAAAAGAGTGTATTAAAAAAAAATGTAAATGATTTAGTATTTTACAAAAAACGTATTCAAACAATCATTCAAACAACCCTGAAAGGGTTGAATGTGCATAACTCCAGATGAAATCTGGGGGATAACGGATAAAAATACAATTTTTAGGATTATAACTAAACAATTCCCAATTTATAAACTGCCCAAAAGTAAAAAAAACTTTGAGCAGTTTTTTTTTATTTTCTTTCCTTTTTATTTTTCTTTTTAAAAACTAAAATTGTACTATTGCAACTACCAACAATTATCACATTAAGGAATTTTTTTAATAAAATAGGTTAAAACCCATTGCAATTCATAGACGAGAATTAACTTTTTACTCCCTTTAAACTTTAAAATTTTTAACTTTTAAACTTTTTTGAACCTTAAACCCTTTGAACTTTAAACATTTTTAACTTTTTGTACCCTTTAAACTTTTCATTTTATGGAAATCATACACCTTTCAGCAGAATGTTATCCCGTTGCCAAAGTAGGCGGACTTGGAGATGTAGTGGGGGCTTTGCCCAAATACCAAAACAAAGCAGGGCATTATGCCAAAGTTGTAATGCCTGCATACAATACCAAATTTATGCAACAAAATCAATGGCATCGTGAGCATGAATACGACATTGATTTTGGGGGTTATAGACTTCATTACGAAGTATTGAAAGAAAAAACAAATAAACTTGGATTTGATTTGTATTGTATTCTGATTGATGGACTTACAAACCGTGATAATGTATATAGCGAACATGATGATACAGAGCGTTTTCTTGCCTATCAAATTGCAACGCTTGATTGGATTTCGCAATGGCGACACCAACCAGATATTATCCATTGCCATGACCACCACACCGCACTTGTGCCATTTATGATAAAACATTGTGGCAGGTTTAACCGATTACACAAAGTAAAAACCATTTTTACCATTCATAATGGACTGTATCAAGGTTGGTTTAATTGGACGCAACGCTACTATTTACCCAATTTTGATATGCGATACGCTGGTCTTTTGGATTGGAATGGCGTTATCAATCCTATGTCTTCCGCAGTAAGATGTGCAGACGCAGTTACAACTGTAAGCTGGTCATATATGCGAGAACTTATGCAATCTTCTAATGGATTAGAAGATTTGTTTAAAAGCGTACATCAAAAATGTTTTGGTATATTAAATGGTATCGATACTTCTGTTTGGAATCCTGAAACTGATACGTATCTCAACTATCATTATGACGTATCTAATGTGCATGACACAAAAGCCATTCATAAGAAAGAGCTTTGTGAAATGTTTAACATCAATCCGCACAATCCACTTATTGTATTTATAGGACGACTAATGAGCGAGAAAGGAGCAGACATCTTAGCTGAAGCCATAGAACAAAGTATTTACGCAACACAAGGCAAAGTTAGTTTTCTGGTATTGGGTTCTGGTGCAACATACATTGAACATCAATTAGAAAAATTAAAACGTAATTTTCATAGTGTTTATAATTGTTTTATAGGATACAATGAAGCACTAAGCCATCAATTATATGCAGGAGCGGACTTTATACTTATGCCAAGTAAAATAGAACCTTGCGGACTAAATCAAATGTATGCCATGAGATATGGCACAATTCCTATGGTACGTAGAACAGGTGGTTTGCAAGATACAGTGTTAGATTTTGGAGAAAAAGAAGGTTTTGGTATTTGTTTTGATTATGCAACAGTGCAAGACGTAGTTATCTCTACAAAAAGAGCATTAAACTTGTATCAAAATCAAGTATTTTTTAATGAAATCAGGGAAAAAATCATGAAAATAAACAATTCATGGGAAAAAAGTCAAGAAAGATACATAGAAATTTACAATAAATAATATAATTTAAGTTGTCAGTTATCATTTTTTAAGTTGTTATTTTATATAAATCTATAACAATTTATGTTTTTAACACAAAAAATGATAATATAAGTAATTATTTTTCTAAAAAAACATAAAGTTTTAAAGCTTTTTTTAAAAAAATATATAACAGACAATTTATGTTAATATATCATGCTTTCAATAATAAAATTAGCATAAAAAATTTTAACTTTATGCTAATATTTTTTAAAAATTTTAATATAGTATTAAACACTTTATTAATTTTTTTTTATTTTATTAAAATACAAAAAACAATTATTTAGTTTAATTTAAGGTTAAGGTATTTTAATTTAAGTTTGATGTATTTTAATTTAAGGTTAATGTATTTTAATTTAAGGTTATATCATTTTAATTTAAGGTTAAGGCATTTTAATTTAAGGTTAAGATATTTTAATTTAAGGTTATAGTATTTTAATTTAAAGTATAATCATTTTAATGTATATTTACTATTTTATTAAAATAATAATAATCTTCTTTGTATTACGTTTTATAGCTACTTCCTCCAAAAAACCTTTAATACAAATACATTCTTTGTATTTTTTTCTATTTTGGGCATTAATGGGTTAAATAATTACATTTTTTTTAGGAAATAAAACCTTAAAAATTAAAATGGTCTTTTTATTGCACTAAAACATTTGTTAAAAAAATGCAAAGGTTTCGTAAAAGGCACTTTCTTTTTTTGATTTTTTTGTATAAATTATTACTTTTACAAAAGTAAATCAAAACCTTTCGTACCTTGTTTGCACAGCACTTACAGATAACCTACAAAAAAACTATACAACATCAATAGCACAAGATTTTTTTTGAATTATGAAAATTCTTTTACGCATAAAACGACATCATTTTCTTCAAAAAACGTATTGGATACCCTTTATTATAGCCTTTTTGCCTATATTGGCATTTGGGCAAAACGTTAATTTTACGCAATTTCACCTTTCACCTGCCCAAACCAACCCTGCGGGCATCATTACCTCCAACCAAAAACAAGTAATTTTTAATTTTCGCAATCAATTTATTGGCTACGGACAGGCATTTAATACCCCAATGATTTCATATTTGCACCCTTATATCAAAAAAGGAAAGAAAAAACTTGCTTTTGGTGTATCAATCTTACAAGACCGTACAGGTGATGGAGGGGCTTTGACTACTACAGGAGGCATAGCAACCGTAGCATATCAAATGCCTTTTGGCAATATGAATACAAAAGGATTTAGAAACTATTTCTCGGTAGGATTGCAAGGTGGATATTTTCAACGCAGAATTAATTATGAAGGACTTTCCGCAGGTGTGCAATGGACTGCCAATGGTTATGACCGTAGCGTGCCTATTGGCGAGCAATTAACGTCTGAACAAAAAGGTATTCCTTCATTTAATGGTGGATTATTGTATTATAGAGCGGATAGTTGTGCTAATGTGCAAGGTTATTTTGGTGTAACAGTTCAGAATATTCTTCGTCCAAATGTATCTTTGTTTTCAGAACAGTCTCGCCTTTCAGTGCTTTATAATATTCAAGGTGGTTGGACAGTATATAACAATGGTGTGATTTCTATTCAGCCAAATTTTCGTTGGTTACAAGAACAACAAACCAATCAAATACGTGCAGGTGCTTTGGCGTATTATCATGCAGTAAATGGACAAGGTATGCTCAAAGATGGCAAAGTAGGACTTGGCGCTTGGTATGATGAAAATGGAACTATTGCTTTTGGTATTGAATTTCACCAAAAAAATCTCATGCTTGCTATGGGATATGATATGGGCGCAACCAGTAATAATAAAACATTGGGTAGTGGGGCTTTTGAGCTTTCAGTTGGGCTGAAATTTGGTAAAAAATGCATAGAAACACCGCCAAAAGATACGATTCCTGATGTGGTTACAAGCATGGATACCATGATTGTAGAAAAAGAAAACGGAGATACCATTATACAGATGACACTTATTGCTCGTATTGATGTAAAAACCAACAAAGCCCTGAAAGTGGATACTATCAAAGTTGTAAAAATTTCTAAAAAATTTCTTGAACCAACCGATGAAGACCTGAAAATATTTAAAAATCCTGCGTTTTTTTATTATTTAAGCTATGAGGTAAATGCGTCTACCAAAAAACGTTTGGATAAAATAGCAGAAGTAATGAATAAATTTAAAGGTATAAAAATTGTAATCAATGGACACAGTTGTAATATAGGGCGGACAGAGGACAAAAATCAAAAACTTTCGGTAGACAGGGCGGAAACAGTACGGGCTTATCTGATGGGATTGGGGGTAGAAATGAAAAGAATAGAAGTAAAAGGTTTTGGCTCGCAAATTCCAATATTATCCAATGAAGATGAGTATGGACGTACCAAAAATAGAAGGGTAGAATTTTCAGTAATAAGCACAGGGCAAGAGAAGAAATAAACATTTTATAAAAATAACAAATGATAAACTTCCAAACTTGGATTGAACGCCTAAAAATTCAATTACAACAACCTTTGCCTGCCCAAGAAGCACATACAACACTTGCGCCACCTTTTAGATTTGCAAAAGAAAATTTGGCTAAATTTGTACCAAATGATACAACACGCAAAAGTGCGGTATTGGTTTTGCTTTATCCAGATGCTAATACCGTTTTTTGTCCGTTGATGCAACGTCCTCAAAACTCGGGCGTGCATAGTGGTCAAATATCGCTTGCAGGGGGCAAACAAGAGGAAACAGACCAAGATTTTTTGCATACCGCTTTGCGTGAAACCCACGAAGAATTGGGTATAGATGTGCCAAGAGCTAATTTTTTGGGCGAATTAAGTCCGCTTTATATTCCGCCAAGCAATTTTTTGGTATATCCACAAGTGGCATTTTTGGATAAAAAACCTGATTTTTTGCCCAATAATGAAGTCGCAGAATTATTATTGTTGGATATGATAGATTTTGTGCAACACGATTATTTGCATACAAAAGTCATTGAAGCAAGTTATATGAAAGCTGAAATGCCTTATTTTAATGTATTAGAAAAGACAATTTGGGGGGCTACCGCTATGATTTTGAATGAATTGAGGGAGGTTTGTAAGGGAATTTTATAGTTGTTGGTAATGGAGTTTTTATTAACAATACATTATTAAAAAATTACGTAATTTTTTTTCATAAAAAAAGTAAAACTGTAAAGCAGGAAATTAATGATATTCTTTATTTTTTCAAAAAAAACAAATACAATTTTGAAATTCTATCAAATATTTTTAGTCTTTTGTTTTTAGCATAAAAACTTCCTAAATTTGCACTTCAAAAAAATCTTACTTTTTCAAAAAAGAAAAAACCATGAAGTTTAATGCTTTGTTAATCCTTTCTTATCTCTTATTTTTTTGTAATAATGTATTTTCGCAAGCGTTTGGATATGTAGATGCAGAATTTATTTTGAAAAAAATGCCAAATTATGAAAAAACAGAGGCAAATATGCAAGATGCCTTGATGAAATGGCAAACAGAAGTAGATAAAATGGTGCAAAAAACAGACAAACTGAGAGCAGATTTTATCGCAGAAGAACTTCTACTTACTGACGAAATGAAAGCTGAACGCCAAACCGAAATCAAAAAAGCAGAAGAAGACGCAAAACTCTATCAAAATAAAGTATTTGGCTACAATGGTCAATATTTTACACGACAAACCGAACTCCTGAAACCACTCATGGAGGAAATGCAAAAGGCTATTGAAAAAGTAGCCCGTAAAAGAAAATTGCAATTTATATTCAGAAACTCTGGCGACCTCTCTATTCTCTACGCAGAACCACGACACGACTGTACCGAAGATGTACTCAAAGAAATGGGATTGTGGGACGAGGAAAAAGATGAGAAAGAGAAGAAGAAAAAATAGCCCCAGCCCAAAGGGAATAAATAACAAAAGACCATTTTTATTGAAAAAAAATATAATTCTTAATTCCTAATTCCTAATTCCTAATTCTCCTAACCCTTGATGTATTCCAGTTTTGGAATAAAAGGTTTTTTAAAATTCCCTTTGGGGGTTAGGGGGCTTTTAATTCATAAAATAATGTTTTTTATCAAAAGAATCGCCCTTGTGGGCTTAGTTTCGTTGGGTTTGGCAAATATTGCACAAGCACAAGAAAAATTTGGATATATTGATGAGTCGTATATCCTTACCCAAATGCCAGAATACAAAAAGGCAAATGCTGACATAGAAGAATATCAAAAACAAATAAAAGCAGAACTTGATGGCAAGAAAAAAACGTATGAAGAAAAAATCAAAGCAATAGAAGCCATCAATAAACCTGAAACACCGCCTTCGCTGTTGGAGGCAAAAGCCAAAGAAATAGGCGAACTTGAACGCCAAATGCAAGAACTTGCACAATCTGCACAAGCAGAAATGCAAAACCGCCTCGCAAAAAAAGTACAACCACTTAGCGAAAAAATCAAAACAACCGCTGAGGCAATTGCACAAGAAAAAGGCGGAATTTATGTGTTTAGAAAAGAAGCACTTTTATTTCAATTAGAAGAAAACAACATTTCAGATTTAGTCCTCAAAAAATTAAATTTGGCTGTGCCTACTTCACCTGCTCCACCAGCAGAAAGAGGGAATCTAAAATCAAGCAATAAATTAGCTTATTTTGATGTGAATAGTGTAATGCCACAAATTCCTGCCTTCAAACAAGCAGAAAGTGATATGAAAACTTATCAAACCCAACTCCAAAAAATGGCAGAAGGTATGCAAAAAGACCTTCAAAAATCTATGGCAATGCTTGACCCAAACCAAAATCCAAACGCATCTACTTTGCCAGAAGCCACTAAAAAAGCTAAAATGGAAGAAATCAAAAAACAACAAATCAAAATGCAAGAGTTTCAACAAACTTCCAATACGCAAAGCCAAGAAAAATACAGCAAGCTTATGGATCCTATCTATAAATCGCTTCAAGATAAATTAAATGAATATGCCAAAGAACAAAATATTACGTTTATCCTCAAATTGGAGGCTTCATTGATGGAACCTACTGACCAAAATATTTCTGATGCTATCCTCAAAAAATTTGGTGTAACTACTGAAACAAAGAAAAATTAAGCCAAGCCCTAACTCCCAAAGGGGAATTAATACGAAATTTTTTTGAAAAAAATCTTTAACCTCCAAAAAATTAACTTTCTACTTATATGCTCTCCCTTTGGGGGCTGGGGGGCAATCTTTTTTATCCATGAAATTACATAACATTTTTTTGAATACACTTTTTGTAACAATTTTTTTATTCGCTACAAATCATATATTTGCACAAAAGGTAGGGCATTTTGACATCAATTATGTCCTACCACAACTACCTGAATACAAAAAGGCAGATGCTGACCTCCAAGTTTTTACCAAACTTCTTAGAGAAGAATTGGAAAATAAAGAGAAAGAATTTCAGAAAAAAATGGCAGAATACAAAGAAAAAGCGGGCACTTGGGGCAATGCTATTTTGGAAAGCAAACAACGTGAATTGCAATCTTTGGAAACGCAAATAAAAGAATTTTCAGAAAAAGCAGAAAGCGATATGCAAGGACAACAAGCGAAATTGTTGCAACCAATTTATGAAAAAATTGAAAAAAACATGAAAGAAGTTGCCCTTGCTAATAGTTACACACACATTATGCGTACTGATGCTACGTACAATGCCCCAAAATCACACGATATTTCGGATTTGGTGCTTAAAAAATTAGGCATTACACCAACACCAAAAAAATAATTTTTTTTATAAAAAAAATATAGTTTATTTGTAACATAGACTTTTAGTCGTAAATTTGTAAATATATTTATAAATTTGTAGGCTAAAAGTCTATGTTATTATATTTATTTTGGTTTTTATTTGACGTTTAACTTTCTAAATTTTGAAATTTTTAACAAAAATTATTGGAAATTTTTATTTTATAAGTTTTGTGTTATTTGGCGTTTGGATTGTATTTTTTGATACAAATGACCTTTTTACACAATATTATCGCCAACAACGTGTAAAACGTTTGGAAAGCGAAAAGAATTTTTATATCCAAAAAAGTACAGAAATTAAACAAGACCGCAGGGATTTGGCACAAGATGCTGAGGCATTAGAAAAATTTGCACGCGAAAAATACTTCCTAAAACGTCCAAAAGAAGATGTTTTCATTATTATTACAGAAAAAAAAGACTCGTCCAAAACGAATAAGTAAAACAAGTAAATAATCATAAAAATTGCTAAAAAATGATTAAAAATCCATGTACCTAAAAAATCTTCGTTTGTATCAATTCAAAAACTATGAAAGTTTTGAAGTAGATTTTAGCCCAAATGTTAATATTATTGTGGGGCAAAATGGTGCAGGTAAAACAAATATCTTAGATGCCATCTATTATTTGGCTTTGACAAAAAGCTATTTTCATAATGTAGATTTATTGAGTGTTCAACATGAAAAAAACCTTTTTACATTAAAAGGAACCTTTTTTCAAACAGAAGAATCTACTGAAAATAGTTTTGAAGTTTTTTTAGGTTTAGAAAAAAATCAAAAAAAAATATTACGTTTTGATGCAGTTCCTTACACAAAAATCAATGCACATATTGGCAAAATTCCTTTGGTGATGATTGCGCCTGCTGATGATGAATGGTTGTATGGCGGAAGTGAAGCAAGGCGGAAGTTTTTTGATGGAATTTTGGCACAAATTGATAATCTGTATTTAGAAGATTTGTTGCATTATAATCATTTTTTGGCACAAAGGAATAGCCATTTAAAACAATGTGAAGGCAGAATAAGCAGATTGGATAACACACTTTTGCTACAATATGACCACGAAATATTAGGGCTTTGTGAAAAAATTTACCAAAAAAGAAAAGGGTTTTTAGCAGTTTTTACGCCTATTTTTTTGCAATATTATCAATTTATGGTAAGTGAAAAAGGCACTACATTTGAAGAATTATCACAAAGTATTTCAGACAATTTACCACAAAATATAACTGAAACACCCTCACTTTCTTACATTTCACATCTTGCACAAGACGATTTTGCTACGCAATTTCAACATAATATTTCGCAAGATATTTTTAAACAAAGAACTTCACTTGGCATACACAAAGACGATTTTGAAGGACTTTTGAATGGTTATGCTATCCGAAAATTTGGCTCACAAGGACAACAAAAATCTTTTTTATTGGCACTTAAAATCGCACAGTTTTTTGTTATTTATCAACACAAAGGTTTTGCTCCTATTTTGTTATTAGATGATATTTTTGATAAGTTAGATGATTTTCGTATGCAAAAACTTTTAGAAATATTGCAACACAAAGACATTGGGCAAACTTTTATCACTGATGCACGCCCAGAACGCAGTCAAACACTTTTTCAAAATTTTGCTAAACCTTATCAGTTTTTAAATATATAAGATAACAAAAACATACCATTCTATACAACCGCATAAACGTTTATACAACTTTTGTAAGAATGGAGATTATTGTCTGAGATTTTGGTTTTATCCAAAATCCTTCGGTATCTCAATCCCGAAGTGCGAAAAAGGTCAAAACTTTGTTTCCAACCTTGCAAAGTATCGCAGGGGACATCTAAGCCAAATATTTGGCACATAGTGTCCCTGTCCTTGTTGCAAAAATGAGGAAAAATCCAATATTTTGTAATGCCTCTCCTTGCGATTTCAAGGCTTGAGGCAATTGGGTCAAATTCAGAATATTGCACATTGCCCACAAATGAACTATAAGTAGGATTTACCTCCACTTTTTCAATTCCCAACGAGTTGCAATATTTATTGATAAGATTTGTAGTAAGCGTTCTATGCCAAATATTCTTTGTTTTTCGGTTTGCTATGTTACTACTTTCATTGTGATTTTCAGATTTAAAAGATAATTCTTCTATCACAAAATTTGAAACTTTGTAATGTGTGGCAAGGTCAAAAATATATTTCCAAGCCTCACACACCTCAAATTTCCTTTTGTTATTTTGGTAAATTTGCAACGTATCTGTGGAAGAAAGCCTTTTTTTGGTGCTTAAATATTGAAAATCCAAACAACCTTTGTGAATTATTTTAAAAATCTGATTTTCTTTGTTTTCGGGTAATTTTTCCACCACACAAAAACCAATATTTTCAGGGTTTAAATCCACTGCCAAATAACGATTTTCATTTTTTTTAAATAATTTTCTTTGTTTTTGGTCAGAAAGGTATTTTTGATATATTTCTTTTTTTTGTGCTTTTTTTTCGCTTTCTGTGTATAAATCTTCTGTTTTTTTGAGGTTTTTTAATTCTGCAAAATATTCTTTTTCCTTAAACTCAAAATTATGTAGTTTTTGTTCGTCAAAAGAAATCCAAATAAATTCCTTGTCCAATCTTACCGAAAAAGGCATTTTTCCAATAAAATTTTGGAGTTTTTTCAGGGTTTTTTCTTGATTTTTTGAGCAATTAAATTCAAAATTTACTTTTGTATTTTTGTTTGGT
>JANPJR010000094.1:0-1893 GCA_031425615.1 Cytophagales bacterium
CTGCATAATATTTCCATTTTTTTTCTAGGTCAATGTCACCTTTAATTTTCAATGCATATATTGAATCAGTTTTATGAAAAATTCGTATTTTTTTCTTTTCCCATTCTTTTATTGTTATTGATGATCTCAAATCTTTAATTGTAATTTTATACCGTGCAATTTTAGCATCATTCTTTTTGTTTTTTTTGTTTATTTCATTGCCCATTAACCTTGTTTTGGCATTAATTTGTTTTCTTATATCTGAAATTTCTTCATCTATAGTTTTGATGACAATGTTATCCAAACTACTTTCTGATAGCTGTTCGGGGTTATAAAGAAATTGATTCCACGATTGTTTTAACATTGCATTATCCATATTTGGCCTCAATTCTTTTACCTCTTCCATCCGATTATTTAATAATTGAGTTTCTATTTCATCAGTGACACAATTTACTAGACCTTTATCCAAATGATCTTGATAATTGGTAGTGATTGGTTCGTCCCATTCCTTGATCATATCATCTATTTCTTTTAAACTCATATCTTGTTTTCTTTTTGGTGTTTTTCGCAAACCTGACACTCTTGTTTCTTTTCTTGGCAAATTATTTGTATCATTCTCTTCGTGAAGCAATATAGTTGAATTTTTTGCAACACTTTCCTTGATAATAAACTCTAATTTTCTATGACCAATCGACCTTTTTTTTTGTTCAGGAGTTGGCACACTCCTTAATGAAGCAACCTCTGGTCTTGGCTCAGCTTCCAATTGAGAAATAATCTCATTAGTTGCTTTATTTTTTTTGTTTTTGCTTTTTTATTATTGTTTTGATTTCTCCTTCGTTTTTTATTAACTTTACTTGTATCAACAGCCATAGCATTACCGGTTGCATTAATGGTCGGAATACTAGAAACCTCTGAATTCTCATCTTTTTGAATATTAATATCATAGGGTAATTTATCTTGCTTTTGGCTCAAATCAGACTTATTAATACTCATCTCTGTTGAATGCAATTTAGGCTTCTCTGGTGTTTCTGTTATTTCAATGGATTGTTTGTATATAGTATTCTCTGGATTCAATCCAAAATTATTGCTATTTAATCTATTTCCACTGTTAACAGATGAACTCCATACAGATGATGTGAATGGACTATTCATTGTCTCCATATTATTAAAATCAACTAAATTGGATGATATAGACTCTATCTCAAAATCAGTATTTAATTCCGATGTTGGTTCAAAATTTTCTCTAACAGAAATATCAATCTCAGCTGGGAATTGCGTTATACGAATAACTTTGTATCTATATATCTTTGGTATGATTGGCATTGGAATCTGTTCGTCATTAATAATATCAGGATAACTTCCAGTTGGACTCAAGTATCGAGATATAAATGTTGCATTGCTTATAATTAAATTGGCCATCAATAATCGAAAATTTGCAGTTGATTCCAATTTCATATCAATTTTGTCAGGTGGAATAATTTGATCATAATTAACCATGCTATAAACTCTTCTACAACAATGTGCACCACATTCAAAACCATCATCTTGTAGTGATAAATTATTTGCTCTTTCAAAATTATATTTGAAATGCGGACGTAGTTCTTTAAGCATAACTAATACATATGAAGGCTCGACCAAATCATAATATTCTCTAAATAATTTTGGTTGTGGGTTGAGATCTAAGCTATCAGCTATATGCAACTGATATGTTTCAGTCGTTAATGATTTTTTAAAATTCAATTCAATGCAATAATAATGATAATGATTATTGTGAACAATAAAATAAATCCATTCACATTCTTTTTTGTTAATACGTTCAATAAATGATTGATAATAATGTGATGCATATTTTTTTCTTTCATCAACATCATATGATATATTATTTTTTACAAATGATATAGCAGATACATCCAT
>JANPJR010000095.1:0-1966 GCA_031425615.1 Cytophagales bacterium
GGGAGCGTTAACATTAAAAAGTTTTCCATTTGAGCTTAGAGGGTGGGATATAGAAAAATTCGAAAGCCTAGACCCAACAGATAGTTTTGGATCAAATACCAGAGTTTATGTAAACAAAGACCAAATAGTTTTAATAGAACCGGATTATAATAACAACAACTTTAACACTTGGCTGACTGATAAAGGAAGACAATTTTTTGATGGTATGTTTAATTCATGGAGTAATTTGAAAAAGAAACAAGATAACTGGATTGATATATTAAACTCATTAAGTCAAGCTATTTATATTTTAGATCATTGCAATAGACAACAATACACTAAAAAGTTTTTCACAATTGCTTTTGAAAATTTAAGTTTAGAAGTTTTAAATTTATTATTAATTTTATCTCAAAATTATTCATTTATTAAATTAAGACGAACTGAAAATTTTAATGTAGATAATGATTTAGAATCTGTTTTTCAATTAAATGTCGCATCGGATAAAATTAAATTAAATAATTCTACATTATGTATTTTAATATCAAGTAACCCAAGATATGAAGGTTATTATTTAAATTTAAATTTAAGACAACGTTACTTGAAAGGAAATTTTAAATGTTTAAATCTTGGGTCAATGATTGATTTAACTTTCCCAGTAACATTTTTAGGTTCTAACGTACAAATTTTAAAAGATATAACTGAGGGAAATAACTTAATATGTCAAGATTTAAAATTATCAAAAAATCCTTTAATAATTTATAACAATGAATTATTTAAACGTAATGATGGTAATAACATTTTACAGATGTTAAAGATTTTAAATTATTCTAATAATTTTAATAAAAATTGGAACGGTTTAAATTTACTTAGTTCTTCTTTAAGTGAAAATGGAGTTCAATTAACATCAAAATTCCCGGTATTGAGTTCTAAAGATTTGAACGATTCGTCAGTGTTGTATTTCATAAATATATCAGAGAACAACGCAAAAAACTTAAAAAAAATAACAGAACTAAAATTACTGAATTATGTTTTAACTAAAAATTCTAACAATTTATTTTTAGATCAAAACTATAAAATCAATAATAACTCAGAGTTTACCGAAAAACTTAATCTAAATTCTTATAAACATATACCAACAAGTATTTTTTATGAAAACGAAGAAACTTTCGTGAATACTGAAGGTTTTATAAAAAGAACCGCAAAACTTATTTCTAGAAAAAAGACTAAAAATAACTGGCAAATTTTAAGAAAGTTTTTAAAACATTTTAAAAATAATTTTAAATCATTAGATAATACAAATAACGAATTAATTTATTTCAATTCTCAAAAATTATCTAATTTTAAAAATTACACTAATTTTAATTATTATGCGATTCAAAGTTTGACAAATTTAAATTTTTATTTAGCAGTGAAGACTAGCCCGGTGGTTTTCCATCAAAATTTTTCTGACTTTAAACTTGCGTCAAAAAAATTCCAAAACACAAAAATAAAATACTGGTTAGACGACTTTTTTATAAACGGAAAAGACGAATATAGTCAAAATTCTCTTATTTTAAGTAACTGTTCAAAAATTTTAAGATCTGAATCGACTAATTTTTTTTAATAGTTGTAACTATTTACCCAAAAAATGCGTGTAAATTTCACTGCAATTTTTCTTCTATTAAAGGTCAAAAAATTTCGTCATTAAAATTTATTTTTATAAATTTAATATATTGGGATAAATTAAACAATACATTTTGCTTATACAAGAATATTAAAATAAAACTTTTTATTTATATTTAATAATAAAAATATCTAATTATTTTACCATATATAGTATATTCATTTATAAAACAAAGTTTTAAGTAAATATTGGTATGTCTTACGTTAATTATAAATATTGATGTTAATATTTTTTATTTAATATATTTTTATATTAATAATAAAATTTATTTTTATTTAATTAAAAATTAAAAGATTTTATATATTTTAGAGTGACGAAATTTTT
>JANPJR010000096.1:0-1883 GCA_031425615.1 Cytophagales bacterium
ATGATGAAAGGAAAACAGATTGCAAAAATTTGAAGTCTGAGTTTAGGGTTGTCTATAACGGCCAGCAGAGAGGCGATAAAGCTGGAAATCACAATCGTGAGGGCAAAGAACCTGTCGATCCACAAATTAAAAAAAGGCTTCATTTCTTGAATGTCGAGCTATTTGTAAGACACAAGTATCAATACAATACTAATTCATATCTTTAACTCCACCATATAAACAGTCAACGTAAATGTTAATTTGAATGCTTTAAACAGATGCAACATTCTAAACACAAATCCGTACACCTTCTTAAGTGTTATCGTTCCAATAGTCTCAAAGTTGTATTCCAAAAAGTGTTGGGTAGCATTCAACGCTTTTTCTAAATCTCTTAGAAACAATTTTTTCAGCTAAAACTTTTTCTAATTTTAATTCACAATCCAAATCAGACACAATGACAGATACTTTATTCTGCACAAATACAAAAGATTCGACAACCTCTTCAAAAGAAGCAAGTTGTAGCTCAATGATTTTGCTCTTATGAAAACCTGAAAACACCCATTTCATTGTCCTGGTAATTTTGCAGACACATTGTGACTTGTTTGTTAAACAGTCCTTACGTATTGAGATAGCTCCATAAATGATGCATCTAATGATGATTGCCATTGTATTATTACCAAATCATGAAAGTTATATCCTTGATGTGAATGGCATTCATAAATGTGAAGGCCATATAATGAATGATACTGATGCATGAAGTATTATGTTTCCTACTCCAAGAGCTAATGTTGCTTATGATCTACTACTGGTTCAATGTGTTAAGGAACTCATTCTGGGTGGATTTGAGTAAACAGTTGGATTATGTTTTGAAAATATAACATAGTCCATGAAACCTACTTTTGATATTCAGGGCAACTGTTACATGAATTATTCAAATAAATAATATATACACCCCACAAATACAATGGGCATTAATACCATCTAACTGTCTTCATCCAATTACAAAATAAATTGCATCCTCAAATCAGTCATATTATTACTTGAATTTCTATGTATGTTCTCAGCATTCAAAGAAGTTGTATGCTTTCTCTTTTTTGTATTTGCTTCAACAATGTCTGCTATAATTGCAAGAAAACAATTACCAACACCTTTTGAGAAAAATTCATGATGTACAACAGGAGTATTTATGTACAACAGGAGCATTTACAAAAGTGTAAGTATCCTAAAATGTGTGCACGGAGTTACTGCATTTCTTTCACAAAAATGTTGCATTGCTATGAATTAATGTGTTGGTGTTGTATCAGACAACATTAAAAAATCATATCATATAATCTGCAAAAATTGAACATTTTATTGTGAAATCATTAATATCATCATGTAATATAATTATTTGCAGATTCTAGCACTAAATCCTTAAACAACATTGTCACAGCAATACAACTTCATCAATCCATAACCCAAGTAAAGACTACCACAACAGCGCTCTCTAGCAGCGTAAAGAGTTAGTGCAAGAGCTACTGCAATGATAGCCAAGCAATACCAGTGCAGCTACCAATCTTGTCGGTAGCCTCACCAATAAAGCCTCTCAGGGAATTTCACAAATCTGCTGAAATCACTATGACATGTTAAAGCTTTGTCAATATATGCAGCTACTGTTCAAGACAGATAGCCTCAAAATGTCATCCAAAGCTCTACAACGAGATGATTTTATGGGTGTACAGGTCTTGCCCGTACCACCAAAAGCTCATCCATTATGTTTTGGAAATAGTGTTGACCCACAAATAATATATCACAAACAATGTATCACCAAACAACATTTACATTCTATTATATGACAGTACCTGCAAAAAACAGAGACAACAAAAAAAATCATTAGTATTAAATTGGATACACGGTACAAATAT
>JANPJR010000097.1:0-69666 GCA_031425615.1 Cytophagales bacterium
TTCACTTCTGCCACCAGTTTTTTATGTAAATCGATGCTTGTTGGGTGTTTTTCTTTGTTTTCAAAAGTCTTTTGGCAAATATCAAGTCCCCAATTATAGGCGTGGCGAGCTATGCCAGCATATTTTGAAGATTATTCAATTCCAACCTGATTTTGAGGCTTTGCATTTTTAATGATTTTTTCCAATTATTTTAGTATTCTTGTTCAAAATTAAAATATTTTTTTAAAAAAACAAATATTTTTTTATTGCTTTTATAGATTATTTTTATGAAAAAATCAAAATACTATACATTTTATATCTAAAATCAAAAAAAATGTATAAATTTAGGTATAAATGTGCAGATATTTAGTTTCTGAATGAAACCCTAAATAATTAATAAAAAAAACTGACAACTGGAAAAACTGACAACTTTATTAATCCACCAAAAGCCTAATATGTTCCTCTACATTAATCACAATATCATCTTGTCCTACACCATCAAAAGGCTGTTCTAAATTTGTTTGAATATTGTCCAAACTTACCAAAATAGCACTATACATCATAGGCATAATATATACAAGTTGCCAAGGCAATTTGTCAGAATGTTGTAATTGTGCAAAATAAGGGCCATACATTATCGCAAAAACATAAATAAAAAAACGATAATATGCCCGCAATTCAATAGGCGTGCGATAATAATAAATGCTTTTAATAATGTTGAAACTTATCATCATATTGTTGTGATATTGCCCTACACGTGTGATTTCGCTTGGTGTAAGTCCATGCTCACGCAAATCACCTGTAATGCGTGAAAGTTCTGAAAAACAATGATAAATATTTGGTTCATCTTTTATCGCAATTTCTTCCTTAGCCATCAAAAAATGTTTAATCGTCAAAAATAAATCTTTTTGCAATGCTTTTACTTTTTCAATCAAAGGCGTAGCAGACGCATTTGTCCAATCACGTGAAGCATAATAAAATGCAAGTGCATTACTTTTCAACATTGCCAATTCTTTGAGGGCGTTTTCCCGCCTTTGGTATGCACTACTAATAGAAAAAACAACAGGGAAAACAATCGCGATACTGACTAAGGTCATCGTATAATCTGCCTCCCACTTCATTTGTGTACATATATATGTGGAAGTACAAGCCAAACCTATTACCAAAAAAGTTTTATAATTAATAAGCAAAAAAATGCTTTTAAGGATTTTCATAACAAAAAAAAATACAAAGAGAAATTGAAGCCATCATATAAAAAATACCTACATTAAAAAAGGGTTTAAAATTAGTATTTATTTTTTATTATCACAATATTATTTTATTGTTATTTTTTAATACCCCATAAAAATAAAAAAAACACACCTATTTTTAGATAAGTATGTTTTTTTTTATTGTATTTTTTTTGATTGTATTTTTTTTGTTATAAATGAAAATTACAATTATAACAGGTTTTTTTTATTAAAAAGGTAAATCGTCAGTTGCTGTGGTATTTTGCACAAAATCGTCAGAAATTGTAGCAGGTGTTACCTTGTTTTGTGGTACAGTTTGTTGGCGGGGTGCTGTATTATTGTTGCTATATTGTTGTGTAGAAGCACCACTACCTTGTTGCACGCCATTTACGTCTATTCTATATGCTTTTACATCTGTGTACCATTTGCCATTGTATTCACGTGATTCTACATCAAAAAATACGGTAACAATTGTTCCTTCAGCAATAGTAGCTAATGTATCTACTTTATCGCCCCACATAGCGATACTTATTTTTTTTGGATATTGTGTATCCAATGTTTCCAAAATAAAATTTTGTTTTTTCCAGCTGTTACCAGTTTTGCCTATACCGCCTTCCTCTTGCAATTTTTGGAATACTTTTCCTGTGATTTCTAACGCCATACGGATAATTTGTTTATTTTCTTACGAAAAATGTTGTTTTTTTTAATATTTTTAATGCACAAAGTTACAAAATTTTTTCTAAAAAATACAAAAAATTATTAAAAAAATAACAAAATTTTTTTTTATAAAAAAATCTCAAAAAGAGAAATATTTTGATGTCAATATGTTTAAAACCTCTATTTTTAAATTTCAAAAAATGTGTTTATATATCTTCAAAGCAATTATTTTAAAAAAAACATATAAAAAACTAAAATTTGTATATTTTTTGCAAAAATGAAACTGCTAAAAATCAAATTATTTTCTAAAATTTTTATTTTTTTTTATGAAAAAAACTATTCTACCATTTTCATTGGCTTTTTTGCTCTTGTCCAATGTAATATTATTCCAAAATGCCTTTGCACAAAGCGAAGAAGCAAAAAAAGATTCTTTGCCCGTTTCTCCTTGGACACGTAGCGGAAGCATCAACGCAAGTTTTACCAATGTGCAACTCTCAAACTGGGCAGCAGGCGGGCAAAATTCTATGTCTTTAGGCGGAATTTTCAACGGGAAAGCCATCAGAGAAACCACAAAAAGCAAATGGATAAACGAAATCACGTTACAACTTGGTGGTGCAAGAGTAGGCGGAAGTGATAGACAATTTAAAAAAACAGATGACTTTGTGATTGCAAATAGCCAATACAACCAAAAAATCAACGAAAAATGGGCTTATACCGCAGGTTTGGATTTTAGAACGCAAATGCTCGCAGGTAATGTTTTTTTCAATGATGCACAAGGGCAAGAACGCAGGGGTATGTTGATTTCTGAATTTTTGTCACCTTCTTTTACGACTGTCAATATAGGTGCAAGTTATATTAGCAAGGTATTTACTGCTACATTTTCGCCTCTTACAGGTCGTATGACTACCGTTTTCAATGATTCACTCTCCAAAGCTGGTGCTTTTGGCGTTGCAGAGGGTGAAAATTTTTTGTTTGAATTTGGCCCCAGTTTTTCTGCCAAATTAGATTTAGATATTGACAAAGCTAAAACGGTCAATATCAAAAGTAATTTGCTTTTGTTTAGTAGGTATAATGATTGGCTTGCCAAAGGACTTTGGGACGCGAATTGGGAAACATTGCTTACATTCAAAGTAAATAAATATATTACCACGAGTTTTGCTACGCATTTGATTTATTACAATAATACGCTTATCGTGCAATCTGATGGTGTGCCACGCCAAGCGGTACAGTTTAAGCAAGTGTTAGCGTTGAATTTTGGGGTGAAATTCTAAAAAGCCCCTAACCCCAAAAGGGGAATAAATACAAAGATAAACTATATTTTTTATTGTTTTTATGTTGAAGAACAACCAAATATAATTTTGTATCTGGTTGTTTTTTTAGTGCTTTTTATTCCCCAATTCTTTTACAATTTCCTTTAAAAGATTTGTACCTTCATATACAAATCCAGTATAAAGTTGTATTAAATCTGCACCAGCTTGGATTTTATCTAAGGCATCTTTGGCAGAAAAAATACCACCAATGCCCACAATTACAAATTTATTTTGGGATTTTGCTTTCAAATATGTAATAATTTCTGTGCTTTTTTGTGTAAGCGGTTTTCCACTCAAACCACCCAATCCTATTTTGTCTAATGTTTGTATATCAGTACGTAAATCTTGGCGAGAGAGTGTGGTATTTGTAGCAATAACGCCTGCAATATTCGTTTGGAGTATCACATCAACCACATCATCAAGTTGTTCAAATGATAAATCAGGGGCAATTTTGAGCAAAATCGGGATAGGTTTTGCTTGTTTTTGGTTGTGTTGTTGGAGGTGTTGGAGCAAATAAAGCAGTGGTTCTTTATCTTGCAATGCTCTCAAATTAGGCGTATTGGGCGAACTCACATTGACCACAAAATAATCTACTACATTTTTCAATGCTTCAAAACACAACATATAATCGTTGTGTGCCTGTTCAAGTGGTGTATCTTTATTTTTGCCAATATTTCCGCCAATAATAAGTTGATGTTGTAAAGAGGTTTTCTGTTGAGCATATTTTTGCCTAAAATCTGCAATTCTTTGGGCGATTATTGTCATGCCATCATTATTAAAACCCATACGGTTGATGAGTGCGTAGTCTTTTGGCAAGCGAAAAAGGCGAGGTTTTGGGTTTCCTGCTTGTGGTTTTGGCGTAACTGTACCTATTTCTACAAAGCCAAAACCCATTTGTGCAAAGCCTCCCAGCATTTCTGCGTTTTTGTCAAAACCCGCTCCAATGCCCACAGGATTGGGAAAATGCAAGCCTAAAATTGTTTTTCCAATTTTTTCATTTTGCCTTTTAATTTTTTTTTCAGAAAAAAAAATACGCCAAACGCTTTTACCAAAAGGTATTTTATAAGATAATTTCCATGTCCAAAATACAATTTTGTGGGCAATTTCTGGTGAAAAACAGAATAAAAAAGGTTTTATGAAAAGTTTATACACAAAGTTTAAAGGTCAAAAGTTTAAAATTCAATAGTTTAAAGGTTAATTAATAAAATAATCCATAATTTATAATCCGTAATCCATAATCTCTCTTGTTCCATTTGGTAATTCATCTATTTGTATGTATTCATTTGTATTTTTGTCAAATTTCCAAATTTTTATATCAATATCATTGTATAAAGCCAAATAAGGCGTAGGAAAAATTGCGTGATACGTCAATAATTGTTGGAAAGCATCTATGTCTAATGCAATATGTTGGGCTTTACATTCTATCAACAAAAAAGGTTCGCCTTGTGTATCATACACCAAAATATCTGTTCTTTTGATTTTTTGAACATATTTTGAGGCTTTTTCAATCTGGAAAAGCCCTTTTGCATAATTTTTTTCAGTTATCAATAAAAAAATACACTTTTGTCGTACCCATTCTTCAGGTGTAAGTTGTATAAATTTTTTGCGAATAACATCCCAAATATATAAAATGTTATTTTCTTTCATTATTTTGGGGGAAAATGTAGTTTCTTTCATAGGCAAATATACGATTTTTTTGGCAAATTATCATAGAAAAAATACATATACCCATATAAATATTTACCAAAAATGAAAAAAATTTATATTTTGAGTGGACTTGGTGCAGATAAACGTGTTTTCAAATTTATAGATTTTACAGGTTATGACATAATTTTCATAGAATGGATTTTGCCTGAAAATAATGAAACAATAGAAAATTATGCTTTTCGTTTGACAGCACAAATAAAAACAGAAAAACCAATTTTGATTGGGCTTTCTTTTGGTGGAATAATGGCAACTGAAATTGCTAAACACATTAAAACAGAAAAAATAATTTTAATTGCTTCAGCAAAAACTAAAAAAGAAATTCCTTTTTATTATAAAATTATAGGTTTTTTCAAATTAAATAAATTTTTACCAACAAACGTTTTAAAAAAACCAAATTTTATAAGCAACTGGTTTTTTGGCATAACAACCCAAAATGATAAAAAGCTTTTAGCAGAAATCTTGTGTGATACAAATGCTATTTTCTTAACTTGGGCAATTGACAAAATTATAAATTGGAAAAATACTATTCAACATGAAAATATAAAACATATACATGGAACTTCTGATAGAATTTTACCTATAAAATTTGTTAATGCTGATATTAAAATTTTGAAAGGCGGACATTTTATGACAATTAATAAACCAAAAGAACTTACACAAACTATAAAAAATGAATTGAATTAGCTTTCATATTTAACAAAAACATTTAGTTTCACAAAAAACACTATCGTTTATAAATTTGATTGTTTTTGATATAAAAAAGAGAAATTTGTATTTTAGCATTTCCACGTTATTTTCACGTAATATTTTACACCAATTACACAAAACCTAACCAAAAAAAATATACATAATATTATGTTAGAATTTTTATACACCATTTTTTTATTGCGTTTAAGCGGTAAACTTTTATACAAAACCATTCAAACACCGCAAAGTTTTGGCAACATCTTAAAAACGGTTGGTTATATCGCACTGACGTTTTATGGTTTCATAGTGTTCAGTCTTTTTACGGAAAAAAGTTTTTCCGAAAAAAACATACTTACAGTGCTTACAATAGCCCCTTTTTTGTTTGTTTTTGTGGGGATTGTGATATGGGGAGGCACAATATTAAAAAAGGTTTCACAAGAAAAATATAATACATTGCACACGTTATAAGGGCATTGGGCAAAGTTTTTTGGGTTTGGCGGTTGTTTTTATTTTTTTTTTGTCTATTAATTTAATTTTTGTGTTTTTATTGGCGATATGTGCATTATGTTGGATTGTTTTGTTGATTTGTTCATTAGGGCTTATTTTTACTTCAAAGGATTATACATTTAGTCGGTTTGTATATATCCCTACTTCATTTTTTGAGATGGAAGCCTATATGTTTAGTTTTTTAGGTATAGATGTTATTGGATTTGGTTTTGTATTGGGCTTTGTGGTGTTGTTGATTCCTTTCCTTTTAGCTTCATGGATTATTTTGAAAAGTAAAACATTACTTTCTGACATTGGAGTTTAGATAATTTCAGTTGTCAGTTTTTGTAAATAAATTAAGTCTTATCTTTAAGTTTAATAACGACATAAGTTTTTTGTTTTCCCCTAAAATATAAAATGATTTAAAATCCGCATAATCTTCATTCTTTTTAAGCACGCGGATAACGCGGATTGAACGAATTTAAACGGATTTTTTTAGATAAAATTTAAAAATGTCGTTATCAAAATATAAATTTTTAGTTTATTTCATATAGGCTTACTTTTTTGTATTTTTTTTCATTTATACTAATACAAATTGACAGTTATCATTTTTTAAGTTGATAGTTTTTGTAAATTTGTTCAAATTTGTGTTTTAAACACAGAAAACTATAAAACACGTTGTTAATTTTTTAAAAATACTTGGGTTGTATAAAAAATAAATCTCAAATATATAAATCTGATGCAAAATATCTTCCGTTTATTACTAATTGTCTGCACTTTTGTATGCCTTGTTATTGGGCAAAAAAATAAAATTTTTGCCCAAGTTCAAACACAAAATTGGATAAATTTCGCCCAAAATTATTATAAATTATCTGTTGCACAAACAGGGATTTATCGCATTTCAAAAGCTGACCTTGATGCCTTAGGCATGACAGGCGTAAATCCTAAGCAAATGCAGATTTTTTTTAGGGGCAGAGAACAAGCAATTTTTGTGCAAGGCGAACAAGATAATACGTTTGATGCCAATGATTACATAGAATTTTATGGCAAACGTAATGATGGTACGCAAGATGTAGGTTTGTATGTGGCATCATTTGAACAAATGAATCCACATTACAATTTATATTCAGATACCACTGCATATTTTCTGACGCATAATCTTACCAATTCACAAGGCAAACGCATGGTACAAAGTCCTTCACAGACCTTGCAAGCAAGCAATGTAGCATATCATTGGGCGGAAGGTTTGCAGTTTTTTTCGGAAAGATATTCATTAGGACAAAATTATAGGGTTGGTACAAACGAGATTATTTATTTGGCAGAATTTGACCAAGGCGAAGGCTGGGCTTCCAATCCTATTAACCCAAATAGTTCAAGAGATATAAGTTTTGATACACCCAATTTTTACAATGCCAACGCTGGACTCGTCCCAAAACTTGAAGTTGTTTTGGCAGGCAATACTACAGGCAATTATTCATTTCAGATATGGGTTGGGGCATCTGTGAGTACATTACGTTTGGTATCAACTGGTAATGGGATTTCGCATCAAAAAGCATTTGCAAATGTCAATCTACAATTATCTGATATTGGGACGAATACGATTGTGCGGATTATTTGCCCAAATGGGTCAGGTTCGGGGGGTATTATAACTTCTTATGCCAAAATCACGTACCCACAAACATATATTGCCAATGGCAATAATCCTGCGTATTTTTCAGTACCAAATGTAGGCAATGCAAATAATTTTTTGCAAATCAACAATGTACCTGCCAATTACACACTTTACAATATCAATGACGAGGATAATATTGCATTGCCATTTGTGCAAAACAATGCAGGCAATTTGCAAACAGTATTGAATGGCACAATTTCCACAAAATTATACCTCCACAATAACCAACCTTTGGCAGTAGCCAAAAAAGAAAGAATTTTCTTTCAACAAATCGTTAATCCAGCACAATATAATTATTTAATCATATCACACCCAAAATTGCGTGTGCCTTTGAATGGGCAAGATATGGTACAAGCCTATTCAAATTTTAAAGCTACCACTTTGGGCGGTGGTTTTACGCCTTTGGTGATGAATATTGATGCGTTGTATAATCAATTTGCTTTTGGGGAAAAAACGCCTTTGGCAATTCGCAGGTTTGCGGAATATATGTATCAAAATGGTACGCCAAAATATATGTTTTTAATAGGGAAAGCAGGTGCTTTGCCAGATGGACAGTACAATGATTTGAATATTCGCCAAAACCCCAATCATTACGCCCTTGACTTAGTGCCAACAGGAGGTGTGCCAGCGTCTGACAATGTGCTTGTGGCAGGATTTAACAATACAGGCACACCACATAATGATATCCCGATTGGCAGAATTTCTGTAACTTCGCCTTTGCAAATCAAAAATTATTTGGATAAAGTATTAGAACATGAAAGTACAGACAATACACTTTGGCAAAAAAACTTTATACACCTTACAGGGGGCAATAATTCAGTTGAACAAACACTTTTTAGAAGTTATACAGATTATTTTAAAACCATTGCAGAAGGATTATATTTGGGTGCAAGGGTAAGTTCTGCATCTAAAACTACTACCAATCCTGTGGAACTTATCAATATTTCGGATTTGGTTAATCGTGGTGTAGGGCTTATCACATTTTTTGGACATTCTGGTATCAATACTACTGATTTGGAAATAGGCAGAGCCTCTGACGACCTCCAAAATTACCGCAACAAGGGTAAATACCCTATGATTTTGACGAATGGTTGTCAGTTAGGTGGTATTTTTTCATCAACTTTCGCCCTTTCTGAGGATTGGATTTTGACCAAAGACAGGGGGGCAATAGGTTTTGTGGCACATAGTTTTTTTGGGTATTCTATTCCTTTGTATGAATATACTACACGTTTTTATTCGCTTTCTTTCCAACAACTTAATTTAATTGGCAAACCTATTGGAGATTTATTAAAAGAAAATTTTAGGCTTGCACCTGACAACGCAGTAGATAAATCAACCGCACAACAAATGATTTTGCAAGGCGACCCTTCTATTAAGTTTGTAAGTGCAGACAAAGTAGATTATTATACTGCAAATAATCAATTGTATTTGGAAAGTTATGACAACAAAGCCATTACCGCTTCCACAGATTCATTCAAATTACGTATTGTGGTGTCCAATTTGGGTAGAATAAAACCTGACCAAATGCTTTCTGTACGTGTAAAACGCACTTATAGCAATGGTATAGTTACCACCTTTTTAAAACCTACTGGTTATCCTTATATCAAATATAGGGATACTTTGACTTTTGTGTTGAAAAGGGAAAACGGATTAGATGCTTTTGGATTAAATCGCATTCAAGTGGATTTGGATTATTTGAATGTAATTGATGAAATAAGAGAAGATAATAACACTGGGATTTTAGAATTTTTCTTTCCAAAAGTGGGCGTAATTCCAATATATCCACCTGAATACAGTATCCAAAATGTGCAACCGACAAGCCTTAGGTTTTTGGCTTCAAGTGGTAGAAATGAAGGCAGAAATTTTATTGTGGAAATAGATACCGTTAGTACATTTAGCAGTCCAGCCAAACAAGCAAGTATTATCACCGCAGGTGAACAAGGGAATTGGGACGTAAATTTATTAACAGACAATAGTACAGATAGCACAGTGTATTTTTGGCGTGTAAATTATGCTGATGAAATAGGCAACCCAAATGCTATATGGGGCGAAAGTTCTTTTATTTACATCAAAAATAGTTCGGAAGGTTGGTCGCAAAGTCGCTACACACAACTCCCCAAAGCACAACTCTACCAAATGGTAAGAGATGATAATGCAAAACGCATCAACTTTGCAAAAATTTCAAAGGCAATTACGGTAAAAACCATAGGGGGAACGCCTGTAGGTATTGATACTAATTTTGTAAAAACAAATACATTTGTGGATTTTGAAGGTCCTCAAATATCAGGTATAAATGAATGTAGCTTGAATACGATTGTTTGTATGGCTTTTGATAAGACAACAGGCAATCCTCGTTTGGTAAATCAGATTAATTCATGCGGACAGGTACTCAAAATAGCAAATTATTATAACAATGGTCAAATCGCAAATGGAGCTTTGCAAAACTTTTTAACACAAGTACAAACTGGTGATTTTATATTGTTTTTTACCAAAGGAAATATTGATTTTAGTAGTTTCCCAAGCAATACGTTTAATGTTTTTGCACAAATAGGCGGAAATCCAAACAAATATAATACCCTCCAAAATGGACACCCTTATATTATTTTGGGTAAAAAAGGCGGTGCAATGGGAACAGCTTTTGAAGTAACTGCAAGCAATCCTACAACTGCCACAAGGGAAAAAATCCAACTCAATGGAGCAATAGAAGTACCACAATTTTATGGTACGATTACCTCCTCAGTGATAGGACCTGCGACCAAGTGGAAAGAAGTAATCCACAACATCAAAAAAGAAAATACAAGTGATTATTACCGCCTTGAAGTGTTTGGCATGGACGCAAACCGCAATATATCTGCATCACCTATTGCTACGGTTAATACGCCAAGTTTTAATATTTCAACTATAAGTGCCTCGCAATACCCTTATATGGTATTGAAAGCAACTATAGCAGATACTTTGCAAAAAACCGCCCCACAAATCAAAAAATGGATGGTGCTATATGATGGCGTGCCAGAGGGTATGATAGATGTGGCAAAAGTAGGGGCAGTTAATTATGTAATTCCGCCAAAAGACGAAGCAGAAGATTTTAAACTTAATTTTGCTTTTACAAATATTGGTAATGTGTCGTTTTTGACAGATAGTTTGACCGTTACTTTTACCATTCGCAACAAACAAACCTTAGCCCAAACCATTAGTACCATGAAAATAAAAGCACCTGCTTTGCGTGAAACAACGAGGTTTGATTTTTGGGTAAGAACGCTTGGTTTTGGTGGAGATTATGAATTGAAAACCTTTGTAAATCCTTATCTTACTTTAGAATATTATTACGAAAATAATATTCTGACTGTGCCATTTACCATTAGAAAAGACAATGCCCCTCCCCTATTGGAGGTTGCTTTTGATGGCAAAAAAATCATGGACGGAGAAATTGTTTCGCCAAGTCCGCTTATTACGGTTGCTTTGCGTGATAATAACCGCTATGTGCCTATGAATACGAGTAATTTGTTGGTTGCTATCAAGCGTCCATGTGCTACGTGTGATTTTGAGGACATTAACCCTGCGCAACCTTTGGTAACTTACAAAATAGAAAATGGTGTTTTGCAATTTAATATCCAAAAAGAAAATCTGCCAAATGGTATTTATACGCTTAGGGCACAAGGTACTGATGGCACAGGCAATAGGGCAGGAAGTACGCCTTATACAATTCGTTTTGAAATTGTAAATGAAAGCACTGTTACAAATGTGTATCCTTACCCAAATCCTTTTTCTTCACACACAAGGTTTGTATTTACACTCACAGGCAAAGAAATTCCTGATGAAATAAAAATCCAAATCATGACTGTAAGCGGAAAAGTTATCAGAGAAATTACACAAGCAGAAATAGGCAATATAAAAGTAGGCAACAACATCACTGAATATATGTGGAACGGTACTGATGAGTATGGCGACAAACTTGCAAATGGTGTGTATCTTTATCGTGTGATTATGCGTAGCAAAGGACAAGATATTGATTTGAGAAATACCGCAGGTGATAGGGCTTTCAAAAATGGTATTGGGAAACTGTATATTGCAAGGTAAAAGTGAGAGGGATAAAAATGTAGCAAAGCCCCCAGAGGGGAATAAATACAAAAGAAAGTAAATTGTTTATTTTAAATTTATTTTGTATCTATTTAGGTAAAAAAATAAAAAATGTGGGAAACTGCCACCTGTGCATTCTCTTAAAACTATTTTCATAGCATTTTTAATTAAAACCTAAACATATACTTTATTTTATGGGTCTTAACATTTTGCTAAGACCATATAAAGATGACAAAACAAACATAACAACAAAAAAAAATGCTTTTCCCTCAAAAGAGAAAAGCATTTTTTTTGATATAGGACTTTCGCTTCCCCCAATTTCATTGGGGGTTATTCATAGTTTAACCCCATAAAGGGGTTAGGACTTAGTTTTTAGAACCTCGTTAGAGGTTCTATTTTGAATAGCCCCCAATTTCATTGGGGGATAGCGAAAGTTCTATTGATAAAAACGCCAACTTGTTTAAATTCTATAGAATTGTTATCATAAATATTTGTTTCATATATAAAAATATGTAAATGAAAATAAAAAAATTAAATTAAAGTTATGCATAAATACGTATAAATAACAAAGTAATTGCATAAAATAACAAAAATTTATGTCAGGTGAGAACTATTTTATGTCAAGTGAAAACAATTTTATGTCAGGTGATAACTATTTTATGTCAGGTGAGAACTATTTTATATCAAGTGAGAACTATTTTATATCAGGTAAGAACTATTTTATATCAAGTGAAAACTATTTTATGTCAGGTGAGAACTATTTTATGTCAAGTGAGAACTATTTTATGTCAGGTGAGAACTATTTTATGTCAGGTAAGAACTATTTTACGTTATAGGTTAAAAAAAATCTAAAAAATGGAAGAAACTGCCACCTGTGCAACCTTAATTTTATATTTTTTTTTGCAAAAGTTTATAAAGGTTTTAAACTTTTATAAGCCTTTTTGATGCTGTACTACCCTTTTAAAAAATAAATTTATATGTTTTTTTGGCTATTTTTTTTTATTATTTAAACAAAAGTATTTTTTTAAGTATTTTTTATTGCTAATTTTGTTAAATTTTAATTAAATATTAAACAAGATTTTATAATAAAATGACCGAAAAATTTAAAAATGTGCTAAGGCTTTGCACAAGTGGCAAGGAAGATAATGTCAAAAAAGGACTTTCTAAAATATATAAATATAAAGAAGAATTTAAAGCATATTTTGAAATTGAATTTGATAAAGATACCAAAATCTTAATGTTTTTTTTGTTGAAATATACTTTCCCTCCACAAAAAGATATGTTTCAAACAAAGTATTTACATTTAGACAAAAAACAACTTTTAAAACTACCAAAACAAATAAATTTGCTCCAAAATGTATCTCATTTGCGTTTGGAAGATAATTTGTTTATGCGTTTTCCCAAAGAAATCACACAACTTCAAAATTTGGAATGTTTGTTTTTATCAAATAACCAAATTACCAACATTCCAAAAGAAATCACACAACTCCAAAAATTAGAATCGTTGTATTTGGGTAAAAATAAACTCACAACTTGGGTTACCCACATTCAAAGCCTCAAAAATCTTAAATTTTTGGATTTATCTTGTAATCAATTACAAAATATTCCTATAAAAATAAAAGAATTGACCAATTTACAACAATTAAATTTGGCAAATAACCAATTTAAAACAATTCCTAATGAAATAGGTAAACTCATCAATATGGAAATTTTGGATTTGGAAGGTAATAAATGTAGAATAATTCCCAATCAAATTAAATACCTAACAAATCTTAAAGAATTAAATATATCTAATAACCAACTTATACAAATTCCAAAAGAAATTAGTAATCTGGCTAATCTTAAAGATTTGAATTTGTATGGTAATAAAATCAAATATATCCCAAAAGAAATATATCAGCTTCAAAATTTGGAAAATCTTTGGCTAAATAATAACAAAATTGAGTTTGTGCCAAAGGGAATACATAACCTCCAAATGTTGGAAACCCTTTGGCTCAATAGTAATCACCTCAAAACTCTATCAATGGAAATCACGCAATTACAAAATTTGAAAATCCTAAGATTGGATAGCAATGGAATATCAATTATTCCAAAAGAAATTGGAAATCTCAAAAAATTGGAAATGTTGGATTTGGCAGGAAACCCTATTAAATCTATCCCAAAAGAAATAAAAAAATGTAAAAAACTAAAATATTTGTATCTTAAAGGAACGCTTATCCAAAATAGACCACAACTTCAAAAATGGTTACCTAATTGCAATATTTATCTTTATTAGGTTTTTTGTCATTTTTTCATAAAAACGGGTAATTTGTAGGGGTAAGGGTTGCCCCTAAAAAATTAACAAAAAAGGTCTGTACTTATATAATAAGTACAGACCTTTTTTTAAATATTTATAAATTTTCGTCTAATTTTTTTGTATTTGCTTCCCCTTTGTGGGTTGAGGGCTATTATTTTCTTTTTCGCTCATTACGCATTACACGTTTAAGCTGTTTTTTTTCTTGTGGGTTTTGTTCGAAGTTTGCCAAAGCAAGTGAAAAACCTTGTAAAAAATTGTTGTAATTTACATCAAAATATCGGTGGTTAAACAGAATATTGTCCATGGTAGTATAAATTGAGGGTTTTTAGGATTTTTAAGGAATTAAGATTCTTGAGAATGGTTAAAAATTACTTTTTATCTTTTGTTTGTTATGGTTTTTCTTTTTTATACTACTAAGACCTTGTTTTTTTAAATGGTTGCCTACTTATTTTAAGATTTTTTAACTTATTTTCAAAAAAATTAATGTTTTAGAAAAAAAACCTTTCAAATTAGAGTTGATTTTGTAATTTTTATACAATTTTATTGATATTGGGGCTATATTTTAAATCTATATTTGTATTTATGATTTTTCTTACAAACAATTTTATGAAAAACAATCGTAATTTTTTTCTTATCTTTTTTATTTTAAGTATTATTTTTTTTAATTCCCATACCTATTTATTTGCACAAATGGGGCAATATCATGATGACAATGTGCTTGAAGGAAACCATTTTTCCATAAAAAATAGCACAGGTATACATGGGGGTGGTTTTTACACAGACATACAGGCAAGTCTTTTTTCTGTATCCTATTCCAAAAACCCACAAGAGTTTGCACTTTTCCCAAAAAGGATTACAGCCCTTAATGTAGGCATAGAACACAATTATTTATTTAAAAATGATTTTCGTCTTGTACCAAAAATAAGTTTTGATTATTTTGTAGAAAGTCTGCTTATGTTTGGTATGCAAACACGACTTTACCCTGCCAAAGACATGAATTTCAAAGATGCAAGCATACAAGTATGCCCACAAGTGGGTATAAGTGGTATAGGAATTGGGTATATTGCATTTGGTTACAATGTAGGGCTCAATAATCGTGATGTTACCCCAGATTTGGGTTTTGAAGTAAGCATTGGTATAAATTTCTTTCCTTTAAAACGTCTTTTTGAGGAATTATAAGAAGCATTATAATTTGAGAAAATCCTCCATGATAAACGCACATCACAAACAAAAAATCATTTTATGAAAATCCAATTTGTTTACATATTTCTTATTTTAACTAATATTTTTGTTAATTCTTATACCAATCTATTTGCACAAGACAATATTTTTTCTATAAAAGGTAATACAGGCGTGCATGGAGGCGGTTTTTATACTGATATACAAGCAGGTGGTTTTTTTATATCTTCGGAAAGTAGTTTTTTATCATTTCCTACAAGTATTACGTCTATTTGTGCAGGTATAGAAACAAACTATTTATTTAAAAATGATTTTCGCATTGTGCCAAAAATAAGTTTTGAGCAAACTTTTGAAGGTCTTTTTATGGCTGGTTTGCAAGCACGCTTTTACCCTGCCCAAGATATGGATTTCAAGAACGCAAGTGTACAAGTTTGCCCACAAGTTGGCATAAGTTTTTTTGGTGCTGGTACTTTTTCATTGGGCTACAATATAGGACTTAGCAACGTGGATATGGTGCCAAAATTAGGTTTTCAGGTTAATATTGGGGTTAATTTGCCACTTTTGATGCGATAAAATAAGCCTTTTTTTAGCATTTCCTATCCCAAATATCAAAAAAATATTCTAATATAAGGAATTTTATGTATTTGTTCCCCCTTTGAGGGTTAGTGGCTAAACAATTACAGCGATTTTTATGTATTTTTGCACATGAATAACCTTAAAAATACACCAAAAAAAACCTTAAAAAACATTTTACTGCTCAATACTTTTCCCAATTATGGCGGTGCTTCGCTTGCGTGTCAGCGATTGGCTGACGCATTGGGAAAATTTACGGATTTGAATATAAAAATTTTAAATTTGTATGAAAATCCCAATAAATCAAATACCTCAAAATTATCTAAGCAAACAGACAAAGAGATAGATAAACAAGCAGGCATTTCAAATACCTTTTGGCAAAAAAATTATACAAAATGGACTTTCATGGCAGAACGACTTTTGGTGCGTTTGGCAGTGAAACATAAAAAATACCGCTTTGCTTTTTCGCCTGCTTCACATGGTTGGGATATTAGCAAACACGCTTGGGTGCAAGAGGCTGATGTTTTGCACATTCATTGGATAAATTTTGGGTTCTTATCTTTAAAAAATCTTAAAAAATTACTTACCCTCAATAAGCCTATTGTTTGGACAATGCACGACCTTTGGGCGGTAACAGGTGGCTGTCATTATGCAGGTGATTGCAAGGGTTTTGAAACGTCATGCGGAAATTGTCCAATGTTGTATTTTTCGGGTAAAAAAGATTGGAGTAATCAGATTTTCACAGTAAAATTTAAAATTTTTTATAATAAAAATATTCATTGGGTTGGTTGTAGTGAATGGATTGCACAAGAAACCCAAAAAAGCAGTATTGTAAAACGTAGTATTCATTCAAGTTTTTTGCCCAAAGTTTCCGCAATTCCTAATCCGATTGATACAGACATTTTTTTGCCTTTTTCTGTTGAAAAAAAACAAGAAATTCGCAAAAAACTTAATCTCCCAGCAGATAAATTTTTGGTTTTATTTGGGGCAATGAATATCCAAGATGAACGCAAAGGTTTTGCGTATTTGGTGGAAAGTTTGGCAATTTTAAAGGAAAAATATGCGGATATTGTGCCTCATGTTGAATTATTGATTTTTGGAAAAACACCCAAAGACCTACCAAATTTACCTTTCAATGTGCATAATTTAGGTGTTTTGCAAGGCGTAAATGCGTTGTGTGAAGCCTATAATAGTGCTGATGTATTTGTATTGCCTTCGTTGGAGGACAATCTTCCGAATACGCTCATGGAAACGCTTGCGTGTGGCACGCCTGCGGTGGTATTTGATACAGGAGGGATTCCCGAAATGCTCACGCATGAAAAAAGTGGTTATATTGCCCAATATAAAAATGCAGAAGATTTGGCAAAAGGCATTTATTTTTGTGCCAATCACCAATATTATACACAAATACGCACCGAAGCACGCCTTGAAGTATTAGCAAAATACACCCAAAAACGTGTTGCAGGGTTGTATGAAGGGGTTTATGTAGATATTTTTCAAAAAAATTAGCTTAAATTTAACCAAAAAATGCCAAAAAATTTATTTACCAAAATCCTCCACAGAATCCTAAATCCTTTCAGAAAATCACCCAAAAACCTATTTATTCCATTGGATAATATAGATTTTTTGAAAGAAAAAGGCATAAAACACAAAATTTTTTTGGAAAATGATGACGAAAATAATAAAATGTTGCGAAGTGCATTAAAGGATTTTGTGCCAAAAAATGAAAATGAAAAACGATTTTTACCTTTTAAATCACATTTGGAAGGCATTTTTCTGGAAATAGATAACCCAAAATTTTATTTTGCACAACAACATTTATTAGATGAAGAACATCATGTTTGGTACCACAAAGGCGTAAAACAAGCAGATTTGCCTATTTTTAAACAAAAACTACCTTTTTTTACCAAAAAACTTACAGGTACAATCGCCTATTTGTGCAATACACCTGCTACGCATTATGGGCATTGGTTGCGGTTGGTGTTGCCACTTTTACGCATATATGAGCGCGATTTTGGTTTGGAAAAAATTGACTATTTTTATGTTGGTGATGCAGTTCCTGCGAGATTTGTGTATGAAACGTTAGGATTCTGGGGCATTTCTCCAAAAAAAATTATCTATCAACCTTGCAAAGCAGACAAATATTTGGCTTTTTTTAGTTATTGGGAACGTCAAAATGGGGATATTGGATATTTGGACAAAGAAAGTTTTGAATATGTACGCCAAAAGATTTTTGCCAAATTAGACCTTTCGCATAATTGTTGTTATGCCCCAAATATTTACATTGCGCGCGGAGATGTGGCTTGGCGTAAGGTGCGAAATGAAGAAAATTTATTAAAATTATTAGCAAAATATAACATAGAATACCGCAAAATGGATAATCTTTCAGTAGAAGAACAAGCGAAAATTTTTTATTTTGCCCAGAATATTATTGCACCACATGGTTCTGCCCTTACAAATTTGATGTTTTCAAATGGTGCAAATGTCTTAGAGTTTTTTTCAAAAAATCATCTTTGCCATACTTCTTACACGTTGGCAACTTATGCCCATGCAAATTACACATTCAAACAAGATACTGAAAGTGATTTTATACAAAATACAGATGTTTTTTTTGAAGATTTAGAAATATCAGAAGAATATTTGGAAAAGTGGATAAAAAAGTCTAAAGTGTTCAAAAAGTTGAAACGTGGGAATTAATACAGAGAAAAATGTACTTGGCTATTTATCCCTAATTTCCTATACTCCCAATTCCATTGGGGCTATTCAAAGTTGAACCACTAAAGAGGTTCTATCAACTTTCTACACAAAATAACCCCTTGTAAGGTTAAATTTATGGTATCTATTTAGGTAAAAAATTAAAAAATAGGGAGAAACCTCCACCTGTGCAATTTAAAACTATTTCCATAGCGTTTTTGACTAAACCCTAAACAGCTATAATTTATGAATAACCCCCAATGAAATTGGGGAAAAACGAAAGTCCTAATTATCTATATTTGGTTGCAATGTAAGTTCCCAATTATCTAATTGTAAGCAAGCTAATTGACCAATTTTAGAAACATCATAAATTTTATGTTTTTTGGTGTAAACACAGCCATTGTCAAGCGGAATTATTTTGTTGCGTTGCGAAATAGCGTTTGTAATACGTTCAAGATAGTAGATTTGGTGTCCATGAATAATGGTTTTGCCTTTGAAAAGTGTTTCATCATATTGTACTTCTCTTTTTTCAAGCATTGAAATCGTATCTGTAAAGCATTTTTCAGGGTTTTTTATATTAAAACCTGCATGCACGAGCCAAAAATTTTCTAATTCAAAAAAATAAGGTAATTCTTGCATAAAAAGACGATATTTCTCAATTAAACGCCCATTTTTACCTAATAAATTCCCGCTTTTATTTAATGTTTTTACAAAATGCGTAAAGGTTTTTGGGTTATAATTTTCTAAGGCATAAAGCGTATTTTCTTCGTGATTACCTCTGAGCGTAAATATATGATAATTTTCTGCTTTGAGTTGCAATATAAAGTCAATCACACCTGCACTATCTTTCCCTTTATCAATATAATCCCCCAGAAAATATAATTCGTCCTCAAAAGTAAGTCCTATTTTGGCTATAAGTGCTTTGAGTGATTGCAAACAACCATGAATATCTGATATTACAAATTGACGCATGAAAAAGGTCAAAGTTTAAAAGATCAAATTTAAAGCTATTTTACCAAAAAACCTAAAAATTTTATATTGTAAATTTTTCCTAAAAAATCTTTATGAAACTTATAATTCCAAAGAATATTTGGTGAAATCAAATAGTTTTTTACCTTAAAGAAAACTTAATAAAAATTTAACATTGGATAAAACACTGATTATCAATATTTTAAAATCTAAAAGTTGCTATTTTTTGCCATTTTCACCATTTTAACAATAATAAAATTGGTAACAACGGAAATTGTGCTTTAATTTTACAAAAAAAAAGACTTTGTACTGGTTTTTAATGTTTAAAAAAGCCTACACAAAATTTTTATTTTTCGTTATTATCAAATCAATTTTTATTTAAACCTAACACATATCCCCTACGCATACTTTATGTTTGGATTGGAAATAGGTCTTACAGCACTTTTGGTGCTTTGTTTAGTGGCGGTTTTTGCGTTTGAGTTCATCAATGGATTTCACGACACCGCCAATGCAGTAGCTACTGTGATATACACTAATTCTCTGCCACCCCGTTGGGCGGTGTTGTTATCAGGTTTTCTCAATTTTTTGGGCGTGCTTACAGGCGGAATAGGTGTAGCTATGAGTGTAGTGTATTTGTTGCCTGCTGATGCGATAATGGACAACAACATGGCACAAAGCGTGTCTATGATACTTGCATTATTATTTACAGCTATAGCTTGGAACTTGGGTACGTGGTATTATGGCATACCTTGCTCAAGTTCTCATACGTTAATAGGCTCTATTTTGGGCGTAGGTTTGGCGTATGGTTTTATGAAAGGTGATTTGAATGGTGTAAATTGGAGCAAAGCCTCTGAAATAGGCATTTCGCTTATGGTTTCGCCCTTAGTTGGTTTTGCATTGAGTTTTTTGTTGGTTTTTTTACTTCAAAGACTTTTTATTGCAAATGGTAGAAAGGTAGAAGCAAATATTTTATTTACAGAGCCAAAAAAAGATACACCACCACCGTTTTTTATTCGTGCTTTATTGGTGCTTACATGTTCAGGTGTGAGTTTTTCGCATGGTTCCAATGATGGACAAAAAGGCGTTGGACTTGTGATGTTGGTACTGATTTGTTTTGCACCTGCATATTTTGCCCTTCGCCAACATAATAATCCTGCAACTATGCACAAGGATATTATACAAGTAGCGAGCATTATAAATACGATAGATGACACAAAAATCCAAAACGCAGAAGCAAAAAAACAACTTACAACCGCCAAAGAAAAATTAACAGAAACTGCGGTTATTCTCAATAAATCTTTTGCAACTTCTAATATTCCAGAAAATGACCGTTTTACGGTTAGGAAAAATATTTTAATATTGTCAAAATTAGAAAAAAGCACAAAAAATTTAAAACTTTCCCCAAAAGATAAAGCACAACTCAACTCAAACATTAAATCGCTCAAATCACATATAGAATATGCACCTACTTGGGTTATTGTGATGATTTCTATTGCATTGGGTATTGGTACTACGATTGGCTGGAAAAGAATCGTAAAAACCATAGGCGAAAAAATTGGTAAAAATCATCTTACTTATGCACAAGGCGCATCTTCGGAACTTGTGGCAGCAAGTACAATCTCTATCAGCACGCTTATCAGCTTGCCTGTGAGTACAACACATATCTTGTCGTCTGGTGTTGCAGGTAGTATGGTAGCACAAGGCGGTATCAATAACTTACAAAGTGGCACATTAAAAAATATCCTTTTGGCGTGGCTTCTTACGTTGCCTGTATGTATTGCAGTATCAGGTTTGTTATTTTCTATATTTGTAATATTATTTTAGAAAGTTAAAAAGAAAAATAACATAAAAATTGTTTTCTAAAAAAAAAAGAATAGCTTTGTACGTTTTTGGTATAATTTTTTCGCTGAGAGATTATTCCAACACTTTACGAAGCTATTTTAGTTTTTATTTTTAAATATTCAAAAAGAAATAAAACAAAATAAACCTTTTTTGTGTTGAAAGATTGCGATTTTTAACTAATTTTGAAACTCAAAAAAATTAGTCATCAATAATAATTAAATCAGTAACTATACTATATTTTTGTTATTGCCTTCTTATTCATAATAATTAGCTATAATAAAATAATAGTAAAGTTGCAAATCATACATTCATAATAAAAAAAACAATTAAAAAATAAATGGGTACCAACGAAATTATATTTTTTGCAGGATTTTTGCTTTTTATTGGCAGTATGTTAGCCTTAGATTTGGGCGTTTTGAGTAAAAATGACAGACCTGTGAGTTTTCAAGAGGCTGCAACTTGGAGTGTAGTTTGGATTTTGTTGGCATTAGGTTTTTATACGATATTGCTCAATTATGGACACCTCATTCATGGCATTTATACGATAGAAGACCTCCAAAAAGTGGTCAAATTGTATGTAGATAATCCAGAAGAAGTGATTATCAATGCTAATAACTTAGAGCAAAGTTTTCAATCATACCGCAATATTCAATCGTTAGAGTTTATTACAGGTTGGTTATTGGAATATTCGTTGTCGGTAGATAATATTTTTGTGATTATTTTGATATTTACCTCGTTCAAAGTACCACAACAATACTACAAAAAAGTGCTTTTGTATGGTATTTTAGGGGCTGTGTTTATGCGTTTTATATTCATATTTGCAGGTTCGGTATTGATACATGAGTTTCATCAGATTTTATATGTTTTTGGTGCGTTTTTGATTTATTCAGGTATCAAAATGTTTTTTGTAGATGAAGATGAAGACATTGACACCGAAAATCATACAGTTGTAAAATTTGCCTCCCGTTATTTTGCAGTAACAAAACAATATCATGGCGATAGATTTTTTATCAAAGATGTAGAAAGGGCAAAAACATTTGTTACACCGCTTTTTGTAGTAGTTTTAATTATTGAATTTACAGATTTGATTTTTGCAGTTGATTCTGTTCCTGCGGTATTTGGCGTTACACAAGACCCTTATATTGTATTTTTCTCTAATATTTTTGCGATAATGGGTTTGCGTTCTATGTTCTTTTTCTTATCAAATGTAATGCACCTTTTCCATTATCTAAAAACAGGTTTGGCATTTTTATTGGTTTTTATTGGTACAAAAATGCTTGTACCACATGATTATCTGAAAGAAATTGGCTACAAAACAAGTTATTCGCTTTGGATTATTCTCGGAATATTAACTATAAGTGTGGTTGCTTCTTTGCTTTTTCCAAAAAAAGAACACAAAGAGAATTAAAGCCCCCTAATCCCAAAGAGGAAAATAAATAATACTAAAATAAAAAACGCAAAACTTCGTTAGTTTTGCGTTTTTCTTTTAACTTCCGATTAAATATATGCAAATACTTATTATACAAACTGCTTTTATTGGAGATGTGATTTTGGCAACGCCTGTTATTGAAAAACTACACGCTTATTTTCCAGATGCACAGATTGATTTTTTGTTGCGAAAAGGTAATGAAAGCCTTTTGTCATGTAATTCCAATATTAGAAAAGTATTAATTTGGGATAAAAAAAAAGATAAATTGCGTAATCTGTGGAAGTTGTTGCAAGAAATTCGTCTTGTGAAATATGATATTGTAGTTAATTTGCAAAGATTTTTGGCAACAGGATTTTTGACTGCATTTTCAGGGGCAAAAAAAACAATTGGTTTTGATAAAAATCCGCTTTCTTTTTTATTTACAAATAAAATAAAACATAAATTTGAAGCAGGTACGCATGAAATAGACCGCAATTTAACACTTTTGAACGATATCACTGATAATACACGTACTTTGCCAAAGTTGCATTTATCTGCTGAAATTCATGCAAAAACTGCACATTTCAAAACTTCGCCTTACATTTGTATAGCACCTACTTCTGTATGGCATACCAAGCAATTTCCTACCGAAAAATGGCTTGAATTGCTTACATACTTGCCCCAAACATATAAAATATATTTGCTTGGCAGTCCCGAAGACAAAGATTTGTGCGAAGATTTGCGTCAAAAAACAAAATATCCACACATAGAAAACCTTTCAGGGAAATTATCTTTGTTGGAATCTGCAAGCCTTATGCAAGATGCTAAGATGAATTATATGAATGATTCTGCTCCTATGCACTTATCTTCTGCGGTCAATGCACCTACTTGTGCGGTGTTTTGTGCCACAATTCCTGCATTTGGTTATACGCCTCTTTCTGAAATATCGTACATTATGGAGGCAGAAACACCCTTAGATTGTCGTCCTTGCGGTTTGCATGGCAGTAAAACCTGTCCAAAAGGGCATTTTAAATGTGCTTATGACATTAATACTAAAAAAATGGCAGAAATTTTATAGATTAACCTAAGTTGTATGTTATCAGTTTTTAAGTTGTTAATGTTTATAAATTTGCGTAAATTTATACTGATAAATGACAACTTATATTAACTACTTAACCTCCAAATAGCCATTCCACCATTCTTTGTCAATTGTTGCACCAATTTTTTCATAAAATTTTACAGCAGGTTCGTTCCAATCCAATACTTGCCAAGTAATGCGTTGGCAATCATGTTGTTGGGCGTGTAATATAAGTTTATCAAAAAGCATTTTTCCAATGCCAAATCGTCTAAAATCGGGCTGAATATACAAATCTTCTAAATACAAAACCCTGCCTTTCCAAGTAGAATATCGGTAATAATATAATGCCATAGCCACCATATTGCCATTTTCGGTTTCTGCTACATAAGCCCCAAACAATGGATTTGCACCAAAGCCATCTTTTTGCATTTGTTCAGGCGTGAGTATTACAGCGTGTAATGCTTTTTCATATTCTGCTAATTCTCGCACAAGATTCATGACGTTTTCACTATCTTGTGCTTGCATTGGTCTGATATTGATTTTCATAATTTTTTTTAGGCGTGTGTTCTTTGATTTTGTTGGGTGATTTTGGCGTGTGTAAGTTAATAATATTGGTTAGTACTGTCTTTTTATTTTCCAAAATTTGATTAAAATAAAAGCCATCAATGCACCGCCCAAGTGTGCAAAATGTGCTACATTGTCAGGAACACCAAAACCCATGCCTGCCCATAGCTCATATACCATATACGCTCCTACGAGGTATTTGGCTTTGATGGGATAAGGCAAAAAAATCAACATCATTTGCAAATTTGGAAATAACAAAAACATTGCCCCCAAGATACCAAATATTGCCCCAGAAGCGCCCACTACATTGTGAGCGTCCATACGCTTTTGTAAAATCCCTTGTACAAGTGACAACGCTTCTTTTGGTTCATAATGCTCTACAAAACCTTGAATATCATCAGCTTTTTTGTCAGCAATATTTTTTTCAAAGGTATTCATGTAGTACAAAAAATTTTCTTCAGTAGGATTTTTTGCAAATCTTTCAATGCCCGCTTTTTGTAATTGGATTTCCCCAAAAAGGATTCCATAATGGAATAAACCTGCTCCCATGCCACACACCATATAAAAACTCAAAAACCTACGTGAGCCAAATGTCATTTCAATAAAACTACCCAAAAACAGCAAACCCAGCATGTTGCTTGCAAAGTGCATAAAATCCCCATGCATAAACATATAAGTAAGAATTTGCCAAATTTGAAAATTTTTGGATTCAAAATAATGCAAACCAAATATTTCACGCAAATCTATTTTATTTTCAAGCGAAATAGCTTGCACAATAAAAGCAAATATGTGCAAAAAAAGTAGATTTCGCACCACAGGAGAAAGTTGATTCATGATTCAGCGTTTTGTTAGTGTTTTTTAAATATTTTACAAATTTTCAATTTCTTTTTTTGTTAATCCTGTAACTACAACAATGACATCTATATCAATATTTTGGGCTTTCATATTTTTGGCAATATTGATTAATATATTTTTTGTTTCTCTATCTTTTTTTTTTATTTCTTGTATTTTCATTTGCTCCAATTATAATTTTATTTCTTCGTATTTTTCTTTTAGACGTTGTTTTACTGCATAATTGACTGCATATTCAATGGTGTTTTCCCAATCTGTATAATTTTTTAGGCTATTTTGATATTGTTGTTGGAAAGTAAAACTTGCGATTTCTGCATCCTGAAAAAGTTTCATAAAAAAATTTCTCTTAATTTTTCGGGAATTTCCTCCAATATTGCAAGATGTTTGAGCAAAAAAACATTTGTCCAAACCTAAAATCCATATTTGAATAAATTTACAAAAACTGATAACTGATAATTTAAGTTATTCTTATACAAAAATAACAAAATTATTCCAAAAAAAACATAAAACTATCACAAAAAGCGTTATTTTTGCGTTTATTTTTATTTAAATTTAACTTTAAATATTTATTCAGCATAACCCAAGTTGTATGTTTTATTTTTTTGAAAAAAATAATCACGTGTTTTATCATTTTTTATTTATCCTTTTTTATTTAAAAAATATAAATTGTGATATATTTACAAAAACTGACAACTTAAAAACTGACAACCAACAATTTAGTTTAACTTATTTAGATTATTCCATAACAATACAACACGATATTATAAAAAAACATTACAAATGACCTCACAAAAAATTTTGCATTATAGGATTGGTAATTTCCAAAAAGAAGATATTTTATTTCGTTATTTTGAGGCACAACACACCCAATTTAACAAAAATCTTGTATTGCAAATCCTCAAAGATATTCCTGTTGATGCACAAAACGCACTCAAAGCTGAAATACAACTTATCGCACAACTCCAACACCCAAATATTATTACGTTGTACGATTATATAGACGAGCATACAACAGAAACAAAAAATCCAATAGAACAACCTAAAAATATAGTTGAAAATATAACCGAAAATCTTACTGAAAAACCTACCGAAAATATAAACAATACTGCTGAAAACCTACCAAAAAATCTATCCAAAACGCCTAATTTGTATCTTATTACGGAACTTATACAAGGCAAATCTTTACATGATATTTTAACCAAAATTTCAGGGCTTTTGCCTGAACAAAAAGCAATTCCGATTTTTTTAGAAATTTTGAATGCTTTTGCGTTTGCGTGTTCCAAAAAAGATTTTGGGGGGGCAATACACCCACAACATATTTTTATATTGCCCAATGACCAAGTAAAAATATCGTATATCGCCCTGAGCGAGGTATATGCACAGCAAGCACTTATCGCAGAAGACAAGGAATTGATGACATATTTTGCCCCTGAACGCATACGACAAGAATATTACAACATCAATGAAACAACTGATGTGTATATTTTGGGGGTTTTGCTTTGGCAAATGCTCACAGGCAAAAATCCATATCAAGGGTTTAATTTGGCAGAAATAAAACTAAAAATTTTGAATGAGCCTCTCCCCTCGCCAAAATCCATTTATCCTGCGGTTTCAGATGGTTTGGTAGAAATTATTGCAAAAGCTACTGCTAAAAATCAAAAAGACCGCTATAATTCACTTGCGGAAATGCAAAAAGCTATTTTGCAAGCAACAAAAAGCGAAAATATCATAGAGGAAGAAACGGAAACGATACAAATGGAAAAACGCCCTTTTTTCAATATCCCACTTATTCTATTATTGGTTTGTATAAGTTGGCTTGGTTGGTTGGTTTGGTCATTCAATAACCCTGAAAAACCGCTAAGTTCTGAAATCCTTTTTGATTTGCAAAACCCTCAAAAAATTAAAAGTGTGCAAGATTCACTCAAAAAAGCAGAAGCACAACGCATTGTGGCAGATAGTATAAGGCATTTTGAAAATCTTAAAAAGAAAAAAGATATTCCAGAAGACTATATCCACAAAGCAGGCAAAGATGAAACGATTGAAAGCATTGCGCGTAGGTATTATATGCCTTTGGACAGTGTATTGAAGTGGAATAATTTTACAGGAAAAGAAAAACTTAAATATAAAGATGGTGTAAAAGTCAAAATAAAACACCTTTATCACCTTCGCAAAGATGAAACGCTTGGACAAGTTGCCCAAAAGTATAATGTAAGCGAATTTATCCTAAAAGATGTAAATCAAATATTCACCGCAGTAAATAGCAAAGGAAAATATACACTTTTTGAGGGAAAAGAAATTGTAATTCCTATTATGATGGTGAAATAAGGTTGTCAGTTTATTCAGTTATCAGTTTTTATAAATATAAAAAAATCTGTTTTAATTTGTCAAATCTGTGTTATTTGTTTGCCTAAAAAGGCATTTACCAAAAAAAACTACTATGCAAAAAAACGAAACCAAAAAAACCGAAAAACAATACACATTTTCAGATATTATAGATGCTATTTTGATGGTTGGCGGTTTTGGTTTGAGTCTTGTGATATGTATGGGTGTGGTTATTGCTGATGATTTTTTTTTACCAAAATCTATGTTTTTATTGCAAACAATAGCACTTGTAACAATGGGAATAGGAGTAACGAGACGACTTGTACGCCAAAAACAAAATAAAATAGACGAATTAGAAGAATTTTTGCCTCCTGCACATTTTACACATAGTTTGCAAAGTCCAAATCAAACACAAAATACTACTCCTTATACCAATTCTTTTTCTCGTAATACACATTTTGACGATAGTTTAGAAGCAAGATTTTTGGAGGCACTTATATACAAACAAGGCAGAATTACGCTTGTGGAAACGGTTATTTTGATGCGTGAAAGTATTGACAAAATATTGCCTATTATTGAAAAATTACAAAGTAAAGGCATTATTGGTACTGAATTGGCAGAAAATGGGCAGATTATTTATGTGTCGGTTTAATTAGGAATTAAGGATTTTTTGTAAAAAAATACGCACTACTATACAGATTTTAAAAAAACACATTCAAAACGTAGGAAAAAAGCTTTTTTAAATCGTTTTTACTAAAAAATAATACGTTTTTTTGAAAAATTAAAACAAATATGGTGTTTAACGCTGTTATCAGTTTGTAATTTTTCCAAAAAATCAGGGTCAGACCTCCGTAAACTATAATACAGACCCATTTTTTTGAAAAATAAAAATATTTTGTTTAAATCGTTTCAAAGCACTTTTTTTTAAATCCTAAAAAGATGTATAGTAGTAAGAAAAAAATATTAAAAAAAATCCATTTTAATTTACTCAATCTGTTTCATTGGTGTTCTTTTCTACATATTTAACACGCAGATAACGCAGATTTTATGGATTAAAACGGGTTTTTATGCTAATTCCTAATTTTCCTTAATTCCCAATCCTCTGTGTTTCGTCTTCTGCACCTGTTTTGCGTTGTTTCATGCCTTTTACTTGTTTATTACCAAAACGATATGTAAAATTCAAACGAATTTGTCTGCTATCATTTCCGCCATTGGCATTGATATACAATCCTCCAAATTCATTGACAGCACGCCAAGGTGTGGTATAAAATACATCTGTAAAAGTAAGTTTTAGCGTGCCATTTTCACCCATAACCTTTTTTTGAATGGCGATATCTAAATTTCCCAATGCTTTGGTCTTATATACCCCTGCCCAAATGCTTGGTGAAGCCCAAAAACCTGAAAATTCTAAGGTAAAGTTTTTGGGTAAAGAAAAAGTTTGTTGCCCATAAAAATTCAAAGATTGCACTTGGCGATTGATGACACGATTATTGCCAAAATCTGCATAATAATCCGAATGTGAAGCATTAATACTGATAAACATATTCCACCATTTTTTGATTTCTATAGGATATGTAACGCCCAAATTTAGCACTTGTAAATTCCCAAAATTTTGGGAAGTCATTACGCTTTTATTGCCTTGAATAGTGTCAGTAACTTGTGCAAAAAAACCGCTTGTATTACTATAACTCAAACTTGTGTTCAAAGTATAGTTATATGTATGCGAAAGTTCTAAGGATTGCGTGTATTGTGGTCTTAGAAAAGGGTTTCCTTTTTGGAAAGTCAATTCATCTAATTTATTTTCAAAAGGATTCAAATCTTGGTAATTTGGACGTTCTATGCGTCTGCTATAACGCAAACCCCAAATATGTTTTTGGCTGGCAGTATAGCTAAATCCTGCACTTGGAAAAAAATCAAGATATTCACGTTTTACTTCTGCATTGTTGTTGCTTTGCACAGAGGTAAGCGTACCTTTTGAGTTTGTTTGTTCTGTACGCACACCAAATTGCATATCCCATTTTTTGATTTTTATTTGATAATTTACATACAACGCATTTACATTTTCCAAATATGTAAAAACATTTGACCTTGTATTATCTATGGTTTCTGCATTGTTGGTTGCATTTACATTATAAAAACCAAAATTATTATCTGTATTTACAAAAGCAGTTTTTGCCCCAAAACCCAATTTTCCTTTGCCTAATTTTTGTTCATAATCTACTTTGATATTGGCAAGTGTAATATTGGTTGGCGTAATCATGCGATAATTTACTTGCAAAAATGTTTGATTGCCTGAATAGGTATTTGGTTGGAAAAAATTTCGGTCATTGCGAAATACGCCTACATTGGCATCTACATTCAAACTCCTGCCCGAAGTATCTGCAAAACGATAATTTGCATTAAAATTAGTGTTGAAACGTTGTGAATTAGTAATATTTTCTGCTTTGAGGTTGTTGGGCAATTGGATTGTAGAAGACACATCAATATCTGTATTGCTGTTTGTGATAGCTTTCATATTTCCAAAATTACCATTAAAACCAATACCAAATGTTTGTGTTTTGCTAATAAAAAAATCTGCTCCTGCCCTCAAATTATGGGCATTATTTTCAAAAATTGTATTGCTTGTTTGGTTGTATCTGCCACTACTTTGAAATCTATCAAGGTTGATAAAATTGTATTCTTTGGCAATGCGTGGGCTATAATTCACAAAATAACTTGCTTTTTCGGTGCGGTGATTGAGCGTAACACTGCCATTGTAACGTGTGTATTTTCCATGAGCAATACCCAAAGTAGCAGAGCCATTTGTACCAAGGTTTTTATTTTTTTTGAACCTAATATTTATAATGCCTGCATTGCCTGAAGCGTCATATTTAGCGGAAGGCTGTGTAATAAGTTCTATTGCCTCAATGTCACCACCTTGAACTGTACGCAGATAATCCGCCAAATCTTTGCCTGTGAGTGGTGAAGGGCGACCATCAATATAAATTCGCATAGCAGGTTTGCCTTGCAAGTTAATGTTGTCGTTGTTGTCAATCACAATGCCTGGCGATTTTTGGAGAAGTTCAAAAGCGGTGCTTCCTGTGGCAGAAATCAGATTTTCTACATTGAATATCATTTTATCAGGTTGAATTTCTATGAGCGGTCTTTTTGCTTTTATCTCTACTGCTTCGAGTTCGTTGTCTGCACTTTTGAGTATGATTTTACCCAAATCTACATCTTTGTCTAAGGTAATCAAAGGGCTTACAAAATTGGCAAAACCTGTCATTTCTGCTTTGATTTTATAAGAATTTTGGGCAATATTTTCAAAAAAAATATTTCCCTTGTCGTCTGTAATCAAAAATTTAACAAGTATGCTGTCTTTTTTAGGTATATTATTAACGACAATATTACCCACACGCCACAGACTCACAGTTGCATAAGGGATAATTTCACCATTATTTTCTACAAAATTTGCTTTGATGGAAAAGTTTTGTGTTTGGGCTTTTGCTTGAAAAATCAGGGCAAAAGAAATAAATAAAAAGGAAAAAAAATGTTTTTTCATGGTTTTGTGTTTTTGTATTTGTTTCAAACATTTGTTACAAATACAGTCATTAAATTACAATAAATTTAATTTTTGCAAAAAAAAACTTGTCTAAGCATAAAATTCTTAGACAAGCCAATATATAATTTTGTATTTAATACTTTACACCAAACCAAATTGCGTAAAATGGTGAAGAATATGTTTATAAAATGATTGTGCAATATCTTGGGCATTTACTTCCCCAAAAAATGGGTGATAATAGGTTTTTTTCTCGTTTTCTGGCAACGCAAAAAAATCTGTAAATTTTTGTAATGCAACACCAAACGCATTTTTAGCAGTTTCCAAATCTGCAAAACGCAAAGCTGGTTTTCCGTTTTTATGAAAAGGGCTTTCCATGCCTTGTGGATAAGGTGTATTACCATACAAAAAATTTTGGCGTGCAAAAACCTGTTGCGGTTTCATTTCTTTCCCGCCTGCATATTCCACGCTGTATGTGCTGTTTATCACTTGTTCCAAATGCTCCACCATTTCTTGTGGCGACATATTTCCCCATGTAGGCGTGCTTTCAGGTGTGAGTTTGCTTAGGTATTCAGGTGTTTTTTCAAATAAAAAAATGCGTACTTCTGGAGTCATCATAATAATTAAGAATAGGAAATTAGGAATTAAGGAAATTTAACTTTGCAAAGATATAAAATTATTTTTATTGAACAATCATTAAAAATCTTTTTTTTTAGAAAAAATTATTTTAAGGTTTTTTTCAATTGAGGATTTCCCAATCTTATAAGTCTTGCTTCTAACAATCCCCTGTATTTTTGTAGATTACCTTTTGTACCTTGATAGTTTAATTTTGTAAATTCTGCGTGTTCAAAAAACACCAAATCATTTTCCAATGAGGTCAAGCTCCATTTTTGGATAATTTGGGAAGATGGCATTTGAAACCAAGTATCAAAGTTTGTTTCAGTATTCAAAATTTTGCAATAATCATCAAGCAATACATATTCCAAAGGCAAGATATTAGCTTTTTGGCGTTCTGATTGTAGTTTTTTCCATTCGTTTTCGTGATTCAGCGGATATAATTTGATATTGTATTTTTGGGCGTGAGGCAATAATTGAATACTCTGCGTGGTAGCGATTTCTTTGATGTTTTTTTGGTGAAGATACAAGGCAATTTGTGCGTAATCTTGGTTTTTTCCTTGGTTTTTTTTAGAATTATAATTGGTAATTACAGGAAAATTTACAAGATTAAATATAAGCAACAAAATAGACGGAAATAACCAAATAATTACTGCAAATAATGTTTTTTCGTAAAGCAATCTTTCATAATTCTGATTTTTAGCATACCAAAGCAACATATAAAAACAACATAACAACAGAAATAAACTAAAAAAAGGATACACAAAAGCCAACCCACGAGGTGCAGGAGGCAAAAATGACATGATAAATGGATAAAGAAATATAAAACAAAAGGTTATTTTTAAAGATGTGCTTTTTTTGATACTAATGAAGTTTTTAAAATCTTGTTTCTCTTTATTTTGTTGTTTTTTTACTTCTTCTTGTTCTTCTATTGATAGTTTTTTTTGGTTTGGGTCTTTACGAATATCCTCTAAAATATCTTTAAAATTTAAACTCCAAGGGTTTTTTAAAAAAAAATTGGATAATGCTCTAAAAACAGAAGCTACAAAAACTATAATAACGCCCAAAATAAAAAGACAAACAACCAAAGGCGAAATAATTATACAACCCCAAAGGCAAAAAATCCACCCAAAAGCCCAATTTTCATTTAAAACCAACCAACCTGCATAAAAAAAACTAAAATCCAAAATCTGTTTTCCAAAACCTACATTTTCACCGCTTGACATCACAAAAGTATAGGCAATTATTTTGGGGTATTTCAATAAATGTACGCCTAATATTGCCCCAATTACCATAAAAAACACCAAAGGCAATACTGCAAAACTCCCTAAAAATACAAATTGCGAAAAAGAAAAGCGTTTTTCGTAGATATAATGCCAAACCTCCACCACCGCAAACACAGGCAACAACATTACTGCTTTGTAATTGGTAACATACAAGACACCAAACAAAAAAACCGCTTTTTTCAATTCTTGGAAATTCTTGTTTTTATCTTCCCCAAAACTCTTGAAATACGCCTCAAACATCAAACCAGACCACAATACACTCAAACCTTCCATTGCCAAATAATCACCCATGCCCCACAAAAAATGACTTGAAAGCAACATCAATACAAAAAAAACTAAAAAACTATACGCAAAAAATGATGAAATCGTATGCGTAATACTATATTCTTTGAGCAAGATTTTAGCTTTGTATTTTTGGGTAAGTTCTTGGCGTTCGTGTTGTTGTTTTTCCAATAAAATATTTTTGAAAAATATAACCCAAACGGTCATAGCAAGCGAATGAATAATTATTTGCAGAATTTGCAAAGGAAAAATATAATTGCCCAACCAAAATATGGTATAGACCAAAGGACTTGCATGATAAAATAGATTTTGAAAATTTCCTTGCTGAAATTCTTGAATAACGGTGTAGTTTTTTACACTGTCATAATCAAAAAAATAAAATTCACCACGAAAAAAGAGATTACACAAGAAAAAAAATACAAAAATCAATACATTGGATTTTAAACTTAGGTGGCGGAGAAATTTTAAAATTTTATTTTCCATTTTTGATTTGTTTTTATATATAAAATAGGCATTTATATATGTATGTTATGCGTAAAACTAATTTTATTCGTGTCCAAATCCCAAAAAAAGATGTTAGTCTTATAATTTCTTTTCCATTTTTACGCCAAAAAGTATTATAAGTCCAATCACAAAATAAATAGAAAGTGCAATTATTGCACTTCTCATATCTAACAGACTGGAAAGCAACCCAAATGTAAAAGTTCCACCTACGATACTCATTTTTTCCACCACATCATAAAAACTAAAATAGGAAGTTGTATCAGTTGTGTTTTCGGGCAAAAGTTTTGCGTATGTAGACCGTGAAATATGAATCGCACCCATCACTACGCCTACAGCGCTTGCTATCATATAAAACTGTAATTTGTCTTGCACAAAATAACCACAAATCGCAATCACCGTCCAAATCATCACCATGCCTATAAGCGCATTTTTGTTGCCCACTTTATTAGAAATATACGCTATCAAATACGCCCCCATAATACCCACAACTTGCAAAAGGAGTGTTGTAAAAATCAATTCTTGGGTTTCTAATTTTAATACTTGCGCACCAAAAAGCGTTGCCAAAAGTAAAATCGTTTGTGCCCCCATACTATAAAAAAAGAACCCTGCCAAAAATTGTTTGACATTAGGAAGGTCTTTTAGGCTCTGCCAAGTGCGATTTAATTCTTGAAACCCTTGTAAAAAAAGGGCAGAAAGTGGTAATGAATGTTCCGTTTTTCTGGGAGAATTTGGTAAATAAAAAAACGCAATTTGCGCAAAACCAACCCACCAAATAGACACCAATAAAAACGAAATACGCGGTGCAAGTGTGCCATCAGTAATGCCCAATGCACCAGCATTGAGGATAATACCCAAACTCACAACCAAATGTATCACACTACCCAAAAAACCAGCAGAAAAACCCCTTGCACTCAGATTGTCCCAACGGTCAGGCGTAGCAATTTCTGGCAAATATGACACATAAAATACCAAACTCCCCGCAAAACCCAAACTTGCCAATAACACACAACTAATCCCCCAAGTAATATTTTCCCCTGTAAATAAAAACAAACCAGCACACGCAGAAGCCCCCAAATATGTAAAAAACTGCATCAAAACTTTTTTCTTCCCTCCTACATCAGCCACGCCCGCAAGCATTGGCGACAATACACATGCTATCAAAAACGACAAAGAAAGCGTATAAGAATACAATGCCCCACTTTCCACCAAAAAACCCAAAAAAGGCACAAGAATTTTGCCATTGGGCAACGCAGGATTTCCAAAATTGGCACGCACTACACTCTCGTAATACGCAGGAAAAATAGACACCGTGATAGCAAGATTGTAAGCAGAATTTGCCCAATCATAACTTGCCCAAGCAAATAAAGTGCGTGGATTATTTTTTTCCATAAATCAAAAAAAGTAAGTCAAAAAACAAGTCAAAAAGTAAGTCAAAAATAAATTAAAAATACTTGTTGCCAAAAGTACTTGAAAAATTAAAAAAAACAAACATAAAAAAACAAGCTACTATTATTTTTATAAAAAATAATAGTAGCTTGTTGTAAAATCTATACAAACAAAAATACAAAAACTGATAACTTAAAAGCTGACAACTGACAATTTTTATTATTTATTCAGCAAATATGTAATTTTCTGCCAAAGTTCTTGTCTATCAAAAGGTTTATTCAAATAAAAATCTACACCATTTTCCAATCCACGTGCTTCTTCTTCTGGTGTTTTGCTTGCAGTAAGGGCAATTATAGGCAATGCCATTTGCAAATCTTGGCGAATTTTTTTGGTAGCTTCCCAACCCGAAAGTATAGGCATTTGCATATCCATAAGCACAAGGTCTATTTTTTGTTGTTTCAGAATTTCCAAACATTTTTGTCCATCTTCTGCCAATACAACTTCACCGCCCCAAGCCTCTAATACTTGTTTGGTAAGAATTTGATAAAGCTCATTATCCTCTACCACCAAAAATATAAAATTTTGCAATTTTTTAGGATTGGTATAATATTGCGAAACAGAGTTTTTAGCATAATCCTGCCATCTCTCCGTATAGGTTTGTGTCATAGTATTAAGTATGTATTTTTTTAGTATGTAAGAGTATTAAATAGACAAACCATAATTAAACCGTTTTTTATAATACATTGATAATCAATTTATTTTATTTTTATAGTCTTTACAACAAAAATAAAAAATCCCAAAATTGGAATTTTTTACATTTTTAGGAAACAAGTAGTTTTTTAGCAACACTAAGAGCCAATATTAAAATAGTTTTTTTGAGAAAATCTATGATAACAATATTTAAAACACATACATTTCCATACAAAACGCATCAATTTGCGTATAAATTTCCTCCAAAAAATTAGGATTGTTGAGCCAAAAACTCAAAAAACTTTCTTTTCGTTCTTGTAAAGTACCTTCGGGCATGATTTTCTCACGCATTGCCAAAAGTTGTTTGATGTCCGTTTCAGACCTTAATTCTTCTGTTTTTTCTAAGCGTTTTTCTATATTTTCCCAAATTTTCCAAATTTTTTGTTGTTCTGCACCAGCCCAAGCCACAAGCGTTTTATCTAAAAGTTCTGTTTTTTGGTTGATTTTTTCAAATGCTTTTGTGATTTGTTCTTTTTCTGAGCTAATATCCGAAAGGCGTTCAGGGCGATTTTGAAGAAATGTTTTTTTCAAATCTATTTCATCAAGAAACAAATCTTTGGGCAAAACCTGTAATTTTTCTAATTTTTGTATTGTATTTTTTGGAAAAATGGTTACAAAATTACGTGGCATCAAAATAGGAAAAGGTACTTTAAAATACGTAAACATATCTACCAACTGAAACCAATACGCAAGCTCACCAGGACCTCCTGTATAAGAAATATTAGGCAACACCATTTCTTGGTAAAGCGGTCTAAGCACTACATTAGGCGAAAAATGTTCAGGAAATTCTTGCATTTCTGCGGTAATTTGCGGTTTGGTAAACGTGATATTTTGATTTAATACCTCAAAAATTTCTTGCCCTTCTACATTTGTATTTTTTATAATTCTTTCCCTAAAATTACCTTTTTCATTTTTGCCCAAATAAAAAAAATTAATTTCTCTTGGGTTAATTTGTGTTTTGTATTTTTGGCTAAGGTTTTCAGTCGTTTTTTTTACAATCGGAAACACATTTTGCCCCAAAATATCACTTTCCATCACAGGCAAAAACAATTTTTTGAGGTCGTGATTATGTGCATCTATGCAAACCAAACCTTTTTCACCAAACCATTCATCAGCTAATAGGCGTATTGCTTCGCTTAGATTTGTAGCATTGAGATATGTATTTTTTATTTTTGTAAAAAAATCAGGTACATTTTGGGGCATTTCTGCAAAAACCTGTTCCAAATCACGCATCTCAAAATCACCCACAGCACCACTTTGTGCAGTCTGCCAAGTATATTTTTTGCCAAATAAATAGGTGTGATTTACCTCCTCAAAATCGTGGTCTTCGGAAGCAAGCCAATACACAGGGACAAAATTGTATGCAGGATATTGTGTTTTGAGTTGGTTTGCAAGGCGAATTGTGCTCAATATTTTGTAAACAAAATATGCAGGACTACCCAAAAAAGTAAGTTGATGACCTGTAGTAACCGTAAAAGTATTGGGCAATAAAAGTGCATTTACATTGTCTAAAACTACTTTTTTTTGTGGATTATTTTCTGAGTAAATTTTTGAATATTGTTTTTGAAGTGTTTTTACCAAAATTTCACGTTGTTGTGGTAAAAACGTTTTTTTTTCTTCAATTTGAGCAATAAAATTTTCTATTTTTGGAAATTTATCATAAAATTTTTGCAAAAAAATACCTTTTTGTGAGGTGTTTATATTATCGGATTGTATATAATCCAAAAAAATACTTGAAAACGCTTTTGTATCTGCGAAAGGTAAAGTCATTGAGAATTAAGAATTAGGAATAAAAGCCCCCCAGCCCCCAAAGGGGGAGCAAAATAAATAAAAGCATTTAACTATTATATAAAAACGCTCTTTGGGTTTAAAGGTTTTTATTATTGTAAAACCTTTTTTTTATTTTTAAAATTCCTTTTTTTATTTTAAAAGCAAAACAAATCCATAATTTATAATCCATAATTTCCTAATTCCCTCCAAGTCGTTTTATATATTCTGTGAGACTGTGGGCTTTTACGCCATCAACCGCAAAATCAAAAATGGTATCTAAAATAGAAACAAGTCCTCCCCCACTACTTTCTAAGAAATTAAAATCCGTTTTGATGGTAATATTATTATCTTCTGACAATTCTACTGCTGTGCCTGCATGATACAATGAGGGCGGATTTTCAGGAACACTATCACCTACATTATAAATTCTAAAAGTTTGTTGCAATAAAAAAACATTGTATTGACTTGCAAAAAGCATATCACCTACTTTTGGTTGCCCAAACGTATAAACACCTTGTGGCATGATGCTATGTTGTTGCAAAATACTGGCGGTAATCATAGCCAACGCACCGCCTTGACTGTGTCCTGTAAGCCAAATAGGTTGGTTATTGGTGCGGAAATTATCCAAATATGTCGTAATTTTCCCCCAAACTTGTTCCAACGTTTCCCAAAAACCTTGATGTACATTGCCCCCAAATTTTGGCAAAAGACGATTATCTAAATTACTTACCCAATCTTCGGAACTATCTTTTTCCGTACCACGAAACGCTACAATAATCGCATCAGGGTCTGCAATAATGATAACTTCTGCGTCAAAACCGATTTTTTCAGATGTAATAAAAGCAAAATTTGTAGCAGAATTTTGGTCTATTTGTAATTGTGTGCGGATTTGTGATTCTTCCAAATATGCCAAATTTGACATATTGGCTAAAAAAATTGCATTATTTACATCAAAATTGTTAGAAAACGGATTAAACATGATATTTTTATAGGTTTATTTTTAAAAAAATAATTGAAAAAAACTAACGACTGAAAAACTGATAACTTGTTTATTTTCGCCCAAAATCAGCAGGAATTTCGCCCATATTTTCGGTGTCCCATTTTAAAATAGGATTTACAAAGGTATTATTTTTTAGCCAAATTTCTGCCCTTTTCAAAAATTCAAAAGTATTTTTATTCTTTTCATTTTCCAAAAGTTTCGTTTTAGCTTTTTTTTGTTTTATCCAACTAAGGGCAGTTCTTGAATCTGAAAAAATGGTAAAATTGTGTAATTCTTGTTTTTTGAGCAACGCCAAACCATGCACAATTGCCAAAAACTCGCCTATATTATTTGTGCCTTCGTCAAATTTTTGGTAAAAAATCACATTTCCCTGCATATCTACGCCTCTGTACTCCATCACGCCAGGATTTCCACTACACGCAGCATCTACAAATATGCTATCTTGTGGAATGTGTTGAGTATTTTGGGTAGTATTTTCTATTTTTTTAATAGACGCATTTTCTTGTGTTTTTTTGGTAATATTTTGGGCAAAATATGTACTTGCACCTGTTTTTAGGGCATTTTCTGCGGTTTCTTTATCCGAAAAACTTTTATATTTCGCCCCAGAAAAATTATCAACTTGTTTTTTGCAGGTTTTCCAATCTTCAAAAATTCCTCTTTCCCTGCCTTCCCATACAACATAATATTTTTTTTCAGCCATGATTTTTATATTGTCCGTTTATATAAACGCACATATTTTATTTATTATTTCATCAAAATATGAGCATTGATGACTGTCCAAAACCTACACGCTTCTTCCCAATTCCAAGATTTTTGTTTAATTTTTTCTTGTGCAAATTCGCTAATATTTTTTCCATTCCAAGCGTTTGCTTGCAAAAAACTTTGAGAATGGATTTCATCTAACAAAAATTCTGACATTTGTCCCGAAAACCACTCAATCATTGGGGCATTCAAGCCAATTTTTAATTTTCTGGTGCGTATGCTTTCTGGCATTTTATCTTTCATGGCATCACGCAAAATGCGTTTGGTAAATCCCCCTCCTATTTTTGCCTCCAAAGGCAATGCAAAAACATAACTTACAAGCCTATAATCCATAAAAGGCATACGAATTTCCATGCTATTTTGCATAGATGCTCTATCAAAATTCCTAAGAATAGAAGGTAAAATCGTCAAATGAAATGCCTCATACAAGGATTTATCCGCAGGATTTAAGTGCGAAATATTAACTTCTTGGTTTGTAAGGCTATTGATTTGAAGTAAAGGTTTTTTTGAAAACCATAATTTTTCGTCTTGTGGCGGTGGCGTTTTTTTGAATGAACTTTTTAAGTTTCTATATAAATTTTTGGCAAATTCAGGCACAAAATTTTGATATATTTTTTTGGCAAAACCTACGTTTTGAGCATCTAAATTAGGTTTTTGGAGCGTTTTTTGGGTTTCTGGAAAATGTAAATTTAGATGTGTATCCCAACAATCATCAGCAAAGGCGAAATTTCCTTGACTTTGTGCAGTTTGACACGCAATTTGTGAAAAATGTGGATAGCCCAACAACATTTCATCTACGCCATGACCGTCCATTGATATTTTAAAGCCTTTTTGGTGCATTGCTTTATAAATATCACTTACAATATTGAGGGGCGTAAAAATAATATTATCAAAAAGTTTTGTACTTTCTAAAATATCACTTGTAAGATTTTTGTAATCTGGTATAATATAATGGGCTTTTCCTTTGGTAAAATTGATAACTTCTTCTGCATATTGGCGTTCATCAAGCGAAGTATCGGGAAAAGTAGCCACAAAAGCCTCCTGCCAATCCGCTGGCAAACGCAGTTTTTGGAGGTTTGGATTTTTGCTAATTTCTTTGAGCATACAATATACTGCGGACGAATCTACGCCACCACTCAATGCAGAAGCGATAGGCACATCTGCCCTCAAACGCAATAGAGAAGCATTTTCAAAGATTTCATAAAATTTTTCTACCTGTTCTTTGTATGTTTTGGGGATTTCAGGGAGATTTTCAAGGGTATTCCACCAGCGTTTTTGTTGAAAATTAGGATTTTTATGTTCAATTTTCAAGAAATGTCCCCCTAATATTTGATAGGTATTTTTAAACGTTGTGTGTCCTTTCCCTTCCAAATCAAACGAAGAATGTAATGCAATTTGTAGGTTATTGTCGTCCCATTCTCTGTTATAATTTTCTAAAAACTTGAAGGCATAAGTTTCAGAAGCAAAAGCCAATATTTTATCAGGAATATACAAAAAATAAAGTGGTTTTATACCAAATCTATCTCTTGCCAAAAACAAACTTTTCTCTTGTGTATCCCAGATAGCCATTGCCCACATACCATTAAATTGTTTGAGGCAATCTTCGCCCCAAAAATGATACGAGGCAAGCACAACTTCGGTGTCTGATTCTGTTTTGAACGTGTAATTTTTGGTTATTAAAAAATCTCTTATTTCCAAAAAATTAAATATTTCACCATTAAAGGCAATCCAATACCTATTATCTGCATAAGGCATAGGTTGAGAGGCATTTTCGGATAAATCCAAAATAGACAAACGCCTATGTCCAAGCCCCAAAGGTACTTTTTCATCTACGAAATACCCTCCGCCATCAGGTCCTCTGTGCGTGAGTGCATCAGTAAATTTTGTAAGTTTTTGTTTGTGCAAAGGGCTATTATCCAAATGCCAAATACCTGTAATTCCACACATTTTTTAATAAATTTTAACTAATTTTTGTTACTTTTCCATCTTTCAATTCGTATTTCTCTTGGCTTTCCTCACAAACAGCAAAGCCATCTTTATCAAAACTTAGTTTGTGTCCAAATTCTGACATCCAACCTGTTTGACGAGCAGGATTTCCAACGACTAAGGCATACGCAGGTACATTTTTGGTAACCACAGCACCCGCTCCAATAAACGCAAATTCGCCAATATCGTGTCCGCATACAATCGTGGCATTAGCCCCAATACTTGCTCCACGTTTTACAATGGTTTTTGCGTATTGATTTTTGCGGTTTACTGCACTTCTTGGATTTATCACATTGGTAAAAACCATTGAAGGACCCAAAAAAACATCATCTTCACACATTACGCCTGTATAAATAGATACATTATTTTGGATTTTGACATTATTTCCCAAAACAACTTCGGGAGAAATCACCACGTTTTGCCCAATATTACAATTTTTTCCAATCACACAATTAGGCATAATATGCGAAAAATGCCAAATTTTTGTACCTTCTGCTATTTGACAACCTTCATCAACGATAGCGGTGTCGTGGGCGTAGTATGTTTTTTGTTCCATTTTTTATTTTTTTGGATTTTTGGCACGCGGATAACGCGGATTTTACAGATTAAAACGGATTTTTTTAGGGTTGATTTTTACCAACTCAACACTTAGATTTAACCCTTATTATTTTTTTTTAAATTATAGATATTTTCAATCATTTCCACTACTTTTAAGCCTTCTAAGGCGTTTGTGGTTGCAATATTTTTGCCTTGCAAGGTATCCACTACATTTTCAATAATGTAATGATGATTGGCTGCACTGCCTTTGTACGCACCATAATCATTTGGCGGATTTGAGGGAGCGAGTTCGGGCATTTGATAATCTTTGATGTGGCAATATTCTACATTTTCCATATATTGCCCGCCTACTTTGATACTTCCATTTTCGCCAATAATTGTAATACTACTTTCTAAATTTTTATCCCAAACAGCAGTAGAAAAATTGATACTACCCATTCCACCTTTTTTGAAATCAAAACTCACAAAACCAGAATCTTCAAATTCAGTAAGGTCTGCGTGTGTAAAATCATTGAATTTCGCTTGAATATTGGTAATATCCCCAAAAAGCCAAAACATAATATCAATAAAATGGCTAAATTGGGTAAATAATGTTCCGCCATCTTGCACTTGTAGCCCTTTCCAACCACCTTTTTTGTAATAGCGTTCATCACGATTCCAATAACAATTTACTTGCACCATAAATATTTTACCCATTACGCCACTGCTTACCACATTTTTGAGCCACGCAGAAGGCGGGGAATAGCGGTTTTGCATCACACAAAACACCAATTTATGCACTTGTAAAGCCTTAAAAAGCACTTCTTCTGCGTCTGCTTTGTGCAATGCCATAGGTTTTTCAAGTACCACGTGGCAACCTTTTTCTAAGGCTAAAATTGCTTGTGAGGCGTGCAAATAATTAGGCGTAGCAATGTTGATGACATCAGTTCCCAGATTTTCTTTCAAAAAATCTTCAAAAGACGTAAAAAAAGGCACTTTAAATGTACTTTCTACTTCGTTTTTAAGGTTTTGGTTAATATCTACCATTGCCACAAGTTCGCAATTTTCATTTTGCAACACCATTGTAGCATGTCTTTTCCCTATATGTCCTGCCCCTATAATGGCAAATTTTATTTTTTTCATTTATTATTTTATGTTTTTAAGCACGCGGATAACGCGGATTTTACGGATTAAAACGGATTTTTTAGTTTTTAATATTTTTATAAATATTAGCAAATACTTTTCGTTTAAATTCTGCTTTTTGTCCAAAATTTAGTAATAGTCCTACTTCTATTTCTGTTGCTTTTAAATAATTTATAAGTTGTAATTCATTTTCATACACTAATGTTGGTGTTGCTTTTAGTTCTAAAATAACCTTATTTTCTAAAATTATATCAGCACGATATTCTCCTACAACTAAGTTTTTGTAATATACTTTGATTGGTTTTTCTGTTTCACAATTTAAACCTTGTGCTTTGAGTTCGAAATACATTGCATTTTGATAAACCCTTTCTAAAAATCCGAAACCAAGTTCATTATATACTTCATAAAAAGTTTTTATTGCAACATCAGTAATTTCTTTGTGTAATAATTCCATTTCTTAATTGTATTTAAAAATCCGTTTTAATCCGTAAAATCCGCGTTATCCGCGTGCCAAAAAAAGTTGTAAGTTCTCGCAAATATACCCCAACATTTCCACATTCATCTCTGTATGTATGGGCAAAGATAATACATTTTGGGCTAATTTTTCAGCAATAGGCAAAGTTCCTTGTTGCCAACCCAGATATGTATATGCTTCTTGCAAATGCAAAGGCGAAGGATAATAAATCATCGTGGGAATACCTTTTTCTTGCAATTTTTTTTGTAAAATATTGCGGTCAATGTCTGCGTCAAGTGTGAGCGTATATTGGTGAAATACGTGTGTGCTTTGTGGATTGCGTACAGGGATTTGGATTTTTGGATGATTTTTGAAGAAATTATCATAAAAATCTGCACATTCTTGGCGTGCTTTGATGTATTTATCCAAATATTTGAGTTTTACGTCCAAAATACTTGCTTGCATAGTATCCAAACGCGAGTTAATACCCACCATTTTGTAAGTATATTTTACTTCTTGTCCGTGATTGGCTATACAACGCATTTTTTTTGCAAGTTCGTCATCATCTGTAAATATTGCACCGCCATCACCCATACAACCGAGATTTTTGGAAGGGAAAAATGAAGTTGTGCCAATGTGTCCCATTGTTCCTGCTGATTTTATTTCGCCATTTTTCAAAGTATATTTTGCACCTATTGCTTGGGCAGTATCCTCAATCACATATAAATTATGTTTTTTAGCAATTTCCATAATTGCGTCCATGTCTGCACATTGCCCAAATAGATGCACCGCTACAATTACCTTTGTATTTGGGGTAATGGCTTGCTCTATTTTGGTGGTATCAATATTATAAAAACCTTCCAAACTTTCCACAAAAACAGGTTTATAACCCAAAAATGCCCCAACTTCTACCGCAGCAACATAATTGAAACTTGGCACAATAAACTCCGCATCTTTGGGCAAATCCAACGCAGAAAACGCAATTTGTAAAGCGTCTGTTCCATTGGCACAGGGAATTACGTGTTTGGTTTGGACGTATTTTGCCAGATTATCCGCAAATTCTTTGACTGCGTAACCATTGATAAAAGCAGATTTTTCAATCACTTTTAGGATTGCTTGGTCTATTTCAGATTTGATATGTTGGTATTGGGTGAATAAATCCACCATTTGGATATTTTGCATAGAAAGGTTTTAAAGTTTAAGGTTTGAAGTTCAAGGTTTAAAGTTCAAAGTTTGATTTATTTTCTGCCAATTATTTTTTTGATAATCCTTTTTATTTTATTAAACCCCCTTATAAAAAGTGATTTTCTTTGTGCCAAAAAATATAGTTGATACACGTTATCACTTGGAATTGGGTTTTTGGGAAATGTGCCTAAAAATTCTTTTTTTGGATTTAAAGGCGTTTTTTTAAGTTTTTCAAGGGCAATATTTAAGTAATGTATTTGGTTATTTTTTTCAAAAATAACCTTAAAAATAGAAATTATTTTTTCTAATTCTACATCAAAAAAAGTGTGTGTATTTTCAAATATTGGATATGGTTTTTGTAAATTAAACACACAAATAGTAGCAATTTCGGTGTTTTTTGCTTTTATTGCCCACAACAAAATTGTAAAATCATACCACGCAAATTGCCCTATTTTTTGGGTGATAATATGTGACGAAAGTTCTTTTGCATTTACATTTTTTTTGAGCAAACAAGCCAAGAAAACCAAAGAATATTCTATAATATTTGGCGTTAATTGGTGTTGGGTTTCAAATTCAAGCGTACTTTTGAGCCATTGCATAGATTTATCTAAATCCCCCAAACATAAATCTGCAAGTGCCAAAGGCACAAGAATATCAGGCGAATAATACAAATAATTTTTATATGCCCAATCATATTTTTCCCTAAAACCTGTTATATTATTTTGCCAAAAAAGGGCGTTTGCTTCGTCAGAAAGTCGTGTAAATCTATTTTCTTTTTGGTGATAATGCTTTTCTGTATTTTGTGCAAGTTCTAATCTTGCAAATAAAGAAGATTGGATAATATGCTCATTTTCTTTTTTTTGTTTAAAAAGATAATACCAATCCAATAATTGTGTTCTGTGTTGGTCTGTATGGTTTTGCATCACCAAATCATAACCATTTTGCGTAATTTCTGCTACTTTTTGCGGATTTTGAAGTAAGAAATTCATTTTTTCTCTAAAATTTTCTTTGTCTGCAAAAACACAATTTTGCATATCCACAAAACCCGCCTGCAAAGTTGCTTCGGTTTTTTCGGTAATTAGACAACAATAAGATGCTGGAATTTCAAAATGTTTGCGTACCAATGCGTCTGTATAACCGCCACAAGTAGGTGCAAAGGTGCTTTGATTGACAATTTTAGAAAAATCAGCCCCATAAATTCCTCTCCCATCTTTGGGATATTGCAACCTGTAATATTCATATTCTTGCTCAATAATGGGAAAAATATCACTACGCCAAGGATAAGTAAGTCCGTGATTGCCCAAAATAACAATATTATTGTTTTTTTCTAAATGATAATTTTTAAAAATATCTTTGTCAATGCACCAAGGGAAATAAAATATTTTATCAGATAAAAATTTATAATCAATGCCTCCATACGTGGTTTCGGAACTAAAATATGCGTGAGGTTTGAAAATTGTTTCGTGAAATTCATATAAATTGTATCTTTCCGTAGAGAAACCATCAGAAGGAATAAATGCTATACGAGGAATTGTATTATCTTGATAATTGATATTTTCTATTGTAAATTTTTCTTGAAACATAGGCGTAAATATCACAAAAACCATATCAGGCTTATGTAATTTTAGCAGATTTTCATAGTTTATATGTGCATCTTCTATCAAAATCAATTCAAAAAAATTGGCTTGTATCTTTTCTCTTTGATAAAAAAGAAAATCTTTGATAAAAGGAGAAGTCTTTTCTTTGATTTTTGGGCGTAAATATAATAATTTTGGCATTGAAGTCATATTTTTAGTTAGATTTGAGTCTTGCCCCTACGGTTTTAAAGAAATCTCCTGCGGAATATGTTACATCTTCATAACTCAATTCTGTTACGAGCAAAACGCCATCACCACATTTGACTAAAACCCCTTTTTCTTTAAAATTACCTACTATCTGCCCACAAGTTGCTATATAATTTGGGGTAGGATATAATATTGCTTTTGTGATATGCAATGGTTTTTCTTTATAAAAAGTAAAAGCACCTTTGGTATAAGGTGGAGTTAAGGCACGCACTAAATTAAAAATATTTAGGGCAGTATCTTGCCAATTTATAAGACTATCTTCTGGTTTTCTGCGTCCTACAAATAAGGCTTGCGTTTCATCTTGTGGTTTTGGTTGGGTTGTACCATTTATGATATTTAAAAATTGAGGCTTGATAGTTTCCTTAAATTTTTCAAATATTTTTGCTCTAATAGTGTTTATATCATCTTCTAAGGTTGTTTCTATGCTTTCTTGATAATAAATATCTCCTGAATCCATACCTGCATCAACCTTATGCACCGTAAAACCGTGATATTTTTCACCATTGACCAACGCCCAAGTTCCTCCGTGCATACCTCTATATTTTGGCAAAAGTGCCATGTGCATATTCACAAACAGATATTTATCTATATAATTTTGTGGAATTAGAGGCGGATAAGAAAGCATAAAAACTAAATCCACCTGATAATTATCTAATTCAGTATAATGATTGATAATTGGAATATTGTTTTTTTGACAAAAATCAATGCTATCTTTTGCTCCGTTTTCGGTGCTTTTATCGTACCCAAACACTACAATATTTGTATGTGTATATAGTTGTTCCAAAAAAGTAAATATTTCTATACCTGAACCTAAAACTGCAATTTTCATTATTTTTCGTAAAATTTTAACTTGTAATATTTTCTTTCAATATTTTTACAATTTCCATTTTTTCCTGTTCTGTCATTAAAGGTTGTGTAGGCACGCAAAACCAATCTTGGATATAAACAGGCAACCATTCCGCAGTTTTCCCTGCTAATTGTTGATACATTTTTTTATAATTTGGCACAAGAAAATTAAGCGTATAAGGCGTATAATCATCTGAATGTTCCCAAACAACAGCCAAATTTTTTAGATTTTCTCGCAAAAATATAAAGTTTTCTTTTCTTTTTTGAGATAAAATAGGCAAATAAGGCAAAAATTTATAATAATTTTCTTGTACTTCTTGGGCTATTTTTTCATTATAAAATTCACTATTTTTTGTGCTTTTTTTCAAGTTATTACCTACCAAAAGCCCCCCATTTTCCATTGGTAAATGTTTTGGCAAAGAATACAAAGCATAATCTCCAAAATCCCCAATTCTTATGCCATTGATATAACTTTCTATGCCATGCGCACAATCTTCCAAAAGTGGAATATTGCGTTTTTTTGCTTCCAAAACCAAATTTTCTGTAGCGGGATTTGGCACGCCAAACTCGTGAATGACATAAATTAATTTGGTTTTGTCCGTTAAAACTCTTGATATTTTGCAATAATTAAACAAAGTAGCAGATACACAAGTAGAAACATAATTTTTGTCGGAACTTGTGCTAATAAAAACCTCGTCATCTCTTTGCAAATTCAAGAAATTAGCCAAATAATGAATACCACCTTTTGCATTTACAAAAAACAAAAAATCTTTATCATTCCAAAGCCAATTTTTTGCAATTTCAGTTCTTGGTAATTGGTAAAATGATTCTGTTAAATGGTGTTTTGGATAAATGTGTATCATAACAATTCTAAAAAATAAGTATCTCTAAACATTCCTTTTGCCCCAAAACTTTCTTTAAATTCCGAAACTCCAATATTTTGTATTTTCCCCCCAACACTTGAACAACCAAAATCAAAATACTTAAAACCTTGATTTACAGCATTTTCCATTCCCTTAAAAACTAAGGCATTTAAAGGATTTTTGCCTAAAATTGCGTTTTGTTGTGCCATATAAAATGTCATTATTGCCTGCTCATTGCCTTTAAAATAACAAACTCCTGCCTTATTATTTTCTTTATCTATTGCTACATCTACACGCAAAAAATCAGCATTTAATTCGTTAATTCGTTTCAATTCCTCTAAGGTATGCGTAGGCATAGAATTGTGGCGAATTTTGTCCTCCAAAAGTGCTACATAAAAGTCTTCTATGTTTGCGTTTTCTATTATTTCCACCTGCTCTAATGCTTTTCTTGTTTGATTTCTACATTTGCTATCCAAAACCTGCATTACATTTTCTACATTTTTGGGCAATTCTACCACGTGCATTACGTCCCTATTTTTGAGTTGAAAACCTTTTTGGAACAAGGCAAATTCAAAAAAAGAACTATAATTTTTGTAATAAAACGAGGGCGTAACAGTCATATAAAATTGATTGATTTGCAAATCTTTCAAATAATTTACAAGACTTTCCACAAGTTCAATATGGTATTTAAGTTTCAAACTTTCCAAGAAAACCAATCCGCCCCAACTTGCCCCATACGGAGATTTTGCAATTTTTTTATCTTCTTGCTCAAAAATTCCCAAAGGCAAAACTGCCACAAGTTGCTCACCTTTATAAAAACCCAAATGATGTTCTTTGTCTGTAAAACGGTTTTGGTGATATGCCAAAAAATCTAAATGGTGGAAAATAGTGCCATTATTACTTTGTTTGGCAATAAAATTGTTCCAAACATCTTTTTTAGCAATATCAAAAGGTTTTGTGGTAATCATTTAGTTTAATAGTTGTAAAATAGGGTGTTGATATTCTTTTTTGTAAAGACATTCGCCTACTTTCAGTCCTGCGGTTTGCAGACCTACAAGCGGAGTAATACCCAAATAAGATAACGTATGCGACATTACAAGTGCTTTTCCGTCAAAATTAGGATACGTTTTTACATTATTTTTTTGCAAAAAATCATAACTCAAATCTCCGTACAAATGCACAATTTCTAAAAGTGGGTTAAGATTTTTAAGGTTTTCAAGGTTTAAAAATCCATTTTCTCCAAAAATTTGTCTTTTTTCATCACTATCACAAAAAAATACAAAATCTGTATTTTGTATATTTTCTTCTAATATTTTGATGTCAGTAGTTAAAATTACCTCTTTTGCCTCCAAACTTTGAAATGCTTTTTGTGCCAATTCGCCAAAATGGTCATCAGACCAAACAATTATTTTGTTTTGGAAAATCTCAAAACCTGCTTCTTGTGCGAGTTTTACGCACAACGCACCCACATAATCAAAAATCCGTAGTGAAGGATAATTTTCCCAAGTTCCTGCCACTTTAATATTTTTTTCTTTGCAAAAATCTATATCAAGGTCGCTATTTCGCAATTCCCAAGCCTCATACATCAAGGGGATAACTGCATTTGGGCTTATATTTTGCAAAAATTCTTTATTTAGAGGTCTTACCAAACCTGAATTTGTGATAATATTTGCTTGTTGAATGTGCAAAATAGGTCTTTCGTTTTGGGCAAATTCAATTTTATTTCTATCTATTTCAAAATAATTTAATAAATAGTTTAAATTATTGATATTTTCTTCACCTTTTCCAAACCTTGTATCTTTCGTCCAAGCAAATACTTTTTTAGCATTTGCCATCAACGCAATCAAAGGTGTAAATAAAAAATAATGGCTTCCTACCTCTGTAAGCACATTTATATTAGACAAATCTAATTGTAATGTGTCAATAGTAGTTTGGATTTTATGTTTTATTTTTTGTAATTCTTGTGTTGAAAATTGCATTTTTATTTTCTTCTAAGTTTATCAATCTTTGCAATACTTGTGGTTTACTGCCTATAAAACTCATAAATCATCTATACTCAACAATCCATTTTCATAAAATTTGGGCATAATATAAAATACAGTATCTATAAAATATAAAACATTATTATTGGTTAATACATTTTCATCATGCAAATCTTCCAAGATAATTCCGAGTTCTTTATTTTTATAGTCGTTATTTTTATTATTTAGAAAATTTAAAGTTTGCAAATATTTTTTACCTTTTCTAAATTTGTGGGTTCGGTTATTTTTACAAAAACCTGTTCTACTACTACAAAAAGTTTTTCATTTTCTTTTTTCAGTCCTACAAAATAATAAGCAGTATCTGCAAAGAAAAAGTTATGCAATAACAAACTATAAAAATAATCTTCCCAACAAACGTAAAAAACGCCACTATTTACTTTAAAAACAGTATTTTTACTTTCGCTAAAATACACTTTTTGCTCTGTCCCTTCTGCAATGTAATTATTTTTATCTATGTTTTCCGTACAAAAAGCATTATTTCCCAAAAAATCAATTAAAATCCTTTCTTCTTGTTCTCTATTGAAGATTGCTGTTTCAATTTCTTTACTTGTTCTTTTGCTTCTGCTAAGGTGCAAGGCAATTGCTTTGATAGATTTTCCAAAGCCATTGTTGTCCTTTTCTGAATTATTGTTTTGTAGTCCATCCACGTATTTTTTACATTTTTATTTATATAAATTTATTGTTCTGTAATTTCACTTATCAACCAAAGGATTTTTGGTGGTTATTTCTCCATTTGGGAGTTCATAATATACTTTTCCATTGATAACAAAATCATTAGGCAAGCCATTTTTTCGGTTGATTCCCTTTGCCTCTGCTACGCCTTTTGCAAAAAGTCGTAGGAAATAAGAGGCGTTTTGGTAAATAGAAAGTTTGTCTAATTTATCTACTTTCATAATTGTAAATCTTTAAAAAATTCATTAAAAAGTGTTTCAGATTCTACCACAAAAATATCTTTTTCGCCTATTGCCACGCTTTGTGGGTTTTCAGTAGCAGAATTATACATCATTGTCCATTCATCAACCAAATTTTTATAGGTGTGCCAAAAATTATTTTTACTTCTAAAATACCGCCTAATCACGTCTTCGTCAGGGATAAAATGACCGCCTAATTGCACCCTTATTTTTATCCTTTGGATGCACTCTTGGGGTGTTACCAAAAAAATATATACCAATTTAACAACATATTCATTTTTTTGTAATTGTTCAATGATTTTGGCTAAATATTTCCCTGACAAAGTGCTTTCCAATACAAAACTTTTTTCTGCAAAAATATAGGTTTCAAGTCGTTTAAAAAATGTTTTTCCTGCTTGAATTTTTGAAAAATTAAATTCTTTTTCTATTTCATCAGCATTCAAAAATTCGTAATTGGTTTCTGCCAAAATTTGTTTTGAAAAAGTTGTTTTTCCAGAACCATTTGCACCACCTACGATAATACATTCTTTCATTTATTTATTTATTTTTAATCCTTGCAATATTTTTCTTTTACTGCTTGCAAAATAACATAAATTTGTTTCAAATCTTCCAAGTCCAAACTATCAAACTGCTTAGAAACAAAATACTCAAATTGATTTTCACCTATTTTTTCCAAAATTACAAACGTCCAATTTCGCCCAATAATATAGCCCCCACGCATAATAGTAGTTTTATTTTTCTCTATAGTTACTAATAATTCTGCTAATAACTGAACACGAGGGTCTTTGTCAGGAATAGAAGGTTTAAATTCTTGGATAAAAAAGTAAGGTTTTTTGGCTTGGTCAATACCTGTTGCCACCATAAAATCCGTGAATCCTCTAAATTTTACCCCGTTTAATGTGCCTGAAAGTGCACCGTCATACCAATCTCTCACAGGTGCAACCATAAAATCTACAAGGTTAAGAATAGGAATGATAAATTTTGCTTTCAAATCCTCTTCCATATAAAAACCTATATAAGTTTTATTTTTTTGTATTAAATTTTTAAAAAATAAAACTTCGGTATCATCTAAATTATAAGGTGTTTCAAACCATTCATCAAATTTGGCATCATTATCAACCACTTTTATACTGACAATATCCTCCAAATCAGAGAATTTGACATTAGAAAAATTATAAGATTTTATTTCTTGGTTTTGCATAGTTTTAAAATTTTACTTTTACACCACATTATTTGCCCTAAACCATTCTACCGTTTTCAAAATACCTTCTTCCAAATCTACTTTTGATTTGAAACCCAAGATATTTTTTGATTTTTCTACGCTTGGAATACGCAACTCCACATCAGCAGAAAGAGCATCTTTAAAAATGATTTTTGAGTCCGATTTCAACACACGCAACACCGTTTCTGCAAGCCCCAAAATGGTGGTTATTGCCCTTGCATTGCCTATATTAAAACTTTCGCCAATGGCTTTTGTATCTTCCAATGCTAACATAATACAATCCACAAAATCATCTACATAACACCAAGCCCTGATTTGATTTCCGTCTCCATTGATAAAAATGTCTTCGTTTTTGAGGGCTTTTTTAATAAAAATTTGTATCGCTCCCTCGCCTGTCTGTCCAGGGCCATATACATTAAAAGGGCGTACTGTTACCGTAGGTAAGTTGTGTTTTTTGAAATAAGCGTGAGCCAAATGTTCCCCTGCAAGTTTGCTTACTGCATACGTCCAACGTGCTTCGCCTGCACTTCCTGATACGGTGTTGTCTGTTTCGGTAGATTTGAAAGCATAAGAGCCAAATATTTCAGAGGTAGAAAAATCAATAAATCTGTCTTTTACCCCATTTACAAGTGCTGCTTCCAACGCATTAGCAGTACCTATCATATTGACACGCATTGTTTTTACAGGGTCTTTTATCACAGTATCAATGCCTGCAATACCCGCAGCATGTATCACAATATCAGCCCCTTGCATTGCTTTTTCCAAAGATGGATAATCCAATACATCACCTTTTATGATAGTAATATTTGTATGATTGGCATAAGGAGAGTTTGTCAATGTATCCCTATGAAAGTTGTCATATACCACAATTTTGTTGTTTTCTACCAAACGAGAAATAATGGTATTGGCAATAAATCCTGCTCCACCTGTGATGAATATTTTTTTATTTGTTATCATTATTTTTTTATAAATTTTAGCCTCCTAACCCCCAAAGGGGAAATAAATACAGGAAGACATTTTTTTAGGATAATTTTTTAAATTCAGAAATAAGGTTTTCAACCACATAATTTTGCTCCTCCATTGTCATTTTTGGGTACAATGGCAAAGCAATCGTTGCCCTGTCTGCAATATAGGCATTAGGGAAATCGTGGTTTTTAATGTTGTATTTTTGTTGATATACGCCTTGTGCAGTTACCGCGTGTGTGCCTTGACGAGTGACAATGCCTTTGTTTTCTAATTGAAACATCAACTCGTTGCGTAATTGGTGTATTTTTTCTATGTTTTCTAAACTGATTTTTTCAGGTTCAAAAAGGCACACAAAAGCCTGATAAGCGTGGTTGCTATATTCAGGTATAAAAGGCAATTTGAGCCAAGCAACATCTTTCAACAAAGTACGATAAATATCTGCTTTTTCTTTTCTTTCTTTCAAAATAAAATCTGCTTTTCGCATCTGCGAAACTCCCAAAGCCCCTTGAATGTCAGTCATTCTAAAATTAAAACCTACTTCATTATATTCAGAAAGGAGAAAAGCATATTTTTTATCAATTTTTTCAAAATCTGATACACTTGCACCATGATTTCTCAACGTTTTCAAATGTGTAGCATAATTATCGTGATTGGTCGTAAGCATACCACCCTCGCCTGTTGTGATAGCCTTGCGTGGGTGAAACGAAAAACAACCTATTTCGCCCAAAGTACCCACAGGGACACCATTGTAGGCAGTGCCAAAGCCACACGCTGCATCTTCTACGATTTTTAGGTTATTTTTTTTTGCAATTTCCAACACCTCGCCCATATTGGCAGCAAGTCCAAACAAATGCACAGGAATAATAGCCTTCGTTTTTGGGGTAATTTTATTTGCTAATTGGGTTGTATCAATGTTAAAAGTGTGCAAATTAATATCACAAAACACAGGTGTTGCTCCTACATATTCCACCGCATTGGCAGTAGAAATCCACGTAAAAGCAGGTACTATTACTTCATCACCTTGTTTAATATCTAAGGCTAATAATGCCAAATGCAAGGCAGTTGTGCAGGAAGTAACCGCAACAGCATGTTTTGCTTTTGAAAAATCAGAAAAAAGATTTTCAAACTCTGTTACAAATTTTCCTTGCACTACCCAACCACTTTTTAAGGGTTCTTGGACAATGTTAAAGTCATCTTCATCAAATAATATTTTAGAAATAGGTATTTTCATAAATTAGGAATTGAGCATTAAAAATTAAGATTTAACACGATTATAAGGATTATATCATAAAGCGGTATGTTTCCAGATAGTTTTGCCTAATATATAACCATGCACCCAAGCAAGCGGGTAATCATTTTCTTTGTTTTCTGCGTATTTCAATACGTTGAAAGGGTAAATACCTTCAATATAATCAATACTATCACCTCTGGAATAATGCACACCTATTGTGAAAGTATAGTTATTGGGTAAAAGACTATTTTCCAACACACATTCAAATTTGTGTTTTCCTTTGTGGAGATATAATTTTTCTATTTTTTCAAAAGAAGTAGCATGATAAGTAATATTTTGACTTTCTATATTGGCTACTTTTATATCTACAACTGCATCAGGAATTTCTTTAAATACTTCGAGTTCCAACATCACTTTGATAGGAGATTTATACAAAACGTCAGTTGTAGGCTCTTGCTTATGGTTCAAAACGGTAATTCGCCTAAATTTTGCCTCACCTGTATTGTAAGTGCTAAAATCATCGGGAATGTCCTGCGAATAATCTGTATAATCTGCTCTTTTGAGGTATTGGTCTAAGGTGTCGTTTGTACTACCAAAAAAATGTACTTGTCCATGTTTCATCATAAGCCCTTTGGTACAAAGTTTGCGAACTGCGTCTAAGTTATGACTTACAAAAAGCACCGTTCTCCCTTCTCCGCTTACGTCTTTCATTTTACCCAGACATTTTTTTTGAAATTCTGCATCACCCACCGCCAATACCTCGTCTAAAACCAATATTTCAGGCTCCAAATGTGCTGCTACTGCAAAAGCAAGACGCACATACATACCCGAAGAATAGCGTTTGACAGGTGTATCTATATATTTACCAATGCCCGAAAAATCCACAATTTCATCAAATTTCTTTTTGATTTCAGATTTTGGCATGCCTAAAATTGCACCATTAAGATACACGTTTTCTGTACCTGTGAGTTCTGGATGAAAACCTGTACCCACTTCCAAAAGAGAGGCGATTCTACCTTTTACTTTGATATTGCCTTTGGTTGGTTGTGTTACTTTTGAGAGGATTTTTAAAAGCGTACTTTTTCCTGCTCCATTTTTACCAATAATACCCAACACTTCACCTTGTTTTACCTCAAAGTTTATATTTTGCAACGCCCATACATATTCGCCTTCAATATTATTTCTGTCATTTATTTGTCCTATAAGGGTTGTAGGGTCTTCTTTTCCGCGTAATTTTGCCCAAAAGCGAGCCAAATCATCTTTTAATGTGCCTGTGCCTATTGTACCAAGTCGGTACTGTTTCCAAACATCTTCTACACTTAAAACAATATTTGACATAGTTTTTTTTCTTTTTTTCCTTAAAAAAAGGCATTTTTTAATGAGGTATTTTTAATTAATTTTTGGTTATTTTTTAATTAAATACTGATATTTTGTTTTACTTAAAAAAAAGAACGTGCAAAAATAGGTATTTTTTTTAGTAAAAAAAAACTTTGATTTATTTAGTGGTCTTTATCTCAAATTACTTTTTTAATTTCTTAAAAAATTATCCATCAAAAACGTATCAGTATCCGTATCAATCAAAAACATATCAATTTATTTTTTAATTTTGTTTTTTCAAAAATTTCGTTTATTTTTAGACTTTGTATGCATATTTTTATTCATTTTTTTTCTAAAACACATTTTAAAAAATTCAAAAAACCTTGAAAAAATCATATTTTTTTACCTTTACTTCGTTTTCATTTTGCTGTAATGTATTTCTCCAGTTTTTTTTTGTTTGTAGTTTATTTTTTTATCAAATTTTTTGCCAATCGTCCCCTGTTTTTGCACAAAAAACCTTACAAGTATATGTCAAGGATTTACAAAATCAACCTGTTCGCAATTTAAAAATTATCATCAATGGCAAACAAAGCATAACAACAGGCTCACAAGGTGAAAACAGCATCAAAATTTTTAGAGAAGGCAAAATCCAAACTGTAAGGCTTGAAAATCCTGATTGGATATTGAGTGATTGGCAATATACACCACAAGGAAAACTTTTTGTTACCTTAGAAAAATCTTTTTTACTGAAAGGAAGGCTTGTTACTGCCCAAAATATTCCTGTACCAGAAGCCTATATTTGGCTTACAGGCATCAGAGGTATGTCGCCTATTTTGACCAATGAAAATGGAGTTTTTACCATTAGTTTGCCAAAAAATTTAGAAAAAACAATTAAAAACGCACAAGAAAATATTGCACAAGAAACCTTAAACAATAACCCCATTTTTTTAGAAAAAATATTAATCTATGACCAAAAAAAATTGGGTGGATTAGCAACCGCATTGATTAAAAATAAAAACAACACGAAAAAAAATGATACAATTACAACATTTATCCTTTCAGAAATAATATTAAAATCTCCTGAAAATCAGGTAAATACAACCGCAGAAATTGACCAAAACCTCCTGAGTCTGGAAGAAAAAAAACAAATGATGTTGGTAGAAAAACAATATTTGGTATTGGAAAAACAAAATTTGGAAAAACAAAGAGATATACTTTTGGAAAGATTGAAACGACAAATTCCACAACAAACCAAAGAATTGATGGAAATTGAATTGGAAAAAATCAATAAAAAATTGGCAAACAATAAAAAAGATTTTGTTGTTACACAAGAGAAAACAGACAATGCTATACAAGAACTTATGGAAATTGTATCAGAATCTGAAAAAAATCACGAAAAAACACAAGCAGAACTTTCCGAAACCAAAAACCAAAAAGATACCGCAGAAACTGCCAATGAAGTTGCACAACGAACACTTACTTTTGGAGCAATAGGCGTAGGTTTTTTACTAATTTTTGTGTTAATATTAGCTTTTACATTGCGAAAAATCAGAAACCAACGCCAAAAACTTGAAGAACAGGTGGAAGAAATTAACATGACAAATGCTATTTTGAAAAAATCTTCTGATATTTTAGATAAAAAAACCCAAGAAATTTTTGCCCAAAAAGATGAACTTGAAAAATCAAATGAGAAAATAATGGACAGTATGCGATATGCACTCAGTATTCAACAGGCAATTTTACCCAAGAGAACGCTGATACAACAACATGTCAAAGATGATATGCTTTGGTATGAGCCTCGTGATATTGTTTCAGGTGATTTTTATTGGTTTTCACAAGTAGATAATTATTTGTTTTTTGCAGTGGCTGACTGTACTGGGCATGGCGTACCAGGTGCTTTTATGACAGTGATGGCAAATACCTTACTCAATCAAATCGTAAATGAAAACAACGAAACACAACCCAAAACCATTCTGAGTTTGTTGCACCACAAAATTCAAACCAACCTCAATGCCCAAAGCAATAGAGATGGTGATGGACTTGACATCGGGTTGCTTCGCATAGATACACAAAACCAAAAAGCCATTTTTGCAGGTGCAAAAGTCCCTTTATATTGTTTTTTGGATAATCATTGTATTACATTCAAAGCAACTAATTTTTCTATTGGTAGCACACTCAGAGCAGAAAAACCAGTAGATGAACACGAAATATCACTTACAGGCAACGAAATTTTTTACCTTATGACAGACGGTTGGCAAGACCAACTTGGTGGAAATGCCTTGCCAAGAAGAAAATTTATGAAAAACAAGGTAATGGAGCTTTTGGCTACTTATCACCAACTACCTTTTTCACAACAAATAGATATTTTTGCCAAAGAATTTAGAAATTGGAAAATTTATAATGACCAAACTGATGACCTTTTACTCTGGGGTATTATATTAAAACCTACAAATGGTTAAAAAACACACGTTTAAGTTCCCAGTTTTTTCTGTTATTAGTTTTTTCTGTTGTCAGTTTTGCTAAATCCATTCAACTTTGTATTTTATGCACAAAATTTGGTAAATTAGAAAAGGAAAAAGTTTTTTTTGGTAAGAATATTGCAAAATTACAAGTTGGTTATTAACATTACCTTATTCTGTAGATTTTATATGTAAAATTTATGCCTATTTTTCCACCAATTTAATACCTTTTTTAAAAATTATTATGAATGATACCATAAAACAAAAAGAACAGCAAAAAGAGAAACACAAAATTATAAAAACAAGATTTCAACTATCTGAAAAAGATAAAAACTCCATATATTTTAGTGCATTACGCCAATTTGTCAAACAAAAAACATGGCGATACAAAATATACCATTACATATACCGCACAAAACAATTTTCTGTTATTTTATTGAGTTTAATTGCCTTAGGAAGTTTAGCAGTAGTATTACAAACTGTAGAAGAACTTAAAAATGATTATGACCGTATTTTTAAATTTGTAGAATGGACAATTACAATACTTTTTACCATAGAATATTTTGCACGTGTTATTTCTGCGCCAATCATGTTGCGTTATGTCAAAAGTAGGTTGGGTGTATTAGATTTTTTTGCCATTTTTCCATATTATTTAGAGGCTTTTGGTTGGTTGAATATCAATTTTTTTATGGTTATTAGGCTTGTACGATTATTCAAGCTCATAAAATTATTTGATAAAATAGAGTATTCACTCTATACACACGAAGTAAAAGTATTGCTGGAAGCAGTAAGAAATAGTTGGCGAAAAATATCCATTTTTTTGGTAACTGTGCTTGTATCTGTTACCATTTTGGGGTCGTTAATGTATGTGTTGGAAGGTAAACAAAATGGCTTTACAAGTATTCCAAAGGGGATTTATTGGGCGATTGTTACCATTACAACCGTAGGTTATGGTGATGTAACGCCCAAAACTTTTATTGGACAAATGATTGCTTCTGCTCTGATGCTAACAGGTTTTAGTATTATTGTGGTTTTTACAAGTATTGTAGGTGCTGAAATTTATACAGAAAATACTGGTGGTGTAAAAAAAGTAACAAAAGTAGAAAAATCTTGCCTTGATTGCGGTCTTGAAGAACATGAACCTGACGCAAAATATTGCAAACAATGTGGCAGTAGGTTGTGGGAATTGTAAAAATTTGTAAGTTTTTTCAGTTGTAAGTTGGTTCGGTTAGACTTATTAAAATTAAATGCAAAAAAATAGGCATTTCATTAAAAAAACGAAATACCTATTTTAATTTTTTAAAAAATTGATTACTGGAAAAAAGCTAAAAACTTTTATTCCCACAAAACCGCTTCTTTTTCTTGTGCCCATTTCTCCAAACGCCCACCAAACACATCTTCCAATACATTGCGTTTGATTTTGAGGGTGGGTGTAAGGATTCCGTTTTCTATTGTCCAAGCATCTTTAGAAATAATAAATTTATCTACTTTTTCCCAATTATTAGCGTCTTTATTTACGTTTTTTAGGGTTTCTTTAAATACTTGTGCAAGTTCCTCTTTATTGGTTTTTTTGCCAATTTCTGACAATACCACCAACGCAACAGGTTGTCCCAATCCACGCCCTACAAGGCATACTTGTTCTATAAGTGTGTTTTCAGATATTTTGGATTCAATAGGCACAGGCACTACAAACTCACCTTTTGAGGTTTTAAATTGGTCTTTTACCCTGCCTGTGATGCGGAGCGTACCGTCTTTGTACTCGCCCATGTCGCCTGTATGCAACCAGCCATCTTTCACAGTATTGGCAGTTATTTCGGGTTCGTTGTAGTAGCCAAGCATTACCCAATCCGCTTTCATGAGTACTTCTTGTGTATTTGGGTCTATTTTTATTTTACAATCAGGCAAATTTTGTGTACCTTGTTTGTGTGTTTGTCCTTCATAAGCTACCGAACAACAACCAGTATTTTCGGTCATACCATACGCATCTCGTATAACAATGCCTACTTTTTTAAACCATTCTATCAAACTAATTGGGATTGGTGCAGCACCTGTAATACATACTTTTGCTTTATCCAAACCAAGTCCTTTTTTGATTTTATTTTTAACAATACCTGAAATAAAAGGAATTTTTAGTAAAAAATTCAACCTACTTTGGGGCATTTTTTCCAAAATTCCTTGCTGAAATTTTGTCCAAATACGAGGTACTGCCAAGAAATGCGTAGGGCGTGCATGCACCAAATTATCTTTGAATGTATCCAAAGACTCCACAAAAAATACCGTTCCCCCTGAAAAAATACTTGCACTTTCTACCACAGAACGCTCTGCGATATGGCACAAAGGCAAATAAGAAATAAACCTATTGACAGTATCACTGCCTACATGCAATACATCAAAGGAAGAATCTACAGGACTCATCATGGTATAAAAAGAGTGCATCACACCTTTTGGTACGCCTGTAGTGCCTGATGTATAAATAATAGTGCAAAGGTCGTCAATATGTGGCATATAATTATCCACTTTTGCAGGGTTTTTAGCACAAAGTTCATTCCATTTCAGAAAACCATTGTCGTTTTCAGCAGGGCTTTCTGGGAAAGCAATACGTGTCATATCATCACTTATACCACCTTTCATGCTTTTCCAATCGTCCAATTTACCTACAAAAATAGTTTTTACACCGCTAAGGTCTATAACTTGTTTGATTTTTTCTGCGTCCAATGTTGGATAAAAAGGCACAGATACTGCACCAGTCATCAGGATAGAAAGGTCAGCAATAATCCAATGGGCGCAATTTTTGGATACCAATCCTACAGGCGTTCCTTTTGTTACACCCATATTTTGCAAAGCAGTTGCCATTTTTCGGGCTTGATTGCCTACTTCTCGCCATGTATATTCCACCCATTGCCCACGAATAGGCTGGCGAAGGTATATGTTATTAGGTGTGTTTTTTTCCCATTTGTAAAATAATTCCAAAATGGATTTAACTTTTGCGTGTGTGTTTTTCTTTTCGTGTGTAAGCATTGCAAATATTATTTTAAATATTTTTTATGTAAAGTTTTTTTGTAAAAATATTTAAAAAAAAATAAAAAATCTCAAAAAAATTCAATTTTTTTTGTTTTTTTATAAAAATACCCAAAATTAAGGCTTGTACATTTTATATTTTGGATTAAAAAATATTTTTTACAAAAAACGTAGGCAAATTAAAGCACAAATAAACAACTACAAAAAACGTTTTTCCAATATTTTTCATTTTTCCTAATAATGATTAAAAAAAATACTGTCTGCATATTTTTCTTCCTTGATAAGGTTATTGTCTTTTGTAAAACAACCTTTATTTGTGATTTTGATGATTTCTTTATTTATGTAGGTTTGTTTTTTTTGATAAAAATCTACATTTTCCTGTGCTTCTTGTTGTGTTTTAAAAATGGCATCTACCATAATATTTAAGCAATTTACATTAAAATAACTTTTGCTTGTGAAGCCCACAGCATACCAAACGATATGCTCTTTTTTTGGTTTGGAAAAACTATTCACAAGCAACAAAAGACCATTTTCTATGGAAGTTCTCACACGTGTTTTAAATGGTTCTTTGCAATAAATACATGTATATTCTTTATCGCTTTCTTGCCATTCATAATCTCCACCTGTTGGCGGAAGTGCTCCTATGGTATCTCCTTCGTTGAGTTTGATTGTAGCATCACAATTTGGGCAGAAAACAGTTGTTTTATCCATAGTTTATGTAAAATTATTGTTTTTGAAATTGTTTTTTGAAATTATTGAAAAAAAATTATTGTCCATTATACTTTGATTTCTCAAAAAGTTCTTGCGCATCAGGATTTTTCATAATTTTTTCGGGTGTCATACCTGCATTTTTCTCCTCAAAACGTTTCAAAATACGCCACCCAAACCACCTTGCTACACGACCAGGACATTTTTTATTGATTTCTACAATATAAGGACTTTCACCCAAATACATTTTTTTTACGCTTTCTTTAGTAGAAAAAAGTGCTTTTTTCTCAATAATTACATTCCAAATAAAATTACGATTTTTGTCATCAGCAATATTACGCAATTCCTCTTTTGAATACCCAAACAAAATACTGTCCTGCACACAAGGCATCATTTTTTTCACAAAATAATACGCTTTTCCATAATACAACATTTCAGCGAGCATAGTTTGGTCTGCCATATTGGTTGCATTGTGTTGATTGGAAATATAAAGCATGGCAGAAGCAACAATCGTTTCAGGCGAAAACCTTTTCCATTGATAATCTGGGATATTATTGCGGTTAGGTCTGTACCCTTTTGGAGCATATTTTTCCCCTAAAAAAAAATCCAAACTTATCACAATAATATCCTTATCCACATAAAAATCCAACCCACCAAAATCGCCAAACCCTGTAACTGTGGTATAAATTTTGGGAATTGTGGTGCTTGGATAATAAATTTTGAGGTGTTGAAATGCCTTCTGAAATTCTTTTTGAAGGGCTTTTATGCGGTTATCGTCAAAAGTTTTGGCGACTGTTTCAAAAAGTGGTTGCACTTTTGGAATCGTTGTAAGGGCAAGCAATCCGCCAGGCATAAGCGTATCGCCTTTGCGATGTCTATAAAATTTTTTGCCTACTTCTGGGAAATCATTTTCTAAAAACTTTTGCATCTCTGCCCAATTTTTCTTTGTAGAGAGGATTTTTTCCAAGCGTATGATCTCAATATCCACTTTTATATTGGAAGCGTTGGGCAATTCTTTGCAGATTTCTTGTTGTGTTGTGCTATTGCATTGCGTACATAACGCCAATATGAGACAGGAAAAGAACAAAAAGCGAAAATTATTTTTTTGGTGCATGAAAATTATGTAGGATATTTTTAAATATGAATTTTTTGCAAAAATATAGAAAAAATAGTTTTTTATTGTTTTTTGCTTGAATAAAGAAAATAACTTTTACCTGAAATATAGGCAAATAAAATTATTAGAAACCGTTACATAAAACTTATTTAATTCAAGATTTAGTTTTGAACTAAACTGTGGATTTTAGAATTGTATTTTAAATGATTTTTCTGCAAAAATAATGATTTTTTTAATCTAACATAAATTCTTGTATTTTTGCAAATAAAATTGAGCATAAAAATAAAAAAAACAAATAAAATGATAAAAATAGGCGATACAGAATTAGGCGATTTTCCATTATTGCTCGCACCTATGGAAGATGTGAGCGACCCACCTTTTCGTGCAGTTTGTAAGCAAAATGGTGCAGATTTAATGTATACAGAGTTTATTGCAGCAGAAGGATTAATACGTGATGCACACAAAAGCCTGGAAAAATTGGATATTTATGATTATGAACGTCCAATTGGCATACAAATTTTTGGCGAAAATATAGAATCTATGCGCATGGCTGCAACTATTGCAGAAAACGCAAAACCCGAGCTTTTGGATATAAATTATGGTTGCCCTGTCAATAAAGTAGCATGCAAAGGTGCTGGAGCAGGTATTTTATTGGATATTCCAAAAATGCAAAAAATGACCGAAGAAATCGTCAAACAAGTAAATATCCCAGTTACAGTCAAAACACGCTTGGGCTGGGACAGTAGCACTATCCGCATTATTGAAGTTGCCAAAAGATTACAAGATGTTGGTATAAAGGCACTTACTATACATGCACGCACACGACAACAAATGTATAAAGGTGATGCTGATTGGAGTTATATTGCAGAAGTAAAAAACTGCCAAGACATTAAAATTCCTATTTTTGGCAATGGTGATATAGATTCGCCAGAAAAAGCGTGGGAATATCGCCACCAATATGGCGTAGATGGCATCATGATTGGGCGTGCTGCGATTGGTTATCCTTGGATTTTTAATGAAATAAAACATTATTTTGAAACCAAAACACATCTCCCTCCGCCTACTTTTGCCCAAAGAATTGGGGTTTGCAAAAATCATTTAGACAAATCTATGGAATGGAAAGGCGAAAAACGTGGTCTTTTTGAAATGCGTCGCCATTATACCAATTATTTTAAAGGCGTAGAAGGATTTAAGCCTTATCGTGCTAAACTTGTAGAGGCTGAAAGCTACTTTCATGTATTAGATATATTGGGCGAAGCAGAATTGGAATTTGAAAAAGGCATTTTGATAGCATAAAAAGAGAATCAGGAATTGGAAATTAGAAATTAAGAATTAGGAATAAATAAGCAAAGTTTTTTTTTTCCTAATTTTTTTATCAAAAAAAACAAAAAAATGCAAGAAAAAACTAATAAAACACACAAAAATCAAAAAAACACCCACAAAAGAAGTTTAGCAAAAAATATCTTGCTTGGTTTCATATCCGTTATTTTTGTGGTATCATTATATTTTTACTACTCCCCTTTTGATAAAACTTATACAAAAAATGCCCCTACTATAAAATTAGAAAAATTACCGCCACAACCCAAAATCACACGAAAAGATGTGCAAAGTATCAATGAAAATGTAGAAAAAAAAGCACAAGAAGCAGAGATAAAACACGAAGAAAGACAAAAAAAAGGTGATACCATTGCCATTAACGATAAAAAACTTGCAGAATATTTGCCAAAAAACCCACAAGGATTTACAAAAACAAATAAATCTACCCAAAACCCTTACAACATGAGCGGGCAAAAATTTGCCAATGCAGAACAGGAATACAAAAAAGGCAACGCTTTTTTACGCATCAATCTCATAGATTACAATGCAGGCAATTCGCCCGACATCATCACTTCTGCCTATTGGACAAAATCACTTGGCACAGAAAACGACAATGAACGCTCTGCTGGTTTTACCCTCAAAAACAAAATGCGTGGCTGGGAAGTGTTTTTTAAAAGAAAAAAAATGGCAGAGATTACCATTGCGATTTCTGACCGTTTTACATTGATTTTGAAAGCAAACCAACAAACTGATTGCGAAACATTGAAAAAAATTGCAGAAGATATGCAAACACAACTTGATGAATTGGGGAAAAAATAATAGCCCCAGCCCAAAGGGGCTAACAATCTTTACTTTGATAATTAAAACTAAATTATATATATTTATTCCCCCCGTTGGGGGTTAGGGGGCTTTTTCTATGAAAAATTTTTCAACTATAAAAGCATTTGTATCAGATTGGGACGGTGTTTTTAATGCAGGACAAAAAAACCCACATCAACCAAGCGGATTTTCTGAGGCAGATTCTATGGGGTTAAACTTGGTGAGATACGAATTTTTTAGGCGTTTGGGTAATATTCCGCCTATTGCTATTATTACAGGTGCAGATAATCCGTCTGCATTTGAATTGGCAAAGCGTGAGAAATTCCAAGCGGTATATAGCCAAATTGTGCATAAACAAGAAGCTATTTTACATTTTTGCCAATTAATGTCTTTAAAACCCGAAGAAATTGCAGTCTTTTTTGATGATGCCAATGATTTGAGCATGGCAAAACTTTGTGGTGTGCGTATATTAATTCCTCGTCTTTCTTCACCGCTATTTACAGCATTTGTCCAAAAAAATAATTTTTGTGATTATACTGCACAATACGAAGGTGGACAAAATGCTGTGCGTCAAGTATGTGAACATTTTTTGGATATTTCGGGCAATTATGAAAAAATATTAATGTCAAGAGCAAATTTTGACGATGATTACCAAACATATTTTAATCTTCGCCAACAACAAAAACCACAATTTTTTAATAAAACATTTGAACTGATTGAATAAATTAACGCAAGTTATCAGTTTTTAAGTTGTGGCGTTAAATTTATGAATACCCTCCAATGAAATTGGGGGAAAAGCGAAAGTTTTATAAGTTGTCCGCTTTTGTAAATACGTTTTTTTCTCTTAAAAACTTATAAAATTTAAAGTTTTTTTGGAAAATATAACACGTAAATTAGATTGATTTATACGTTTTTAAGCATTTTTTTCGTATTTTTGCAAAATTTTTTAAATTTTTTTTCTGAATACATGCAACAAACGAACTTGTACGCTTGGCGAAATATCAAATTTGATATATGGGACACTATTATTTTAACGTATCCTATTATTATAGCACAACTTGGGCTTATCCTCATGGGTACAGCAGATACCATGATGGTAGGGAGGGTTGGGGCAAATGAACTTGCAAGTTCTGGTATTGTAAATTCCCTCTTTTTTTGGATTGCTTGCATAGGCATAGGTGTCAATGCGGTTATTTCCCCTTTGGTTGCTAACGCCCATAGTCAACAAAATACAGAAGATTGCAAAAAAATCCTTGTAAGTGCCCTACGTGTCAATTTTTGGATAAGTGTAGGCACTATTTTAGTAATGTCTGTTATAAACCTTTGCTTCCATCTCCTACAACAACCCAAAGAAATAGAAATCATGTCTATTTCTTATTTTTGGATTTTAATAGCCAATGTTCTCCCTTTTTATTTCTTTTTAGGTTTAAAAAGTTTTGCAGATGGACTTTCCTTAACCAAAATAGGCATGTTTGTTACCTTTGGAGGGCTTTTATTCAATGTTTTTCTAAATTGGATATTAATTTTTGGCAAACTTGGTTTTCCAGCCTTAGGTTTAGATGGAGCAGGTTATGCCACCACGATTACACGCTGGGGTATGTTTTTAGCGATTTTTTTGTATATTTTTTCCAAAAAAAACCTAAAAATTTATACCAAAAAACTATCGCTTACCGCATATTATCCCGAATTTTATGCCAAAATATGGAAATTGGGCATACCCTCAGGCAGCCAATTTTTTTTTGAAGTAGGTGCATTTTCTTTTTGTGCTATGATAGTGGGGTGGCTTGGCAAATACCCTTTGGCAGCGCACCAAGTTGCTATCAACCTTGCGAGTATTACATACATGGTCGTAACAGGCATAGCAAGCGCTGGCAGTATAAAAGTGGGTAATGCCTTAGGTGAAAAAGACCTTGATAAAGCGCGAGTTTTTGGCGTGATTGCCCTTTTATTGGGATTTTTGTTTATGTTGGGGGCATGTTTATTTTTTGTATTTCAGGGAGAATGGTTAATTTCTTTTTATACGCTTGACCAAAATGTGCTAATTATTGCCATAAATTTAATGCTAATCGCAGGTATATTTCAACTTGCAGATGGCATACAAGCGGTTTCTTTGGGTATTTTGAGGGGTTTAGAAGATGCCAATATTCCTACTGCTATTACTATGTTTGCCTATTGGGTTGTGGGTGTGCCTTCAGGATATTTATTTGGGATTAAATTAGGTTTAGGCACAAATGGCGTTTGGTATGGGCTTTCATTAGGTTTATTAGTTTCTGCATTATTACTTACCATCCGTTTTTTTAGGGTCATACAAAAGAAAAAACTAAGCCTTTTAGCCCTAAAATAATACAAAATAGCCCCTAAACTAAAGGATAACTTTCAAAATCCAAAATATTATTTTTAAAACATAATTAAGATAAACATTTAATTTTAATTAAAATAATCGTAACTATTTAGGTAATATGTAAAAATCGTTATCCAAAATATTTTTTGCAAAACCATATAAAGTGCAGGCGTTAATACCTACGCTTTATATAAATACATTTTGAGATTGTATCATCATTTTTTTAATACAAGACCTTAGCCTAAATAGATACATAGACACAAATAATCTATAATTCATAATCCCTATTCTTAATTCTTAATCCTTAATTCCCAATTCTTATGTTTTCTTTCTTAATTTTAAAACCACAAAGAGAAAAATCCGTATTACAACAACACCCTTGGGTATTTTCAGGGGCAGTAGCACAATTACCAGAACTTGCCCAAGAGGGCGATATTGTAAGCGTGTTGAGCAGCAAACAACAATTTTTGGGTTTTGGATTTTATACCCCAAACAAAAGCATCACAGTCCGCATGATTTATTTTGGTAAATCAGAAATAAAACTCACATCAGATTTTTGGGTACAAAAAATACAACGTGCATTTGAAATGCGTCAAAGATTAGGTTTCATTCCAAATGAAAACCAATCAAATGAAAAAAATACACAAGACAATTTAAAAAATACATTAAAAAATAACACAAATTGCTATCGTTTATTACACGCAGAAGGCGATTTTTTGTCAGGCATTATCATTGACATCTATGGCGAGGTAGCAGTTGTGCAACTCTTGCACAAAGGCATTGAAAACGTGTTTCCACATATCCAAATCGCCTTAGAAAATTTAGGTTTTAAATATATTTACCTCAAAAATACCACCCAAAACAATGAAAAAGTAACCGCTAAATGGCTCACAAAAACGCCACCAAACGACCTTATTATGGTGTCTGAAAATGGGATTTTATTCCCAATTTCAGTGGAAAAAGGACAAAAAACAGGTTTTTTTATTGACCAAAGAGAAAACCGCCAACTATTGAAAAATTATGCAAAAGACAAAACTGTACTCAATACTTTTTCCTATACAGGCGGATTTAGTGCGTATGCGTTGGCAGGTGGAGCAGAAAAAGTAGTTTCGGTAGATATTTCGCAAGACGCAAATCAATTATGCGAAAAAACGATTGAAATGAACATAGGCGAAACCAACAAACACCAAATTATTACAGAAGATTGTTTTGATTTTTTGAAAAATACAAAAGAACAATTTGATATTGTGGTATTAGACCCACCAGCATTTGCCAAAAATCAAAAAGCCCTCAAACAAGCCATTCGTGGTTACATTAGTTTAAATGAATTGGGCTTAAAACATGTCAAAAAAGGCGGATTATTATTTACTTTTTCGTGTTCAGGCAATATCAGCAAAGACGATTTTAGAAAAACAGTGTTTACTGCGTCTATGGAAAGCCATAGAGAGGTACGAATTTTGCACCAATTAACCCAACCTGCTGACCACCCTATTAACATTTATCACCCAGAGGGCGAATATTTGAAAGGCTTAGTTTTGGAGGTTTTCTAAACCTTATTGTCGTTTATAATTAAAAAAAACAATGATAAATATATAAAAAATGTAACAGAAAAAGAAATTTGTTTTTTTATTAAATAAATATTCAATATAATTTCATATTTTTGTAAAAATGTAAAAAATGGTTTTTTATAAAAAATTTGTATTGTTTTTATACCGCAAATTTGAAATAAAAACAAAAAATATACAAATCTAATGCTTACTATTTTGCGTATAAAGCAATATAAAATAAAAAATAACTCAAAAATAATAAAATATTCTCATATCATTATGAAAAAATCACACCAATATTGGCGGTATTATCTGCTGTGGA
>JANPJR010000098.1:0-1668 GCA_031425615.1 Cytophagales bacterium
AGTTATAGAACAGACAAATAAAAATAACGATTATAGTAAGAATAAATTCATCAATAGTATGCTTGACAACATGGAGTTTAATAACAATGATACTGTGTGCGACAACAACTGGTTTGACAAGATATCCCAGTTTAATGACGGCATCGATGCGCCAAATGACGATGATAATTTGTTTACTCAGCATGAAAATGCAGAACAAGATTTGATAATAATGATGAAATATTAGTTTTTTTAAGACAGCAACAACGACATTGTTGTGATATCGATGGCTGAATACAAAACCAATGTAGATCTGCTTCATATTTTAAAATTATGCAATACACCATTATATATGTTTGATAAGACTATGGGGTGGGCATGCAAAGCAAGATGGGTGCATAAATTTGACTTTAACTCAACACATATTGCAGCAAGGGATTGATTATCGCCTCATTAAAGCAACAGTTTGAATATATCTGTTTAGAGCCCAGTAACTGTGAAGTACTAGTTTGTTTTTCACATAGCATTGTTGGGGCCCTGACAAATATTGTACATTGCATCTTATTATGATTCTGCATGAATTTTTCATGCGTAATATATAATCACCATTCCAGTTAATGTCTCTATTGCTACATGCAGAAATTCTTCATGCGTAATATAATCACCATTCAGGCTCCTGTAATTCCCTTGTCACATACAGAAATCAGTAGGTATTTGCGGCCTTCGTCTTATCTATACTGGGACAATAATCTATGTGAAAATTTTCACAATTTAAAAGATGGTAATGATACCAAAGACAATGATGATAGCATACCAAATCATGATTAAATACAGCACAAGATTTGGAAATAATGATGAAATGTTTAACTTTGAAGGACAACAAAGAGTGTGCTGTTGCTGCACTAATGTCTCAATATAGAACTTATGTAGATTTACTTCAGATACTGAGGACATGTACTACCCCCATATTCATTTTCGATAAAAAGATTGTATGGGCATGCGAGGCAAGATGGATTCAAAAGCTGGGGTTTCTTTCAACCGAAATCTCAGCAAGGAAAAAGTTTATCGACTCATTGAAGCGAAAGTTTTCCTACAGCTGTCTGGAGTTAGTCACCTGTAAAACATTAGTTCCTGGTTCAAACTCAAAAGTGAACTTGTTACTTTATGATTTTGAGAATTGTTTTTATTCATCTCTAAGTGATTTGGGTCAAAATTGAGTAATTGCACTTCATCATGCGCGCCGATGGGAATGGCATGCCTCTCTAAAGAAACTATTACAGCATCCAGAAAATCAATTTGGCTTTACGCAATGCTTATGGTGACAAGCCATTATTTTGACCGTTTTCTTTATCGGAAGATTTGTATCAGGATAGAAAAAATTCTGGAGTTCCTTGTCATCGTATTGCTTGGGAGTTAGCAATCTCGTGATTATTGTGGAATCGTAACAAATTAAGGATATTGCCAAGAATTATGGATGGTAATCAGTTGCTTGACTTGGCTTGTAACTGGCTACTTTAAATTTGTTATATAACTTTACACACTCATTGTCAATCTTTGACATATGATGTTCTAAAAATTGTAGCCAAGCTCAAAAACCTTATGACAAAAGCACGTCGGAAAATGTTTCATTATATTCATAAAGAATCACTTTGCAGACAATCAAACTTGTACTAGATCATGAATAAAATG
>JANPJR010000099.1:0-9139 GCA_031425615.1 Cytophagales bacterium
AAGTAAAACTTGGAAGCTGAACGACAGAATAACGCTAATTTTATTATGTCTGCTGTATTTTGGGGATCATGTAACTTTTTTAACGTCTTTTTTTACCATACTTTTGTTCGATTTTTATAATTATTGATAAAATTCGTTTAAGTTTTAGCGTAAATTATTCGGGCAAAAAATACTAAAAATAGCCCTGAATAACACAAGGCAAAATAAGGCTTAATTATTTAGTGTTACTCAGTCGTCCAACTTAAAAAAACTGAATTAACTTACAACTGAAAAAAAAACTATTTCCATTTCCTTTCCAACATACCAACCTGCCTTTTAAACACATAATAAATTTGCAACATTTTTTTCTCTTCTAAATATTGCAGTTGTATAGGTTGTGTCGCATAAAAAGGTTCCCCAAGTTGCTTACCCTCTATGTCATACAAATAACAAAGTGCACTATATTTGGACGTGAGGGCAATAATTTTAACATTTGGGGCAAAATCAAAAAATTGTGTTGCCCAAGCACCACTTTGTTTAGGAAAATTATCTTGCCAAAGTTTTTCGCATTTTTTATCAAAAACCATTACTTTTTCATAATCTGTAAGCACAATAATTGCGTTTTTGTTGCTTACACAAAAATCAAATCTTGCCTTAGCTGAAGGGCGATAAAGTTGTTCTCTTTTAATAATTTTGCCCAGAAGATTTACTTTCAAATATTCGCCATGCTCTGATACAGTAGTGAGAAAAGTAGTCGCTTCATCTTTGCCTTTTTCTATAAAAACAGGTTGCGAAATACGCCCGTTTACACGCACAGGAAAACCTTTTTGTGTTTCAGTTTGTTCATTTACAACTTGGATTTCGCCATTTTCTTGTGCCAAGATAATATAATTTTTTCTATTTAAAAAGAAAGATTGTGCAGGCGTACCAAGCCTATATGTAAGCGTAAAAGGCTTCCATTTATCTACCCAACTACGTTGAGCAGTGAGCATATACGCCCTGTGTCGTTCTGTACCCATAATGTAAAACGGTTTATCCTTTTCACGCACAGGCACATACGAAAATGTTTTGAGGTAGCTGGAATCTCCCCAAATTTTATACGGAAACCCTGACAAATATTGCCCTGTTCTGTCCAATAAATGTATGCCACCTGCGGTAATAAAAAGGTATTGTAGGCGTTTATTTTCGTAATAATCAATTTGAATAGGCACACTTCTAAGCGTACCGTTGATTTTATGTCCAAAAATAGTATTTCCTTTGGCATCAATCAAAAAAAGTCGGTTTTGATAATCTTGCACCAATATTTCTTGGCTATTATCTTGTGCATTTTTGACAAGATGAGGCATTGTTGAAATCATTTCGGGCAAATCCGCCTTCATTTTTTGGGTATATTGCTTTGAAATATTGCTTACAAGCGATTCATCTTGCACACTTTGCATATATGAGGCATTGGCTGTATAACTAAAATCTGTATTCGCTTCCCCAATTTCCCCTGTCTGCCATTGCCAACTTGACCAAAGTTCTTGCGTTTTTTCTGCCCAATCTTTGAAAGGCTCAGAAAGTTGCGGAATAATCAAATTGGCAACGCGTCCTGTATGAAATGCAAAGCGAAAAAGCGCAGGTTTTTGCCATTTTTTTACAAAATCAGGCGGATAAGCCTCCCAATTTTTGCCTTTTTTGTAGGTATCTACATATTTTTTTAGTGTTTCAATGTCATTTGCCCATACAATACATTCGTCTACCATACTATAATACGATTTGGGAAAATTTCCTGCAATTTTACCAAAAATACTATACAAAAAATCATTTAGAGGCATTTCTTGTAAATAAAAATCTTCATATTTTTCACGCCAATATGTTGCACCAATGTTTAATTTTTGTAAATTTTCTAAAAAATTAGGTTTATTCTTTACTTGAAATAAAATCAACTTTGGCAATGCCTCAAAATCGTCTGTTTCTGTGCCTAATACGTGGATATTTGAGTAAATATTTTCCCAAAAAACCTTTTCTGAAAAACTACCTTTATTGATTTGTGCTTGTGGTATATTTTTTTGGTTATTTTTTTGCGTCAAAATCGTTTTTTTAGTAATAATTTCAAGATTTTTGTGGCTAATATCTGGGGCAACATAATAGAGCCAAGCAGTATTTTCAGGGATATATTTGGCAAGATTAAAAGGATATATTTTTGCATCGGTTTTTGGGAGTGAATAATCCAAAAAAATGCCATTTTTCCATAAATCTTCGCCTTGTATTTGCAAAAATTGGTTAAAAATCTGGGCAAAAAACTCTTTTCGCATATCCCTTTGAAAATGTATAGAAAAGAACTTTTTACTGTCTAAATAAAAACGATATTTTCCAATGGTATTCAAAGATATTTGGGTGGAAATATCTGCATTTTTGTCATAATTTTTATATTGCCTAATACTTTCTTCCAACAAAAAAGCAGAAGGGCTACACACAGCGTGATTGTGTATAAATGTTACAAAAAAAGCATAGGAATTGGTACGCAATTCATAAATTGTATAACGTTCAAATATACGTTGTTGGCTTTGCCACATATTTTTTGTGGGATTATCAGCAGTATTTTTTGTAAAAATAGCGGTTAATTTTTCCCTGTCTTTACTTTCTTTTACTTCTACAAAGGTCAAAAAATCAATTTCGTCTTGTGCAGTAATATGTAAAGAGGTGGTAAGCGGTTTATTTTGCCAAAAGTCCTTGCCAATACCAAGTTTTTGGAAAGTTTGGGCTAATAATTTCCATTGATTTTCGCCATCTTCCAATATAGGCAACTGAATTTCCTTGCTTGCTTTTGCGTATTGTTCTCCTGCTTCCCACGCATTATCCGATTGCACAACCGCCCACGCAGACGCAGGCATCACACGCCAAACAGAAAATTTGGGTACAGTAAGCCAATACCATAACCCAAAAATGAATAAAAAACTACACAGAAAACTGAAAATCCAAAGTTTGTATTTTTTTAGGAATATCATAATAATTAGCCCCCTAACCCTAAAAGGAGGAGCAAACAGCCAAATAGCCTCTAACCCCAAAGGGGAATAAACAGCCAAAGGCATTTTTATATGGTAAAAATGATTAATTTTGGTTTTTTAAGATACTGAAAATTTTGATAAAATCTTAGTAAAATTCTACAACACATCTTAAATTTTGGCAAGTTTAAGGCTTTTTAAAGAAATTTTTAGCAAAAAAAATTTTTTTAGGTTAAAAAAATGTATTTAATAAAGTGTTTTCTATATTTTATTTTAAAATTTATGATACTTTGCTTAAAAATTTTGCTTAATTTTGTAGTCTTAATACTAAAAAACGTTATACAAATAATTAAGCCCCTAACCCCCAAAGGGGGATAAACTGTTTTTGTCAAATTATTAAATAAATCAAAAATATTTATACTGTATTTGTTCCCCTTAGGGGTTAGGGGGCTTAACTAAATTCCCAATTCTTTAAATGGCTTCTTTACACCAACTTTTAAGCGGTACAGGCGTAGCACTTGTTACCCCATTTTTCCAAAATGGACAAATTGATTTTCAAGGATTAGAAAACCTACTTGCACACACATACGCAGACAAAAAAGGCGTACAATATTGGGTAGTACAAGGCACAACAGGCGAAACCGCAACGCTTACACCTGCGGAAAAAAAACAAGTTTTGGATTTTGTGCGTATGCACAATGCATTTGACGTGCCTATTGTATATGGCATTGGAGGAAATAACACGCAAGCACTTGTAGAGGAAATACGCAACATGGATTTTAATAATATTTGTGCGATTCTTTCTGTAAGTCCTTATTATAACAAACCTTCACAAAGGGGTATTATTGCACATTATGAAAAAATAGCAGATACAGTATCTGTCCCTGTGATTTTATACAATGTACCAAGCAGAACGGGTGCTAATATGACCGCAGAAACCACGATTCACCTCTCAAAACACCCAAATATCAAGGGGATAAAAGAAGCAAGTGGCGATTTGAATCAAATAAAAAAAATAGCTGAAAATACCTCAAAGGATTTCCTTATTATATCAGGAGACGACCTCCTCACGCCCGAAATGATTGTGCAAGCAAGGGCAACAGGTGTAATTTCAGTATTGGCTAACGCATTTCCTACGCAGTTTTCAGCATTTACACAGGCTTCGCTTGCCAAAGACACCGACAAAATCCAAGAAATTGCAAAGAAATTTGAACGTATAAATCCGCTCATGTATGAAGAAGGCAATCCAGTAGGTATAAAATATGCTCTCCACGCCCAAAAAATATGCAATGTACATGTTAGACTTCCGCTTGTGCCTATTTCTGACGAACTCAAACAAAAAATTGATGTGTGTTTGAAAGAGGATTTGGGATTTTAGATTAAATTATCAGTTTTTTCAGTTGTCAGTTTTTGTAAAAAGTCTTTTGAAATAGTTTTTTAAAATAAAAAAATCATTTTTTTAAAGTACCCATAAATTCGCCTTTGGGGATTATGGGGCTAAAAAAACATAAAACATGCCTACTTTACAAGCGTGGTTACATGCGTTTCGGTTGCGTACTTTACCTTTAGCACTATCAAGTGTTTTTATGGGTGGTTTTTTGGCACAAAGTCAGCAAAAATTTCGCTTAGATGTGCTCATATTATCCATTTTGACCACTTCTTTGCTTCAATTATTGTCCAATCTTGCCAATGATTATGGCGATTTTATGAATGGTGCAGACAACAAAGACAGACAAGGGCCTGCACGCATGGTACAATCGGGCGAAATATCCCCTACACAAATGCTGTGGGCAATTTATTTGTTTAGTGCAATGGCTTTTGTGTCAGGTTTGTGGTTGTTGTATGTGGCAATACAAAGTTACCAAGATTTTTTTGCGTTTTTGGGCATTGGTATTTTGTGTATTTTTGGGGCAATAACCTATACCGCAGGCAAAAGACCGTATGGATATGCAGGTTTGGGTGATATCTCGGTGTTTATATTTTTTGGTTTGGTGGGTGTAGGTGGTAGTTTTTATCTACATACACACGATTGGACGCATTTGGTTTGGTTGCCTGCTACGAGTTGTGGATTATTGGCAACAGGCGTGTTAAATGTGAATAATATCCGAGATATAGAAACCGATAGAAGTGCAGGCAAAAAAACAATTCCTGTGCGTGTGGGCAGAGGTAATGCAGTGTATTATCATATATTTTTGATTGTTGGAGCAGTATTTTGTGCATTTTTGTATATTTATTTTTCCCAAAAAAATATTTTTTCTTTTCAAAAACCTCAAATTTGGTTATTTTTGGGGGCATTACCTTTTCTTTTTTTAAATATAAAAGGCATTATTTTAGAAAAAAACCCTTTATTTTTAGACCCTTATCTCAAACAATTAGCCCTTAGTACATTGTTGTTTGTAGTGTTGTTTGGGTTAGGGACTATTTAAAGCCCCTAACCCACAAAGGGGGAATAAAAATAAAGCCCAAAAAGCGAATTAACAGCAAATTTAGTATTTTTTAATTTTAGTATTTTTCAATTCTCCTAATCTCTAATTCTCCTAATTTCTAATTAAAATTCGTTTGGATTTTAGGGTTTTAAATCCCCCTTTTGGGGGTTAGGGGCTTTTTATTCTCCCCAAATGTCTATAGAAAAACTTAACCCAAGAGAACACATTATCATAAAAGGTGCAAAAGTCAATAACCTAAAAAATATTGATGTTGCCATTCCACGCAATAAATTGGTAGTTATCACAGGACTTTCTGGCTCAGGCAAATCTTCTTTGGCATTTGATACGCTGTTTGCAGAAGGACAAAGATTATATGTAGAAAGTCTAAGTGCGTATGCAAGGCAGTTTTTGGGCAAAATGGAAAAACCTGACGTAGAATACATCAAAGGTGTAGCACCTGCTATTGCTGTAGAACAAAAAGGTAATTCCAAAAATCCACGTGCAACCGTAGGCACAACCACCGAAATATACGATTATCTCAAACTTCTCTATGCGCGTGTTGGTATCACATATTCGCCAGAATCGGGCAATGTTGTACGAAAAGACAGCATTACTGATGTAATTGATTATTTGAATAGCTTTGAGGAAGAACAAAAAGTTATCATTTCTGCTCCTATTCAAGTGCAAGAAGGGCGTACTTTGCAAGACGAATTAAAAATTATTTTTCAAAAAGGTTTTTCAAGGATTTTTCTTAGACCAAATGAAATCTTAGAAATAGAAGAATTTTTGTCCTTCAATATGACAGATAGTCCACAAATGTACCTTTTGATTGATAGAGCAAGTATTCAAAAAGACAGCGAAGAAAATCAATACCGCTTGGCAGATTCTATCCAAACCGCTTTTTATGAAGGTTTTGGGGCGTGTAGAATTGATGTGGTAAATGGAAAAGAAGAAAGCCCCCTGACCCCCAAAGGGGGAAAAAAAGATGATAAAAAAGAAAAAGAAATCATTACAAAAACCTTTTCAGATAAATTTGAAATGGATAATATCCTTTTTGAAGAACCAAGCGTACAATTTTTTAGCTTTAATAATCCTTATGGTGCGTGCAAAACTTGTGGCGGATTGGGCAATACGGTTACATACAGCGAGAAATTGATTATCCCAGATGAATCACTTTCAGTGTTTGAAGGTTGTGTAGCATGTTGGAAAGGCGAAAAATTGCAAGAATGGCGAAAAGCATTTGTATATGGCACACGTAGTTTTGATTTTCCTGTGCATAGGGCTTACCAAGACCTTACAGACCAAGAAAAACACTTGCTTTGGCATGGACACAAACCTTCAAATACACAAGGGATTTGGGATTTTTTTGCGTATGTAGAAAAAGAAGCCCCCATCAAAATACAATATCGTGTAATTGCGTCCAGATTTAAAGGAAAAGTCATTTGCCCAGATTGCAAAGGCACAAGGCTCAGAAAAGATGCCCAATACGTAAAAATAGGAGGGCAAATTAGCAAAGAAATTGTCAAAGAAATTGATGGGAAAATCATAAAAGAAATCGTTAAAGAAACGCAAAAATGTTCGCTTACAGATTTGGTTTTGATGCCTATTGATGAATTATTTGAATTTTTTGAAAATATAAACCTTTCTGCGCACCAATACGACATAGGAAAAAGGATTTTGAGTGAAATAAACCAACGTCTCAAATACCTCCATAAAGTAGGTTTGGGCTATCTTACACTCAACCGCCTTACATCTTCCTTGTCTGGGGGCGAATTTCAACGCATCAAACTCGCTACTGCATTAGGCAGTGCGTTGGTAGGTTCTATGTATATTTTGGACGAACCAAGCATAGGTTTACACCCACGAGATACTGCCAAATTGGTAGAAGTATTAAAGGAACTAAGAGATTTGGGCAATACTGTAATTGTAGTAGAACACGAAGAAGAAATGATGCGACACGCTGACCAAATCATTGATATTGGGCTGGAAGCTGGATTGGCAGGCGGAAATCTTGTATTTCAAGGAAATTGGGAAGATATTGAAAATATTAAAGAAAATAAATTTTTTGAAAATGAAAAATCAAAAAATAAAATAACTGGAAAACAAAATGATAGTTTAGCACATTTTTATCAACAAGGCGGACAATCTTTTACCATTGATTTTTTGACCAAAAAAACCCACATCAAACGCCCAGAAAGGGTAAGAGATTGGCGTGATTTTATTTATATAGAAGGTGCAAAAGCAAATAACCTCAAAAATATTAGCACAAAAATCCCGCTTGATATTTTTACAGTAATTACAGGCGTGTCTGGCTCAGGAAAATCAACATTGATAAAAAATATCCTTTATCCTGCGGTTGCAAGAGCATTGGGGCAAGGCTCACCACAAGAAACCATAGAATACAAAGAAGTATCAGGCAGTATAAAACGCCTCCAAAGAATAGAACTTATAGACCAAAACCCAATCAACCGCAGTTCTCGTTCCAATCCACTTACTTTTACAGGGGCTTATGATAGTGTACGTAGTATTTTTGCAAGCACAGAACTTGCCAAATCAAGAGATTTTGCAGGGGGACATTTTTCGTTCAATTCACAACTTGGTATGTGTGATACGTGCAAAGGTGATGGTTATATTACCATAGAAATGCAATTTATGGCAGATATTCACCTAAATTGTGAAACTTGCAAAGGCAAAAGATTTAAAAAAGAAGTATTGGAAGTACTTTATAAAGAAAAAACGATTTCAGATGTATTGGATATGACAGTGTATGAGGCACTTACATTTTTTGCGGATAAACCTGCAATAATACGTTGTATGGAACCTTTGGACAAAGTAGGTTTAGGGTATGTGCGTTTGGGACAAAGCACCTCTACCCTATCAGGTGGCGAGGCACAACGTTTAAAATTAGCAGAATTTTTGCAAAATAGAGGCATCAATGAACGCACTTTATTTATTTTTGATGAGCCAACCACAGGTTTACATTTTCATGATATTACCAAATTAGTCAATGCTTTACAACTTTTGGTGGCAAAAGGACATACAGTTATCGTAATAGAACACAATATGGACGTAATACAATGTGCAGATTGGGTGATTGATTTGGGAAAAGAAGGTGGAAAATTGGGCGGACATATTACTTTTGAAGGCACACCAAAACAACTCGCAATACAGGAAAATAATTATACTGCGCAATATTTGAAAGAGAAATTTATATAGAAAAAGCTAAAAAGACTTGCAAAGTTTTTTAAAGCTGGGGAGTCTGGTATTCAATAAAAATGGAAAAAAAACCAACGTTTTATGACGAAATCATTGAAAATAAAAAGTGGATTTCTAAAGTAAAACTAAATGGGGAAATTGGTTATCATGGCATAACCGAAATAAAATATACAAAATTACAAAGTTTTAAATTTGGATGAGCAAAATTCCAAATAAAAAATGATAAAATGTATATGCATATATGGGAGAGAATATTATGATTGAAAAAATCTGATATTTTCGCTTTATAAATAATCATATTTTTAAACTTATTTAAAACTCAATACTACAATATTAGTTATCATTATAAGTTTTTAAAGTGATTGTCTATCATTTTATATTTCATATCACAAAACAAAAAATATACAAATCTAATGCTTACTATTTTGCGTATAAAGCAATATAAAATAAAAAATAACTCAAAAATAATAAAATATTCTCATATCATTATGAAAAAATCACACCAATATTGGCGGTATTATCTGCTGTGGA
>JANPJR010000100.1:0-2029 GCA_031425615.1 Cytophagales bacterium
AAACAAATCTTATGGTGAATGGAAGGGAATTGATGTAACAAATCTGAAAGTAATTTCAAAAGATCTAGATGATGATGATGACTATGAATGGGATGATCAAATTGAAGTTGAGAGAGCTGATGTTGAAGACAATTTCCAAGAACAAGAATTATAAGCAGAAGATGATGATATAGAAGTGATTGATGTAATTGAAAATAATAATGCAAATAATAATAAAAAGTTATATAATGCATTAAAGAAAATATCAAGTGGTTATTTAAATCCAGATGCACAACAACAAATGGAGGTAATGAAGGAAAGAGATCAAGGAAGGGAAATTCAAGTTGATGAATAAACAGCAAACCTATTAATAGACCGTCGATGTTTAGATTTTGGATTTGCAACATGGAATAATAGGATTGAAACGGATTATGATAAAGTTAACCCGTGCCAGTATAAAGATTTTTTTACAGCACCAATGATTTATGATCAATCTTGGTATCATTCCTGTAAGTGGCAACGTGAACGATGGCTTACATCTATAACTAAAGAAGCAGGTAAAATGGCGAAGCATGTGGTATGGAAAAAGGTAAAGCGTAATACAATACCAGAAGGTAGAAAATGTATTAAACACAAATGGGTTTTTGATATAAAGCGAGATTGAACTTTCCGAGCACGTTAAGTTGCATACGGATACTCGCAAATTCCGGGTGTCGATTTTCAGGAATCGTATAGTCCAGTGGTAAATGATGTAGTGTTCAGGATCCTTATTGTTTTACAAATTGTATGGATGCTTAGAGCATTGCTATTAGATATAGAGGTAGCATTCTTGAATGGAGATTTAGAAGAAGAGATATATATGGAGTGTCCAAAAGGTATAGATGCTAAAGCAGATGAAGCATTACTATTGTTGAAATCAATGTATGGGTTAGTGCAGGCAGCAAGGCAATTCTTTCTAAAGTTCACACAGATATTAAAGAAAGTTGGTTTTACGCAAAGCCAAGCAGAAACTTGTCTGTTCTATAAGAAGATGAAGTTAAAAGTCATTGTTATGATCATTCATGTTGATGATTGTTATGTCATAGGTGATGTCGAGAGCATTGAAGATGTAGTTAAGGATATTGAAAAGGAAGGTCTTAAAATTAAGGTTAATTATGATACAAGTGATTTTCTAAGTTTTGAAATAATGTTTGATAAAGAGAAGAAGAAAACATGGATTGGACAAACACATTTAATGAAGATGATGGAACAAAAATTTAATCATTTGGCAAAGGATAAACAAACATATAAAACACCAGGAACACCACATCAAGGTATTGTTAGACCTATAGATGGAGAAAACAAAATCTCAGAAGAGGACCAGAAGACATACATATCAGGAGTTGGAACATTATTACAGTTTATAAAATACTCAAGACCAGATGTAGCAAATGCAGTTCGTGAATTATCAAAATGCATGGATGGAGCAACTCGAGCAACATTCAAAGAAATGTGTAGACTTATTAAGTTTGTGTTAGATACTAAAGATTTAGGATTGAAAATTCAACCATAGATGAGTAATAATAATGAATGGCAAATAACAGTATACACAGATAGCGATTGGGCAGTCAATAAAGAGTCAAGACATAGTGTAACAGGTTATGGTATGTTCTTAATGGGAGTACCAATTTTATGGAAATCAATATCTCAAAAGTTAAATTTCATTATCAAGTTCAGAGGCAGAATATTATGAATTAAGTGAAGCAGCAAAAAAAAAAAATTTATTGTTCAAATATTAAATTCAATTGGAGTTTCAATCAGTATGCCAATAGTTGTTAGAGTGGATAACGTTGGAGCAATTTTTATTTCGGAAAACAATACAGCAAATAGTAGAACCAAACATATTGAGATGTTAGGGAGTTTATTGAATAAGGTTTTATTAAGATAATTTTTATGAGATCAGTATAAAATAAATATAATAGCAGTGTGATTGTTATGAAAGTCATATAGATGATTTCATAATCAGTAAATCGAAAGTGAATTCAAATCGTGTAATCGAAGGAAGGGTGTT
>JANPJR010000101.1:0-50668 GCA_031425615.1 Cytophagales bacterium
TCCTTTTTTCTTACAAGAGGATACACACCACAAGACACAGGCAAGGCATAAGAAAAATACGATTAGTTTTTTCATAAGAGATTATGGGGAAAGAAAGGGAAATATAAAATTTTTATTGTTTTCATAAATAGAATTTTAAGGAATGCGTTCGCCAATGAATGTGTTTGTATTGGTTACAACATTGGTTGTGCAGTTAGGATAATTTTCCATATAGTAGGTAATGGTTATTCGGTTATTGGAATTATCCACCCCACAAAAACCCCAAGGAGTTTCACGTTTTGTTTTGGCTTTGCAAGGAACTAATGTTTCACTGGTGTATCTGCTCCACAATGCAAAATGACGATAACCGCCATAACCAGACATTTCATACGTAAAATATATAGGGGTGGCTAATCCATCTATAATAAATCCATAAGGGTCAGCAGCATGGGTGTAGATGTTGATGTCGTATTTTAGGCTTGGGTTTTTGGTGTCATATCCTCTAAACTTACCAAGATACGCTTGCATTTTGTTAGGCATCACACAAAGGTTTCTTGTAATTACCTTTTTATTATTTGGGTAGTTTCTGCAGTTTCCTTCAGGTGAAAACTTAGCTGTGAGCGTTACAGGAATGATTCTGGGAGATGTTAAGTTACTAATGTTAAAATACAAATCAAATTTTCGTTCTAATATTGGGTTAGTTTCACCACTTATTACCCATTCATATTCAATAGCTCCACTTTCACGTGCTTCGAAAACAACAACAGTGCTATTCAACACAGTATCACATATAATTTTTTCGTATGCAGCATCTTCCACTTTTGAGGCATCTTGATTTGGCCAGTATTTATACATATAATACATCTCAAAATCCACTTCTGGCGGGCAGGGGTCTCCTTTTTTCTTACAAGAGGACACACACCACAAGGCACAGGCAAGGCATAAGAAAAATACGATTAGTCTTTTCATAAGGGATTATGGGGAAAGAAAGGGTTATTTTTTTTGAGCAGATTCCAATGCCTCCATTCGTTTTTTGAGGGCATCATTTTCTTTTTTCATTTCGAGGATATAGAGCGTGAGTTCTTCTATTTTTTGCATTTGGATTTTGTGCATTTCGCCCAAATCTATGCCCTTTTCGTGTATTTCTTTTGCAGAAGGAACATCAGGCAAGTGCTGATTTTTTTTGATAAATGCCTCTACTTCTGAGAGTGGGCGAAGTTTATAATTTGGTGCGAATACATAATCTGCCCAATTGCTCTCATAATCTACACGCACTTTTTCGGTACGAATGCCTTTATATACATACAGACGATAATCTTGGTTAGAAAACTCTTGATTTATCCCAGTGCCTATACATACTGCGCCACCTTCGGGATTGAAAAGTAAAGTGCCTGGACTGCCACTCGTTTCATCTTTTGAGCAAGAAATTACGCCTTTTCCACCAAAGTTTTTGAAAGTGCCTAATCTCAATACGGTAGGATTGGCAATATTATCTTTTATTAACATACCACCCCAAGAATTAGGATTATCAGGACCTATTTGAAACCTCCAAGCATTGCTATTTACACCAATGCCCACATTTTGGGTAGAATTTACAAGCGAAATGGTATTAGTACCAGGCAACACCTGAAAAAATTGCCCCTTAGCCTCAAAGCTAAAGCTAAAAAATGTGAATAACATGGCAACTATTGTAAGTTTGCTGTTTGCTGTTTTAAACATAAAAAGATGTTTGAGATAATTGTTTAAAAAAAAAGTGAAAAATTATTTTGCAAAGAAATTACATAAACCTTACAATATCAAGTTTTTTATATGATTTAAAAAAACCTATTCATTTAGCTACAGGTAAGCATTTTAAATTAGTTTTTACTAAAATCAAAGGAAATTTTTTAGGTATTTTAACATAAATTTATGTATTTTTTTTCATTTTGGAAAAAATATGGTTGATTGTTTTGGTTACAATTTTAAACATCCAGATTCCTACGGAATGACAAAAAACCAACAACTCAAAAAACTAACTACTTTTTAAAATCTTTTTACTTTGTTGTTTTCAATTTCAATAAGTTGGCTATCAGCCATTTCGCGCAAGATATATGAAAGGTCTTTTTCACTCATATTTAATTTTTTGGCTAAATCTGTTATTGAAAGTTCTTCTTTGCCTAATGTAGCCAAAATACTTGTTGTTGAATGTGCAAGTTGTTCACTTTTTTTCTTTTCCAGACACACGTCACATACACCACACTGGTCATAGTTTTCACCAAAATAAGCTAATAATATTTCTGTTCTGCATCTGTGGTTACTTTGTGCATAATTGCTTACTGCCCTGATTTGCATCAAATGGGCTTGTTTGCGTTCTTCCATTTTTGCCAAATTAAAAGGCAACATTTGTGCGTCATAACGTTGTGTAAGCCAAAGTAATTGCGATTTTGTTTGGGCGGTTTGGTATTGGATAATATTTACTTCGTCCAAATAATTGAGTTGTCTAATAATTTCTTGTTGGTTAGTTTTTAATACATTTGCAAGTTCGATTTCTGAAAATTTTACCCAAAAACCTTCCCCCATTCCCCCATAAATACGCTCCAATACCCTAAAAAGCGGTGCAAAACCTGTATGAAATGTTTGAAACTCATAGCGTTTCATTCTATCTACCACAAACATAAATTGGGAGGCTTGTGTATAGTTTTCATTTATTTGCACGAAGCCTTGTTCTTCTAATTTTTTAATTGCAAAAAAAGTAGCGTTTCCTGTAAGGTTGTTTTTCGTTTGAAAATCTGCCCAATCAAAATCAAAAGCCTGCACTTCGTCCTCACCCCCATTGCCTACAGGTATTTGGCAATAATCTGCAAGCATTTGGTAGGCGTCTTGTATGGTTTGCAAGGGAGGATATGCCTCCAAAACCCGATTTTCAAGTGTTTCAAGGTCTTTGTTTTGGTAAAGTGCCACTGCATAAGCCTTTTTTTCATCTCTGCCTGCTCTGCCTGCTTCTTGATAGTAGGCTTCCAGACTATCAGGCATTTCCAAATGCACCACTACACGCACATCTGGCTTGTCGATTCCCATACCAAAGGCATTTGTAGCCACAATTACACGTATTTTGTTGTCAATCCAGTCATCTTGTTTTTGGCTACGCGCATCAGGCGAAAGCCCAGCGTGGTAATAATCTGCAGAAATACCTTTTCTTTGGAGCATTTCTGCTGTGAGCTGTGTACTTTTTCTATTTCGTACATAGACTACCGCAGTTCCTTTCACGTTTTGGAGGATTTGAAGGAGTTTTGTTTCTTTGTCTTCCACGCGGAATACAGAATAGGAAAGATTATTGCGTGCAAAACTCTTTTGAAATACGCTTTTTTTGGTCTCATCTTTTGGAAAATTCAATTTTTCTTGGATATCCAATTTTACTTTATCCGTAGCGGTAGCAGTAAGGGCAATTACAGGCACTTGTGGTGGTAATAATTGGCGAAAATCTGCAATTTCTAAATATGGAGGGCGAAAGTCATAGCCCCATTGCGATATGCAATGTGCTTCATCTATTGCCAAAAGTGTAATTGGCATATATTTTACCCTTTCTTTGAAACTTCTACTTTTTAATCTTTCTGGAGAAACATATAAAAATTTTATTTCACCATTTACTGCTTTTTCCAATGCTTTTTCTTGCCAACGTTTGGACATTCCTGTAAAAATCGCTTCTGCGGTGATGCCTCTTTTTTGGAGTTGTTGCACTTGGTCTTTCATCAAGGCAATCAAAGGCGAAACCACAATACAAAGCCCTTTTTTGGCAATGGCTGGCACTTGAAAACACACAGATTTCCCGCCTCCTGTGGGTAGTAGTGCCAATGTATCACGATTTTGCAATACAGATTGGATAATATCTTCCTGCATAGAGCGAAAACTATCATATTCCCAATGTTTGCGTAAAATATCGTGAATGGTCATTTGGGTTCTTTATTTTTGTATTAAAAAAAAGGTTTTTAGTAATTTTTAGTTTTTCTAACATTTTAAAACAATGTTTTTTTTTGTATCAATTCCCTTTGGTGGTTAGGGGGCTTTTTTTCTTTCACTTTTTCTTCTTCCAACATTTGCAAATAATCTTCCAAAAATTTATCGTTTTTAGCTATTATATTTTTTGCATAAGCAAGCATAAATTCACCTTTTTTTTTCAAGGCTTCAATGCGAATATTAAACATTTCTTTTTTTGTCACAATTGAAAATATGTTTATAAATTTGTAATTTTAAAACTGAAATTTTCTATTTGAGATGTAATGATGATGATTTTTGCATCTACATCTCTTAGAAGTTCATGCGTTACATATAAATTTCGTTCATATTCTTCCCAATCTGCTTCTTCGTCATAACGAAATTCTAACCTTATTAGTGCTAATCATACTCAAATTCTGTTTGTAGCCCATACATTGTAAATAGTTCAGAATTTGTTTCACGTTTTTGTGTGACAAGTATTTTCAGTTTTTCTAATGGATTTTGCATGATTTTTTATGGTTTTTGAACGATTTTTGTTGCTTCTTCTTGGATTTGTTGCACCATATTTTCAATGCCTTCTTTATTTTCAAAAACGCTTTTATAAATGCCTCTTATCGTGTGCGTATTATCCAATAAATAAGTAATGCGTTTGGTCATATCAAAAAAATCATCATGTACACCATACAGTTTTGCAATGTCGCTGTGATCATCTGCCACTAAGTCAAAAGGCAAATCGTGTTCAGCCTTAAAACGGTGGTGTGTATCCAAATTATCTTTGCTAATGCCCAATATTTTGATATTCAATTTTTCAAAAAAAATGTACGTTTGTTTAAAATATTGTGTTTCTATGGTACAAATAGGCGTAAAATCTTTGGGGTAAAAATATAATATCAACGCCTGATTTGCAAAATCACGATACAACTGTAAAGGATTAAAACCTGTACTTTGTGCCTCAAAGTCAGGTGCGGAATTGTGTAAAATTTGCAAAGAAATAAAAAATAAAATGGTGAAAAAGTAAAAGTAAATAGCTTTTTTAATTTTTTTTGTAAAAATATTCCAAAAAAATTGTATTATAAATAATAGCCAATATTTTTATATAAAAATATATGATTTTATACAATTTCAAATTTCTTAAAAAAAAATCGCTCAAATGTTTTACGAAAAAATTTCTGAAAAATGGGAAAATGCTACGCCTGAAATGCGAAAAGCATGGGAAAAAATCCAATGGGTTGCCACTGAAAAAATACATGGTGCAAATTTTAGCATACATATAAGCATAGATATTGATGCAACAAGGAAAACACCAACAAAAAAAATACAATTCGCCAAACGAAAAGAAATGCTACAATGGGAAGATGATTTTTTCAATTATCAAACACTCACACAAGACCTTTCTGTGCATAGTATATGCCTTTTTGAGGTTTTGGAGGATTATTTTTTGGCAAAAAATATTTTTTTGGACAAACTAATTATTTATGGAGAACTTTGTGGAGGCGAATATCCACACCCCGAAGTGGAAAAATATGCACATTTGCAGGCAATCCAAACAGGGGTATATTATGCAAATGACATTCAGTTTTTTGTGTTTGATGTGCGAGTTTTTACCAAAGATGGCATATTTTATTTGGATTATAAAGATTTTTTATATTTTTTAAAACAAACAAATTTTCACATTGCACCGCATTTTTTGGTGGATAAATTACACAAAATCCTGCAATTTGATTTGGATATTCCTACACAAGTACCTCAACTATTGGGGTTGCCTGCTTTATCTACACCCAATTTTATAGAAGGTATTGTGATAAAACCCTATCAACATAGCGTTTTAGGAGAAGAAAATGCAGAAAATCCACGCCCAATTTTTAAATTGAAACGAAAAGAATTTTTGGAAAATCCAGCGTATCAAGAAGCGAAAAAATGGGAGAAAAACACACCAGAAAATATTTTTTGGCAAGATGTAGATTTTTGGGTAACAGAAATATTGCCTTATTTGAACAAAAATCGCCTTCAAAATACGATTTCAAAACTTGGTAATACCCAAAATACAAATGCAGAACAGCATAAAGAACGTGCTATACATTGGGTAAAAGACGCTTTGGAGAGTTTTGTAGAAGAAAATAAAAGTGTTTGGACTGAAATTCCAACCCAAACACAAGATAATATTTTACAGAAATTAATTTTTGAGGCGATTTCTAAAATAAGCCTCCCAACCCCCAAAGGGGGAGCAAATACAAAAATTTAAGATTGGTTTTGAGTGTAAATTCCCTTTGCGGGTTTGGGGCTATCTTTTCGGAACATTTGTTTTCATTTCATTTACTTCATCTTCCAATCTTGCAAAAGCACGTTTAAGTTCAGAAATGGAGTTGCCTTCTTCTGGAAAATCTTTGCTAATATGTGAATGGAAACGCCAAATTTCTAAAATATCTTCTGCATGAATTTCCACAGGTGGATATGATACATTTGTAGATTTGAGCATAAAACTACCACGTTCACCTATTTTGCTATATACTTTTTTGAGCGTAACGCCTTCTTCTTTGAGCAACAGCACACATATTTGTCCATCTTTCAAACTATTCCAATCCTCCACATATTCGCCAATCACGATACTACCTGAGGTAATAGGGTGCATTGCATCACCTGACACTTCAAAACCACGATAAGTTTTACCTTTGGAAAGAAAAGGAATTTGGAATTTTGGCAAATCTTTGATAAATTCTTCGTTTGTATGTCCATTGATATAAGCACGTGAAAGTTTTTTCTCTACAACTTCTACGTGGCTGTTATTTTCTTTATCAACTGTAATTGTAAGCACCCTTGTTACACCGCCTTGTGCGTTTCTGCGGGTTTCTTTGGGCATATTTTTGTATTCTTCGCCCATAGCCATCAAATCTACATTGAGTAGTTGGTCAAGCGAAATGTTAAAATAGTTTGCTATTCTATTCATTACCTCCAATTTTGGCTCTGCACGTCCATCCTCATACGAAGATACTGCACTACGTGTGATTTCTAAGGCTTGTGCCAATGAATCTTGGCTTTGGCGATGATTGGATTCACGCAAATATTTGAGATTTTTGTTTAAAAACATATTTTTTACTTTTTTTAAATTTTTTATACGAAATTTGATAACAAAATTAGCAATAATTTTCTTAAAAAAAATTTTTTTAGTAGAAAAATGTTTGTTTTTTTTTAATTTTCTTTGTTTTTGAGCCAAAAGACGAAATTTTCAACGAAGATTAGAAATTAAAAAAATTATGATAAAAAATGGTAATTTAAACTTTTTGTTCATGAAAATTATTTGTTCATAAAAAATGAACAACAAAAATTTGTGAACAACAAAAAATTTTATGAAAATTGATTTGGTACTGATTTTTTATTTTTTTTAATTTTCTCAAAAAAAATAAAACAAAGCGTAAATTTCAATTTGTAAATATATTTTTATTGGATTTCTTTCGTTTTTTCATAAAATTTGTGTTTTATTATTGTATTCAAAATTATCAAAAATTTCCATGAAATTCATTTTATTTATCTTTCTATTATTATTTACCTTTTCATTTTCCCAAAATACCTTTGCCCAAAGCGATAGTTTATACAAAAAAGCACAACAAAAATTTCAAGAAAAAGAATATGAAATAGCCTTAGATTACTTAGCAAGGCATATTTTACGCAATAAAAAAGATGCAAAAGCATACCTACTTAAAGGATTGGCGGAGTTTAAAGTAGAAAATCCGCTTGGTGCGTTAAAATGTTTTGATAGTGCAATACACCACAAAAAAGATTATTTGGAAGCATATTATAATCGTGCAAGTTTGTTGCAAGGTTTTGGGCGATATGATGATGCGTTGCGTGATTATAATATTGTCATCAAAAATAACCCAAATATTCCGCTTGTAAGGCAAGAAAGAGGTAAGGTTTTTTATTCATTGCAAAATTCTGATTCTGCACGTATTGATTTTTTGCAGGCTTTACGCCTTCAAAATGGTATGTGGGAAAGTGCTTTATTTTTAGGAAAAATTTATTTGAAAAGAAAAGAATACCAAAAGGCGCTTATATGTTTGGATTCCACACTCAAATATCAACCAAATAATACAGATGCATTTCTCGTAAAAGCACTTGTGTATGAAGGTACAAATAATATAAAAGAGGCTTTGGTACAATATGATAAGATTTTTGATGTGCAACCTTATGCGTATCATTCGTATTTTGAGCGTGGAAAACTTTTTTTTAACCAAAAAAATTATAAAGACGCTTTACAAGATTTCATAAAAATAACCACCAAAAAACCTGAAAATCCAGAATATTGGCTTTGGTTGGGCAAAAATTATTTGGCAATGAAAGAAACTAAAAAAGCGTGTGAAGCATGGACTTCTGCAGAAAATCTGCAACAAGAAGAAGCTAAAATACTCAAAAAAACGCATTGTAAGTAATTTTAGTTGTCAGTTTTTTCAGGTATTAAACCAATTACAATTATATTTTTTTAAAAACTAAAAAAACTGACTACTGAGAAAACTTTATAAACTTGACTTTACAACACATCAATTACTTTTTTCAATAACGCATATTCTTCTTTTTGCAGTACATCAAGTGTGTCATCTGTGGCAAACATAATCATTTCTTGTGCTTTTTTGACACGTTTGAGCATATTGATAATCATAGTATTGCTGTGGTTGATAAATTCGTAAATATCTTTTTGACACACAGGGATTTTGTAACCTTTTTGGCTACTTGCTATCAAAATTCCTTCATCACGCAATTTGGCAATGATTTCAGACCTAAAATAATGCTCGCCTTTTCCCTTTTCTTTGTCTTGCATGAGGTGTTTCATAATCTCTTTTGTGGGTACAGATTTGCGAATATCCACACGCAAATAGGTCAGCAAAAGGCTTAAAAACGCTATTTGGTCAAGTTCTTCTTCGTTTTTAGAGTTTTGTTTGCGGGCAATGCAATCTGTAATTCGCCTTACAGAAGTGTCTGCAATATCACGGTTAAAATATTCGTCTTCTGTATCAGGGGCATATTCCAAAATAGGACTTTCGTCAGGAAAATATTTAATAATTTTTACTTTTTGGGCTAATAAATTATCAAAAATGTGTGCATTTTTGCTTTTTTTATGCGTATCATGCACACGTGCAAGCGTGCCAGAGATAAAATTGGCAAGTTGCAACGGTGGTGATTTGGCGGTGTGTTCAAACGTAAAAGTTTCATCAGCAAAAAGCGTAGAAACAATATAATTTTTCTCCAAATAATATGCAAATTCCTTCATAAACGATTTTTTTTCGTTGATGCTTGCACACATATCTACTTCCATAGCCTTGTGGAGTTCTGCGTAGAGAAGTTTGAAAAGGTATTTATAAAAAGGTTTTTTGTATTTAAAACCCAATCCGTATAGTTTTCGTTTGTCCACCACAAGGGCAAAAATCTTAAAATCTACTTGTAGCAATTCCGTCAAAATTTCCATGCGTTTAGCCTCATTTTTACCTACTTTGGCAGATTTGAGTTCGCTATTTGGATAATATTTTTGGGTAATTTCATTGATTTGTTGGCTGAGTTCAGTTTGTTTTTCTTTATCAATAATTATCGCACTCACAATAAAATGTGTACTTTGGTGCTGAAAATCAAAAGAATTTGTGCCAAATTCATCTACAAAAGCGATTTTTCTTTTCATAAAAAAGGAAATTTTACAAGATTTTTTTTAGAAAAACAACATTAAAATTGTTTAAAAATATCCTGTAAGTTACCGTTTTTTTAGCAAAAAACCAAATCATTTAAAAAATGTCTTACTACTATACAAATTTTAAAAAAAACATTCAGAACGCATAAAAAAGGCTTTTTTTAGTGTTTTTTACTGAAAAATAATTTGTTTCTTTGAAAAATTAAAATAAATATGATGTTTAACGCTGTTTTGAGTTTGTAATTTTTCAAAAAAATCAGGGTCAGCCCTCCGTAAGCTACGGTACAGACCCAATTTTTTGAAAAATATTATTAAAAATATTTTGTTTAAATCATTTCAAAGCACTTTTTTAAAATTCTAAAAAGATGTATAGTAGTAAGCGACAAAATAAATAAATAAAGTCCTTAGTTTAACAGCATTGCCCTTTGGGGTTAGTGGGTTAAATCACCACATTTACAATCCTTCCTTTTACCACAATTATTTTTTTTGGTGTGCTACCTTCGAGCCATTTTTGGATAATTTCGTTGTGTAGCACTTCGTTTTCTATTTCGCTGGTTGGTTTGTCCAAAGGAAATAATATTTGGGTGCGTACTTTACCATTTACGGAAATTGGATACTCAAAATTGCTTTCCACTAAATATTTCTCCTCAAAATCAGGCAAAATACTGTGGTGTATGCTGGTTGTGTAGCCCAATTTCTCCCAAAGTTCTTCCGCAATGTGTGGCGCAAAAGGTGCAAGCGACTGCAAAAGCGGTGCGAGAATGGCTTTTTTGTGGCATTTCAAATCTGTCAAATCATTGACTGCTACCATATATTTGCTCACGATTGTATTAAACGAATATTCTTCTATTTCTGCATATACGCCTTTGAGATGTCGGTGCAAAACCTTTAATTCTGCTGGCGTTGGTGTTTCATCTTTTACCAAAAAGTCGCCTTTTTCATCAAAAAATAAACGCCACAATTTACGCAAAAATCTATGTGTGCCATCAATTCCCTGCGTACTCCAAGGTTTTGATTGCTCCAAAGGACCCAAAAACATTTCGTACAAACGCAATGTATCTGCACTGTATCTCGCTATCACATCATCAGGATTTACAACGTTGCGCCAACGTTTTGACATCTTTTCTACCTGTGGTTTTGTATAAAAGTTTTTGCCTTCTTCGCCTAATTTTTCAAAATAGTCAAAAGGAACTTCATGCAATTCAGGGTTGTAAGGAATAAATTGTGTAATGTATTGCCCAATATCATTTTTGATGCTACACCAATATCCACCCTTACAAATAAAAATAGCTTTATCTATTGTTACTTCTTTGTCTGTGGATTCAAGTGTTGCCTCCAAAAATTGTTTAATATCCAAAATATTATTCTTGACTTTTGAAATATCAATACGTGAATTTGTAATACTTTTTGCTGGATTATGTAAGGTTTTTAGATAGTCTATTTTTTTCAAAATATGCTCTTTGGTATGAATTGGATTGAGAATATTTTTAGGTTCTTTGGAATTTTCTATTTGTTTAATATCCATTTCTTTTTCCACATTATTATCATCATACATATTAGCACTTAGAAAAATAGTAAAAATTGATGTATTGGAAAAATATAATTGCGTTCTGCCTAAGAAATATGTATTGCTTTTGGAAATCTCTTTATACATAATTTCTGAAACCCCCTGAATCATACCTTGATTGACCAATTTTTTAAATGGTTCATCAAAATTTATAAAACCTTTGTCAAAAAGGAATTTTGTCCAAAACCTCGAATACAACAAATGCCCTACTGCGTGTTCAGTGCCACCCACATACAAATCCACTTGTTGCCAATACTGCATAGCTTTTTGCGATACGATTTCGGTTTCGTTTTTGGTGTCCATATACCTCAAAAAATACCAAGACGAACCCGCCCAACCTGGCATAGTAGAGTGTTCGTAAGGATATTTTTCGCCTGTGTTTTTATCCTCAAAAAACCAATCATTAGCCCTTGCCAAAGGTGGTTGTCCATCTTCAGTGGGTTTGTATTCGGAAATTTCGGGCAATGTGAGGGGCAGATTTTCTTTGGGAACAAGATACGGAATACCATTTTTGTAATACACAGGTACAGGTTCGCCCCAATAACGTTGGCGACTAAATACCGCATCACGCAAACGGAAATTAACTTTTGCTTTGCCAAGATTTTTTTCTTTTACAAAAGAAATTGCTTTTTCAATGGCTTGTTTGGTTTCTAATCCATTCAAAAATTCGGAATTTACCATTTTTCCGTATTTTTTTTCGGTAGGATTTTCCATTGATTCTGTGCCTTCTATTACCAATTTTATAGGCAAATCAAAGTTTTTTGCAAAACGAAAATCTCTATCATCTGATGATGGAACGCCCATTACAACACCTGTGCCATAGCCCGAAAGCACATAATCCGCTATCCAAATAGGGATTTTTTCGCCAGAAAAAGGATTTATCGCATAACTCCCTGTAAAAACACCTGAAACAGTTTTTACCTCAGTTTGTCGTTCTCTTTCACTTCTATTTTTTGCCCAATTCACATATTTATCCACTTCATTTTTTTGATGTTTGGTGGTAAGTGTTGGGATAATATCGTGTTCAGGTGCTAATACCAAATAAGAAACCCCAAAAATAGTGTCAATGCGTGTTGTAAAGGCAGTAAGCGTGAGATTGTGGTTTTCTACTTTAAAATCAATTTCGCAACCTGTGGATTTACCAATCCAATTTTTTTGCATTTCTTTCAAGGCATCAGACCAATCAAGACGTTCCAAACCCTCCAAAAGCCTATCTGCATACGCAGTAATACGCATCATCCACTGACGCATTTTTTTGCGTTCTACTGGGTATCCTCCACGCTCTGAAAGTCCATCTTTTACTTCATCATTTGCCAATACTGTGCCTAATGCAGGACACCAATTTACAAAAGTATCTGCGATAAAAGTAAGGCGATATTGGAGTAAAATCTCCTGTTGTTGTTTTTCTGAAAAATCATTCCAATCTGAAGCTGAAAATATAGATGTATCTTCATCACACACTGCATCAATATCTTTGTTGCCAAATTGCGAGAAATGTTGTATTAAATCAGCAATATTTTCAGCTTTTTGGGTTTTATTATTGTACCAACTTTCAAATATTTCTTGGAAAATCAATTGTGTCCATTTGTAATAATCAGGCGAGGAAGTCTGAATCTCTCTGTCCCAATCATAATCAAAACCAATTTTTCCGAGTTGATTTTTGAATGTTTCTATGTTTTTTTTGGTGGTAATGGCTGGGTGTTGCCCTGTTTCTATGGCGTATTGTTCCGCAGGCAACCCAAAAGAATCAAAGCCTATTGGGTGCAATACCTCAAAACCACGCATACGTTTGTAGCGTGCCATGATGTCGGTAGCAATATATCCAAGTGGGTGTCCTACATGCAACCCTGCCCCTGATGGATATGGAAACATATCCAACGCATAAAATTTGGGCTTTTTGCTTTCATTATCTACTTTGTAGGTATTGTTTTCTTTCCATATTTTTTGCCATTTTTCTTCTATTTCTTTTGGGTTGTATTCCATTTTTTTATAAAAAATAATTTTTTTAAATTAACGTACTAATTTTAGACTTACTAAGTTTTAAAAACTTAGCAAGTTTTGAATAATCTGCAAAAATAAGGTTTTTTTTGAAAATGGGTTAAGAAATTATTTTTTTAGAAAGGAATTTCTGAAAAAACTTGATGGATTTTACCCATAAAAAATAATTTTTTGAATAAATTTTTTAAGTTTAATTTATTTTTTCCCAAAAATCTCTTTTCCTTTTTCCAAAAAATCCACAAATTTTTGTACGTCTGTATCATAACTTTGTGGAGGAAGCAACAAATTGCCTTCTGTATCTAAAATACAATAATAAGGCTGAGCATTATTTTTAAATCTTTCTATTTGAAAATCTGCGTTTTGTTCGCCTATTGTCTTTTTTTCTTCTTTGTCAATAAGGGAGATGTACCATTCAGATTTTGGCAATTCGGTGCGGTCATCTACATACAAACCTGTGAGGATAAAATCATTTTGCAACCTTGTCAAAACCTCTTTTTTTGCCCAAACATTTTCTTCCATTTTTCTGCAATTGGCGCAACTATGCCCTGTAAAATCTAATAAAATAGGTTTATTCATTTTTTTGGCATACATTAAAGCCTCTTTATACGAAAAAACGCCTTGTAATTGGTGTGGAAAACGGAGGTGTTGTGTTTCTTTTTTTTTGGCAAATACAGATTTTGGGGCAGTATTTTCACCACCAAAATTTTTATTGGTATATAAATCTTCGCCTTCCATCGTGGTAATAGGAGGCAAATAACCTGAAAGCAAAGGCAGAGGCGCCCCAAACATACCAGGCAACATATAAACCACAAAAGAAAAACTAAAAATTGCTAATAAAAGCCTTGAAACAGGGATTTTTTCCATTTTACTGTCGTGTGGCAAAATCAATTTTCCTAATAAATAAAAACCTATCAAGGTAAAAATCACTATCCAAATCGCCAGAAAAACTTCCCTGTCCAATATCTGCCAATGATATACTTGGTCAGCTTGGCTCAAAAATTTTAAAGCTAAAGCAATTTCCAAAAAACCCAATACCACTTTTACACTATTGAGCCAACCGCCAGATTTGGGCAAAGATTTGAGCCAAGAAGGAAACAACGCAAATAAGGTAAATGGCAATGCTACCGCAGACGAATACGCCAACATACCCATCACAGGTTTGAACCACACGCCTTGCGAAGAAAGCACTAATAAACTACCCACAATCGGAGCAGTACAAGAAAATGATACCAACGCCAACACAAACGCCATGAAAAATACGCCATAATATCCGCCTTTGTCTGCTTGTGATTCTGCGTTATTGACCCAATTGCTGGGTAAAACTATTTCAAACATGCCCAAAAATGAACACGCAAAAAACATCAACAATCCAAAAAAGAACAAATTGGGCAACCAATGCGTACTCAACCAATTGGCAAATGTTGCTCCAAACAAGAAACTAACCAATACACCCAAAATGGTGTAAAGTACGATAATTGAACTTCCAAAAAACAGTGCTTTTCTGATTCCTTCTGCGCGTGTTTGGCTTTGTTTGAGAAAAAATGTAACCGTCATAGGTATCATGGGAAACACACAAGGCGTAAGCAACGCACTCAATCCACCCAAAAAACACAATACTAAAAACCACCAAAAATTATCTTCTGCTTGGTTTGTATTTTTTGAAGTATTTGCGGTAGAATTTTGAGCTGTTTTTATGGTAATGTTATCTATTTTTTCGCTTTCGTTTTTACCCAAAAGGCTGTCTTTTTGGTTTTCATCTTTTAGGGAATCTTTTTCTGTTTTTGTTCCTCCTTTGGGGGTTAGGGGGCTATTTTTTTCTTCTTTTTTTGAATTATCTTCTGTATTATCTCTTTTTTTTAGGGTAAAATTTTTATCGTCAAGGGCAAATTTATATTTAGTTGGTGCGAGGCATTGCCCTGTTACCGTAGAACAAACATTATAGATAATAGCACCTTCGATTTTTGGATTTTCTTTTAAGATTTTTACACGTTGTTTGAATTCGCCTTTTTTCTCAAAATAATTGATATTTCCTTCCCAAATTTCATCGTATTTAGTTTTTGGATTTACAGATTGCAGTTTGCCAACAGTTTTATACGTATTATTTTCTACCAATTCAATAATTGTTTCAGGAGCGTCTGGGGCTTGATTATTGATTTTTGTGCCATAAATATACCAATCTTGTTCAATATCAATATAAAAACAGAGGTCTATTTCTTCACCAATTTTGGCGGTGTTGGGCATTATTTTAAAAGATTCTTGGGTGCGTTTTTGAACTTGTGCGTGTGTGATTTGCACCAAAAACATTATTTTTACAAAAAATAATAATAAAAATGGGCGGAATGTCATAAGAATATATAAAAGTTTTTATGCAAAGATATTTTGAAAACAAATAGCTTTTTGGTAAAGTTTTGTTAAAAAAAAGATTAAGAAGAAAATTAAATAAAAATAAAAATAATGCGTACAAAAGATTGCTTTTTGAGATATTTTTTTTTATTAAAAAAATCCGATTATTTTTGCTTTTTTTATACTGAATAAAAAAATCAATTTGCCTTAAAGAAATTCAAATATTACAAATAAATAATCCTTTATATTAATTCTCCCTTTGGGGGTTAGGGGGCTAAATATTCATAAATAAACAATTAAAAATAACAATATGCGTGAAATACAATTTAGAGAGGCTTTGCGTGAAGCCATGAATGAGGAAATGCGTAGGGACGACAAAGTGTTTTTGATGGGCGAAGAAGTAGCACAATACAATGGGGCTTACAAAGTAAGTCAAGGTATGCTTGAAGAATTTGGTGCAAAAAGAATAATAGACACGCCTATTGCTGAATTGGGTTTTGCAGGTATTGGTGTAGGTGCAGCAGTTAATGGATTGCGTCCTATTATTGAATTTATGACATTCAATTTTTCACTTGTGGCGATTGACCAAGTTATCAACAGTGCAGCCAAAATGATGTCTATGTCTGGCGGACAATACAGTGTTCCTATTGTATTTAGAGGACCTACGGGCAACGCGGGCATGTTAAGCTCACAACATTCTCAAAATTTTGAAAATTGGTTTGCGAATACACCAGGACTTAAAGTAGTTGTTCCTTCTAATCCACAAGATGCAAAAGGGCTTTTGAAAACATCAATTCGTGATAATGACCCAGTTATTTTTATGGAGTCTGAGCTTATGTATGGCGACAAAGGCATTGTACCAGAAGGCGAATATACGATTCCGATAGGTGTAGCTGATACTAAAAGAGTAGGCAAAGATATTACGATTGTGTCGTTTGGTAAAATGATGAAAATAGCCCTCACCGCAGCAGAAGAATTGGCAAAAGAAGGCATTGAAGCAGAAGTAATTGACCTTCGTACTGTGCGTCCAATAGATTATAACGCAGTAGTAAATTCGGTCAAAAAAACCAACAGACTTGTAGTGGTAGAGGAGGCGTGGCCTCTCGCAGCGATTTCTTCCGAAATCACCTATCATGTGCAACGCCACGCTTTTGATTATCTTGATGCACCTATTTATCGTGTAAATAGTATGGACGTTCCATTGCCTTATGCACCTACATTGATTGATGCAATTCTTCCAAATGTAGCCCGCACCATCAAAGCATGCAAACAAGCGTTGTATAGAAATTAAGCCAAAGATAGCCCCAGCCCCGAAGGGGAGAAACAGCCTTTTACATTCAATAATGTTATAATAGTTTTCCCTTTGGAATTTACTCCCTCTTTGGGGGTTTGGGGGCTTATTTTTTTAAAAAAACATTTGCAATCTTTAAACTCATGTCCAAAAACAGCATTTTGGCATTGGCATTGCGTTCTATGTGATAAATAGCTTGGTTAAAATATTCATACAACATTTCCCATTGCACAAGTTCATTGAAAGATTTGCTGATATTTTGGATAAAATCCAGTTTTTGAGGTGGTAAACGTATAAAATCATTTGTATTGTTGCGTATTATCATCATTTCTCTACAAACATTCATGGCGTATAACAAAAGATTTTTTTGGGATTCTTTTGGCATATCGTTAAAATGCTCCATTTTCTCTAAAACGCCTACAATTTGCCAATTATTTGGCAAATTGATTTTGTAACATTCACGCATCCACGCCTTAAACCATTCCAAAAAATCTGCTTCTGCGGTCATACTCATACGCAAAGCAAGTCCAAGATTACCATCAGCCAAATAAGCAATATTTTGAGCTTTTTCTTTTGGTACAAATTTTTTGCTTTTCAAATAATCTTCTATTTCCACATCATCAAAAGGCAATATTTGTGTTCTTTGTAGGCGAGAAAGGAGCGTAGTAAGCAAATTATTAGCGTCATTTGTTACCCAAAGAAAAAGCGTTTGGGCAGGTGGTTCTTCTAATATTTTGAGCAACACATTCGCAGAAGTAATATTTAGGTATTCAGGCAACCAAAGCAACAGGATTTTATAACCACCTTCAAAAGATTTGAGCATTAATTTTTGCAAAATCTGCCTGCCTTCTTCTGCGGAGATGTTCGCTTGTTTGTCTTCTGCTTCTATGTATGTGAGCCAATCTTTGAGTGAAAGATACGGATTTTGTGCTACGAGATTATAGGCTGGTTCTCTTGATTTGAGGTTTTTGTCTTTTGCAATGATGTCAGGTTGTTTTTTTGGCGAAATCACATCACGCCAATCTTGCATAAAATTTTGGCTTAGGGGCTTGCTTTCTACTTTTTTGGTGATTGCCACAGGAAAAACAAAGTGCATATCTGGGTGTATACCTTTTTGGTGTTTTTTGCAGGCTTGACACACGCTACATGCATCATCATTGGTAGGGTTTTCGCAGTGTATATATTGTGCATAAGCCAAAGCGAGTGCAAGATTGGCACTCCCTTCTTGTCCTGCAAAAAGTTGTGCATGTGCCACGTGTTGGTTTTGGATAGCCCTCAAAAGTTGTGTTTTGAGGGCTTGGTGTCCAATAATGTCTTTGAAAAGCATTTAAAAAATTAGGAATTAAGAAAAAGCAAAAATACATATTTTATTTTTAAAAAAATACATAAATTGTTTAATTTAATATCAAAAAAAACAAGGAAACGTATTTAATACAAATCAAAAAAAACTTGAACGGTATTTTTTATGAAAATTTGGGTAAAATAAATATAGTCTTCCTTTTTGGAATAAAAAAAAACATTGCTTTTGAGTAAAAAAATCTATGGGAGATATAGAGAAAATAATAGCATCATCCTCTTTGGTTCTTCAAAGAGTTTTAGCAGTAAAAATGATACTACAAGATGACTAATGAAAAAGCGCGACAAACCTATTATGGTGCTGTAAATTGTTTGACAGGTAATTTTTATATTTCTCCTTTTGACAAAGGCAATGGGGCAAATACAGTTAAATATATGAAATTTTTGCAAAAAGAATTAGGGAAAGACAAAAAATATTTATTATATGGAATGGTACAACTTATCACACCTTAATTTAAATAAAATACTAAAATGAAAGAAAATGAAATAAGAAGAGATTTGTTGGTTTCTATTCAACGAGCATTATTGGGTATGATTTATCCTTCAATAAGGGCAATTGCTGTTGGTTTTGTGGGAATAACTAAACTCAAAGTAATTTATTATTTGGATAGAGAACCAAATCAAGATGATTACGAAAGTATAAGTGAAGTTACTACTGAAATTTGTTCAGATATTAATTTTGCAGAGGTGGAAGAACTTTGTGTATTTACAAATGAGCCATTTTCTAAACTTGATAATTTGGTAGCTTGGGCATATGTAAGAAAAGAATAATCACCCTATTTGTCGTAGCTTTTAACTACAACCTACCAAATCGCAAGTGTCACACTTGCAAAATGCAAAGCATTTTTATGGGTAGTTTTTGGGTTGGTGGAAAAGCATTCCTGTTCAAAAGGGAGACGCCACATTTGCGATTTGTGGTGCGTTTTTTGAAAGTGATACACAGAACGCCAACATAGGTATAAATTGGAATGCGTTTTTGTTTTTGAATCCAAATTATGCTCCGAAATATTCGGAGTAAACGATAATTATGAAATTTTTTTTATTTATATCCCTGCTGTTTTTGACAAATCAAACTTATAGCCAAGAGAAAACCGATGTTAATTTACAAAAAAAGCATTTGGAGAAATACATCAAAATAAAATTATTTGAAGAATATCTCCAAGTAAATTTTGTAGATAGTTTCCCAAAGAGTTTGAATGATTTTTTTGAGGTAACCCTTAAAATAGATACCCTGAAATCTATTGGATTTGATGATAATATTATATTTCTATCTGTAAAAAGTGTAACAAATAAAAAAGATGAAAGGCTCTTGCCTCCTTATATTTTTAGTTCTGCACCCCGCAAATCTTGTAGTTATGTGTTTTTAGTTTGTGCATCTTTTTTTGAAGATTCTCCATTCCTTTTCCTTTTTCAAGGGAATTATAGTCATAATTTTAAACCCATATATAGAATAGATGGCTTTTCAAAAGATAGGAATGATTTTAAAGTTTTTTTAGATGACTTAGCTTTTTTGGAAATATATCACGATAAAAAACATGAAAAAAAATTACTAAAAAATATAGAGATAAAAAATATTTTTTAGAAAATTACGCCATTGAAAATGTGGATTTATCATGTCTTTTTGATTGTTTTGTAAATAACCAAAAAATATCAGATACATATAAAAAATGTCGTTGTTTATGCGACTCAAATTTATAGTTTATTTTCTACCGTTGCCTTGTTGGCGTTTAGAAAAATGTAAGCGTGAAAGATGGGGAGATTAAAAACGTATCTAAAAAAATAATGGAATCCCAAGCTCATTTGTTGATATGGTAGGAAATAGTGGTGGGAATCTTGGTGGAGTTGTATTAGAAGATGTAGTAAAGAAATCTACAAATGCAGGCGTAAAAAAGCCACAAGTGCAGTAGAAAATTCTAAATTTGTTAAGAGTAGTGACCCATTTGTCGTCGTAGCTAAAAGATACAACCAAAGCATGACGCTACGAACAAGTGGGGTTATTAACGATTCTTTATGTAAAGACCTTTTAAGTCTTTGATAAAGAATAATTCTCTTACATATTTTGAGCTTTTTTCTATACAAATACTATCTTCTAAATAACCCATGCAAGTTACATTATAAGGATTTCTAAAAACGGTATCGCCTAATTTTTGTTCAACATACATAAAAGGATTGATAGAAAAATAGTAAGATTTACCTTTTTTTATTTTGTTATATCCTTTTGCTTCTGATTCATTATCTTTTAGTGATACAATTTTGTACAATACTTTATTATGTTTTAAATGTAAAACATAAGAATGCTTTAAAGTTTCTATTTTAATTACTTTAAATAGTGTGTCGTTTATTTGTGACAATTTTATAGATTTAGCATTGGTATTAAAAGCAATAAATATAAAACTTATTGCGAAAGACAACATAAAAATTTTGTGCTTCATAATTTACTTATTTTTTTAAATCAGTAGTTTTTAACGTCATTATAGTTTTTGGGGAATGCCCTTTTTTTGTTGCCCTATACTCTACAGCCTCAGTATTTTTGGGTCGCAAATATGACATCTCCCTTTTGGACTGGAATACTTTTCCACCAACCCAAAAACTACCCATAAAAATGCTTTGCATTTTGCAAGTGTGACACTTGCGATTTGGCAGGTCGTAGCTAAAAGCTACGACCAAAGCATGATACTACGACAAATGGGGGTTACCAATCTGCTTTATATTTAAAAAAATCAGGTGGGAATTTTTTCTTTATAAAAAAATGAGGCTTGACATACTCATTATAGGTTTGTCCTCTTTCACGTTCCGTAAAAATTTCTTTATCCTCACTGAAATAAAGATTGGTTTTTGTAATTTTCATAATTCCGCTTTTTAGTCCTAATAATTCTATTATTACACTTTTTTTATTCTTATCCCAGTAATAAATACCCCTGCTACCTGTATATTCAGGGTTTAGTAAATCAGGGTAAAATTCATTATTTTCATTAAAAAAGTAATATTTATAGTCATCTTTTATATCATTGCGAAATTTACCAAATGCAAAGAAATTTACATTTCCGTTTCCATAAAACTTCAATGACAAACAAAAATTATCAGCAATTATGTCTTGATTAAATTTATTTTTACTCAACTTATAGGGTAACAACCTTTTAGGAATATAATTTTCATTTTCAAAAATACATTCTTCGTAAATAGCATTCGTGTCAATAACTGAAAAAATATCAGTTGTAAATTTACTTCTGTTTGCATATACTTTACTATTTATTGCAACGTAAGTAATTCCATCTTGTAAATAAATGGTTTTTATACAAGAAAAAAAAGATAAAAAAACACACAATAAAAAAAGCAATTTCATTTTTTTAGTCGCCATATATTGAAAAACGTTTTCTAACTGAAGATTCAGATCTTATTTTGTAGTAAGGGTCTATTGAATTATTGTATGAACGAAAGCCTAGTTGTTTTTTTAGGACGTGGTGTGCAAATATATCTTGAATAGGATGACGTATATGTCTATCAGAGTCTATTCCAAATTCTATTCTTTGATACGAAACATATAACGCACCCATTCTATAAGGAGTTCCTTCTTCATCTACAAATCCATTAGGCATCCATTCATTAAAATTACCTTTTTTTATAAGAGGGTTATTCAGACTACTTTCATTTAATTTATTCTGAAAAGTACCTGTACCCCTAAAACCTGTAAAAAGTTTAAAACCAATCGCCCAATCACCATAGCCCAATTCTAAAGCAGCAGTTCTATAAGAATCCTTCCCATCTCCAAGTTTTAAATCATCAAAAGGTACCCCATTATTTTCATATAATAATGACCATAAACCATACCTTACAGCGAGAATCCCTGTTTTTTGACTAAACTCTTCTAATGCACCAAAGCCTCCGAAGCTATTTGTGCCTAATTCTACGCTTGTTGTTCCATTATCAAAACCACCCATAAAAGAATATCTATATTCTACACCATTTTTACCTGTTCCATAGAAATTTAACCCCCAATTTAGCCCCCTCTTACTGAAATAGTAGCGTTACCTATTTTTTGTGTAATTGAGCCAGAAACCTTAAAACCATTACCATGAGTACCAAAATACCACGAAATAGATACCGAACCTGAAGGAGGGTCTATTTTTTTGATTGGGGTTTAACAGGAACATAACGCCCTGGAGCTACAACCAAATCATGACGCTACGAGCAAATGGGTTTAATCCATATTTGATTTCTTTCCTCTGCATAGCCCAAAATTATACCTGTTACCTCAATGCCTATACTTAAACGAGGATATAATTTTTCAAAACTGGGCAAAATTTCAGTAATTGGAATAAATCCTTTGATTTCTGATTCTCCAATATTTAAAAAAAAACCAAAATTAGCTATAAACTCAATTTTACCTTGTAAAACAGAATTTTCAGGATATTTATTTTTTATTTTTTTCCAAATCATAATATTTTTTGTCATTAAGCTACCATTTAAAAAGAGGCGGTTCAAGTATTCTTGGAAATACATTTAAAATAGGAAATAGTGTATTAGGAATTGCTACTTCTATTCTTTTTTTTGTTCTGTCAGGGTAAATAGATTCAAAAACTTTAAATGAAGAATTGTAAATTTTTTCAGGGCTACGACCAAAGCATGACGTTATGAATAAATCGAGCTTCTATCCCCATCGCATAAATCTCCCTTTCCTGTTCTCTCGCAGTTGCCCTGCGGGCAGAAAGTCAGAGGCTTTGGAAAGGTAAAGCCCAAAACAAGACTAAAGTCTTGAACTAAAACATTACCTTATTTTTATGAGAAGACTTGGACGAAAGGGAGCAATTATTAAAATGGTCTTTTCCCATATTTGTCATATTGTTTGTGTAGCCTTGGCATATCTGCCTTAAAAAGGCTATCAATTTGCTTATCATTATATTTGCATTTATTTTCTTCAAACCACTTTAACCATAATTTTAAATCCTTTCTTTTTGCTTCCTCATTAGCATAATTCAATGAGTTTATGTCAGCACTTGTGGGTATATTTGTAAATGTTTCTAAAAAAAAGAGCGCGTAATTCCAATCACTAACTGAGGTAGAATCATTATGATTTTCAATAATTTTAATTGCAGAGTAAAATTTCTTCGAAAGAATAATATTAGGAGTGCAATTATTATTATTACAAGTAAAACAAATTAGAAAAAGTTGTAACACTATCAAAAAAGCAATTATTTTTTCCATTATATTTGGTAGATTAATAAATTGAGAAATAAAACAAATCTTACTACTATACATCTTTTTAGAATTTAAAAAAAAGTACTTTGAAACGATTTAAACACAATATTTTTAATACCATTTTTCAAAAAATTGGGTCTGTAACGTAGTTTACGAAGGTCTGACCCTGATTTTTTGAAAAATTACAAACTGATAGTAATGTTAAACACAATATTTGTTTTAATTTTTCAAAGAAATACATTATTTTTTTAGTAAAAACTATTTAAAAAATCTTTTTCCTGCGTTTTGAATGTGTTTTTCAAAATTTGTATAGTAGTGAGAAACATATAAAAACAAATGGCATAAAAATAAGAATTATCAAAAAACCATAAAAAAACCATTGTCAAATAATATTTGGCAACGGTTTTTTTTGTTAAAAGGTCAAAGTTCAATAACTGACAACTAAAACACTATCTCAACCTATCCGCAGAACGCACCAAATCCTCATCACTTTTGATGGCTTTTCTTGCCAAAAAGTTAAGAATAATTGCCACAGGAATTAAATAAAAGGCTATTTGATATGTACCACCAGTAGTTTGGTTAATAAATAATTTTTCGCCTTGCATATTGGCAAAAACAGACATTGCGAGCACAGAACACAACATCAGAGTATTGGTAAGTACAAATTTGATTTGTAGAAGGCGATTTTTGTATAAAAAAATACTATACAACGCATTCAAACCCGCCAAACCCGCCAAAATCACAAGATAAATCGTAGAATTGGTTGTTTTTTTGTTTTCAGAAGGTTTTGTATAGTCAAGCGATAATGCTGTGAGTGTTACTTTTTCATTGGTTTTTGCATCTGTTTTTTCCCAAATAGGCAAAAAACAATATGTTGTCATAAGCACAACTATCAAAAAAAGATAAACGGTTTGGATTCTTTCTATCATTGGGATAAGATTTTATAATTTTTTTGTTACAATTTTTTTAAATAAGTATGCAAAAATAATTAGAATTTCCTGTTATCCAAAATAAGCCAATAAAACAAGTAAAGTATGTTTTTTGAAATATATTTTATGATTTTGCCATGTGGTCTGATATTTTGATGCCCATTACCAATACATCATCAGTTTGGTGGTTTTTGCCACGCCAATCTTCAAAAACTTTTTCAAGATATGCTTTTTGTTCTTGTGGTGGAAGTGGTGATACCTTTAAGAGTAGTTCTCTAAAAGTTTTTTTCATATATTTCATATTATTTTCTCCGCCAAATTGGTCTTGAAAACCGTCAGTTGCCATATAAAATGTATCGCCAATTTCAAGTTGGATAGTATGTTGCACAAAATTTTTGTTTTCAGGTTTGTGTTGTGAGCCACCAATTGGGAAAGGTGAGCCTTTAATTTCTTGCATGGCACCATTTTTGACTAAATACAGTGAATTTTTTGCGCCAGCAAATTTCAAGATACCTTTTTCAAAATCTATTGCTACAAGTGCCATATCCATACCATCTTGCGATTGTACTTGGTGTTGTTTATTTTGGTGTAATGTTTCTTGTACTTTTTTATCAAGCATTTGGAGGATTTGGGCAGGTTCTTTAACGTTTTGGTTTTTTACAATTTCATTGAGTAATGTTGTTGCAAGCACAACCATAAAAGCACCAGGCACGCCATGTCCTGTGCAATCTACCGCAGTAATTACTGTAATGCCATCATTATCAGCGTCTTCATCACCATTGAACCAATACATATCACCTGACACAATGTCTTTGGGTTTGTAGAGCATGAAAGAACTGTCTGCATACTGTTCCAATTCATATACAGAGGGCAAAATAGCTTCTTGAATACGTTGTGCGTACATGATACTATCCACAAGTTGGCGGGTCTGTGATTCTATGAGGTCATTAGCTTTCCGTAATTCTATATTTTTGATTTTGTGAATTTCTGCTTCATTTTTAGATTTTTCAAGGTTAAAAATAATTTGGAGATTTTTGTTTTTTGCTTCAGTTTCTTCACCCATTACTTGGGTTTGGAGTTCCATATATTTCTCATAATAATCAAGTGCAATGTAAGGTTCTTGTGTTTTTTTGTGGAGTTCAGCAAGGTGAAAATACGCTTTTTGGAGGCGAGGTTTTGCAGATACTTGTTGTGCATAATGAACTGCTTGCAAAAAATGGTATTTGGCTTTTTCTAAATTTTCAAAATAAATATATATCCTTCCAAGACTTAAATTACTTGAAATAATGCCCATGTAGTTGGTTTCTCCCATACGAATATCCAATGATTGTTGGAAATATTGGAGGGCAGTTTCCTTTTTATCTAAATTTTCGTGCACAACACCAATTTCATGCAAAGCACGTGCTTCCACATTTTTATTATTGATTTCTTGGGCGATTTTTATGGATTTAAAAAAAGCATCAAAAGCATTTTCATATTTCTTCAATACTGAATATACATTGCCAAGTCCTACAAGCGCAGAGGCATATCCTGAAACATCTTTTATTTTTTCAAATAATTCTAATGATTTTTCATGATATTTTTGGGCATTTTGATAATCTTTTAGTTCCAAACAAAAACCACCCAACATAAATGTCCCCCATCCCAAACCATCAATATCTTCAAGTTTTTCAAAAATATCTATTGCTTTACGCATAGTATTAAATCCAAAATCATAATCGCCCAGCCCCCAACGTATTACGCCTGTGCTTGACAAACCCCAAGCAATACCTTTCTGATTTTCCAGTTTTTCCATTACAACAAGCGATTCTTCTGCTAATATAAGGGCTTTTTCATGGTCACCTTCCCTAAAATAATAATAAAAAGCGACATGAATTTTTGCCTCTGCAATCGCCAATTCATCACCTACAAGTATAGCAAGCTCATACAAACGAAATGTAACATCTTTGTATTTTTCAAATTGACGACCTCTATACTCGTGTGCTTTTTGAATAAGCATTTTTATCTCTTGACGCATTTCTGCTATTTGTTCTGGGGAAAACGTATGAGTCTTGGTTTGCATAAAGAAAGTTCAAAGGGGGCAATATTTAAAGCACAAAAGGTTTGAGAAATCTTTTTTTATATTTCAAAAAAAACAAAAAAAATACGTCCTAAGTTCAAAGAAGTGTTATAATAGTAGAAAGCAGACCTATAAAATAAAAAATTAGCCTTAGACATATTGTCCAAGCCTGATTTTTTCAACCAAAACTAATTTTCCTTACCACTATACATTTTCCTAAAAAACGTATGCAAAATGTAAAAAAATGCTTTTTTAAATGTCTTTGACTAAAAAAGCCATATATTTTTTGTATTTAATGCTATTTTCCAGTTTGTAATTTTAAAAAAATGTGCTTAAATAGTTTTAAAGCACTTTTTTAAAACCTTTAAAAAAATGTCATAGTAGTCCAGTTTTGTAAATTTACTTTTAAACTAAAAAAACAACCAAATTATTTAAAATTTGGTTGTTCTTTTAGCATTTTTTGGGTTTAAAACTGATTATGCGACAGTTTCCACCAAGATTCTTACTTGATTTTTGACTACTTCAATTACACCACCATCTACTTCGTAGGTTTTTGTACCTTCAGTAGTAGTGTTGAGTGTGAGTGTGCCTTTGCCCAAAATACTGATAAGTGGGGCGTGGTCTTTGAGGATTTCAAAACCGCCATTTGCACCTGGCAAAATAGCTTGGGTGATTTCTCCATCAAATATTTTTTTGTCAGGACTTATAACTTGTACAACCATATATTTTAAAATTAAAGCCCCCAACCCCAAAGGGGGAGTTTTTAAGTTTTAAATGTATTACCAATAAAATATAATAATTTATATATTGCTTATTGGCAATCAATATTCCCCTTTGGGGGTTAGGGGCATTTATTATTTGCGGTCTTCTGCTTCTTTTTTCATTTTCTCACCTTTTGCGATAGCTTCTTCTATTGTGCCTACAAGGTTAAATGCAGGTTCAGGAAGTTCAAGCAATGAATCGTCTTCAAGTAAGCGTGTAAATCCTTTGATAGTATCTTTAATATCAACCAAAGCACCTTTTAAGCCTGTGAAAGCCTCTGCTACGTGGAATGGTTGAGAGAGAAAACGTTGGATACGTCTTGCTCTATTTACAGTTTTGCGGTCATCTTCTGAAAGTTCATCAAGACCTAAGATAGCAATAATATCTTGCAATTCATTGTAACGTTGCAAAGTTTCTTTTACCCTTTGTGCAATATTATAATGTTCTTCACCCACAACTTCCACAGTAAGAATACGAGAAGTAGAATCCAAAGGGTCTACCGCAGGATAAATACCAAGCGCAGCAAGTTTACGAGAAAGTACCGTAGTAGCGTCCAAATGGGCAAATGTAGTAGCGGGAGCAGGGTCAGTCAAGTCATCAGCAGGTACATAAACTGCTTGTACGGAAGTGATAGAACCACGTTTTGTAGATGTAATACGTTCTTGCATAGCACCCATTTCGGTAGCCAATGTAGGTTGATAACCTACCGCAGAAGGCATACGCCCCAAAAGTGCAGATACTTCAGAACCAGCTTGTGTAAAGCGGAAGATATTATCAATAAAGAACAAAATATCTTTTCCTTTGCCTTCGCCATCACCATCACGGAAATATTCCGCAATAGACAAACCAGACAATGCCACCCTTGCCCTTGCACCTGGAGGCTCATTCATTTGTCCAAAAATAAAGGTTGCTTGTGATTTTTTCAATTCTTCCATATCCACTTTGCTCAAATCCCAACCACCTTGTTCCATTGATTCTTTGAACTCATGTCCATAACGAATAATATTTGCCTCAATCATCTCACGCAAAAGGTCATTACCTTCCCTTGTACGCTCACCTACACCAGCAAATACTGAAAGACCTGCGTGTGCTTTTGCAATATTATTGATAAGTTCTTGGATAAGAACGGTTTTTCCTACACCAGCACCACCAAAAAGACCAATTTTACCACCTTTTGCATAAGGCTCAAGAAGGTCAATTACTTTGATACCTGTAAAAAGAATTTCAGTAGATGTAGAAAGTTGGTCAAAAGGTGGTGCTTCTCTGTGGATAGGGTACAAACCTGTAGCTTCAGGTTTTGGCATACCATCGATAGGGTCACCCACTACGTTGAACAAACGTCCTTTTACCGTTTCGCCAATAGGCATAGAGATAGGTCTGCCCAAATCTATTACGTCCATACCACGTTGCAAGCCTTCTGTAGCGTCCATAGCAATTGTACGTACACGGTCTTCGCCTAAGTGTTGTTGGCACTCCAAAATGATTTTTTGTCCATTGGATTTTGTGATTTCCAACGCATTGTAAATGTTAGGGAGAAGATTGTGTTCGCCTACAAAGCTTACATCTACAACAGGCCCAATAATTTGGGTAATTTTACCAATATTTGCCATTTCTTATCAATTTATGAATAATAGTTGTTTGATTATAATTATTTTGATTATAATTCTAATTTGTTGATTATAATTTTAGTTTCCTCGCAAAATTAAACCAAGTTTTCAAATTTTGTGCTATTTTTATTACTTTTTTTTTGTTTTTTTTAATTTTTTGGGAAAAACCAAAACTAAAAAACTAATCACTGAAAAAACTGATTACCGAAAAAACTAAATCTAATTTTCACTTTTTTCAATTCTAATACCCATATTCAATACCCCTTTGAGCGGATTATGTTTTTCACGCATGTATTGTTTGATTTTCAATGTATAATTTCCTTTTTTTGGAAATTTGAATTTTACAAGTTCTGGGTTTGCTAATTGATTGCTATACACACCGCCCAAGCCACTGCCCAGGGGTTTGCCTGTTTTAGCGTCAAAAAGTGTAATATCTTGCAAATTATTTTTGATTTCTTTGCCTTGTGCGTCTTCCAAAAAATATTTGACATACATGTTATAACATGGGTATTCTAAGTTGTGCCTTATGTTATAAAAAAAATTGTATTCTGCTTTGATGTCTTCTATTTTGAATGTAAAGTTTAAGGTATTTTCCATTTTCCATTTATTATTTGGTATGTCATAATTTTTTTCATACACTGCAGGTGTACAACATTGCATACAAATCACACACAATACAAGCCAAAAAAATGTATGGAAAATAGCAGGTTTAACAATAGTTTTGGTCATTTTTTGAGAATAAGGAATTAAAAATTAGGAATTTTTTTGGTTATGAATTATCCTATAAATATCAACAGTAGGCATAAAATAGAACGCAAAAATACAATAAAAAATAATTGCTTTGTTAAAATAACATAAAAATCTTTTCTAAAAATTTTGAATAAAACTAAATAATTAAACAAAAAATGTGTTTTGATGTTTAACTATTACTTTTTAATGCTATTTTTTTTATTGTTAATTATTCTTAATTTTTGGTTAATTATCTGTTAAAAATAAAAAAACTGTAATGTAGCTCTTTAATTTTGCACACATTAAATAACTAAAAAACAACATATACACTCCATAAATTATAAAAAATCTAAATACATGAAACAGTTTTTTTTACAAATAATATTTTGTTTTCTTTTTTCAATATCTGCTTTTGCCCAATTTTCTGAGGGGAAAATCACAGGTAAAATTCTTGAAAAAGGAAAAAATACACCGCTTGAGGGTGTGGAAGTGAGTATCACAAGTGCAACAGACACTACCACGATTTTGAAAGGAAATGTTACAAATGCAGAAGGCGAATTTGTATTAGAAAAACTTCCACAAGGACGCTTTATCCTTACTGCTAAATTTGTGGGATATAGAAATTATGTGCTCAAAAATCTTTTTTTGGGTGAAAAAATGCCCGAATTTAAGATTTCTAAAATGGAAATGGAGGAACAATCAGGCGAAGTAGGTGCAGTAGTCATAGAAGTAAAACGTGAATATATGCAAATTACTGCGGAAGGCATTATTATAACCCCAGAAAACAATCCTACACAATCAGGTGGTACTGCAACTGACGTATTGCGTGATGCCCCAAATGTGCAAGTAGATGCCAATGGCAACATCAGCCTTAGAGGTGGCAGACCTAATATCCTTATTAATGGTAGGCAATCAGGTTTTGGCGGTATGGGTGGTAGAGGCGGTGGTAGAGGTGGTGACAATGGACTTGACCAAATAAGTGCGGAAGACATAGAAAGCGTAGAAATTAATACAAACCCTTCCTCAAAATTTGATGCTGATGGTGTAGGTGGTATGATAAATATCCGCCTAAAAAGAGATAGAAAACCAGGTACACATTTCAATGGTAGTGTTGGTATAGGAAATAGAGAACGTTTTAATGCAAATTTTAGGGCAAATAAACGCACAACCAAATGGAATACATATTTTGGTTTCGGAACACGCATGGACAACCGACTTGCCAATGATAATACTGACCGTTTTACTTTTTCCAATAATACATATTTCAACCAAGCAAGAGATTTCAAAATTCATTCTGAAAACTACAATATACGTGCAGGCGTGGAATATAACCCTACCGAAAAATCTTCTTTCAATTTTGAAACTATCCTCTCCTCACGTCAAAGCTGGAATGATGGCGCATTGAATACCAAACTTTGGGGCGATAATATTGTAACTGCAAGCACACGCCAAGACAATAATTCTGTCAATAATGGCAATAGTTTAGATTTATCTTTGGCATTCAAACAAGACTTTGAAAAGAAAAAACAAAGTTTTTCTGCGTCTATCAGTACAAGTATTGCAAATGGTGACCAAACACAAAATCTTGCTAATTTTAATATGGCAAATGATGGCTCACAACTAAATACCATCAGCAAACAAAATAACCAAAATGATACTTGGAATGCACTCACAACACTCCAAGTAGATTATGCACACCCATTAGGCGGTGAAAAAGGTTTGCTTGAAGTAGGTTACAAAGGTATTATGCGTAATTTGAAAACTGGTTTTGGATTGGATAGGTTTAACCTTAATACCCAAATTTTTGAAACAGATAACCTCCTAAGCAATAATTTTAAATATGATGAAAATGTGCATGCAAGTTATGTTGCATACAAAAATTCTATCGGAAAATTTGATTATAGTGCAGGTTTGCGTTTTGAACAAGTATGGTATGATGGTAGTACAACCACCAAAAACAATGCAGTTACTGCATTCAATAGGGATTATTTTAATATTTTTCCTACTGCACGCATAGCATACAATATGAAAGAAGGAGAATTTGTCAAATTGAGCTATAGCAAACGTATTGACCGACCAAGTTTTGACGACTTAAATCCTTTTGTAGATTATTCTAATCCGCTCAACTTACGCAAAGGCAACCAAAACCTAAAACCTGAACTTATACATATATTTGAAGTAGGACACAACAAATCATGGGCAACATTTGGATTGACAACTAATATTTTTTATCGCTATCGTGAAAATCTTGTGCAACGCATCACACAATATGCTGAAAATAGCACGCTCATTACCATCAATTCACCTGATAATATTGGTTCATCAAATGCTGTAGGTTTGGAGGTTATCAGTATGTATGACCCTGTAAAATGGTTTGGCTTGAATGCAAGTTTTTCAGCTTTTCAAACCAATATTGATGCAGGCAATAACACAGGACTACAAAATGCTAATATTAACAGCCAAGTACAAAGTTGGACTGCAAGAGCAAATGCAAATTTTACATTTTGGAAAAATAGCAGGGCACAAGTCGGATTTAATTACAACTCCCCTACTGCTGTGGCACAAGGCGAAAACTTAGGTTTTTATATGGTAATGGTTGGTTTTTCTAAACCAATTATGAAAGACAATAGGGGAAATATTGGCTTAAATGTAAGGGATTTGTTTTATAGTATGCGTTTTGGTAGCACAACCAACACAAGCACTTTTTCACAAACTTCTACTGTGTTGAGAGATACACGCCAAATTTTCTTGACATTCAGATATAGAATTTAAAACAATCTAAATTGTCATTTTTTAAATTTTACAATAAAAAAAACGCTTGTACATAAAAGTATAAGCGTTTTTTTTGTTAGCGTTTAATGTGGCAATTTGGCAATAGTTTTTTTATTTTTTCAAGTTCTTTTTCCGAAATATCAGTATTTTCTAAATCTAAAAATTTTAATGCTTTTAAATTTTTCATTTCATCTGGAACATTTTTTATTTCATTATAAAGTAAATTTAAAACGGTTAAATGACGTAATTTTGTAAGTGTTTTAAGGGAAGTAGTGCCTAATACATTTGTGGTTAAATTTATTAAAGAAGGTAAGAAAGATAATTCACTCAAAATATCATTTACTTTTTCAGCAGTTATTTTATCATTTGTAATATACAATTCTAAATGTGTTAAATATTTCAAAATAGAAATTTCTCTTTTATAGATTATTATATTTTTGGAAATGCTCAAATGCGTCAAAGTCTTTATATTTTTTAGTTTTTTAATTTCTTTGGCGAAATTACCAAAATTGTGGTTATTGAGAGATAAAGACTTTAAATTCTTTAAAGCTGAAATTTCTTTGGGCAAATGCGTTAATCCAAGATGTCGCAAATGTAAATGTTGTAAATTTGTTAGTTTATTAATTTCTTTTGGTAATGTATTAATTTTATTGCTTGACAAATCTAAATAGGTAAGATTTTTTAATGCTAAAATTTCTTCAGGAAATTGCGTTAATTTATTGTTTGATAAGTCCAAAGAAGTCAAGTTTTTTAGTTCTTTGATTTCTTTTGGTAAAATAGTAAATTCATTAGAACTTAGTTTTAAAACCTGTAAATTTTTTAATTTTCCTATTTTATCCGATAAAGTAAACATAGACAAAGGATTATGTGGTATTCTGTAAGCATCAAAGTCCAATTTATAAACCTCTAAAGGATTTTCTAAAGCACTTTCCAAATTATGAAAAGTTTTTGTATGTGTCAATTCTGTACTATCTAAAAGTTTATTTTGGGCAAATAAAAAAGTGTTTAAAGAAAATAAGTAAAAAATAACAATATATGTTTGAAATTTTATCATTGTAAATTAATAGGATAGATCTATGGGAACAAAAATATGAAAAAAAAGCATTTTCCTACGTTTTGGATACATTTTTTTTAGGAAACTGTTTAGTATAGGCGTCCTAAATTATTTGTAGGATAAAATATCTATATATTTTTAATTTTAGGAAATCAAATTTTACACCTTCAAAAAAGGGTAAAATGATTTTTTAACCTCTTTTGTTCGTCGTAGTGTCATGCTTTGGTTGTAGCCTTGATACTAGCCCCTTTTGCTCGTAGCGTCATGCTTTGGTCATAGCTAAAAGCTACAACGAACTGTCAATTTACCATTTTATTTCTTTTTTCTTCTTTTTCTTTTTAGGCTTTCCCCACCTGTTACAATTATCATTAGAACTAACTACGACAACAGGCAAACCAGGCGTTAAACAAGGATATTTTGAAATATCAAAATCATTTTTTTTCATAGATTCAAACAAGCAATCAAAATTTATAAACATAAGTTTTGGTTTATAAAAAAATTGCAAGTCCTTTTTTTTAAATATTCGTGGAGCTCCAAATTCAAAGGAAAGCATATAATTTGAAATTCGTCTACAAAATGCTGTAAAATCATTTCCATTGAAACCCTTAAGCCTAAAAAACTCGCCTGTGAAGAAATCAATAGCCAAGACAAAATAATACTGAGAGTTTTTTTCTTTTGAAAACTGCGAATTAGGGGCTTGATATATTTTTAGAAATACCATATCCTTGTCAGAGGACATTTCAAAAGTATCTATGACAATAGCATCAAATTTTTGAAACTCTTTTTCATTTAACCTCTTAGGATAATCCGAATCATGAAAAAATGCAAGTTTTGTGATGAGACGAACATCTTCTTTTGTATTGTAAAAACCATGTTCTGAGTATTTTTCTTTTATTGTATCTATTTTTTCGTTTGTTTCTTGTGTATAAACATTTAAAGAAATAAAGATAAAAAGTAACAGGGAAAAATATTTTTTGTCCATAAAATTGTTGTTTATTTTCTTATTTTTTTGTAGTATTCTTGCAAATTCATTGCAGTTATCGTACCACAAGCTGTTCTATTTATGCTTGCTCTGCAATCTTGTCCCTTTTGCTCGCAGCGTCATGGTTTGGTCATAGCTTTTAGCTACGACCTGCCAAATCGCAAGTGTCACACTTGCAAAATGCAAAGCATTTTTATGGGTAGTTTTTGGGTTGGTGGAAAAGTGTTCCAGTTCAAAAGGGAGATGTCATATTTGCGACCTTTTGCTCGTAGTATTATACTTTGATACCTTATACTACTATACATCTTTTAAAAAAGTGGGTTTAAATAAATAGGTTTTGGAGGGGTATTTTAATGGTTATTTCTTGTATTTGCCTTTCAAAAGTAGCAAAAAAGTCATCAATATACCTCCATCCAATCCTAAAAGGGAGATAACTTTCCATTTTTTGCAAGATGTGTTTTTGTTCCTATTCCTGAGGTTTGATTTTCTTGTAATCCTATTTTGATACAAGTAGCATACCCTAAAAAAATAAAATTTCTTCTATGGTGTATATTTTATTGTAGATTTGTACTATTTATTTGCAATGATGGGAAATTATGTATGTTATTTTTGATAGCATATTTTTCCTCATCTGTTAGTGGATATTCTTTGAGATAGATATTTGAAAGGTTTTTAAAGTTTCTGTTTGTATTGTTAATCTAAATCATAGATTCTTAGTTGTAGAATCCCTTCGTCCCCAAATTCTTCCAAAGTTCCATCTAAATCAATCCATATTTTAGTTACAGGCTTGCTATCTAAGTTTATTCCAACCCAACTAAAAACTGCACTAAGGTCATAAATTCCGTTGCCATTTTGAAGTATAAAATCACAAGCAACCGCTAAACCAATTCTTACTAAAACCCCTTTATTTTTTTTAACTCCAGTTAGCCATTGAGGGCTACTTGTTATCTCAAAACTAAGCATTTTGGTATCAGGGACTTGTTCTATAAACATTCCTTCAACAGAAGAAATTATCTCCTCAAATGGTTTATTAGAAAGTAATTCTAACAGGTATTTAGTTTCTAATAGTTTTTCAAAATTTGTTTTCATTTGTTATCTTTATTTGGGTTTTTTATTCTTTTCATAATTTTTTTAGAGGTTAAATAATGGTATTTTTTAGTCATTTTTACCAAAATAAAATTTCTTCTATGGTATATATTTTATTGTCGATTTGTACTATTTGCAATGATGGAAAATTATGTATATTATTTTTGATAGCATATTTTTCCTCATCTGTTAGTGGATATTCTTTGAGGTAGATATTTGAAAGGTTTTCAAAATGTTTACTTGTCCAAAGGGGCATTAAATCTACCCAATCCTCATCTTCGTCTTTATAAATTACATTAATTTCTGTGAAATTTTTGCAATTCTCGTTTTGGCAAAATTCCCGAAATGCTTGGTCTTTTTGGCTACTCAGTCTTCTAATTTCTAAAATATCTGCATGTTTTTTTGCTTTCTGTTGGTAGCCAAAATGATATATTCGTTCTTGCATAGTTTGTTGGCGTTATCTATTTTTGAGTTACAATTTCAAAGTAAATAGTTTTCAAAAATGCAAATTTGAAAAGTAAAAATATTTTTTATAGTTTAGTGTTGCTAACTTAGTGTCTAATAATTTATCCAAGAAAACGACTATTTTTAAATTTCCTATGGTTGTAAAATCAAATAAAAAATTTTCAGGGCACCACTTGTTAAGTTGCCAGAGTATTTCTTTAATGTCAAATTCATCACTGTGTTTTCGCGAAAGATAATACGTTTGCTCTTTAAATTCAATTTGGGATATTTCCACATCAGCGCAATATTCACTTTGTATAAAACGCATACCAAATATTCCTTGAGAAATCTCGTTCAATTTTCTAATAGCAACATTCATATCAAACATAGCATCAAACATAGAACTCACGTCCAAAACCGAAGTCATTCTATTTTCAGGGATAAGATATTGTAAAATTTCAAAAGTTATATTTTTTTCCATCTGTTATTTATAGCTAAAGCATTATATTTATTGTTTTTTTACGTAGTTTATTTATTCAAATATTTACGTTTTAACCGTTTATATAATTTGGAATCCTATAAACAAAATATCATCTCTTTGTTCAGTTTGATGGCTATGCAAGTCGAGTGCTTTTTCTAAGAGTTTTTTTTGATTTTGAGCAGAAAGATGGTTATTGTCCAATAGAATTTGTTTGAGTGCTTTGTCCCCAAATTTTTTTCTACATACATTATTTTGGTCTGTTAATCCATCAGTACCCACATATACCCAGCTATTTTTAGGTAAATCAATTACAGTATTTTCAAATACTGTATTTTCATTTTGTTCTCCGCCAATAGCTTTTCTTGTACCTTTAATTTCTTGTATATTTTCTTTATTTTCTGGTGTAATATAATATAGGCTATGTTTTGCACCCGAAAAGGTTATTTTTATGGGTTTATTATTTGTTTTTTCCATACAAATAATAGACATATCCATACCATTGTTATTGCCTGTTTCTTTTTGACGCAACACCACTTTTACCTCTTCATGGAGTGTTTCTAATATAACTTCTGGGTTGTGTATTCCGCGTAGCCTGACGATTTTATCAAGCAATGTATTGCCTATCATAGTCATAAACGCTCCTGCTACGCCATGTCCTGTACAATCAACAGTAGCCAAAAATATTTTATTGTCTATTTTATTTAGCCACCAAAAATCGCCAGATACGACATCTTTGGGGCGGTAAATCACAAAGTAATTTTTTAGTAGAATCCCCATTTTTTCGGGATATGGCAAAATAGCTTGTTGTATGAGATAAGCGGATTGAATGCTGTTTTTAATTTTGCTGTTATAGTTTTGTAGTTCAGTATTTTGTTTTTCTATAAATTCTCGCTGTGTCATAAGTTCTTCTTGAGTTTGATAAAGTTCTTCGTTTTGGGCTATGATTTCTGCGTTTCTTTCTTCCAACTCTATACTTTTGAACTTGATTTCTGCCTCACTTGCTTTTACTTTTTCAACTGCTTTAGATAATATTTTTTCATTGGCTTGCATACGTTTGTTAGCCCTTTCAAGGTCTTTTTTTTGTGTTTCTATAAATTCCCTTTGGGCTAATAGTTCTTCTTGTGTTTGCCTCAATTCTTCGTTTTGGGCTATGATTTCTTGTTCCCTTTCTTGCAATTTTTGAATAATATTTTCATGGTTTTTTTCTTTTGATTCCAAAGCATTCTTTAGTGTATTGATTTCTTGGTTTTTTTTTTCAATAAGTTCGTTGCTATACATTTAAAAAAGAGTCTTTAAAAGATTTGAGATATGTTTGTATGTAAGAATAGAATGTTTTTTAAAAATATTTAGGGATAATCTAAGTAAAACTAAGATAACAGCCACTCTTCAGCTTCTTCAATGGTAGTAAAATAACGCGAAGATTCAATATTTTTAGATACTATAGAAGCTTCGTCTACCACTTGTTCTATTACCAACTTTTGTATAAAAGCCTGTGGCATTACAAAAGCCTGTTTTTCAAACCCCTTTTTATAGACAGGGTTAGTAATTTCCCCTGAAATCCAATCTTGTAAATCAGGCGTTACAGGATAATTCATATTGCGAGTATCTGTCAGTGCCAAGCATATTTGGTGGCGTAGTATAGTATCACGCCAAACATACATTATTTCTTTGAAATCTTCCTCCTCCATATTGATACTATCCTCTTGCCACACATCAAAGATAAGGCTACGGTCAATGCCAATAAAAATTTCGACATATTTGTCTTTGTAAATAGAGTCCATTCGGTAAATGGGTTAGAGGGTTAAAATAAAATTAAGACAAAAGCCAGTCTTCTGCTTCTTCAATAGTAGAAAAATAACGTGTTTCTCGCCCTGTATCGTTTGCTTCATCAATGTACTGTTCAGCAGCCAAGGTTAAAATAAAATCTTCAGGCATCAAAAAGGCTGTTTTTGTATTTTCAATGGTGACTTTCGCATTGATTTCATCAACTATCCATTGTTGGATTTCAGGAGTCATTGGAAAGAATAAATTTTTTGAGTCTATGGTTGCTTTGTCTGCCTTGTATAAATTTACAAAGTTTTTCCAAGTAATCAGCATCTCTTTGAAATCTTCCTCTTCCATATTTTTTGTTTCAGGGAACATATTGTGATAGAAAATCCCTTTTTGCTCATCAAAAAGCATTTCCGAAAATTGGTCTTTGTGAAGTATTTTCATCATTTTTCAGTTAATATTTAAAAGTAATAATTTAAGATAATAGCCATTTTTCTGCTTCTTCTGGTGAAGGGAAAATCTGAGTTACTAAAAAACCTGTACTTATTTGTATTTCTTCGACTGTTTGGTCGAGGGCAACTTTTGTAAAAAGGTCTTCAGTTTGGGGAGCTATCATAGCTTGTTTTTTCAAACCACTTTCAACAGCTTTTTTTATTTTTTGTGAGGCTATTTCTTGCACATCAGGTGTCAAAGTAAAACGCAAATTGAGCGTATCTGTTAAAGCATATTGGATTTTAAACTTGATAACTATGTCTGTCCAAATATCAGTAAATTGGATAAATTCAGCATCTTCCATATCTTTACTTGCCTCTGTCCAAGTATCAAAAATAAGGCTACGGTCAAGGTCAACAAAAATTTCGGTATACTTGCCTTTGTAAATAGAGTTCATTTGAGTAAATAAAGTTTAAGGGCTAAAAAATTAAGATAATAGCCATTTTTCTGCTTCTTCTTGTGAAGAAAAAAAATTAGAGTTTCCTTGTTCGGTTGTGCCAGCAAATTCTTCTGTTACCTGCTGCATCATCAATACTTGAATAAAATCGCTGCTTACAATGAAAGCCTGTTTTTGCAACCCATGATTGATAACTATCTTTTGCGCTTCCTTAATGACATTATCTTGTATTTCAGGTGGAGGATTGTATTGCATTTGGCGTATATCAGTCAAGGCATATTTAATATTATTTTGTAAAACAATATCTCGCCAAATAGCTATAACATCTATAAAAATTTGCTCGTCATTATATATATATTTTCACTTGCTTCCGTCCATACATCGAAAATAAGGCTACGGTCAAGGTCAATAAAAATTTCGATATATTTGCTTTTGTAAATAGAATTCATTTGAGTAAATAAAGTTTAAGGGCTAAAAAATCAAGATAATAGCCATTTTTCTGCTTCTTCTATGGTAGCAAAATAAGAGGTTTGACTATCTACAGCATTGGCTTCATCTATGAACTGTTCTATAGCCAATCCTGCTATAAATTCTTGGGGCATTACAAAAGCAGTTCTGTCTTGGTTAGCCTCTTTAGCCATATTGGTACTCCATTCTTGGAGTTCTGGAGTCATTGGGAATAAGAAATTAAGTGCGTTCACTAATACTAAACGGGCTTTTTTCTCTAAAACTGCATCTCTCCAAGTACTAATCATTGTTTTGTATTCTTCTTCTTCCATCCTATCTGTTTCAGGAAAAACGTGGTGATAAAAAATTCCTTTTTGCTCATCAAAAAGCATTTCCGAAAATTTGTCTTTGTGTAAAATTTGTAACATTTTGATTTTTTTGATAGTTTTGATTTAATAGTTTAAGTAAGTGTAAAAAAATTAGTTTATACCAAAAAACAATGTTGAGTTGCTTATTTGTGTCCATATAAAGCGTAGGCGTTGACGCCTATGCTTTATATGATTTTGCGAAAATAGTATAAGTTATTTTAGCACACTTACTTACTTTGAAATGAGCCATTGCATAGCTTCCTCTTCATTATCAAAGGCTTTGTATTCCATTGACATTGTTTCTATAACATCATCCATTAATTGTTCTACCGACATTTGGTTAATATCCAAACCGTCAAAATTTTCAGCATTAGATATGTCTGTTTTATTAAATACGTCTGCTTTAAATCTTACGCCATTCTCTACAGAGGTTTTGGCAACTGTTTCTTTTATCCAATCTTGTATTTCGGGTGTGATAGGATATTGGAATTTTTGCAACTGGGATAACAGCTTTCTGGGTTTATAAAGTATAAAAGCATTTTCAAATTCTTTTTCCGCAAGAATGAACTCTTCGTCACTCATCTTTAAAGTTGTATCACTCCAATATTCTGCAAGAATTTGGTATTCGGGATAATAATACCTTGTAACATATTTGTCTTGATATACTAATTCCATAATAAGAGATATTTTTTACCCTTTATGTATTTTGGTTTAAAATTATTTGCTGTTTGGTTATATAGTTTGGATAAGTGCCAAAATGTTGTTATTTATATAATCAAGAAATTATTGGAATTTTGGCAACCAAAATCTTAAAAATAGTTGATTGTATAACTTAGCTTGTCTTGGCACTTGGTATGAAGGTAATGAAGTCATTCAGCGTTTGCCTGTTATAGCTATGGCATCTATTTCGTTCCAGCCTGATACAATTGGACTGTTTATAGCTATTCTGACAGCGTCTACTTTGTAGTTTGTTTCGGGAATATCCACCGCAAATATTCTTGCAACTGTTGGTGCAGCTTGGGCTGTGCCTGCCCATATTTGATTCCATTGTTTAGTGCTTGCATTACGCACATAAAGCGTATCTATAGCACCAGGCACCCAAGTTTCGTAAATTTCTACTTTGCTTATCGTTTGTAATGTATCAAAGGCAACCACCAAGTGTTCTCTTTGTCCGTCACGGGTTGCAGGTGCCCAAGCAGATGAATTATCTTCATAAAGAGGGTATACATTTGGTTTTCCTAATACTTGAGAAGCTGACCAAGATGCTGTTGTATACTCTGAGCTAAACCCTATAACAGCATCAGCAAATTGGGTAATAGGCGTAGTGGTTACAGGTGTAACGTTATTGTCGTCCTTGTCTTTTTTGCAACTTGAAAAAAGAAATAAACAAGAAATAAAAATAAATAGGTTTTTCATGGGTTATTTTTGGTTTTTATTTTTTTAAAATAGCATCAGCTTTTTTAAGGTATTTTCCGTTAGGGCAATACAGTTTGTATTGCTCAACAGCTTCACGTTTTCCTTGTTCGTTGTAGATGGTTTCACAGGCTTCCCAAATATTGTCGTCCATCATATCTGCATTAGAGGCATCATTGGCACGTGCTTGCAGGTAATATTGAATGGCTTGCTCATAGTCTCCCAAGAAGAAATATGCTGCACCTATTTGTCCTTCAAATGTTCCCTTGCGGTGGGGATATTTTTCGCATAATTTTTGGTAGGCTTCTATACAAGGTTGAAAAGCCCCTTTTCCCATCAGATTGGCTGCGAAATTGACAGCTTTTTGCTCGTCATTAGTATCAAGAATACTCAAAAATTCTGTTTGAAATTTTTGAATTTGTGCTTGGTCAAGCCCCTTGCCTTCTTCTGCTTCTTTAGAGGCAAAGCCAAAAAAAGATGTGCTTTCATCTGTTTCTTTTTTGGTTCGGAAAAAATCGAAAATTCCCATTGTTTTAAGGTTTTTTTAGTGAATAAAATAAATTATTTATGACTACTATCAAAGTAATATCCTATACCATACATTATACTTGCTATCAAAAGGCAAAATATAGCACTTATCAAGTCGAGTGTAGGCATATCAGCCCCTGAAACACGTAGTTTGTAACCAAAAAGTTGGGCTATATATGCCACTACTGCGTAAATAGCTAAGAACGATGAGGATAAATATAAAAAACTAACGATAAAATTGGAATCGTTTTTAGTGTTGTTATTACTCATTTATTTATTAAAAGGGAAATTATTTTTTAAGTCGTTTTTGATTGTTTCGGTTGGTATGATAAATAAGTTCAAAACTTGTCCATCATTAGCCATTTCTTCGGAAAGCTTGAGGTCTATAAATAGGTCTTCCAAAGTATATTCCCCTGCTTCCACAAGTTCCAAAATCATTACGATAAGGGCTAAACCGCCACTATTGATTTTTACATAACGACAGTAAATAAGCCACAAAAGGGCATAAAAAGCGTGATTTGTAGTTTCTTCTTCAGAGAAAATATAATCCAAATTTCGTTTTTTGACCACTTGGCGAATAAGTTGCACAATATCTATATCAGATTTGCCTGCTTGTCTTAATATAAGCAATGTATTGTCATAAATTTCCTTATTTTCCGCTATGACTTCAGTTTGTTTGTTGTCATATTGTTCTAAAACATAGGATAATATTTTATCATATTCATCTTGCGTAAAACCGCAAGCAGAGGCAAATTCATACAAAGTTTGCTCCTCATCTTCACCTAATTCTCCATCAGCAAGACACAAAAGTGTCATTTTGTACAATTCTTGAAAGGCATCATCTTTATTGGTGGGAATGACATAAGAAAGATTGAGTATATTTTCTATGTAATAGCTATATTCCTCATCTGTAATGCCTAATTCAAAAGAAATACCATCAATAAACGATTTTTCTGCGGGTGTTACTACTCCGTCAGCAAGTGTAATGAGGAGTAGATTTTGAAATGTGTCTGTTCTTTTCATATTGTTTTTAGGTTGTTTGTGTTCTGCCTTTCCAAGTCCCATACAAGTTCAAGGCACTACCCGCTAAGAGAAAATAGATACCAATACCTGCCAAACTACCTGCGTCTGCCCAATACTTCAAGGCAAGTAAAAAAATTAAGATATTCAATACAAATGCTGTAGTATAAAAACCTTTATTTTCTAAGGTGCTTATAGCTGTCGTACCCAATCCACACAATAGATAAAAGATAGCTACACTACTATTTGTATTCCAAAGTGATAAGTTTATACCCATCATAGAAATCGCTGGCAGGAATACGGAAATCGCTACTAAAAGCCCACCAAAAAAACTAAAATTGTTCTGAATATTCATAATTTAAAAATAAATAAATAGGTTTGCTTGAATTTTTAACAAAAAAACTCGCATGCTGTGCTACTTTTTGGTGATAACATTGCTTGTTTTCTTACACAAAATTAGCCATTCAAATCGCGCGCTGCAATCAAAAATATACAAGCGTAAAAAATCAATGATAAACGTTTATTTTTGGTGTTAAGTGATTATATTTGCGGTATGAAAATAACGGTATTGCTGGTAGATGATGAGCCATTGGCTTGTGAAGAACTGCATTTTTTGCTTCGTGATATAGAAAACATCACAGTAGTAGGCGTAGCGTATGAGTGGGAAATAGCGAGAAATCTCATTCAAGAGCTACAACCTGATGTATTGATGTTGGATATAGAATTGGGACAAAAAAATGGTTTTGAACTCTTGGAAAGTTTGGATATTGTACCTGAAGTGATATTTGTAACCGCTTATAACCAATATGCTTTGAAGGCATTTGAATACAATGCTTTGCACTATTTACTTAAGCCTATAGATGAAAATATATTACAAAAAGCAATTCAAAAAGTTGTTGAAACAATAGGCAATAAGAAAAATAACCCTGCAATGGAAAAGCAAAAATCTGTTATGAACTCTAATAGTAAGGTATTCATAAAAGATGGAGAAGATTGTTTTTTTGTGGCTTTGCAAGATATTTATTTGATAGAAACGGTAGGAAATTATAGTCGTGTGTATTTTGACAACAAAAAACCTCTTTTGCACAAATCTTTGAATATTTTGGAAGAAAAACTGCCCGAAGAACTTTTTTTTAGGGCAAATCGTAGTCAAATTATTAACTTAAATTATATCAAAGAAATACACCCAAATTTCAAATCAAAACTATTTTTATACCTCAAACAAGGCAATGAAATAGAAATATCCACACGCCAATCAGCACGTTTTAGGGAGTTGATGAGCCTTTGAGTGTAATGCGTAGGCAAGAATTTTCTGAGGTTTGTACGTGTTGTAGTGTTGCATCTTTTCCACTATAATTTTGTAGGCGTTGTTGCAAATTTTCTATGCTTGCTTCTGAAGCAAAATCTTCTGCAATATGACTATACAAAGGCTGAAAATACAAAGACAATATTATTTTATCTTCGTTGGTAGTTTGTAAATCAATATGCCATTGCTGGTGTGTCTTATACAACAAAAAATTGGCTAAAGTAAGCAATGTACCTGCTGGCAAGAACAAAGTTTGTCCCTTTTGCACAAGCTCAGTCGCGTAGGCAAGTTGCAAAGGTTTTGCCCAAGTGTAAGAAGTCAAATCTATGTATTGTTGCATTGCTTTTAGTTCGTTGCTCAGAGGCATAAGAGCGGTTTTATCATAACTAAGTGCATTACGCAATACATCAGAAAACAAAGAAACCAACTTTCGTGCTTCTATTTTGTCCTTAGTTGCGATATTTTCTAAGACATCAAACGTATTTTTTAAAAATTCAGGTTCAATTTTCAATTTAAGTGCTTCTTGTTGAAGTGAAAGTTTTTTGATTTTTAAATTATTTTCTTCTTCTTTGTCTTCCAAAACTTGCCTACCCAAAAAAAATGTATGATGTCCAAGCAAACATATCAACGTAAAACGTCCAGTATTGAAACCCAATACCAAAAAATCCATTACAAGGGCTGCCCAAGAAGTATGTCCATATCCTTCTCTATGAAAAATATATTGCTCCATAAAAATATTCAAAGAAGTAACACAACATGATACAAACAAGGTATTCAACAAAAACACCCACATTTGGTATTGATATGATACGTTTTTAAAAAATTGCGTTTTATAAAACATATAAGCATACAAGTACGTAAGCAAAGCATTCACGCTTACCGAGCTTATTATGGGCAAAATTTCTTGCTTTGTTAGGGCGTTTACCGCATATATCGTAAACAAATCGTACCCTAAAATAATTATCCAAAATAACCCGTGAATAAATGTAATGCGTAAAGCCATAGTAGTTTATTATAGTTTGCAATCTATATGTTGGGGGCTTGTTGCTTTGCAACAAATTCTTATCTCTGTAGTTTTCAATGATTTTAGGCTAAATCGTAGCCTATTCATAGTTTTTTTGTCTTGTTGTGGTTTTGCTCTTACACATTTTTATCGTGTCTATGCTTTGCATAATCAAATCTTTGCCAAGCGTTTTGCTTACCAAATACGCGTAGGTATTACAGCAAGCCTTTTTTTGGGCATTTTGATGGGTTTGGTGTCTTATTATGGCGCAGTATTATTTTTGCTAAAAAAGAAAACTTTAGTGCCTGATATGCGATTATTGTCTATAGCTTTGAATTGTTGGATTCTTATAGGTTCTTGGATATTTTTATATCATTTGTATCAATATTTTCAACAACTTTTGCAAAAATCCGAAGAAAAATGGCAACTTCAAAAGAATTTACAAGAAATAGAAATGGATTTGTTGAAACTCCAAATAAACCCACATTTTTTGTTTAATACCCTCAACACCATACGTGCTTTATTGATTGCCTCGCCTGACCAAGCGAAAATAGGTATCCAGACGTTGGGCAAATTGCTTATGGGTGGGTATTTAAAAATTGGTTTTGGAAAAATACCTCTTAAACAAGAATTAGAAATCGTAAAACAATATATGACCATAGAAAAATTACGATTTGGCGAAAAATTAGATTTCCAAATGCTTATCTCCGAAGAAGTAGAAAACCTTATGATTCCTGCAGGTATTCTGCTTACACTCATAGAAAATGCGGTAAAACATGGTTTTAAGACAAATCAAGGGCAAAATAAAATTCATTTGACAATAGAAAAACAAGAAAGTCAATTGTTGATATTTATTTCTAATGTGGGTACGCTTTCACAAAATAATGCCCCTTCAGAACCATCAGGTGTAGGTTTGCAAAATGTAATTAAAAGATTGCATTTTTATTTTCAAAATGCTTTTAATATTCAACAAACAAGTATAGAGGGATTTGTACATACTAAGGTTATTTTTTGAGGAAAATACTTCCAATAATTATAAATTATTTATAACATATTTTAAAAATTTGTGAGAATATTTTTTAATTTAAAATAACCCATAAAATTAATGGATTTAGAAATTTAATAACTGAAAAGAAAGCCTGGTAATTTCAATGGTATTATTTTTGTTCTTTTTTTGATATGGAACAACAAGACCTTTTACAAGCCAACCAAGCCCTCAAACAAAGTAATGAAGCCCTACAAGATTTATTTGATAATTCTAATGACTTGATTTTTGTGTGTAATTTGCATGGGAATTTTTTGTTTGCAAATAAAGTTTGTCAAAAAAAATTGGGCTACTCTGCGGAAGAATTACAAAATATAAATGTAAATACGCTCATTCACCCAAATTATAAGCACCAAACGCGCACCAATATTCTAAGATTGATGCGCAGGCAAATACTTTACAAATTTGAAACGGTACTTTTGAGCAAAAAAGGCAAAATTATTTATCTGGAAGGTAATGTAAGTTGTAGGTTTGAACAAGATAAACCTATTGCTATTCGTGGCATCATGTACGATACTACCGACAAAATAAGGGCAGAAAAAGCCCAAACTTTGTATTATAGTATCGCAAATCTTACCGTAAAAAGCAATAACCTTACACAACTTTATCAAAATATTCATGAAGAATTGGGCAAGGTCATAGAAGTAAAAAATTTTTATATAAAATTGTATAATCATGATAAAAGCGAAATTCTTTTTCCGTATTATGTAGATGAAGCACGCAAACACGAACCTATTGTACGTACTCGTGTGGCAGGAAAAGGACTTACAGATTATGTAATGGAAAGAAAAAAAGCAGTTTTTTTGAGGGAAAAAGAAATACAAGAATTATTAGAAAAAGAAAAATTGGAAGTATTTGGGTTGCCTCCAAAAGTGTGGATTGGCGTACCTTTGACTTTTGAGCATGAAGTTATTGGACTTATTTCTGTAAAATCTTACACAAGTGAATACACCTACAATTTTGCAGACTTGGAATTGCTGGATTTTATCTCTGGGCAAATTGCGTTGGCAATTCAACGCAAAAAATATGAAGAACAATTAGCCAACCAAAAAGCAAGGCTTGAATCCATTTTTGAAAGTAGTTCGCACATGATTTGGTCATTGAATCGCCAATATCGCCTCACTTCTTATAACCAAAACTATTGGCGGTTTGTGCAAAGTCAATTTCCTGATGCAGACCACAACACAGTAGAAAATATTACGCTTTCAGATAGACTTTCAGACGCAAAATTGCGTAGGTTTTGGCAACAAAAATATTATAGTGCTTTTAAAGGAAAACCACAACATTTTGAAAAATTAATGCCTTCTCCCTCTAATAAATGGCGTTGGTGGGAGGTTTTTATCAATCCTATTTCTTTGGCAGATGGCACAATAGAAGAAGTATCTGCAATAGCGCATGACATTACTGCAAAAAAAAATTCAGAGTTTGCATTGCAAAAAAGTGAAGCAAAATTTAGGCGAATTTTTGAGTCTTTCCAAGATTTATATTATCAAGCAGATTTACAAGGCAATATTTTGATTATAAGTCCCTCTATTTTGGAACTTACAGGTTATGCACAGGAGGAAATTATTGGTAAAAAATTATATGATTTTACAACAAATCCTACACGTTGGGAGGATTTTAAAAAAAATATTTTGGAAAATGAACGTGTCAAAAATATAGAAACCAATATAAAAGCAAAAACAGGCAATGCAATTCCTACTTTGTCTAATATTCGTTTGATTTACAACGAGAAAAATAAAGCAATAGGCATTGAAGGCGTTGTACGTGATATTACAGAACTCAAACGTGCTACGGATTCTGCTTTTAGGGCAAAGGAATTGGCAGAAAGGTCTTTGAAAGTAAAAGAACGTTTTTTGGCAAATATGAGCCACGAAATTCGTACACCCATGAATGGCATTATTGGTATGGTTGATGTGGTGCTTGATACGCCACTCTCGCCCGAATTGAGAGATTATATTTTTACCATCAAAAAATCTTCTGAAACATTATTGTATATTCTCAATGATATTTTGGATTTGTCAAAATTGGAAGCAGGCAAAATGAAAATTTATCCAAAACCGATTTATATCCAACAAACCATTGAAAAAGTATATACATTATTCAGACAACAAGCAGAAAGTAAAGAAAATACACTAAATTTTACGTTTTCTAATGATTTTCCGCAAGTAATTTTGGCAGATGAAACACGCCTTTTACAAATACTTTCCAATCTGGTGGCAAACGCCATAAAATTTACAGAAAAAGGAAATATTACGATTGCGTGTGAGTATAACCAAGTCCTCTCAATAGCCCCCCAGCCCCCAAAGGGAGCGCAAACAGCCTTAACAGGGGAAATAAATAATGTATTAATTCCCCCTTTGGGGGTTAGGGGGCATTCTTTTGGGGCTGGTAGTGGTAATGGGTTTGTTAAAATCACCGTAAAAGACACAGGTATTGGCATTGAAAAAGAGAATTTGGATTTATTATTCAAAAATTTTAATCAATTAGATACTTCTTGGGCAAAAAATTATGCAGGCACAGGGCTTGGTTTGGCAATCGCAAAAGAACTTTGCAAACTCATGCAGGGCGATATTGGTGTGCGTTCAGAAGTGAATAAAGGCAGTGAATTTTGGTTTAGTTTTGAAACAAAAATTTCCCAAAAAATGCCTGAAAAAAGCCTTGATGATACAACTGAACTACTTTTTGCAGATTTTTTTAAGGCTGAAAATTTTAAAGATAAAAAAGATTTCCCCCCAAAAATTCTTATTGTTGATGACAATGCCATAAATAGAAAAGTAGCTTTTGAAATTCTAAAAAGGGCAAATTGTATTGTGGAAATGGCACAAAGCGGACAGGAAGCAGTGGATATTTTGACCGAAAAACCTGGTTTTTTTCACCTCGTTTTTATGGATATTCAAATGCCTGATATAGATGGCGTGCAAACCCTCAAAAAACTTAAAAGTATTCATGCAATACTTCCGCCAATGATTGCCATGACTGCGTATGCTATGCGTGAGGATAAAAGGCGTTTTTTGAAAAATGGTTTTGATGATTATTTATCAAAACCTATCAATGCTAAAAAATTATTGCAAAAAATTGCAGAAATATTAAGCCCCCTAACCACCAAGGGGGGAATTAATACAAAAGATGTTGAGGCTGTTAGCTCTCCCTTTGGTGGCTTGGGTGCTATTGGGGCTGGAGTGGCTATTTTCAATCCCCAAACCCTTGCCCAACTGCGAAAATATGGTAGTGAAGAATGGCTAAAAGAAACCTTAGTGGAATTTGTACAAGATACTACTAATATATTGTTAGCATGTAAAGATTGTTTGGCAAAAAATGATTTTGGGCAAATAAAAATATATTTTCATACGCTCAAAGGCAATGCAGGTACATTGGGAGCGGATTATTTGGCTGAATATGTAGGTTTTTTAGAAAAAAAATTAAAAGAAAATCCAAAAAATATCATTTCAGCAATAGAATTTAATGGAATTTTGGAGATTTTTGAAGAACTTAAAAAAAGCGTTGAAAATCTTTAAAGTAAAAAAAAAACTACCAAAAAATGACCATATTAGAAAGCAAAAATTGCAGAAAATACCTCAAAAGGTGCTACCAATTAGATAAAAATACAGATGAGTCGCTCATAAAAATATTGGACGAATGGGATTGTGTGGAATTTGTGCGGTTTAGTCAATATAGTTCTACCGCCAAAGATACATTCAAAATCCATTTAGAAGAATTTTTTATGATTCATGGCATTTTGCACGATAATATTTTATATGTGATTGTGCCTCCAATCCAAAAAATATTGCTTGAAAATATTGAAGGAAAAATCAGGGCTTGGCAAGAAATTAAAAGTTTTTGACTGTAATGAAAAAAAAAAACGGTCTACACAAGAGCAGACCGTTTTTTTATCTTTTTTTGTAAAAAACTTAATGTTTACAATTATTTTTGTCGAGATACAAGAAACAAGGGCGATATATGCCAGTTTTGAATAACACCAAAAAAAAACCACGCAAACACCGCTATGTAAAACTTACACAAACTTTAACATTTGCAATTTACTTCGTGCTTCACCGTGTCCCTTTGCCGTCAGACGCAGGTTTTTTGACACTCCACACAGCGGGCTAACTGACCGCTTGCTTGGCAAGATTGATGCTTGCATTCAAATCCCTGTCTGCCTCAAATCCGCAATTTGAGCAAACAAAAATTCTTTCTGACAACGCTAATTTTTCTTTTTTACACCCACAACTTGAACAGGTTTTTGAGCTGGCAAAAAACCTATTTACGACTGTAAGTTTTGTGCCATACCACTCACATTTATAGGTTAATTGTCTGCGAAATTCATAAAATCCGCCATCTAATATTGCACTTGCAAGTTTGTGATTTTTGCTCATTCCTTTCACATTCAAATCTTCAATCACGACCTCGCTGTGATTTTTGGCGAGGTATGTGGTGAGTTTGTGAAGGGTATCTTTGCGAATACAAGAAATTTTATAATGAATTTTGGCTACTTTTTTCTTTTGTTTTTGGTAGTTTTTGGATTGTTCTGAGCCTTTTTTATCTTTTTGGTATTTTTTTGATAATTGTCTTTGGGCTAATTTTAATTGTCTTTGGTGGTTTTT
>JANPJR010000102.1:0-70487 GCA_031425615.1 Cytophagales bacterium
AAAATTAAGTATTTTTAGCACATAATTGGTAATTTTTAGAAAAATGTAATAATTTGTAATAATTTTTATTTTTGATTAAAAATAAAAATTTTATTTTGATTTTTAAATAATAAGTAGTTAATAATTTTTAAACATGCTCTATGTAATGCGTAAAATCAATGTTATTTATGTGTAAAATTCCGAAAAAGGTATTATTCAAAATATAACTAAACAAGTCCAATATATTAAAACTTGCCTTGCAAAGTCAAATAAAACCCACGCCCATCAGCAGGAATAATGCCAGGTCCTGGATAGGCTTCTGCCCTACGTGTAAAATATTTTTCGTCTAAAAGATTATTCACAGTGCCTTCCAATGTCAAAAAACGCCACGTATATCGCACCGACAAATCCATGACCTTGTAACTCGGAATAATGCCCTCAATCGCAGTAGCAGTACGTTGGGAATTGCTGGCATCTGAAAAATGTTCTTTTATGTATGAAAATTGTAAAGAAGTATTAAAATTTTTGTAGCTAAAATTTTTACCTAATTTTAAGGTAATAGGGGGCACCATTTCTACTTGTTTGTTGCGAATAGTATTGTCTTGTGTATTAATGTAACGTGCATCTATGTACGAAAAATTTGCAAAAATGCTTGATTTCAGGTTTTTATTTTTTCCACCAAAAAGTTTTGACAAAGAAATCTCACCAAAAGCCTCTACACCCACATTGCGGGCATCAGATACATTCGTTCTAAAACGAAAATCATTAAAAAGTACGCTATCAGTGCGCAAAACTTGCCCTATTTTTCCTTTGTAAGCCAAATAAAATGCGGTCAATTCGTATGTAAAAACCTCCTCCAAATCGCCCCTTATGCCAAAATCTGCGGTAAAACCTTTTTCATCTTGAATATTGGGGTCAATTCTGAAATTTTGGTTTACAATTCTCAAATCTGAAAAGTTAATCGCTCTATAGTTTTGGGAAATATTACCATAAAATTCGGTTTTATCACTATATTTATAAGAAATACCCAATCCAAACAATAGGAAATTTCGTGTACGAGCTTTATTTTCCTCAAATTTATTTTCTTCAATTATATTTCCTGCACCATCTTTTAGGTATTGTTTGTAATAACCCTTTGCGTAAGTTTGGATATTTTCAAAACGCACACCTGGCGTAATGCTAATTTTTTGGGAAATATTAAAAATATTTTCTATGAAAAAAGCATAATTTTGGTTTGGAAATTTATAATCTGAATTTTCTACATCATTAGGATTCAAGTAACTAAAATTTGCGTCATTGCCCGCAGTTCCTTCGCCTTGTGTGGCGGTTGTAGTGCCTTGATATATGCGTGAGCCAACGAGAAGCGTATTTTTGGGATTTTGATTGCCCAAAGAATATTTGTGCAAAAGGCGTATTTCATTGCCAAAATTCTGAAATTGCCCATCAATCAAGGTGCGATTTCCGCCAAAATCTGCCACATTAATCCTTTCCAAATTGCCCACCGAACTTCTGCTTGCAATCAGAGCAAAATTTCGCATATTGAGTTGCGTATTTTCGGAAAGTTTCCAAGTAAAATTGAGGGCAAATAAATTCCAATCTGCTTTAAACCAATTTCTATTCCTGAGTGATTGTCGTGAATTTTCCTGAAAATTCCTGTCTGTAAGTCCTCCTGCTTGTTTAGCAAGATATTGCATTTTGGTTATTTCAATATTTACCAAAAAATCTTTGGTTATTTGATAATCCAATCCGATAAAACCGTTGTGATAATCAAAATTAGAATTTGGGCGATAACCTTCACCTTTTCTATATTGGTAATATGAATAATATTGCACTTTGCCAATTTTGCCCCCAAAACTATTAAAAGTACCCAAAAATCCCCAACTTCCTATGGATTGTCGTGTGATAAATTCAAGTTTGCGGTCTGGATTTCCTTTTTTAAACCTAAAATTCAACATTCCGCCAAACTGTGTGCCATATTGCAAAGAAGATGCACCACGTATGATTTCTATCTTATCAAGTGCTTCGGTAGGTGGCGTATAATATGCTTCTGGGTAGCCCAGAGCATCTGCGGAGATGTCATAACCGTTTTGGCGTGTATTAAAATTTGCGGTGCGATTTGGGCTAAGACCACGCCCACCAATGCCAAGTTGCAAACCTGCTTGGTCGCTTTCCCAAATATTAAGCCCTGTAATGCGTGCGTAAATTTGACGTGCATTGTTGGTGCTGAGATTGGCGTTGATGTCGTCTAATACAATAACTTCATTTTTTTTTGCCTCATAAATACCAAAATTTTCTACTGATTTGAGGCGTGTAATGCCAAATGTTTTTTCCCTTTGTGCTTGAATAGTAACGCTTTCCAACTCGGTTTCAAAATCCTGTAAATAAATTGCATCAAGCCTTATATCTTCTGTATAAAGTGTAATGTCTTTTTCGTAGGTTTTTTTGCCTGATGCAAAAGCGACTAAGGTATAACTTCCAAAAGGCACATTTTCAAAATAATATTCGCCTTGTGTATTGATATTTGATTGAAAATTTGTGTTTATTAAAAAGACATACCCTTTTTCTATGGATTTATTATCCAAAATTGTTACTTTTCCCGAAATTCGCCCTGTTTTGGTTTGTGCCAATACATAAAAAGGCATAAACACAAAACATAAACACAAAACAATTTTATTCCCCATTGCAGTTCTTATTTAGACCATTTAAAAATAAGGTGCAAATATAGGGAAAAGATTAGGGAATTCTTATACTATTTTTGTTGATTTTTTTGAATATTTTGGGTATTTATTGTATTTTTGTGTTAAATTTAAAAAAATATATTTTCATGGAGAATAATATCATAACAAACGAACAAGAATTTAAAGAACTTATTTTTTCATTGCGTAACGAAGATAACAAGCAAGAATATATCGTTGTGTGTAATGTTACATTTAGTCAGAAAGATATAGATGATATACTTCACAACTTAGACACACATATTAAAATAGTAAATTTTACTTTTATTGAAGATGTAAATTTTTTAAATTTAATATTTCATAGAAATATATTTTTTAAAAATTGTAAATTTGAAAAGAGTTTAAGATTTTATAATTGTAAAAAAGATGATGTTAGTTCTGATGTGCGAATTAATATGTATAAATGTAATATTTATTCTTTGAGCATAGATTATAATGAATTTCATCATATTTCCCTTGAAATAAGAAATAGTATTATTTTAAATTCTTGGTTATATGAGACATATTTTAAATATTTATGGTTTTTTGATAATACAATATTACAAAATAAAGCACAAATACAAAATATAAGTGGTTATGTAAATATCAAAAATGCTATTTTTGAAGAAGGTTTGTATTTGCACAGTTCGGAATTAGAAAATCTTAATATATTAGAAACAAAATTTAATGGGGCATTTAATATTTCAGGAAGTTTTATTGATAAATTATTCATTCAAGATAATATCTTTTCTGAGCAAGCAGATATTTATTTTAACTGTGGTAAGGAAAATATACTAACAAGTAAATTTCAGTTTTCACAAAATGAATGTTTTAAAGCGGTTGTTTTTGCGTTTAGCAATGTTATTGATGATATGACTTTGGAAAATAATGTTTTTAAAGCAAATTTAAGTTTAAAAAAAATAGAAAATCCAAAAATAACCTCTGATTCTATCAAAGAATTAAAAATTATTTTTAGCTCTTTGGGTTCTGGGAATATTATCACGGAAAATATAAAAATAGATACAATACATTTGAATAATATAAATGAAAAAACAAATGCCATTTTTAATGAGGTAGAATTTCGTGAGTTGCATATCAAAAACATGAGCAATTATGGAAATATTATATTTGGTAATTGCAAAAAACTACAATTAGAAAATTCAAAGAGCATTATCAATATTTCTGACTCTCAATTGGGTAAAACCAGCTTTTCCAACTTTGATTTTGACAGTTTTGAGGAAATCAACATCAATAATTCTACACTCACAGAGATTACAACCTCAAATGTAGGTTGGTTTGACTTTAAGAAATTAAACATTTCTAATCCATCTAAAAATGAAGATACGAACAAAAATAATGAAACAGACAACAATACAAACAAAGATATAAAAAATGAAAATCCAAAAACAAAATACCTCAAAAACCAACGCGAAATATACCGCCAACTCAAACAAGCCACCGAAAAACAAGGCGACAGAATACAAGCATTAGCATTTCAAGCAGAAGAATTGAAAGTATTTAGGGAAGAATTAAGCAACAAAAAAGGGAGTTGGAATGATAAATTTACGCTTACTTTGAGTTATACAAATGATTTTGGGCTAAACTGGTTAAGGGCTTTTTATTGGTTATTAGGTTTTACGATTGTTTTCGCAGGATTACTATTTTTTTTCTGTGTAGAATCTGAAAACATTAGCAGAGCAACCAATATATGGAATTATTTTTCAGGCGAAAAACCAAAACAACTTACAGGCTGGTATTTATTTCAAAAAATATTGGTAAATCTTCTTGATATTTCACAGCCTATGAACAAAGTCGTAAAACTAAATTTATTTGGTGAATTTCTGGCTGTCCTATACAAATTAGTATTTGCTTTTTTCTCTTTTCAAATGGTTTCAGCATTTAGAAAATACGCAAAATCATCATAACTGAAAAGATAATAATTTAAGGGTTTTTTTAACAAAATTTTTAAGAAAGGATTTTTAGGATAAATTAAATATTATTTTTGTGCGTGGTTTTATTTTTTGATAAAAATAAACAAATTTTCGTATTTCACTTCTCATTTCCTTTGCTGACAATTTATATTATTTCTTGGATTTTGGCGGTGTCAGGGCGTTTATTTTTTATAATAAAAATTTTCCCAAAAATGATTTTTTTTAAAGAAAAAACATTAAAAGAAAACATTTTACAACAAAAACCACCTGTTACCATACTCATTTGTGCCAGAAATGAAGACGAAAACCTGCATAAATTTCTCCCAAAAATCCTTACACAACAATACCCAACTTTTGAGGTTTTGGTGGTAAATGACCGTTCAAATGATAATACAAATATTGTTTTGAACCAATATCAAGCACAATATTCACACCTTCGTACCTTACACATCACAGAAAAAAATGAACAATTAGATGGTAAAAAAAATGCCTTGCGTCAAGGGATTATTGCTGCAAATTATGGCTTGCTTTTATTGACTGATGCAGATTGTGAGCCTATTTCGGATAAGTGGATTGCAGGTATGGTAGAAAAATTTTGTGGTAAAAAAGATATAAAAATCACATTGGGGATTTCGCCTTATTTTACAAAAAAAAAATCTTTTCTAAATGATTTTATTCAATATGAAACCCTTTATACAATGGTGCAATATACAGGTTTTGCACTTGCAGATATGGCGTATATGGGTGTTGGAAGGAATATTATGTATGAAAAAAGTTTTTTTTTGGCGAAAAATGGATTAGAAAAATACAAGGAAATTGTAGGTGGTGATGATGACCTTTGGGTAAATGAAGCCTTTGAAAAAGGCAATGTAAATGTATGCCTCAATCCAAATACTTATGTATATTCTGTACCTAAAAACACTTGGAAAACGTGGTTTGCACAAAAACGTAGGCATTTATCCGTAGCAACGTATTATCGCCCCACAATTCAATTTTTGTTAGGATTATTACACTTAAGCCAATTATTTTTTTGGGGAGTAGGTATTTGGAGTATTTTTTTCATGCCCAAAATGTTAATAATTTGGTGTATCTTTGGTGCGATTTGGTGGCGTGCAATCATTGTACTAAACCAACGCTATGAAATGCACACAAAAAATTGGCTTTTGCCTTTTTTTGATTTTATATTTACATTTTATATTTTTGTTGTAGGAATATTAGCACGCATACCCAAGCATACCAAATGGAAGAATTAATACCGCATCTTATAGAAAATATTAAAAATTATGCAGATAAATCTATCAAAGACCTCAATCTTATAGCTTTGGCATACCTCAAAAATGATGAAAGGGCTTTTGGAGAACTCATGGAGCGACACCGAAAATCGCTGTATCATACCATGCTCAAAATGATAAAAAATACTGATGATGCAGAAGATTTGACGTTAGAAGCATTTGCAAAGGCATTTAGAAGTTTGGACAAATTCAAAAAAGAATTTACGTTTAGCACATGGTTATTCCGAATTGCAAGTAATAATGCCATTGATTTTATTCGCAAAAAAAAATTGGAAACCCTCAGTATTACCTCTGCTTATACAGATGAAAGTGGCGAAGATGTAGGGCTTGACATCAAAGATGAAAGCCTTGACCCACAAGAAGAAGCCATCAAAAGCCAAAAAACTGAAATTATGTTGAATTTTGTGGGTAGATTACCTGTAAAATATCAAAGATTGGTGGATTTGAGATTTTTTCAAGAATTATCCTACGAAGAAATTTCTGAAAAAATAAATATTCCACTTGGCACGGTCAAAGCACAACTCCACAGAGCAAAAGAACTTTTGTATGACCTCATCAAAAATAGGAGAGACTTTATGTAAAAAAGATTTTGAATTATGGATTATAAATTATGGATTAAACAGCCAAGTACAAAAAATCCTAATTAAAAAATCTTGCTTTTATATATTTCTTTTAAACTACTGTATATTTTTGATTTGTGAATAAATAATGCAGAAAAACTATTGCAGAAAGCACGCTGGTAATGTAGATTTTACGGATTATCCCAACATTTTTAAAAAATGTAGAATAATCTAAACCCATAATCCATAATTTATAATTCATAATCAACATGTTAGCATTAATCACAGGCGCAAGTGCAGGAATAGGCGAGGCTACTGCAAAAGCATTGGCACAAGCAGGTATGGATTTAGTAATTTGTGGGCGTAGAAAAGAGAAATTGGAAACGCTTGCACAATTTATACATGATACATACCACACCAAAACCAAAATCCTTATTTTTGACGTAGGCATACGCACAGAAGTAGAAAATGCACTCCAAAATCTGCCACAAGAATGGCAAAATATAGATATTTTGATAAATAATGCAGGTAATGCACACGGTTTATCCACCATACAAGAGGGAAATGTAGAAGATTGGGAAAAAATGATAGATTACAACATAAAAGGTGTATTGTATGTGTCGCATTGCATTATCCCTAATATGATAGCACGCCAAAAAGGGCATATTGTTAATATTGGGTCTATTGCAGGCAAAGAAAATTATCCAAAAGGCAATGTGTATTGTGCCTCCAAATCTGCGGTAATTTCTATAAGCGAAAGTATGCGTATGGATTTGGTAAGCCACCAAATAAAAGTATCAGTAGTAAATCCTGGTGCAGTAGAAACCGAATTTTCTTTGGTAAGATTTAAAGGTGATGCCCAAAAAGCCTCACAAATTTATCAAGGTTATACGCCACTCTCTGCCCAAGATATTGCAGAAATTATTGCATTTATGGTAACACGCCCTGCACACGTCAATATTGCAGATGTACTTGTATTGCCCATAGCACAAGCCTCTGCTACAGTTTGGCATAAACAACCATTCTAATTTTTTCGTACACAAAAAAATTATTTTTTGGCTTAATATTTCTTTTTTCCAAAAAAATGATTTATTTTGTCTTTTTATTCGCTAAATATTTAAAAAAATTATATATATTTTTTTTGTTTTTTTATGAAAGTACAAGAAATACAAAACCTTTTGGATTTTATTGCAAAATCTGATTTGGCAGAAGTAACCATAGAAACTGATAGCCTAAAAGTAAGCGTAAAAAGATACGCAGGTGTAGCGCAATCAAATCCTGTAGTTGCTACAAATTTTGTGGCACAACCACAAATAACCGCACAGCCTGCTGTTACATCTACGCCTTTCGTGGCTACGTCTGAAACAAAAACTCCTGCACAAGAAAATTCAAGGGCAAATCTTGTAGCCATAAAATCGCCAATGGTAGGCACTTTTTATGCTTCTTCCAAACCTGATGCACCAATATTTGTTAATGTAGGTGACGAAGTTAAAGTTGGTAAAATTGTAGGCATTGTGGAAGCAATGAAGCTTTTTAATGAAATAGAATCGGAAGTATCAGGTAAAATTGTGGAAATTGTTGCCAAAAATGCAACCCCTGTGGAATATGACCAAGTATTATTTTGGGTAGACCCAAGCTAAAAAAAGCCCCCTACCCCCAAAGGGGGAACGAATACATCAAAATACTAACTTTTTAAATTAATTATTCCCCTCTGGGCTTCATTACTCCCCCTTCGGGGGCAAGGGGCAAATTTTTATATGTTCAAAAAAATACTAATAGCCAATCGTGGAGAAATTGCATTGCGTATCATACGTACTTGCAAAGAAATGGGTATAAAAACCGTAGCAGTATATTCTACTGCAGATAAAGATAGCTTACATGTCAGATTTGCTGACGAAGCGGTGTGTATAGGCAAACCTGCAAGTAAAGATTCATATTTGAATATCACAACACTCATTGCTGCTGCTGAAATTACCAATGCTGATGCGATACACCCTGGATATGGTTTTTTGTCAGAAAACGCCAAATTTTCACGTATTTGCCAAGAAAATAATATAAAATTTATAGGAGCAACACCTGAACAAATTGAAACAATGGGCGACAAAAGTACCGCCAAAGATACCATGAAAAAGGCAAATGTGCCTACAATTCCTGGCTCTGAGGGACTTTTGGAATCCTTAGAAGAAGGCAAAAAAATAGCAAAAGAAATTGTATATCCTGTGATTATCAAAGCTACTGCAGGTGGTGGCGGGCGTGGTATGCGTATCGTGAAAACCGAAGAAGATTTTGAAAAAGCATGGAATGATGCACGACAAGAAGCTGGTGCAGCATTTGGTAATGATGGTGTGTATTTAGAAAAATTTGTGGAAGAACCACGACACATCGAAATCCAAATAGCAGGCGACCAATATGGAAAAGTATGCCACCTTTCTGAAAGGGATTGTAGTATCCAACGCAGACATCAAAAACTTGTAGAAGAAACACCCTCGCCTGTCATGACACCTGAATTGCGTAAAGCTATGGGGGAGGCTGCGATTAAGGCTGCGTCTTCTATCAATTATGAAGGCGTGGGAACAGTGGAGTTTTTGGTGGATAAATATGGGCAATTCTTTTTTATGGAAATGAACACACGTATCCAAGTAGAACACCCAATTACTGAAGAAGTTACAACGTTTGATTTGGTAAAAGAACAAATTAAAATTGCTGCAGGAATCCCTATTTCAGGCAAAAATTACGAGCCTCAACTCTATGCTATGGAGTGTCGCATTAATGCGGAAGACCCTACTAATGGATTCCGCCCAAGTCCAGGCAAAATCACCAATCTACATATTCCTGGAGGACATGGCGTAAGGGTTGATAGCCACATTTATGCAGGGTATACCATTCCGCCCAATTATGATTCTATGATTGCCAAACTTATTGTAAGTGGACAATCACGTGATGAAGTGCTTGTACGTATGAAACGTGCTTTGCAAGAGTTTGTGATTGAAGGCATCAAAACTACAATTCCATTTCATATTAAACTGATGGACGACCCAGAGTTTAAAAAAGGAAATTTTACAACGAAATTTTTAGAAAGTTTTGACTTTTCTAATTTATAAAAAAAAACAAAAAATTCAGGCTTGGACACTCTGTCCAAGCCTGAATTTTTTTGTGGATAATTTTTCCATTTATCTTAAAAAATGTTAAAAGCAAAAATTTTAACATTTTGCACCGTAATAATCAACGAAAAGGATTACAAAAAGAATTATACTTTTTTAATCCTTTTTTATGAAAAATTATTGTTATAAGAAAATATTATTTTTGGTTTGTATAAGTGGTTTTTTAAATATTTGCTTTTTAAAAAATAATATATACGCACAAACAAAAATCAGTGGGTTGCTCAAAACCCAAAATCCAACACAAGCAGAGGGCGCAATTATCAACCTTTTATACAAAAAAGATTCCACAGTGGCAAAAACAAGTTTTTCAGAAAAAAATGGAAAATTTGAAATGGAAAATGTCAAAATGGGCGAATATTTTTTGTATATTTCCCACGCTGGTTACAAAGATTATACCTCAAAACCTATCAATATTCAATCAAATGATGCTATTGAATTGCCTGAAATCATACTCACAGAAAATGAAACCGAACTCGAAGCAGTTACAATAACTGCCCAAAAATCATTTGTAGAGAAAAAAATTGATAGAATTGTGGTAAATCCTGACGCACTTCTTACCAATGCAGGACTCAACACAATGGAGATTTTGGAAAAAGCACCAATGGTGCGTATAGACGAAAATGGTGTCATAAGTTTGAGGGGTAAACAAGGTGTAGTTGTATTTGTAGATGACAAACCGACTTATCTTTCTGCCAAAGATTTGGAGGGATTTCTCAAAGGTATTCCTTCTGCCAACATTGAAAGTATTGAAATCATGACTACGCCACCAGCCAAATATGATGCTGCGGGTAATGCAGGTATCATAAATATCAAAATGAAACGCCTAAATTTAAAAGGTTATAATGGTAATATTAACTTGTCAGCAGGACAAGGTTTTTATGGACGCACGAATAACAGTTTTAACCTGAATTATAGGGTGGATAAAGTTAATTTTTTTGTGGGTGGTGGTGCAAATATCAATCGCAGATACCAAGATTTGACTATTACACGCAATTATTTTGATAACCAAAATAACCTTACAACCAATTTTATACAAAATACCTTTATCAAAAGAGAACAACAAAACTACACGTTGAGGTTTGGTATGGATTATTATGCGACTAAAAACGCCACTTTTGGTATTTTGGTAAATGGTTTTTATAATCCTGCATTCAATGTCAATAATGCCAAAGCACAAGTTTCTGACGCTAATATGACCCCACAAACATTTGTGAATGGGCTTACGCCAAATGATGGACAAGCACAAAATGGTACAATCAACTTAAATTATAATCAAAAAATAGGTTCTTTGGGCAAAAATCTTTCTGTCAATTTGGATTATTTGGTGTATGATTTGAATACAATTCAATCTTTGACAAATGACACGTATAACCAAAATCGTGTGTTGCTCAATCAAACCGTTTTGTCCTCAAAATTGCCTTCAAATATTGACATCAAAACCGCAAAAATTGATTATGAAAATCCTTTGAAAAATAATGCAAAACTTGAAATTGGTTTCAAAACAAGCCTTGTAAGCACTACAAATAATGCTAATTTTTTTGATGTGGTAAATAATGTATCAAATACAAATAATGAGTTTTCCAATAGTTTTAAATATGACGAAAATATCAATGCAGGTTACATAAATTTTAATAAAAATTTTGGAAAATTTGCACTTCAAACAGGTTTGAGGATAGAAAATACGAATTTGAAAGGTTATCAATATGGCAATCCAACCAAACAAGATTCTACGTTTATGCGTGATTATACAAACCTATTTCCAACAATTTTTTTGCAATATACTTCGGATTCTTTGCAGACAAATCAATATGTTTTTTCGTATGGCAGGCGTGTCAATCGTCCAGATTATCAATCTATGAATCCGTTTTTGTATCCATTGGATAAATTTACATTGTATGGCGGAAATCCATTTTTGCAACCAACATTTGCACATAATTTTGAGGTTTCGCATACATATAAAGGACAATTTACAACTACATTTCAGACAAGTTTTGAAAACAACAACATAGGCGAAACCATGCAACAAGTAGGCACAATTTTTTATAGTCGACCCAATAATTATGGCTCATTTTACAATTATGGGGTTTCTTTCAATGCTAATTTGGAGCCTACAAAATGGCTCACAGTACAATTGTATGCAGAATTGATGAACAATAATTTTAATGCAAATTTATATAACCAAAACATAAACCTTTCGCTTACACATATAAGCATTGCGCCAACTTTGCAATTCAAATTGGGCAAAGATTGGTCAAGCGAAATCAATGCAAGTTATACGTCAAGTGCATTGGCAGGGCAATTTATTGTGATTCCTGTTGGCTTGGTGAATATGGCATTGTCAAAAAGAATTTTGAAAAATAAAGGTGCTATCAAAGTGAATTTGAGTGATGTATTTTATACCAATCAAAGAGGGGGCGAAATCACCAATCTCCAAAATTCAACCGCAGGCTGGCATAGTTTTTTTGATAGCAGAGTGCTTGCTTTGGCATTTTCTTGGCGTTTTGAAAGTGGGAAACACCTAAAAATCAGACAAAGTAGTGGTGCAGATAGCGAAAAAAACAGGGTAAAAACATAAAAATATCCAATAAAAAGGCTTCTATTTGATAATCACATAACACCAAAAAAAGGTATAAATTTTGGGGTGTTGTGTGATTTTTTTTTAATTTAATTGCCAAATCAAATCGTTATTTTTTGCTTTTTCAAGAAAAAATTTATACCTTTAAACCTTAAAAAAAGAGGTTTTTCTTTTTTTGGAAAAAATCAAAAATAACACCAAAATATACTATCAAATGCTACAAAATACACTTTTTCGCTTTGGAAACCACACACACGTAGGACAAGTAAGAAGCCAAAATGAAGATTATTTAGGTTTTTTTGAAAATGAAAATGGTGCGTGTTTTATTGTATGTGATGGCATGGGCGGACACAAAGGCGGTGCTATTGCTTCGCAAATGGCAGTACAAGGGATAAGAGATTTTTTTGAAAAAAAATACTATGATAATGTGCCTGACGCACTCACAGAGGCAATACAATACGCCAATCATACCATTTATGAAAAAGCCCAGAATACGCCTGAACTCAAAGGCATGGGAACTACTTGCGTAGTGTTGTTGATAAGAGGGGACGAAGTTTTTTATGCACATGTGGGTGATAGCAGGATTTATGGGTATTTTATGAAAGCACTTCACCGTCTTACAAAAGACCATTCGTATGTGCAACAACTTGTAGATGAGGGCGTTATCACCGAAGAACAAGCAGAAACGCACCCACGTCGCAACCAAATCCTAAGGGCGTTGGGTGTAGAGCCTTACACGCTTGTAGATGTGTCGCAATCATTGCACCCACAGCGAGGCGATACATTTATGCTTTGTTCTGATGGTTTGTGTGGACTTGTGAGTGATGCAGGTATGCGTGATATTTTGCAAAAACCTTATGACCTCCAAAATAAATGCCTTGAACTTGTGAATACTGCCAATGCGTTGGGCGGACATGATAATATTACCGTACAATTAGTAGAATTTGTGAAAGATACGTCTATCAAATTGGCAGAAAAAGAACAAAGAAATTACCAGCATACACAACCCAATTTTTCAACAGATTTCTCCCAAGATACACACACAGAATTAGACGATTTTTCTGTGGAAAAAAAAAAACGAATAAACCCTGATAATATCAAACCAATTCCAGAAGAAAAAATCCAAAAAGAAAAAAAATTAAGCCAAATCATGGCAGGTGATATTCCAGATGATTACGACTTTAAACCCTTATTGCAATGGGTTTTTGGTGGTTTGGCGGTGTTTTTGGTGTTTTTTGTAATGGTAGAGAAATTTTCTGGTGGGGCTTCTATTTTTGGAAAATCAACTACTGGAAAAAGGGATAGCCTTAGAGCAATAGAAATCCAGGAAAATATCTATGCCTATATTTGGGAAAAAAACCCAAACCTCAAACGTGCAAGAGATAAAATTTTGGAACTGAATGAATTCAAAAAGAAAATTTTGGGACATGAACGCTTCAACATGGTGCGAAATTCGCTCAAAGAAGAAAGCCTCAAAAATCTTGCAAAAAGATATGGCTCGCAAATAGAATGGATTTTGCACGCCAATCAATGCAATTCGGAATTTGACCTCAAAAAACTCAACCTTGACAGCCTTGTAATTCCTACACAAGCCCCAAGAAATATGCCCAAAATAGAAAAAACAGAAGACGAAAACCCAAAAGACAAATCAGAAATACAGGAAAAAGACAAGAAATAATCAAAAAAAGGTTTTTTTTTTGAAAAAAATTCCTAATTCCTCATTTTTAATTCCTAATTCTTTATGAAATCAGATATTGAAATATCAAGAGAAACACCACTTTTGCACATCAACCAAATTGCTAAAAAACTGCACATTGACGAAGATACACTTGTGCATTTTGGCAAACACATTGCAAAAGTGCCTTACACGTTGATTGACAACGAAAAAATTGCTCAAAACAACCTCATTCTTGTAACTGCTATCACGCCTACAAAAGCAGGTATTGGCAAAACCACGACTTCGGTAGGTTTGGCGTTGGGTTTGGTAAAATTGGGCAAAAATGCAGTTGTAGCTTTGCGTGAGCCATCTTTGGGACCTTGTTTTGGTATGAAAGGCGGTGCAGCAGGTGGCGGTTATGCCCAAGTATTGCCTATGGAAGACATCAATTTGCATTTTACAGGTGATTTTCATGCTATTACTTCCGCACACAACATGATTACTGCCCTCTTGGACAATTATCAATACCAACACAGAGGCACAGATAAACAACTGCGTCAAATCACATGGAAAAGGGTTTTAGACGTAAATGACCGTTCCCTTAGATTTATTAATACAGGTTTGAATGGTAGTGCAAATGGTATTCCTGCAGAATCTGGTTTTGATATTACGCCTGCGTCTGAAATCATGGCAATATTTTGTTTTGCGGAGAGTTTGGAGGATTTACGCCAAAGAATCGAACGCGTGATTTTGGGTTATACCTTTGATAATAATCCTTTTACAGTCAAAGATTTGGGCATTGCAGGTGCGATAACCGTTTTGTTGAAAAATGCCATTCACCCAAACCTCGTACAAACCACCGAAAACACGCCTGCATTTATTCATGGAGGCCCTTTTGCTAATATTGCACATGGTTGCAATTCGGTATTAGCCACCAAAATTGCCCTTACTTTTGGTGAATATGTCATAACTGAGGCAGGTTTTGGGGCAGATTTGGGGGCAGAAAAATTCTTTAATATAAAATGTCGTCAAGCAAACCTTTCGCCAAAATGTACGGTGATTGTGGCTACTTCGCAAGCCCTCAAACTACACGGTGGCGTGGCAGAATTGGACATCAAAAAACCAAATTTGCAAGGTTTGGAAAAAGGCTTAGAAAACCTCAAAAAACACATTGACAATATGCAATCTTTTGGGCAATCCGTGGTTGTAGCATTTAATCAATATGGATTTGATACCACAGAAGAAATGCAATTTGTGGTACATTGGGGCGAAAAATTAGGCGTAAAAATTGCTATAAATAACGCTTTTACGCAAGGAGGCGAGGGTGCAACTGCATTGGCACAAGCAGTAATTGATACAATCACAAAAAATCCTTCAAAACCTGTCCAATTTACGTATCAAAATGAAGATGATGTTTTGACTAAAATCCAAAAAATTACCCAAAAAATTTATGGGGGAAAAAATGTGATTTTGGGTGAAAAAGCACAAACTTCTTTGAAAAAAATTCAAACATTAAACCTCTCACATCTGCCTATTTGTATTGCCAAAACACAATATTCTTTTTCTGATAATGCCTCACAATTGGGTGTGGCAAAGGATTTTGATTTGCATATTGAAGATTTGATTATCAATGCTGGTGCTGGATTTATTGTGGCGGTTGCAGGCAATATTATGCGTATGCCTGGTTTGCCCAAAGTGCCACAAGCACAATTTATTGATATTGTGAATGGATTTGTGGAGGGATTGAGTTAATAAAATACAAATTACCACTTTTGCCAAAAAAATTAAAAAATTTTGAAAATTTATAAAAAAAAAGTACCTTTGGTATTTTAACTTTCAATTAAAAAGATGCGATATATTTTTCAAAAAACGGTTTTCAAAGAATTTGCACAAAGGCAAAACCAAGAGAAAGTACAAGAAGCATACAAAAAATTTTCGGATTATTTTCTTGATAATGATATTCAAAATGGTATCAGACAAGCCAAAGAAGAACAATATCAAGAAGGTTTTTTGCGTGAATTGTTTGTGAATATATTGGGCTATGTGCTGAATCCTTTGCCAAATTATAATCTTACAACTGAACTCAAAAATCCGCGTAACCAACAAAAAGTAGATGGTGCAGTCGTCAAAGATAATAAAGCTATTGCAGTCATAGAACTAAAATCTATGAAAACAATAGACCTGCAAATGATAGAATTGCAGGCGTTTGGCTACAAACACCAACACGAAAATTGTAGATATGTCATAACTTCTAATTTTGCCCAAATTAGATTTTATTTGGATAATGCACTTGATTTTGAGGAATTTGATTTATTTAATTTGGATTTTGAAGGTTTTTTAAAACTTTATACGCTCCTGCATGCTGACAATTTGTTAGCGGATTTGCCTATTTTGCTCAAAGAAAAATCTATACAAAGAGAAGAAGAAATTACATTGGCGTTTTACAATGATTATCAAGGTTTTAAGGAAATATTATTTGATGCGATTTCACAAGGGAACAACAAAATATTTGATAAATTTCTTTTATTCCAAAAAACCCAAAAACTTTTAGACCGTTTTGTTTTTCTGTGTTTTGCACAATATAAAGGACTTGTGCCAGCAAATTTGATTGGCGAAATTATTAAAAATTGGCACAATTTGGAGGAAATAGGCGAATACAGACCACTTTATATGCAATTTAAAAAATATTTTTATTTTTTGCATAGTGGTTATAAAGGCAAACCACACAATATTTTTGGGTATAATGGCGGGCTTTTTATGCCTGATGAGGTGCTTGATAATTTGGAAAATACAAATACTTTTGATGTAATTTTGGAAAATAATTTGAAAAAAATTTCCAATTATAATTTTGATACAGATATTGATGTCAATATTTTGGGGCATATTTTTGAATGTAGCCTCGCAGAATTGGAACAACAGAAGAAAATTTTGCAAGAAGTACAAGCTGATATGCCTTTTGCAGAAGTCAGAAAGCAATCTACACACACAAAACGTAGAGAAGATGGTATTTTTTACACCCCTCGTACTATCACAGATTATATGATACAACACACATTAGGCAAGATGTGTGCAGACAAAAAACAAGAAATAGGACTCAATATTACAGAAATTGACACAAATTCGGAACAACAAAAACAAGATGTACTTGAAAAAATAGAACAATATTTTATTTGGCTTGCTTCCCTCAAAATTCTTGACCCTGCGTGTGGCTCTGGTGCGTTTTTAAACCAAGTTTTGAATTTTTTGATTATTGAATATACATTTATTCAAAATTTAAAGAAAAATCTTACATACAAAAAACCTGAAATAGAGGAAACAGCACCGCAAAAAGCAAGCAAAACAAAAAAAGCATATGATTTTTTTGATAATCCAATGCCCGAAATTCCCAAACAAACTGAGCAAGAAATCGCATGGGAAAAAGAAACGAAAATGATACACGATATTTTGGAAAATAATATCTTTGGCGTAGATATCAACATGGAAAGTGTGTCAATTACCAAACTCTCTTTGTGGTTGCGTGTGGCACAAGGCAAACGAAAACTAAATGATTTGAGCCAAAATATCAAAATTGGTAACTCTTTGATTTCTGACAAAAATATTGATGAAAAAGCTTTTGACTGGGAAAAAGAATTTCCAACCGCCCAAAAATTTGATTTAATTGTAGGCAATCCGCCTTATGTGGATATAAAAACGATTGCAAAACCATTTGCAAAATATTATTTTCAAAATTATGAAACCGCAGAAAATCGCATAAATTTATATGCGTTATTTATTGAAAAGGCATACAGTATGTTGGTATCACAAGGTGTGTTGTCTTTCATTGTGCCAAATTCGCTTTTGGTAAATTCTTCATATTTAAAAATTAGGCAACTTATTTATAAAGGGATAAGCATTATTGTAAAACTTCCTGACAATGTTTTTGAAGATGCAAATGTGGAAACTATGATTTTTGTTACCCAAAAAGATACGGAAAAAACGCAAGCAAAAGTATATATTTATCCGCGAAAATTTGTCTTGGAAAATATTAAACTTGGAGATAAAGATTACCAAGTTTTTGATAAAGTAAATTGGAACGGAAAAGGACTTACTTTTAACATTTACGCAAGCAACGATTTGCAAAATATCATCAAAAAAACCTACAAAGAAAGTATTGTTTTTGATGATATTTGTTCGTTTTCATTGGGTATAACACCTTATGATGCCTACAAAGGGCATACGCCAGAGATGATAAAAAATAAAGTGTTTCATGCTTCCCACAAAAAAAATGAAAATTATAAGCCTTTGATTTCAGGAAAAAATATCATGCCTTATTTTATTGATGACCTTGTAACCGAATTTATAGACTATGGAGATAATCTTGGAGCAAAACGTAATGAGGCTTTTTTTACAAATCCTCGCATCATTGTCAGGCAAATTATATCAGGCAATCCGCCCAAAATATATGCTGGATATACCGAAAAATCGCTTTATTTTACGCAAGTAGGCTTTGCTATTTTATCAAAAGATAAAAACATTGATATCAAATACATATTAGCCATTTTAAACTCAAAACTTATCAATTTTGTGCATAAGTTTAAGTTTTTGGATATTGAAAAAGAAATTTTTCAAAAACTATTGATAGAAAATTGTAAAAAATTCCCCATCAAAAACCTCACTCCAGAAGCCCAACAGCCTTTTATTGAAAAAGTGAATGGAATATTAGCGTTGCAACCAAAAGCGAGAAAACTGCAAAATGATTTCTTAGAATTATTAACAGAATATGGTAAAAAAGAAAATTTTACCAAAAAAATGGAAAATTGGTACTCATTTTCTTGGGAGGAATTGACACAGGAATTTATAAAATCAAAAATTATAATTCCTTTAAAACAAAAACAAGAATGGAAAGCATTTTTTCAAGAAGAAAAAACAAAAACATTGGATATTTTCAATGAAATTCAACGCATTGAACAAACCCTAAACCAACTCATATATGAATGTTATGATTTGACTGCTGAGGAAATTTTAATCGTAGAAAATGCTAATTGAATGAAATAATAAGGTTTTTGGCAATGAAATTTATTTTAAAAAATCAAAATTGTATTTTGGCAAGAAGTTTGATTTAATTGAAATGCTATTAATTTTGGTGTCATTTTTGTTTCGGGCAATCATTTTTTTATGAGAAATAGACTGCTTTCTATAAACAACACAACACGAAGACCGATAAATTGCCCACAAGGTAGTTTATCGGTTTTTGGGGTTTTATGGGTAATATAAAAAAGTATTTTTTTGATAAAAAAAACGATTTTGTATGACAAAATCGCCTTTTCGTTTTTTGTATAAAAACAGAGGCTAAAAATTACACTTCCAAATTTCTTACACTTTCTTTGCTAAGCGGTTTGTTGATGTATTCTTTTACATTGGCATAATGTTTTGTGCGTTTGATGTCTTTACTACTGATAGAAGATGTAAGCATAACAATTTTACAATGCTCTTTTATATTTTCAGAAAGGTTGTCAAATTCATCTAAAAATTGAAAACCGTCCATTAGAGGCATATCAATATCCAAAAAAATAACTTGTGGCAACAATGATTTATCATTACTCCCAATAGCTACTTTTTCTGCATTTTTTAAAAATTCTATAGCACTTTTCCCGCCTGTATGGGTAAAAATGTGGTTGCAGACACCTGCATTTTCTATAACACGTTGGTTTATCAGGTTGTCTATTTCATTGTCATCAATTAACATTACTGCGTTGTATTTTATTTGACTCATAGGATAAGGCGGATTTTTTGTGTATAAATTAAGTTGATATGTATGAAAGAAAACACCAATTTCGTTTTTTTTTGTGAATAAAAAAAAATATTTGCAAAAATCTATGTTTTTTTTAATCAAATATTTTTAGTTTAAAAATATTTCAGTAATTTTTGCATGATGTTTTGTATCTTGTTTTACTTTTTTTAATCTTAATAATTATCACTTATGAACATAGATATTGTTGTTGGGTTAGGGTTTGGAGATGAAGGTAAAGGGGGTTTTACAGATTATTTGTGTGAAAAAAAACCAACAGATACACTTGTTGTGCGGTTTAATGGAGGGCATCAAGCAGGGCATACTGTTTGGACAAAAAATGGTGAAAATCATGTTTTTTCTAATTTTGGAGCAGGTACTTTGCAAGGTGTGCCAACGTATTGGTCGCAACATTGTACGGTGTTTGCGAGTGCTTTGCTCAAAGAATTGAAACATATTACACAAATTAATCCATTGGCTTATAAAAATAAACCTATTTTATATTTGGATAATCTCTGCCCTTTGACCACACACTACGATTTATTAGCCAATCGTGTAGTGGAAGATGCAAGGGAAACCGCAAGGCACGGAAGTTGTGGCGTGGGTTTTGGGGCTACAATCGCAAGACATATACATACACCGCTAAAATTCTATGCACAAGATATGCTTTTTGAGGATATTTGCAGGCAAAAATTGCAGAATATAAGGGATTATTATGCAAGCAAAATTAAGGATTTTGGTGAATATGAACATGATGAAGAAGATGAACGCTTTTTGGATAATATAAAAAAAATACAATTATTAGTAAAAGAAAATAGTATAAAATTTGTAACAGAAAAGTATTTTTTTGAGGAATACATTTCAAATAAATACAAAAATATAGTGTTTGAGGGGGCACAAGGTATTTTATTAGATATGGATTTTGGATTTTTTCCAAATGTAACAAGGAGTAACACAACTTCAAAAAATGCAATAACCTTGATAGAAAAATATTTACCTGAACATCTAAAAAATACCAACATTTATTATATTACACGTTGTTACCAAACAAGACATGGTGCAGGTGTGATGGCGAATGAAATTGTGGAAAGTGAAAAAACCTTTGTTCTAAAAAATAATGAACATGAAACCAATCAAACACATGATTATCAAGGGCATTTTAGAAAAGGTTTTTTAAATATAGATTGGTTAAAATATGCTATTTTTAGTGATAAGAATTTTTCACACAATTTGCCTAAAAATCTCGTACTTACTTGCCTTGACCAAATGGAAAATCCGCATAAAATTCCTTATATTTTGGGTAATCATCATGAAAACGAAGTTTTACAATATGATTACACAAGGTTAAAAGATTTATTGGGAGAAGATTTTAAAAAATGTTTTTATAGTTTTGGAAAAGTAGATAAATGGGAAGTAAAAATTTAATATTTCCTACAATCTCCCAAATTTCTTTTTGAAATTAAATAAAAAAAACGTTAAATCATTGTTAAAACAAAAGAATTATTGGTTTTTGTGCTTTTGAAAAGGCAAATTTGCACAAATAAAACTCTTTAAAATTTTTTAATGTTTCTTTTATGAAAAAAATTTCGCTTTTGTTTGTGGCAATGTTTGTATGTGTTTGTCATATTTTTGCCCAACAACTTAACAGTCCGCAACCAAGCCCTGCAGGTAAAGTTAGCCAAAAAGTAGGTTTGGCTGAGATTTCTGTGTCATACTCTCGTCCAAGCGTAAAAGGTCGTGTAGTATTTGGTGATATTGTGCCCTTTGATAAAATTTGGCGTACAGGTGCAAATTCGCCTACCAAAATCAAATTTGATGATGAAGTGTTGTTTGGTGGTACAAAAATTTCTGCTGGTGAATATACGTTGCTTTCTATTCCTTCAAAAACGGAATGGTCAGTCATCATTAGCAAAGATACAAAAGGAAATGGTGCTTTTACATACCAAGAAAGCGATAACCTTGCTGTAATCAAAGTAAAACCTCAAACACTTACGCAAAATGTAGAAAGTTTTACAATTCAATTTGGTAATATTACCAATACGACAACGGATTTGGAAATAATGTGGGAAAAAACAGTTGTAAAAGTACAAATCAAACATGATATTGAACAAAAAATGAACGCTCAAATCAAAAGAATGCTTGACCCAAATCGTGATGCTGGTCTTTATTTCAACATAGCTTCATATTTTTATGAATCAAATCAAAATACACAACAAGCATTGGAACTTATTACAAAATCTACAGATATGACACCACGCTATTGGACTGTACATTTGAAAGCAAAAATCCAAGCAAGACTCAACGATAAAAATGGTGCTATCGCTTCTGCTGAAAAATCAAAAGAACTTGCAATCGCAGATAAAGATGATAATTATGTACGTATGAACGAAAAACTTATTGCTGAATTGAAAGGAAAAAGCAAATAATTTTTTAGGTTTTTCAGTTAATTTTGGTTAAAAAAAGGCTTGGACACACTGTCCAAGCCTTTTTTTTATTCGTAAATTTATCAATTTCTTACCAAAGAGCGAAATTAATGCCTAATTGCCCAAAATAGCCTTGCAAACGTTCAAAGTCATTGATGGGATACACATATCCACCGTGTAGATTCACAAAAATATTTCTGCGAGCTAATAAATGAACACCTAAAAGTGGTGTCATTTGAAATGTACTTCCAATATTACGTTGAGAAATTCCGCCCAGTTCTATGCCAAAATAAGGTATGAGATAACTGCGTTTTGGATTGCGTTCAAATGAAAAATTTAGTCCCGCACCATACATAAACATATCACTCACATTATTTTTATCACTTTTCAAAATATTGATTTTGGTATAAAGGCGTGTGTGGCTGGGACCTCTGTCTTCATTTTGCCTAACACCTGCCCAAATCAAATATTCAATCACTACACCACTAAAACGCCCCAAACTATCTGAGGCTTTGGGGGCATAAAAAGAATAACCTGCACCTGGTTGGAAATAATTGTCAAAGTAATTTGTATTATCGTCCTTATTTCTGCCCCATCTTTGGTTGTTGTTGCGGTCTCGGTCTGTGCGTGTGCGTGTGGAGTCTTGTGCGAAAGTTTGTGCGATATTGGTTATAAATAAACCAAAAAGCATGATGGACAAGAAAAGAAATTTTTGCATGGTTTTTTTTGTTTAATTTTGTTTTTAAATCGTGTTACAATTTTGTTTGAATTACTGAATTTCACGAAAAAAATTACTAAATTTTTTATTTTTTTTGAAAATGAAACCAAAAAATAAATTTGTGTGGAATTTAATGCTAAATTTGTTGAAAAATAGTTATTTAATTTATCCTAACAATTAAAAAATGATTTCCCTTCAAAATATTGAAAAAATTGTATTTCAAAATGAAAAATTTATTTTAGAAAATGAATTTTCTCCTGAAAATCTCCAAAAAATCAAAACAAAAGTCATAGGAAATAGAGATTTTATCGTAAAAAAAATACAAGAAAATCAAATAATTTATGGCATAAACACAGGTTTTGGGGCTAATGCACATAAAATTATTCCACAAGAAGAAACCTACGAATTGCAAAGGCGTTTGGTTATTTCGCATGCGTGTGGTGTGGGCGAAAATCTGCCTTTTGAAGTGGTAAGGGGCATGATATTATTGCGGGCATTGGGTTTGATGAGGGGACATTCAGGCATACGTTGGACAGTAATAGAAAGATTGATTTTGATGTTGAATGAAGAAATTTATCCAGAAGTGCCAGCACAAGGTTCAGTAGGAGCAAGTGGAGATTTATGCCCTTTATCACATATTGCGTGTGCGTTGATTGGAGAGGGTAATGTGCTTTTGGGAAAAGAAAACTTTAAAAAAATATCTGCAAAATTGTATTTTGAACAAAATAATATTCCGCTTATTATATTAGAAGCAAAAGAAGCATTGGCACTTATCAATGGAACTGCTATGATGGGCGCTTGGGGTTTGGCGGTACACTATACAGGCAAAAACCTTTTTTCGTTAATTACGCAATCGTTTGCATTAGCTTTTGAAGGGCTTTTGGCACGCAAATCCCCTTTTGATGCAAAAATTCATAACAATCGTCCAAGCTCAAAAGGGCAAGCATTGGTGGCAGGAAATATAAGAGGTTTTACAAAAAATTCTACGCTTTTTGGTATTTCAGCCATTACATTATTGGAAAATTTCCCAAAAAATGTATTAGAAAATTTAGATGAAAATTTAAAAAATGAAATAATTGACGTAAAAAATGGACATAAATTTGCTTTTTCAAAAAGATTTTATAAAAATATCTTTGATTTTGAAAAAAAACAAATAGAAGACTGGCAAAGTTTGGAAACGTTTTTTAGGTTGGTAGAAAAAAAACAAATTCCACAAGATGCCTATTCTGTGCGTTGCAGTCCGCAGGTATTGGGTGCGTGTTATGATGCGTTGGTGCGTTTGGGCGAGGTTATATTGGGCGAAAGTGTGAGCGTAGTGGATAATCCTTTGATTTTTGAAGAAGAAAATGAAGTGCTTTCTGGGGGGAATTTTCATGGTGAGCCTTTGGCAATGATATTGGATTATGCTAAAATTGCCCTTGCAGAAATGGGCAGTATAGCTGAACGCCTTGTCAATAAACTTGTAGATGCCCAACACAATGATTTTCTTCCGCCTTTTTTGGTGGAAAATGCAGGCTTAAATTCTGGTTTTATGGTTGCACAATATGTGTGTGCAGGCATTGTGTCAGAGAATAAAACGCTTGCGCACCCCGACAGTGTGGATAGTATTCCAACCTCAGCCAATCAAGAAGACCATGTAAGTATGGGAGCTAATGCGGGGAGACATGCGTATAGAATTTTGGAAAATTTGAAAAAAATTACTGCAATTTTGTGTTTGGTGTCTGCACAAGCAGTAGATTTACGTAAAAAACAACTTTCTTTTTTGGATTCTGCGTTAAAATTAGGAGAAACAACAGAAATATTATACCAACAAATCAGAAATGTAGTGCCTTTTTTAGACCAAGATAGATTTTTGCATGCGGATATTAAAAAAATGGAAGAAGCATTGGAAAAGTGGATTTGAGGTGTTGGGTTGTTTTTGTTTTGATAAATTTAGCCAAAAAAATTGAGTCTGTATCGTAGTTTACGAAGGTCTGACCTCAATTTTTTAAAATTTGCAAACATATTTTCTTATTTTTCATACATTTTTATCAAGTAAAATTACTCATTATCAAATTTTATCATTCTTTTCATGCGTCATCACACGATTCGGTATGTCATTGTATTGGCTACATTTTCTATTGTAGGTATTTTGCTTACACAAATTTATTGGGTAAGTAAAGCCTTTGACATTAAGGAAAAACAATTTAACCAAAGTATTCAAATTGCTTTGCAAAATGTGGCGGAACAAATAGCATACGTAAATCAAGTAGCACTTAATCCGAAACCTGTGCGTCGCTTGACTTCTGATTATTATGTGGTAAATGTGAATACAAGTATTGACACAAAATTATTGGAACATTACCTCAAAATAGAAATGACGAAGGCAAATGTTGATATTGCTTATGAATATGGAATATATGATTGTAGCACCAATCAAATGGTTTATGGGAATTATGTAAGCCAATATTTAGAAGAAAAAACGAACAAGAAGTCAAATTTTCCTACATGGAATGAATACACATATTATTTTGGCATAAGGTTTCCCAATAAAACCACTTATTTAGCAAGTGAGATGGAAGTTTGGTGGTTTTCTTCGGTCTTGTTGTTGGTCGTAATTGTGTTTTTTGGTTATACTTTGTGGGTAATTATCAAACAAAAACGACTTTCTGAAATTCAAAGGGATTTTATTAATAATATGACGCATGAGTTCAAAACGCCTATTAGTACGATTTTAATTTCAGCAGATTTAATTACAAAACCGCAAATTCTTCAAAAACCTGAAGCTATTTTAAAATATGCCAATGTGATAAAAGCCCAAAATCTTAGACTAAAAAATCAAATTGAAAAGGTATTGCAAATGGCTTTGTTGGAAAAAACGAAAGTACAACTTAATTTGGAAAAAATAAATGTACAAACGCTTATAGAGGAAGTTGCGAGTAATTTTAACCTCAATCAAACCGCCCAAATCACCATGAATTGGGCATTTGAACACGAAGAACAAGCCTATATTCAGGCAGATGTAGTACATTTTACCAATATCATTTATAACTTGCTGGACAATGCTGTAAAATATGTAGATGGTGAGCCAAAAATTGATATTTCAGGTAAAAATTTGAACAAAAAAGTCGTTATCAACATACAAGATAATGGCATTGGCATTAGCAAAGAACATCAAAAACGTATTTTTGAAAAATTTTATCGTGTCCCTACGGGCAATGTGCATAATGTAAAAGGCTTTGGCTTGGGACTAAATTATGTGATGCAAGTTATCAAAGCCCACAAATGGCAAATTGTGGTAAAAAGTGAATTGGGGAGAGGGACGTGTTTTGAAATAAGTATTTAGCCACCTGACCCCAAAGGGGATAAATACAAACAAATGGGTTAAAAACCTATTGCGATTCATGGATTTTTTTTTGAAAGTTTTTCTAAAAACATGGTTTTATTTTGAATCCAAAAATAAAATATGTTTTCAGTTTGCATAAAGTCCATTAAATTTATTTTTTTTGTTAAATTTGAAGCATAACAAAATAATTATACTGACCCGAAGGAGTAAACTCATATTTTATCTTACCTGATTTTACCCATTTGTGCAGAGTATTTCTGCTAATATTATATTATTGAATAAAATTGCATAATAAATTAGCTATTATTTATAATAAATTATATGATTTTTAAATTTTAAAACAGTCATACAACTTCCCAAAAATTTTAACTTTTTGGGGAGTTTGGCTGAAAAATCTGACAACTGAGCAAACTAACAATTTTTTTTACAATTTTCTTTTATCTTGTTTTCGTTGTTTTTCTTTTTGGCGTTGTCTTTGTCTTTTAGTGGTTTGGTTTGGCAGGCTTTCCAATACTATGGAGAGGTCAATTGTGCGTTTTTCTATATTGGTATTTTTTAGTTTTACTTTTACCAGGTCACCAAACATGATTTTTTTGCCTGTGTGTGTGCCAATCACACAATAATTTGGAGCATCAAGCACATATTGGTCGTCCCATATTTCGGATAGCCTTACCATGCCTTCGCATTTGGTTTCGGTTATTTCCACATATACGCCCCATTCTGTAACCCCTGTTACCACACCATCATATATTTTGTTTTGGTCTTGGAGTTGCATATATTCCACTTGTTTGTACTTAGTAGAGGCGCGTTCAGCTTCGCTTGCACGTTTTTCCATGTCAGTAGCGTGTTGGCATATCTTATCCAATGTTTTTTGGCTTTCAGATGCACCACCAGTAAGGTATTTTTCCAATAATCTATGTGCAAGAATATCTGGGTATCTGCGTATAGGTGATGTAAAATGTGTATAATGAGGCATTGCAAGCCCAAAATGTCCTATTGTTTCGGTGCTATATTTTGCTTTTGCCATCGTGCGCACAGCCAAAGATTGCAGGATATTTTGTTGTGGTGTGTTGTTGGTATCATCTATTAGCTTATTAATAGACCTTGCCATTTGTTTGCCAAACAAAGAGATTTCATACCCAAAAGTTTTGGCAAATTTTGAGAAATTTTCCAATTTTTCTGCATTTGGGCTTTCGTGTATGCGATAGACCATTGCTTTTGGGCGGTCATTTTCTGTTTGACTTACCACAAATTCTGCTACACGTTGATTAGCCAATAGCATATATTCTTCAATCAATCGGTGTGCTTCTTTTCTTTCTTTAAAATAAATGCCAATAGGCACGCCTTGTTCATTAAGTTTAAATTTTACTTCGGTAGTTTCAAAATTGATAGCACCTTTTGCAAAACGTTTTTTGGTAAGTTGTTTGGCTATATAATTCAAAACCTTGATTTCTTGGGCATAATCTCCTTTTTTGGTATCAAGACGTTCTTGTGCTTCTTCATACGAAAATCTACGATTGGAATGGATTACTGTTTTACCAAACCATTCACCATGCACATTTCCCTCCTCGTCAAGCTCAAATACTGCTGAAAATGTAAGCCTGTCTTCATTTGGTTTCAAAGAACAAAGTTCGTTGGATAGTTTTTCGGGCAACATTGGCACAACTCTATCCACAAGGTACACCGAAGTTGCTCTATAAATAGCTTCTTTGTCAAGTTCGGTATTTGGGCGAATATAATGTGAAGCATCTGCAATATGCACCCCTATTTGCCAATTTCCATTGTCCAAAGGTAATAATGAAAGTGCATCATCAAAGTCTTTTGCATCAACAGGGTCAATGGTAAAAGTAGTAATATGACGGAAATCCCTACGTTTTTTGATTTCTGCTGGTGTAACTTGTGAATGAATTTTTGCGGTTTCGTCTAATACTTCTTGCGGAAATTGGCGAGGTAAATTAAATTCTGCGAGAATTGCAGGCATTTCTGCATTGTTGGTGCCAGCTTTACCCAAAACTTCTATCACATCACCTGTGAGCGGTGTAAATTTATTGCCCCAATCCGTAATTTTGACTACTACTTTATCACCTCTTTTTGCACCTTTGGTATTATTTATTTGAATATCGCGGTACATTCTACGCATTTCAGGTGCTACAAAAGCGTTGCGGTGATAAAATTCTAATTTTCCTACAAATTCATCGCGTTTGCGAACAAGTACATCTATAATTTTCCCTTCTGGTTTTGTGTCTTTTTTATTGGGTACAAGAGCTACTCTTACAATATCACCATCTAAGGCATCTTTCATGTCAATCGCATTGACCCAAATGTCATTTTTACCTTCACAAATTACAAAAGCATAGGCTACATTCACAAAATCAACTTTTCCCTCCACAATCTCCTTTTCTGGGTTTTGTGTAGTAGATTGAAAATCACCTTTTTCTGTAATAATTGCTTTTCCTGCCATCAACACTTGTTCTAAAGCATCAACCAAAAAACCTTTTTGGTTTGTATTTACGCGAAGTTCCTTAAAAATACGATTAATGTGGATACTTTTTTGTGGATTTCGCTCAAAAAATTTTGTTAATTCTTTTTCCCAATCACGTGTAGGCGTGTTTTGTTGTGTATTTGGTTGTGTGTTTTCTGTGTTTGCTTTATTTTCGTGTGGATTTTGTTGCTTGTTTTGAGGTTGATTTCTTGGTTGTTGATTTCTTGGGTTTTTATTTTCAGGAATATCTTTTTTTTCAGGCATTTCTGAATTTGTATTTTCTTCAAAATTTACAAAATCTAAGTTTTGATTTTTAGTTTTATTTTGGTTTTTATTTTTATCAAAACGTGTATTTTTTTGCTTTGTACTTTTCGGATTTGTAAAAATTTCTAATTTTACAGGTTCAATAATAGGGATTTCTATTGTTGGTGTTTCATTTTTTGGTGTTTCTACTTCGGTTTTCTTGCGGTTGTAAGTGCGTTTTTTTTGCGTAGAAATATCTATTACAGGAATTTCCGTTGCCAAAATTTCATTTTTTGGAATTTCTATTGCCTTTTCAGTTCCCCCTTTGGGGGTTAGGGGGCTATTTTTACGATTGTAAGTACGTTTTTTTGTGGTAGGAATTTCTGTTGGAGCAATTTCGTGTGAAGAATTTTCTTGTAAAGATTTTTCTTGTAAAGATTTTTCTGTTGATGAGATTTCTGATGAAGAATTTTCTGTGCTTTCCACTATATTTTTTTTGCGGTTATAAGCACGTTTTTTTGGTTGATTTGGATTATTTTCCATAAATTTTTTTTACAAAAGTATAAAAAACCTTTTTTTGGAAATTTAAAGTGCAAATTTTTGTGTAACAAAGTATAAAATAAAACACAGAATATCGCTTGTGTTTCGCCTTAAATAATATAGTTTCTAATTAAGGATTTTTATAAAAAAATTTACATTTAAAACGTCAAAAAAACTAAAAAATCACGAGTGGATTTTATGAGAATAGGTTTTTTGTGTGTGTGAAAATGATGTTATTGCGATAATTTTTACAATAATCTTTCGCAATATAATAATAGTTAAAAGACTTTTCAAATATTTTTTTTAAATACAAAATTTTGAAAAATGTTTTTGTATTTTTAATTTGTGCAAAAATTAAACCAAAGAATTTAAGACTTTTAAACTAATAGTTGAAAAAACTGATTACCAAATTCAATATCCACGTCTTTTTCTCATCAAAAACATAAAACTTCGCCCCAAAATTCTTGTATGATTATATAAATTTTGCCAAAAACCATAGTGTTTCGCCAAAATATTAAATCTATCCTTTAAAGAATTATATAAGTGTTTGCGTGAAAAACCACCTTGTCGGTAAGTTGTCAATATTTGGTGTGTATTTTCAATGTTTTGCGCATGCTTTGTGGCTTTTATTACCCAATCAATATCCGCACTATATTTATGGTTTAAGTCATACATAGGAGCAAGTATTTTTTTGACTAAAATAGCTTGATGGCACACCACCAAACCCATTGCGAAATGTTTGTGCGCAAGATTTTCAGGCAATTTCATTGGTGTAATTTCGCTTTTTTTGCCCAAATCCTTTCCTTCCAAATTTATATACCATGCATCACCATAAAAAATCTCTGTATTTGGTTTTTTTTCAAATAAATTTTTGATGATTTCCAATGTATTTTTTTCAAAAATCGTATCACCTGCATTCATAAACCATACAAAATCGCCTTTTGCAAGTGTCAAACCTTTGTTCATAGCATCATAAATGCCTTTGTCAGGCTCAGAAATATGTGTATGAATATGATTTTGGTATTTTTTAATAATTTCCAATGTACTATCTTTTGAATTACCATCAATGATAATATACTCAAAATCTTGGCAAGATTGGTTGACAATACTCAAAATGGTATTTTCCAGATACAATTCAGCATTATATGTAATCGTGATAATAGAAACAAAAGGCATTTTTTAGGCAGTTTTTAATATTGGTCTTTGCATAATGGTTTGGCATTTTTTGCACGTACAATGTGCCACATTTTCATAAAAACGATTAAATACTTGTGGAAGTTGTGTAACGATATTGGCAACATTGACCTTTTCTTCATACAAAAATTCCTTACAATTTTCGCAATACCATTGAAAACCATCAAGCATTTCTTGTGGGCGTTTTTGTTCAATTACAAGTCCAATCGTCCCCGAAGGGCGTTGTGGCGAATGTGGTGTAAATGGATTAAGCAGATAAATGTCACCTTCATTGATATGCACATCTTTAAATTCGCCATTTTCTATCACTTTTAGTACAATATTTCCTTTGATTTGGTAATAAAATTCTGGTGTTTCGTTGTAATGATAATCTTTGCGGGCATTGGGACCACCCACCACCATCACGATAAAATCGCCATTAGGATATATTTCTTTATTGCCCACAGGAGGTTTGAGGCTGTCTTTATTTTCTTCTACCCATTGGAGGAGATTTTTTACGGAAAAAGTTTGCATTTGCTTTTTTTGAATTGGTTTTGTTATAATTTTTTGTAAATTTATGAAATTTTTTTTAATAAATTGTGTTTAGAAAATCTTATAAAAAAACACTTTTTTTTTTAATAAAACTTAAAAAATTTAGTATTCGTTTTGTATTTTAATTTTTTCCAAAAAGCAATCTTTAAAATTATGCGGTATATTTTGATAATAATGTTGTCTTTTTTTGTGTCTTCTCTATGTTTTGCACAAACGAAAACCACTACAAAAAAAACTAAAACTAAAAAAATGGAAATTGTATCTGCTACTGAAAGCAAGTCCTACACAGGCATTATCCTTAAAAAACCTTGGTCAAAAAGCACACAAAGTTATTGCGCACAAGGAAGTGAATATTTTGTCCTCAAAATCCAAGAGGAAGAATGGGTAATTGAAAACAAATCTAAGGTAGATTTGGAAAAATACCATGAAAAAGAGGTAACAGTTACTGCCTTTGAGCAAACACGTAAAATTCCTGCAAAACCAGAAAACCCGTATGAGCAACGCCCTGTCAATCCCTCTTTTTTGGTAATAGATGGCAAAAAAGTGCCTGTACAAGATGATGGGTTTACTTGTACGGTGCTTGTGATTGAGAAAATTTAAGTTGGTCAATTAAAATTTATGAAAAAAACACCAAAAATTCATTAAAAATTTTTGGTGTTTTTTTTGTAAAAAGCGAAAATAAGCTAAAAATTTTTTCAAGAATTTTAAAACACTATTCTTCTACAAACAGCCTTATGATTAGTGGTAAAAAAAAATTCAATAATTTCATGGAAAATTTATAAATTTTTAAAAATTTTGATTTTACAGGCAACCGCAAACGTTTGCGGGTACGTTAGCATAAAAAAAAGTATAATTTTATTTGTTAAAAATATTTTTTTTTTAAAAAGATTCTTTAATATTGCTTTCGCATAAAATAAATACAACCTTATCTTATTAAAATTATATTTTATTAAATAAAGATATAACAAAATAAAGAAAATGTATGATTAAAATTATGCAATAAATATCAGGAAGAATTTTTATAATTTTTAAACAACTATACTTTACGTAATGATGAACAACTACATGCAACGGGGTACGACTTCGCTCTTTTTGAGGAGCAAAGATACGCTAATGCTAAACAAGGATTCTTCTACAAAGAGTTTTTGGCATAGGACTTTTATACTAAGTCTTTTAGCATTTTTTTTCGCTTTTTCAAGTGCTTTTGCACAAGAACGCACACTCACGGGTAAAGTAACTGATAAAGATGGTGCTGGTGTTGCTGGTGCTACTGTAAGGGTTAAAGGTACAAGCAAAGGTACTACTACTGATGGTGATGGTGCATACAAACTCGAAGGGGTTTCTACAGGTAATGTAGTAGTATTTGAATTTATAGGTATGAAATCCACCGAAGTAATCATCGCAGAACAAGCACAACTTGATGCTACAATGCAAGATGAAAGCGAGTTGGATGCAGTTGTGATTACAGGTTTTGGTGAAACAACCAAACTTGACAACACAGGTGCAATTTCGCAGGTAAAAGGTGATGCCATAAAAGGCATTCCTACCCCAAGTTTTGATGCAGCATTGCAAGGTAGAGTTGCAGGAGCACAAATTGTGCAATCAAGTGGTGTGCCAGGCTCTGCAGTAAGGGTACGTATTCGTGGACAAGCATCTATCTCAGGTAATAGCGAGCCTCTATATATCGTAGATGGTGTGCCTATCACAACAGGTGATTTTTCAAAAAGGGATGGTGCAGCAAATAGTATCAATGGTAATGCTTTGGCAGACTTAAATCCGAATGATATAGAGTCAATGGAGATACTCAAAGATGCAGGTGCAGCAGCGATTTATGGCTCACGTGCTGCCAATGGTGTGGTATTGATCACAACCAAAAGGGGTAAATCAGGCAAAACTGCGTTTGATGCATCATATTATTATGGTACTACACAAGTGACCCGTAAATTGCCTTTTGTAAATGGTACTGAATATCTACAACTTATAGACGAAGCGTATCGCAATAGTGCTGGTGCTGGACTTCCTATTCCTGCAAATTATGCTATCAATCGTGGTGTTACAGTAGGCGATGCACTTGCAAATCGTACAAATACAAATTGGTTTGATCAAGTATTACAACAAGGTAATACACAAGAAGCATCTATTAGTGCAAGAGGTGGTAATGAAAAATTAAGATTTTTTACAGGTGGTTCTTATAGAAAAGATGAAAGCTTCTTTAAAGGTAATGTATATGAAAGAATAAGTGGTCGTTTGAACCTTGATAATGCTGCTACTGATAGACTCGACATAGGTACGCAAATATCTGTAACAGGTACTATCAACAAACAAGTGCCAAATGTATGGGGCACTGTTAATAGTAGTGCATTACCAATTTATCCTGTTTTTAACAATGATGGGTCATATTTTGGCAATAACCTCTCACAAGGGTTTAATACAGGGGCTAACCCAGTAGCACAAATGCAGAATAATTTTACTACGAAAGGTTTTCGTGTATTGGCTAATGTGTATGCAAATTATAAAATTATGGATGGTTTGTCATTTAGAACAGAGTTTGGTACAGATTTTTATAATCAATATGATGAAATATTGGTAAATTCTGCAAACCGCAATTTTATACCAAGAGATTTTGCAAACCCTGCAGCACCAGTTAATTTGCCACGTGTTTTTGCGGGTTCTTTTGAAGAGCGTCGTTTGAACGTGTTTAACTGGAACTTAAATAGTTTTTTTACATATAATAAAAAAATTGGTGATGAACACCAAATTGATGCAACATTGGGTTTTCAAGCACAACGCTCTGCGCAACGTACAACAGGGGCTTATACGTATGGTAATGCAGGATTTAGTGATCCATATTTCAACAATACAGTAAGTGGTTTACAGATATATGATAAAAATTTACCAGTAAGTTACCCTACTATGGGTGGTTATAATGCTGATTTAGATAATCGTTTTGCGTTTATGTCAGGCTTTGCACGCGTAAATTATAAATATGCTGGTAAATATTTGGTTTCTGCAACATTGAGGGCTGACGGTTCTTCGCGTTTTGGTGCGAACAAACGCATTGGATATTTTCCTGCAGTGTCTGCTGGTTGGATAGTAAGTGAAGAAAACTTTTTGAAAGATGTCAAAGTAATTGATTACTTAAAATTACGCGGTAGCTGGGGTATTACAGGTAATGCTGAAATTCCTAATTTTATGTATGCGAGTACATTTACACAATCAGGAGGATTTTTGGGCGTAAATGGATTGGGACCTGCACGTATTGCAAATCCAAACTTAAGTTGGGAACGTAATCGCAACATAGACATTGGTCTTGAGTTTGGTTTATTCAAAGGGCGTATTACTGGTACATTTGCGTACTTTAACAAACGCACATCTAATTTGTTGTTTGCAAACCCTATTCAATCTTCTACTAGTTTTACAGCAGTATTTGCAAATACTGATATTGTAATTGTTAATAGGGGTTTTGAATTATCCTTAAACTCTAAAAATCTTAGTGCGTCAAGTCCTGTACAATGGACTACTGATTTTAATATTGCAACTACTGGTAACAAAGTAAAGTCAACTGGAAATTTACCAATTGAAGCATTTGCTGCTGGTTTGGGCGAGAGTCGTTTGATAGAAGGATACCCTGTAGGACAAGGTTATATGATGGTAAGTGGAGGTGTAGACCCTGCTGATGGACGTGAAAGATTTGTAAATCCTGCTGATGGTAGTTTGAACAAAATAAGCGTTGAAAATACAGATTGGAGACAACCTGTAGGCAAACCTTTCCCAGATTTCTTTGGTGGTATCAACAATACGATTTCATATAAAGGTTTTGAATTGAATTTTTTGATGACTTTTCAATATGGAAACACAGTATTTGACAATGAAGCTAAATTCCAAATTGGTGATATTGCAAATAATGCCCAACGTCGTACTGTGCTTAATAGATGGCAAAGCCCTCAAAATCCTGGTGATGGTAGCACCCCTGGTCTATTTTTGTCAGGGCCTGGCTCAGGTCGTGGTTTGAACTCTGATAGATTTATGTATGATGCATCTTTCTTACGTATGCGTACATTAGGTTTGGCATACAATTTACCAAAAGAATTTGTGGAACGCGCCAAAATGAGTAATGTGCGACTCTATATTACAGCGCAAAACTTGTTTGTATTGACACGTTATCCTGGTTGGGATCCTGAATTTGTAAATACTGCCAATGTAGGTAATACTGGTACATTCTTCGCACCATTTGGGTCAAGCGGAGCAGTTTCACAATTCCAACAAGCAAATATTACATTCAACGCAGCACAAAACCCTATTCCTCAACAACGTACAATTATCGTTGGTATCAACGTAAGTTTCTAAAAAATCAAAAAGTATGAAAAAAATAACATATAAATTACTTTTTTGTGCATGGACCTTGTTTGGATTTACTTCTTGTAATAGTTTTTTAGAATTGAAACCTATTACAGAACTTCCTGCAGACAATGCACTTACAAATGGTAAAAACGTAGAAGCTACCTTAGCTTCTGGTTATGGTAATCTCGCAAGTGGTGATTTCTTAGGTGAAAGAGTTCAAACTTATAGCGAATTATCATCTGATAATATTGCCCTCAATGAAATAGCATTTAGCGCTACTGATTTTACAGGGCAGGTAGCTTTCAGAAATACTAATATCTTGAATAAAGATGTGGATAATCTTTGGCAAACAGCATATCGTGCTATTGGAAGGGCAAATGCAGTAATTGATGCAATAGATAAATCACTCATTACTGATGGAACCGCTATTACTACACAAAAAATATGGAAAGCAGAAGCACTTTTTATTAGAGCAGTTGCTCATTTTGAATTGGTAAGGCTTTATGCAAAACCATTTAGTGCTGGTAGTGGTAATCCTGGCGTGCCATTGCGCCTAAAATATCTGTCTGCTGATGAAAAACTTTCTCGTGCAACAGTTGATGAAGTATATACTCAAGTTATTACAGACTTGACAAATGCAGCACTTGACCTCCCAACTACATTTAATGGTAATCGTGCTAATAAATGGGCTGCACGTGGTTATTTGGCAAGGGTGTATTTTAATAAATTGGATTACCAAAATGCTTTTACTGCTGCTACTGATGTAGCTACAAATTCAGGACTTTCATTGAACGGGCCATATACGCCTTTCCGCAATGTGGGTAATGTAGCCCCAACAGGAGGTGTAGTATGGCAAATCGTAAATGGTGGAAATCCCTTCGGAGCATATAGACCAGCATCAAAACGTTATTCTATATTTCAAGGTACAGGCTCTTTGAAAGAAGCACTTGACGCATCAAGCACAGCATCTGCTATGAATGATGCACGTGCAAATACCACAGGCACGCAAACAGAGGCAGGACCCCCTGTGCGTGTGTATAGCAAAAAATGGGACGTTGATGGTTTGAATATTCCAATTATCCGTCTTGCAGAGATATTATTGATACATGCAGAATCTGCAGCAGAAATAAATAATCTTCCTGTAGCGTCTGCAAGTTATAATGCTGTGCGTGCAAATTCAGTTACAGGTTATACGCCTATTACTTTTAGCTCGCAGGCAACTGCTCGCACCGAAATACGTAAAGAACGTCGCATCGAATTAATGTTTGAAGGAGACCGCTATCATGAATTGCGTCGCCAAAAAGTAGCTACTATGTCTGGCGTGCCAAATTTAAGACCAGCAGTTTCTTATGACGATAGAACACTCTTGTTACCAATTCCTGTGTCTGAAACATCAGGCAATCCAGCTATTGTGCAAAATTAAGTTTTTGCCAAATTTAGATTAAAAATTCTTTGTGAAAGAAAAACAAAATTCTTTCACAAAGTATTTACTTTAAAACAATAATAGTATTAAATTATATTGTTATAGCCCACTTTCTAATAATTTTATTTTATGAAAAAATATCAAATGTACTGGGTTTTGTTACTTGCACCTTTGTTGTTAACTACTTTTTCCTCTTGCAAAAGAACATACCCTGAATTGGATACAGATAATCTGCTTTCCATCAAAACAAACTATCTCAAGGGAAATTGGGTAGTATCAAAAGTAGTACAATATGACCAAGAAGCCATAGACAATGGTTTCCCAGTAGATGTTCAAAGTAAAGATATTACAACTACTTATCCCTTTACTGATTACAAAGTAACATTTAATCTTGATGATGCAGGCAAACCCACAAATTACACCATTACACCTGGTGCTTCACCAAATTACCTCTCGCTCAACTCAGGCAGTTGGGCGGTGGATAATCCAGTAGCAACTACAAAAATTACTTTTTTTGACAATAACATTACTAACAATGCTTCATTTGTAGTAAAAACGATTGAAAAAGATAAACTTGTGCTTCGTGTAGAACGCAGAGGTAGTACTGATAATACATTATTTTTGTTTTATGAATACACTTTTGTTCGTCAATAATTTATTTAATCATTTTTCTAAAAAAATAATATGAAAAAAATTATAGTAACCACACTTTTATTCTTTGTATTTGCCTTATCTGCTTATGCGCAAATAAAAGTTGTTAACGTTAGTGCTGGTACAGGAAGTGCTGCATATTTTGGTAATGTAACGTCGTTCAGTTTTTCTGAGCCTGTCAAACTTATTGTTGATATATCAGGTGTGCCTGTATTAGTTGCAGAAGAAAATGCAAACAGAAAAATATATCTTTGGGGATTTATTCAAGGTTGTTGCGGTTCAGGTCGCAATGGGGATTGGACTAATTCCAATGAAGCAAATGTTATGACTAAAGAGGCAACTAACAAATGGTCAATTACATTACCCTCTGTGAAAGAATTTATGCAGGCAAGTTATAAACAAGCCAAAGATGCAGCAGTATCAAGTAATAGACCAGCCAATGAAACACGTTTCGGTTTTTTGGTGAAAGGAAAAGATGGTACTGGGGATATTAAATCACAAGACATGGAAATTCCGTTCACAGGTCCTGTTTTCTCGCCTTCTGTATTTACTGCTTTCCCAGCAAACTTTGCACAAGGAGATGTTGTAACTTTTACTTTTGATAAAAATCTTGAAAATAACGCAGCACTCAAAGCACTCAATGAATTTTATATTTATATGGAGGCTGATGTGAAAGTAGGTGCTAACACTACTGTTCGTATTCCTGTAACTGCAGCAAACGTGGGAAATACACCTTCCTTGAAAATGACCGAAGCAGGAGGTACTAAATTTACATTTGTAGGCATACCTTCGAGATATTTCACACTTGCTGCAGGCGAAACAATTACGGAAATAAGAGTGGTTATCCAAAGTAGAACTGACGCAAATGTAAATAGTGGTATCAAAAAGAACCCTGTTTTTATTGCAAAATAATTGCAAGTTGAAAGCAAAATAAAAAAATTAAATGTTTTTTATTATAAAAAATAACAAAAAATTATGAAATTCAATTATATACTTTTCGCTTTTGTGGCAATGCTTGCAGCAATGTCCTGCGAAAAAAAATATCCTCAGCCTGAAATGCCTGATATTTCAGGTTTGTCTTCTGATTTTACGCCATTTACGTTGTCAGCACCTGCAAGTGGAGCAACTGTTGAAGTAGATGCTGCCAATACAACAGATAAAATTACGATTTCTTGGAATCGTACAACTGCTTTGGATAAGTCAGCAGTAACCTACAAATGGCTTGCAGTAGCAGGTGCTACACCTACTTTTGCTACGCCATTGTTGAATGTGAACTCGGATAGTACTGGTAAAGCTCCTATGCTTACTTTTACACATGCACAACTTGTAACAGTATTGCAAGCCCAAGGTGTGGCAGAGGGACAGTCACTTAATCTGAAATGGACAGTGAGAGCAACTTCTGCTTCTGGGAAAACAGGTATGGCTACTTCTGCTTATAGTGTTACTCTGTATCGCAAGCCACAAACACTTCCTGTTACTTTTGAATTGGCAAATTTTCCAAAAAGTACCCCTGCAAATGGAAAAGTATTTTTGGCTGGGCAGTTTGGTTTCTTAGGATTTACACCTTCAGGTGATTGGCAACAACCAGGTACTGTATCACAGCTTGAAGCAGTAAAAGATATGGCTTCAGGCACATACAAAGTAACATTACAATTAGCACCCAATAAAACCATTGGTGAATTTAAATGGTTTTTTGTGCCTAATGGCACCCCATCCAGCTGGTCTAATGGCGAGCAAAGATTCAAATATTCTGATGGTAGTGCTGAAGGCATGCCAAACCGTTCTTGGACATTTACAGGCACAAATACAAATCCAAAATTCTCAGTTGCAAAATGGGAAGGTTTAGGCACAGCACCAACATCATTGAACAGATTTACGGTAAAAGCTGACCCAAGTGTGGTAATTCCAGCAAATCAATATGTGTATGTGGCAGGTGAAATAAGTGGTACTGCTACTTATGGTGCATACTTTGAAAAATCAGGTAATTGGGCGCAACCAGGTACAAATCCTGCTAATGAACTGATGTTTGATTCGGGTAGTGGTAATTGGTTTGTGTGGTTGCCTGTTGGAACAGCAACAAATTTACAATATAAACCTTTTGTTGCTGCTGGCGATTCGCCTTCTTGGGATAGAGGGCTTGCTGATGCTTCTTGTGCAGGACAAGGCAATCAAGTATTTACATTTACTGCAAGCAATGGACCTACTTTTACAAATGTTAAGTTTCAACAAGTAACACCTTGCCCATAAAATTAGAACTTATTTTTAACAAAAAATAAATTTTTAAAGCAAAATAAAAATAGCGTAGTTTTTTTATAAAATTCTACGCTATTTTTTTAAAAAAATAAAAATCGATATACAATTTTAGGCTTATAATTATCAATATTTGTAATTTTATTAATAAGAAATTAAAAATCAATATTATATTTTTTATGAACAAAACACTCATACATTTATGTCTGTTGGTTTGTTTTTTGTTTTTTCAAACAAATTCAAAAGCACAAATTACAGCCAATCCAGCCATATTTACAGCCAATCAATCTGTAACACTCACATATGATGCAACGCTTAGCCAGGGGCAAGGATTAGCCAATTTACCTGGGAGTGTAACAAGTATCAAAGCACATATAGGAGCAATATTAGTGGCAAATGGTACCAGTTGGACAAATGTACCTGGTACTTGGGGAGACCCTTCTGCTTCACCCACTTTCACAAGAACAGGTACAACAAATATTTATACCCTTACATTACCAAATGGTATCAGAAGTATGTTTAATGCACCACTTGCAGCACCTTCCAGCACACCAATATTTCGTGTAGGCATGGTGTTTAGAGAAAATGGCCCTTGTGGTGGTTTCAGTGGTGTAGCAACTGCTTGCAAAGAAGGCAAATCAACTACAGGACAGGATATTTTTATTGATGTAAATCAAGGTGCATTGGATATTGCTATTACTTCCCCAACAGGGAATAATTTTTTTGTAAATGTAGGGCAAAATCAAACCATCACAGCAACTACCAATATTGCTGCAAATCTTGAAATTTTAGTAAATAATGTTTCTGCTCAAACCAATAATAATGCGACTACCATAACAACACTCGTAAATGTAGTGTCAGGAACGCCATTTTATGATGTAGTGGTAAAAGCAACTCCAATAGGCGGTGGCACAGTTGTTACCAAAAATTTATCTTTTATCTTGCGTCAAAACCCTACTGTTCAAGCAATTCCTGTGGGGCTTAAAGAAGGTATTAATTATTTTGCAAATGATGCTACAAAAGCAACTTTGGTTTTCACAGCACCAGAGAAAAAATTTATTTATGTATTAGGTGAATTTAATAATTGGCAGCTTCGTCCAGAATATTTGATGAAACAAGTGCCAAGTTATGGCGGAAGTGGCGCAGGCTCAAACCCTGATAATAATAAATGGTGGGTGGAAATTACAGGACTGACATCAGGGCAAAAATATGCGTTTCAATATGCGGTGTATGATATGTCTGAAAATGTGGTATATACAGGTGATCCTTATGCAGAGGAGGTTTTAGAGCAATTCGATGGATTTATTCCTGCTGAAACATATCCCAACCCAAAAACTTATCCTTCAGGTAGAACAGGCATTGTGCCATTGTTACAAACAGCAAGACCTGCTTATCCTTGGTCTAATGCTACCCTAAATTTTGTAAAACCGGATAAGAAAAAACTTATTATTTATGAGGCTTGGGTGCATGATTTTGACCAAAAAATTGTAGGCACTACACCAAATACTACAACCATATCAGGTAATTATCAAATGATTATTGATAGATTGGATTACCTTCAAAACTTAGGTGTGAATGCCCTCCAACTTATGCCTATTATGGAATTTAATGGCAACATAAGTTGGGGCTACAATCCTACTTTTTTTTGTGCTGTGGATAAGTCATATGGAACAAGAGATAAACTAAAAGAACTTATTGATAAATGTCATCAAAGAGGAATTGCAGTTATTTTAGATGTTGCATTCAATCATGCAGAATTTGAGTTTCCAGGTTGTAAAATGTATTGGAATGGTGCAACAAATCAACCTTCTTCTAATAATCCTTGGTTTAATATTCAAGCACCACACCCTTATAGCGTATTTCAGGATTTTAATCATGAATCACTTTATACTCAACAATTTACGAAAAGGGTAATTGAATATTGGATTCAAGAATTCAAAATAGATGGTTATCGATATGATTTGGTTAAAGGGCTTACCAATACAACTGCAAATGAAGCTACTTCTAATAATTATGACCCAGGTAGAGTTACAATTGTAAAAAGAATCGCAGATTGGCAATGGGCTTCTGATCCTACCTCTTATGTAATATTAGAATTTTTAGCAACAGGGGGTGCTGAAGAAAAAGAATATGCGGATTATAGGGTAAATGAAACAATACTTGGCGGAAATGGGCAAGGAGGTATGATGCTTTGGCGTAATTTGGAAAGTAGATATGCTGAAAATATCATGGGATTTACCAATGGAAATGGACTTGCAAGCGTAGATTTTGACCCAGGAACTGGCTCTAACAATTTTCAGCAACCAAGAGTATTAAGTTATATGGAAAGCCATGATGAAGAAAGGGTAATGTATAAAGCGCTCAATAATGGCAATAACTCACAAACCAACCATAATGCACGTGATTTGGCAACTGCTTTAAATAGGGTAAAAACTGCTATTGCTTTTCATATTCCGCCAGCAGGTCCTAAAATGATTTGGCAATTTGGGGAATTAGGCTACGAGTTTTCAATTAACCGTTGCGAGAATGGGACAATAAACAATGGTTGCAGAACCAATCCCAAACCTGTGCGTTGGGATTATTTTACTGATGTTAATCGTAAAAATTTGTATGATTATTACGCAGCAGTAAATAAACTTAAAACTACTTATGGTGCATTTTCTTCTACAGATATTTTTGTAAAAGAAGATGAATTAGGAGGACGTTTAAAACAACTTAAAATTACGCCTCAGCCATATTCAACTACTGCTACAAGTGGTGATAATATGAATGTTTTGATTTTGGCAAACTTTGATGTAGTACCACAAACCATCAATGCAGCATTTCACCATACAGGCACATGGTACAATTATTTTGATTTGGGGACAGAATTTATAGCAACTTCTACTTCGCAAGCAATACAATTGCAACCTGGTGAAGTGCGTTACTATACAAATTTTAAACTCCCAGCACCAGCCTCAAACCTAACGCCTTATTTGGGACCTTTTGCTTTTCCTTCTGCTTTGACAGGAACTGCTCTTTCCGCAAACGTAATTAGATTGAATTGGACAGATACAGCTCCAAATGAAACAGGCGTAAGGATATTGCGTTCAACTACCTTAAATGGCACTTATTCAGTGGTTGCGACTTTGGGTGCTGGTGTTGTTACATATGATGATGCAGGTTTGACAGCAAGCACACAATATTTTTATAAAGTGGAAACTTTCAATAGTTTTGGTGTAAAACAATCTAATACTGCCAATGCGACAACAACAGCAGTTGTTATTAATCCTGCTGTTGCTCCTTCAAATCTTACGTTGGCTATCCCAAGTACAAGTGTTATTAATTTGACTTGGACTGATAATTCAAGTGATGAAGTAGATTTTGTGATACAAAGAAGCACCAATAATAATACTTCTTTCACAGATTTGGTAGTACGACCTGCAAATACAACATCTTATGCAGACAATGCAGTAGTAGCGGGTAATATATACGTATATCGTGTGTGTGCGAGAAAAACAGGTACAGGCAATAGTTGTTCAAATGAAGCTTCAACCGTTACACCGCTTGCTATTGAAAAAAATGCAATTAGCCAAGCTCTCCAAGTATTCCCTAATCCAACCGCAGACAAATGCCAAGTTACACTTCGCAATGTGAATTTTACAAAAGCAACCATTGATATTATGGACGTAATGGGCAAAGTAGTAGCTGCTACCCCAATGGAAAATGATACCAAAGAACTTGATTTGCAAAATCTTCCTGCTGGTGTGTATTTTTTGCGTGTAAATACAGACAAAGGGCAAGGCATCAAACGTGTTTTGAAAAAATAAATCATTTTTGATTTTTTGACAAAAAATAAACTAAAAAATCCAATACATTTTTAAAAAATGTATTGGATTTTTTAGTTTTTAATCCGATTTTTGTCTTTTTATAAAAAAAACACAACATTTTCTTTAATTTTCTTGTTTTTTTGAAAAAAAAAAATTCTTTTTGAACTTTAAAACATGGAAACAACAAAAATAATGAACCCACCAGCAAAAACTTTACCCACTTCACAAGGTACAAGTTTGAGTATGCATCCACACAAATTTGCGTTGTGGCTGTTTTTGGTAAGTATCGTCATGATATTTGCAGCACTTACAAGTGCTTATATTGTAAAAATATCAGAAGGGCAACCCTTAGTATATGACCTTCCTCAATTATTTTGGGTAAGTTCATTGGTTATTATAATCAGTAGTGGCACTATGCACTGGGGATATTTATCTGCAAAAAAAGATAATTTGGCACAAACCAAAATCGCAATGGTGGCTACTATGGTGCTTGGACTTGTATTTTTAGTCATGCAAATACAAGCGTGGAGTGAATTGGTAGGGCAAAATGTTTATTTTGCGGGCAGTCAATCAAGACCGACAGGCTCTTTTGTCTATGTATTTAGTGGATTGCATGGGTTTCACTTATTGAGTGGATTGGTATTTGTAGCAATAGTGCTTATCAAAACCTTTATGTTGCGTGTGCATAGCAAAAGTATGAATGCAATGGAAATGTGTGTAACTTATTGGCATTTTTTAGATATACTTTGGTTATATTTATTTGCTTTTTTATTATTAAACCACTAATTTTGAAAAAAAAACGAAACTAAATTCTAAATATTCCCTTTCCCCATAGGGTAATAATATACATCTATTACATTTCCCCCTTGGGGTTGGGGGCTTATTATTATTATGGCTCATCACGTTACTCATTCTCAAGCAGGAGGAATAGACTGGAATGGCGGAAATCAGCCCCTAAAAGCAAGTTGGGGTAAGCTGATGATGTGGTTTTTCCTTCTTTCTGATGCTTTTTCTTTTTCAGGATTATTGATTACTTATGGTATGTTGCGTTATAGCGCAGTAGCTTATAATCCTTCGGTACATGGCACATATAAATTTTCAATGGATTATTGGCCTATCCCTGAAAAGGTATTTGAATCTGTGCCTTTTTTGCATGGTGTTTCTCTGCCTTTGGTTTTCGTAGGTATTATGACATTTATTCTTATTATGAGTAGCGTTACAATGGTGCTTGCAGTGGAAGCTGGACATCGTAACGACCGCAAAGATGTAGAAAAATGGATGCTTTGGACAATTTTGGGCGGTTTTACGTTCTTGGGTTGCCAAGCGTGGGAATGGTCACACTTTATCCATGGTACTGATACAGGTACTATTGATAATATCACAGGTAAAATGGTGTATGGTGCTAACCTTATCCAAAATCAATATGGCCCTCCTGCATTCGCAGATTTATTTTTCTTTATTACAGGTTTTCACGGATTTCACGTATTTAGTGGTGTGATGCTCAATGTATTGATTTTTTATAACACTGCTTTTGGTGTGTATGCAAATCCTGCTCGTGAAATAGACTTAGGCGCAGAACGCTATGAAATGATTGAAAAAGTAGGGCTTTATTGGCATTTTGTAGATTTGGTTTGGGTATTTGTATTTACTGCTTTTTATTTGATTTAAAAATCGCCCCCAACCCCAAAGGGGAGCAAAATAATTACTTTCTAAAAACTCCCCCTTTGGGGGCTGGGGGACTAATTTTTTATGGCTGATACACACACACACACTGAACACAAAGAAGGCGAAATCGCCAAACCTAATACCGCAGGCATCTGGCGCGTATTTGTTATATTGCTTATTATTACCACTATTGAATTTATCATTGCATTGGCGATTCCTGTATCTATTATGCCTGGAGGTGTCAAAAATATTCTTTACATTATACTTACAGTTGTAAAAGCTGGCTATATTGTAGGCGAATTTATGCATTTACGCCACGAAGTTAAATTTATGATTTGGGCTATTTTGTTGCCTATGATATTTATCGTTTGGCTTTTGGTTATTTTGATTGCAGAAGGTGGCTCTGTTTTTGAAATGAAAAACTTTTTAAGATAATTTTTACTAAAAATCAATAAAACAAAAGCTAACGCAAGGTGTTATAACTTTGCGTTAGCTTTTTTTACTAATTTAAAATAAAAATTGGCTTTTGCCTTTATAAAATCTCTTTCTTTTACTTAACCCAAGTTGTGTGTTACATTTTTTCTAAAAAAACCTTCAAATTGTGCTATTTTTTTCAAAAACACAAATTTACTAAAACTAATTACTGAAAAAACTGACTATTGACAACTTGAATTTTACTTAAAAAAATCTATGAAATTCAAACATATTTTATTGACAATTTTACTGGTTTTGCCTGTTTGTTTTTTTCTTTTTTTACAAACATTCGCCAAAAATCATTATGATTTACCTATTTATTATCCAATAGATTCTACTAAAAATGCCAAAGGGAAATGGGATAAAACTTACCATAAAATACGTGATTTTGAATTTACAAACCAAGACAATAAACCTTTTGGACAAAAAAATTTGAAAGGAAATGTATATGTTGTGGATTTCTTTTTTACTAAATGTGGTAATCCAACACTTTGTCCTCGCATGAGTACCGAAATGAAAAGGGTGCAAGATGTATTCAAGAAAGAACAAAAATTTAATATTGTTTCTATCACAGTTGACCCTGAAAATGATACACCTGAAACACTACAAACGTATGCCAAAAAATATGAAGCCAATACGCAACAATGGCATTTTTTGACTGCACCCAAAAAAGATATTTATCACCTTGCTTACCATGATTTTAAAATAAATGCAGGCGAAGAAACAGAAACTGAAGGCACAAATAAAGACAAAAATAAAGTAATCACACCAGAATTTATGCACGCTACCAAATTTATACTCGTAGATACAGAAGGCAGAATTAGGGGATATTATGATGGTACAAGCAGGGAAGAAGTAGATAAAATGATGGTTGAGGCGAAAATTTTGTTGTATCAGTTGAAGTAAAAAAGCCCCCTAACCCCAAAGGGGAGACAAACAGATTTCAAAGTTTAAATTTTGATATGTATTAATTCCCCCTTTAGGGGTTAGGGGGTAATTATTTAGAATTATTCTAATTTATAAAAAAATTATTGTTTTATTTGAAATTTTGAGGTTTCTGAACGAAATTGCAAGCTAATTAAAAAAAGTATTTGTGCTTTTTTAACAAAAACTTGAAAAAATATTGAATATTTAGAATTTGTGTTGTAAAATTGCTACCAAATTCTAAAACATTTAGCTTTATACAAAAATTTACTACATAAAGAAAGCCTTAAAAATGTAATTTTTAATAAAATAAAAAGGCTTAAAAAAAACGAAATTATACTGTTTTCAAATGAATATTTGGTCTATGTTTTCACAAAAAAAATTCCGAAATTCCCTACATCTGTGGCTTTGGTTGCTGATATTTTCATGGGGAACTGCTGTGTATGCCCAAGATTCTACTAAAAAAGCTGAAAATACTGCGCCAGCAACCACAGGCGTAGATTTGGAAAAAGGTAAGACTCTTTGGGAAGGCAACTGTACATCTTGTCATGGCGTAACTGATGAGGTGGTTGTAGGTCCTGGTTTAAAAGGCATTTTGGAGCGTCGCTCTATTGAATGGCTTGTTCCTTGGGTAAAAAATTCGCAAGCTGTCATCAAAAGTGGTGATAAATATGCGGTTGAGCTTTTTAACAAATACAATAAAGCTGTAATGACCAGTTTCGCATTCAAAGATGACGAAATCAAAGCCATTTTTGCGTATGTGGACAAAATCTCAAAAGAGGTAAAAGTTGTAAATCCTGTACCAGGTGGTAAAGAGGGTGAAACCAAAACAGCAAGTGCTGATGGCGGTTCATTTACGATTTTGTTGAGTATTTTGGTGGTTACATTGGTGTTGATTTTGGCGGTGTTGGCATTGATGCTTTCAATGGTGGGCAAATTGTTGCACCAAAGAGAAAATGAACTTGCAGTAGAAGACAGAGAAATTGTAAACCAAAAATTTCAACCATTTGCAATTTTCCAAAATCGTGCAGTACTTGGTGGTATTGTATTACTTTTCGCATTGGTTTCTTTGAAAGGTGTGCTTGATGGTTTGACAAATATTGGTGTGCAACAAGGTTATGCACCGAAACAACCAATCGCATTCTCGCACAAATTGCACGCAGGACAATACGAAATTGATTGCGGTTATTGCCATACAGGCGTTTATAAAAATAAAAATGCTACAATTCCTTCTGCAAATATTTGTATGAATTGCCATAATGCTATCAAACAAGCATCACCTGAAATCAAAAAAATATACCGTGCTATCGAAAAAGACCAACCTATCCAATGGGTAAGGGTGCATAATTTGCCTGATTTGGCTTATTTTAATCACGCACAACATACCAACGTAGCTGGATTAGCTTGCGAAAAATGTCATGGTGAAGTCAAAGAAATGGAAGTCGTGCAACAACGTGCTCCACTCACAATGGGCTGGTGTATTAATTGCCACCGTGAAACTGTGGTAGAACACGCAAAAGGAAATGATTATTATGACAGATTGTTGGAAGCACACAATAAAAATAGTGGAAAACCAATGACTGTAGAAAATATTGGTGGGCTTGAATGTTCTAAATGCCATTATTAAAAATACTTCAAAATGCGAAACACGCCTTATCTCTTGTGTAGAGTAATACACAAAAGATAAGGTTTAAATGTAAAATTTATAACATAGGTTTTAATGTTTTTTTTGATAAAAAAACATATTGATTTTTAATTTTAATACAATAAACAAAAGATATTTTGTAATTCACCCTCTAATTATGATGGAAGATTCACCAAAAAAATATTGGAAAGGGATAGAAGAACTGACCAACGACATTGATTTTGTAAAAAATGCAGAAAATGAATTTGCAGAACCCCTGCCAAAACATGAGCCAAATACAGAAAACAACCGTCGTGATTTTTTGAAATTAATGGGTTTTAGCGTTGCTGCAGTATCTCTCGCTGCTTGTGAAACACCTGTTAAATATGCAGTTCCATACCTCAACAAACCTGAAAACCTTGACCCAAGTATTCCTAATTTTTACGCTTCTACTTTTTTTGAAGGGGGAGATTATAGTAGTATATTGGTAAAAACACGCGAAGGTCGCCCTATCAAAATAGAAGGCAACAACCTATCACCTATCAACAAAGGCAAAACAAGTGCAAAAGCACAAGCATCTATACTTGGGTTGTATGATGATACACGTTATAAAGGCTTTATGGTTAATGGCAAAGCTGGAAAAATGGAAAGTATTGATGAGGAAGTAAAAAAATCCCTTGAAAGTGCAAGCAATATTCGTATATTGTCTTCTACCATCATAAGCCCTTCTACTGAAAGCATTATCAAGGATTTTATCAAAAAATATCCTACCGCCAAACACGTACAATACGATTCGCCTACGGTTTCCGCTCATGGTATTTTGCAAGCAAACAAAGAAAGTTTTGGTGTAGAAGCCTTACCTTCTTATGATTTTAGCAAAGCAAAAGTAATTGTTAGTTTTGGTGCTGATTTCTTGGGAACTTGGTTGTCTGCTACTGAATATGCTACACAATACGGTAAAACCCGCAAACTTGGCAAAGACAAAAAAGAAATGTCTCGCCATTACCAATTTGAAACACGCCTTTCGCTTACTGGTGCAAATGCAGATTATAGAGGTGCAATCAAACCCTCAGAAGAAGCACTCGCAGTGGTAGCACTTTATAATAAATTGAATGGAGGCGAAACTTTTGCAAACAAAGAAGTAGATAAATTGCTTGAAAAAGCAAAAAATGACCTTCAATCTGCCTCTGGTAATTCCCTTGTGGTAAGTGGCTCTAATGACCCTGCGGTACAAATGGTGGTAAATGCCATTAATAACCAACTTGGGAATTATGGCAATGCGATTGACATGAGTACGCCTTCTTATATTAGAAAAGGGAATGATAATGCAGTAAATGCAGTAATTGACGAGATTATTGGTGGTGGTGTTGATACAGTTATTTTTTATGGTGTTAATCCTGTGTATGACCACCCAAAAGGAAAAGAACTTAAATCTGCATTGTCAAATGTAAAAAATAAAATTTCTTTTGCACTTGCACCAGATGAAACTTCTACCCTTTGTAATTTTGTGTGTCCTGATACACATTTCTTAGAAAGTTGGAATGATGCAATGCCAAAAAAAGGTATTTATACATTAACACAACCTACAATTACACCTATTTTCAAAACACGTTCTGCACAAGAAAGTCTTTTACTTTGGTCTGAGGCAAAAACAACCAATTTCCACGATTTTATCAAAGGTTATTGGAATACAAATGTGTTCAAGACACAAACCAAATTCAAAGGTTTTGCTAATTTTTGGACAAGTGTATTGCATGATGGGCAATATTTAACCAATGCAACCATAGCAGAGGTGAAAGAAGAAGTAACAGAAACAACGAAAGAAGATAAAAAAGCAGAAACAAAAGACGCAAAACCAAAAGTAGCAGGTAAATTTAGCGGTGATGCAGGTAAAGCTGTTTCAGAAATTGGGACTAAATATAAAACTGCTGGCTTTGAAATGCAAGTATATCAAACGCAAGCAATAGGCAATGGCTCACAAGCCAATAACCCTTGGTTGCAAGAAATGCCTGACCCAATCACAAAAGCGTGTTGGGGTAACTACGCATCTATTTCCCAAAAAACTGCCAAAGAAAAAGGTATTACTGCGGGTTATGTGGTAAAAGTAAGTGCAAAAGGTATGTCTTTTGAATTGCCTGTACTTATACAACCAGGTCAAGCGGATAATACGGTAGTAGTAGCAGTAGGTTATGGTCGTGAAGTAGTGGGACAAGCAGGTAAAATAAATGGAAAAGCAATAGGCGTAAACGTATTTCCTTTGGCAATAGATGTAATAGAAGGTGTTTCTATTGCAAAAACTGACAAATATGAAGAAGTAGCACAAACGCAAACGCACCATACTATCATGGGACGTGATATTATCCAAGAAACTACGCTTGCAGAATATGTAAAAAAACCAAATGCAGGACGCAATTATCCACACGTTTCTTCGCCTGATGGCATTAAAAAACCAAGTGAAATAACCCTTTGGAAAGGGCATAAATACCCTAACCATTCGTGGTCTATGGTAATTGACCTTAATTCCTGTATTGGTTGTAGTGCTTGTACAGTTGCCTGCCAAGCAGAAAATAACGTTTCTGTCGTAGGAAAAGCAGAGGTATTGATGCGTAGAGAAATGCACTGGATAAGAATTGACCGTTATTATAGTAGCAATGAAAGTGCAAAATCATGGGGTGAAATGGAAGAAGCATCTGCCAATCCAGAAGTAACTTTTATGCCTCTCATGTGCCAACATTGTAACAATGCACCTTGCGAAACAGTTTGTCCTGTATTGGCTACCACACATAGTACTGAGGGTCTTAACCAAATGACTTACAACCGTTGTATTGGTACAAGATATTGTGCAAATAACTGTCCTTACAAAGTGCGTAGATTTAACTGGTTCCATTATGCAGAAGATGACCGTTTTACAACTGTTAATTATACACAAACCAACGATTTGGGTAAAATGGTACTCAATCCTGATGTAACTGTTCGCTCACGTGGGGTAATGGAAAAATGCTCAATGTGCGTACAACGCATACAAGCAGGTAAATTGACCGCCAAAAAAGAAAAACGCCATGTAAAAGATGGTGATGTAATCACTGCTTGCGCCCAAGCGTGTCCTACTGATGCAATTACTTTTGGTGATATGAATGACCTAAATAGTGAAGTAGCAAAAGCACTTTCTTTGAAAAAAGAAATGAAAAAAGGTGAACATGGTGCAGAAGATGAAATTATTTATAGCATTACAGAGCCACGTGCTTATCAATTATTGGAAGAAATTAATGTGAAACCACAAATTTCTTACCTTACAAAAATACGTAACAAAGACGAAAAAAAAGGTAAAGGTGATGCAAACGCCAATCATGGTGGGGGCGAACATCATTAATCTTTTTGTATATTTTTAATCATTTTTAAAAAAAATTAAAAAACAGATATGCAATATACATCTCCTGTGCGTGAGCCTCTGGTTTTGAGGCAAATGCACAAAAATGATAGAAAAACCACCATGCACGATATTACAGATGATATCTGTCGCCAAGTGGAAGCAGCGCCTAATATGCGTTGGATGATAGCGTTGGGTATTTCATTGGTTGTGCTTGCTTGGGGAAGTTACACGCTTTATCGTACTTGGTTTTTTGGTATTGGGGAATGGGGGTTGAATAAAACAGTAGGTTGGGCTTGGGACATTACCAATTTCGTATGGTGGGTAGGTATTGGACACGCAGGCACATTGATTTCTGCGGTACTTTTATTGTTTCGCCAAAAATGGCGTGCCTCTATCAACCGTTCTGCGGAAGCAATGACAATTTTTGCGGTACTTTGTGCAGGTTCATTTATCTTAATGCACATGGGCAGACCTTGGTTGGCACATTGGGCATTGCCTTTGCCAAACACTTATGGTTCGCTTTGGGTAAATTTTAACTCACCGCTTGTATGGGACGTGTTTGCGATTAGTACATACCTTACCGTTTCTTTGGTATTTTGGTACATGGGCTTAATACCTGATTTAGCCACTATCAGAGAAAGAGCAAAAAATCCAATTTCAAAATTTGTATATGGATTGATGAGCTTTGGTTGGGACGGTTCTACAAAAACATGGGCAAGATACGAAATGATGTCCTTAGTGCTTGCAGGTGTTTCTACACCTTTGGTACTTTCGGTGCATACGATTGTAAGTTTTGACTTTGCTACGTCTGTAATTCCAGGTTGGCACACTACGATTTTCCCACCTTATTTTGTAGCTGGTGCGATTTTCTCGGGTTTTGCTATGGTATTAACATTGATGCTTATCACAAGATATGTATTCAAATTAGAGCCATATATTACGCTTGCACACATTGAATCCATGAACAAAATTATTTTGGTTACTGGTTCTATTGTGGGTGTGGCGTATATCACAGAGTTTTTTATTGCGTGGTATTCAGGTGTTCCTTATGAGCAATACGCATTTATCAACCGTATGTTTGGTCCTTATTGGTGGGCATATTGGGCAATGATGAGTTGCAACGTAATATCTCCACAATTCTTTTGGTTTAAATCTATGAGAACAAATATTTATGCAACTTTTGCTTTGTCAATCGTGGTAAATATTGGTATGTGGTTTGAGCGTTTTGTAATTATTGTTACTTCTTTGCACCGCGATTATTTGCCATCTTCTTGGGTAATGTTCTGGCCTACGTATGTAGATATTGGCGATTACTTATTTAGTTTTGGATTTTTCTTTACTTGTTTTTTCTTGTTTGCTAAATTTTTACCTGTAATCAATATGGCAGAAGTAAAAACTATTCTAAACTCCTCTACACGTGAGGCTGGCGAAGAATATACAAAAGAAGAACACATTGGCGAAACAAAAACTGCAACCGCTCATTTATTTTAACCAAAAAAATCCCTTTTATATTTTTAATAAAATTTTTTTTAAAAAAAGGAAAATATATATAAAAGGGTATTTCAAAAAATACTATTATGTCTGATACAAAAAAGAACTTTTTAGTAGGTGTATTTGATGAGGAGAGCGTTTTGGTTTCTGCTGTTCATAAAATACGCGAAAAAGGAGTAAAAATTCACGAAGTATATACGCCTTATCCTGTCCATGATTTAGATGTACATTTGGGTTATAAACGTACACGTTTGGCTCGTGCAGCATTTTTATTTGCAATTACAGGTACTACATTAGCGATATTGATGCAAACTTATATGTTAGGTTTTGCTTGGCCCATGATTATTGGGGGTAAAGATTTTGTTTCTGTACCTGACTTTGTACCCGTTACATTTGAGCTTACCGTTTTGATTGGCTCTTTGGGTATGGTGGCTACTTTCTTGATTTCCAATGGATTGGGACCAGGCAAGCAAGCAATTATGTTTGACCCTCGTAGCACAGATGATAAATATGTAATGGCGATAGAATTGGGCAATAATACAAAATTTACAAAAGAACAAATTACCCAAATACTCATGGAAAATGGGGTTTCAGAAAAACCACAAGAAAAAGAAGTATAAACCTATCCTAAAAAATTTCCAAAAAAAATGAAAAAACAAAATTTTATATGGGCATTGTTATTGGGGGGATTTGCTATCACAAGTTGCGAAAGAAACCCAAATGACCCAGGAACAGAGTTTGCACCGCAAATGTATGTTTCGAAGGCGTATGAACCTTACACACAAATAGAAAAAAATAACATCAACCCAATGGGGCTTAATATGCGTGAGCCTGCTAAGGGTACAATAGCACGTAGATTTACGAATAATGCAACAGGTCATTCCAATTATACAGGGGATGCAATGTATTATAATATCCCAAAAGATAGCATGGAGTTGGCAGAAAAAACACTTATGCCACCTTTTGACCCTACTGATGCAATTCTGGAAGATGGAAAAGTGCTTTACACACGTTATTGTTCTCCTTGTCATGGCGAAAAAGGTGATGGCAAAGGTAAAGTAGCTGATATGTATAAAGGTGTAGCGAATATAAGTGCATCTGGTGCATTGAAAAATGTTAATAGTGGGCATATTTTTCATACAATTACACATGGTAAAGGTCGTATGTGGTCACATGCTTCACAACTTAATCCAGATGAACGTTGGAAGGTAGTATATTATGTGCATACATTGCAAGGGCAAGAATTGAAAAATAAAGCTATTGAATTTAAAGCAGAAAAAGGTAAAACTTTCACGCTTAAAAATGTACTTTTCAAAACAGGAAACAATGATTTAGAAGAAAGCTCTCGCAAAGAACTTGATGCTTTAATCAAATTCCTAAAAGAAAATCCAGAAGTAAAAGGCGAAATCTCAGGGCATACTGATAATGAAGGTGATGCAAAGAAAAACCTTGAACTTTCAGACAAACGTGCAAAATCGGTTGATGATTACCTCCAAAAAGCAGGTATTTCACAAGAACGTGTAACAGCAAAAGGTTTTGGTGATACTATGCCAAAAGTAGCCAATGACACAAAAGAAAACAAGGCTCAAAATCGTCGTATTGAATTTAAAATATTGTAAAACTCTCTCCTATCTCAAAAACTATGGCAGGACATTCACATTTGACACTCGCAGACGAAAAAATGCAGTACGAATTTACTTCTAAAATTAAAAGTAGATTGATGACTATGTTGGGCGTAGGCGTAGTATTTTTTATTATTGGAATTATCTTTTTGGCACTTGGTGTAGGAGAGGGTACACACCACGCAACAGGCGGTCATGCAGGCGGAGCTGGTGGTCATGCAGAATATAATTGGGTAAAAAGGGTAATAGCTAATCTTTGGCTCAATGCTACTTTTTTCAATGGTATTGCATTAATTGGTGTATTCTTCTTGGCTTTCAACTATGTAGCACATGCTGGTTGGTCTGCCCTCATCAAAAGAGTTCCTGAAACTTTTGGCTATTTTTTGCCTATAAGTGGTGGTATTTTATTGGTACTTTTTGTTGCACAAATGGCTTTGCCTGATAGTGCAAAAATTTTCCATTGGATGCACGAAGGTATTACAGACCCAAAAAGCCCACATTATGATGCGATTATTGCAGGTAAATCAGGTTTTTTAAATCCTGTATTTTTTATCTTTTTATTGGTAACTTTTTTCAGCCTTTGGTATTTCTTGTTTTCACAATTGCGTAGTCTTTCTTTGCAAGAAGACCAAGTAAAAAACTTCAATGACTACCTCAAAGAACCAAAAATGCATAACAAATCTGTGTATTTGTCTGCATGTTTCTTGGTGGTATTTGCAGTAAGTGAGTCAGTAATTGCTTGGCAATGGATTATGTCTATTGATACGCATTGGTTCAGTACAATGTTTGGCTGGTACAATTTCGCAAGTTGGTTTGTATCTGGTTTGGCAACTATTGCTTTGACAGTGGTATTTTTGAAAGAAGCTGGTTATTTTAAATTGGTGTCAAAACACCATTTTCATGATTTAGGCAAATTTATGTTTGCATTTAGCGTGTTTTGGGCGTATATTACTTTTGCACAATTCTTGTTGATTTATTACGCACACATTCCAGAAGAAGCGGTTTATTATAATACACGTATGAATCTTTGGGACGGAAAATATAGATTTTTGTTTTATTTCAATTTCTTTATTAATTTCTTTTTCCCTTTCTTAGTGCTTATGGCAAAAGAAGGAAAACGTACATTGGTTATTTTGAAAGTAGCTGCATTTGCAATTTTAATGGGGCATTATTTGGATTTTTATTTGATGATTATGCCAGGCACCGTAGGCGAACACGCAGGTTTTGGATTTTTGGAAATAGGTACAATTCTTATTTTTGCAAGTCTATTTATCTACACGATTGCAAGCAATTTGGCAAAAGCACCACTTATCCCAAAAAACCACCCTTTTATCAAGGAAAGTATGCACTTCTCGCAATACAACTAAAATAAAAATCTTGTATAAAGTAACAAAAAAAACGCTTTCTGATAAGAAAGCGTTTTTTTGTGTTGTGTTTTTTTTAAAATATGTATCTGTTTAGGTAAAAAAACTAAAAAATGGGGAGAAACCGCAACCTTTGCTTCTCTTAAAACTATTCTCATAGCATTTTTAACTAAAATCTAAATAGATACTATTTTTTTGAAATTCAAAAACTCCATTAAAATTATCAGAGAACCATTTTTCTATTTTTTTTCTAATTTTTTTGCGGTTTCCTCCAAAATTACATTTCCCAAAAAATCTCCCAATTCCTGCCACTCTTGTTCTGAAAGTGATAAAGAATAAGGTTTTTCTATGATTTTCCTATATTTTCCTAACTCTAATTGAAAAGTAATCCTGTATTTTCTTTTATCTTCAAAATCAAAATCAATGGTAACTTTTAAATCAATATTCGCAGAAAAATCTATGAAGTTTGAAAAATCTATTTCTAATGTTAGATGGGAATTCGAGATATATTCTAAATTAAAATTCTTTTGTGTTTCAATTATATTTAATATATTTAGAGAAATGTGTTCAATTGGGTTTCCTATAATAAAGCCATCATTTTCTTTGTTAGTAACCCCAAAACTTATACTTAAAAACAAATTTTCTAATTTCTTAATCGTTTGGTTAATGATTTTCTCTTGAAATTGTGGAAGAATTTGATTAAGAAAAAGATTTTCTATCACTTCTGGGGTATTCAAAACCTCTGCTTTTTGTTGGGGGTTGATTTGTGCTTTGAGGAGGGCGATTTTCTTGTCAAAATCCCCTTCTTCGTCCAGCGATTGATTTTTAAGGGCTTTGAGTTTTAGTTTCAATGAATTGATTATGCTTTTGCCCACATACACCGCAAAAGCGTCATAGCTATCTGTTTGGTCAGTTTCTCGGAGGGCGTTTATGTAGTCTTTGCGTTCTTCGGTGTGAATGATGGCAGGCGGAAAACCATACTTCATCAATATAAAATTCATTAATAGCCTTGCCATTCGCCCATTTCCATCATCAAAAGGGTGAATACGCACAAATTTATAATGGAAACCTACCGCCAAAATCAAAGGGTTTGTGCCATTTTCTGTTTCTGTTTCCAGCCATTGCACCAAATCATTCATTTTGGCAGGGGTTTCTTCTGGGGTAGCGTAATAAAATTTTTCGCCTGTGGGTGTGATTACATGATTTGGCTGGGTTTTATATCTGCCTATTTCTATGCGTTTGGAGGTAGGTTTTCCGTCAGGGGTGATGGCATTTTTGGTGTAAGGCTCTTTCAAAATGAGTTGATGAAGTTCCCTGATAAAACTTTCGGTGATAGGTCTTGGGGAAATATAGCCTTTTATCACGTCCAAAATATACTCTATGGCTTCGTTGTGTCCTTGTATTTCCAAATGGTCTTTTAGGGTTTTGCCTTGTGCGGTAATGCCATACAAAAGCAGAGTTTTGGTTTCCCCGTATGTGAGCGAATTGCCTTCTATGTGGTTTGAATGGAAATTCCAATCTAACCGCATTTTTTGCATAAATCTTGCAAATTGTTCCACAGAAAGCTCGCCAATATTTTTGATTTCTTGTTCTAAAAAAGATATTTCAGAGATGATTTCTTGGAAATTGTTCATAATAAAGAAAAATATATGCTTTTTATACTAATAAAAATTCTTGTCAATTTTTTAATAAAAAACTACAAAAATAAGCCCAAAAACATATAAATTTCTAATTATTTTAATATTCTTGTGAAAATTGAATAATTACTGTTGATAATAAAATTATTTGAAAATACATTAAAATATATTCATGAAATAAAAAAAAAACGCATTCCTATCGCAGAAATGCGGGTTTTTTTATTTTTTATCAAGTGAGAGGTGTTTGGTTTTGTAGGTTTTAGCGGGAGGTAAGACCGAAAGGTGCAGGAGAGTAAGACCAAAGGAACGGGTAAATATGCTCTAATTCTACTCTTCTTTGTTATTTTGGTAATAAATACTATAACAAATAATAACTCCCAAAGCAACATCTACAATATTCCAAATAACTCTACCTAAATGCAGTTTTAGGAATGGGCTTATTAAAATTGCAGAAATTATCCAAATGAAAAAAAAAGTCTTTTCTTCCTCATCTTTTCCCAAAAAGGCTAATAAAGCAAAGCCAACCATGCCAAAAAGTTTAACAAGTTGGTAATAGCCATAAGGCATATCAGCAACACATAGAAATAACATAATTGCCAAGGCAATTTTTACTAATAATTGTATTTTCATTTTTTTGGTAAAAACTTTATAATTACATTCAAGAAAAACTTTATTATGCGATTAAATGGTTTATTTTTTGCCATGAATAAAGCTATTTTTGGTGAATATTTATAATAAATACTTATGAAACGTCTCCCAAAATATGTTTTTTTTAATATTTTATCCCTAAAACGCCTCAAAATTAAAACTTCTTTGGAATAATAATCATTATATACAATGGTTGCAATATAACAACCACCCGCATTATTTCCAATTTTTTGGTTAATGTTTTGAATTTGCACCATAGTTTGGTTGAATACCTCTTTCATATTTCCTGACATATCGAAATTTTGAGATAATTCTTCCATTAATTTTAATGCTTTGTACGCTTCTCCTCCTCCATTTCCTGTATGATTGAGCATTGCGCCTTCCATAGCCTTAGACCTCAACAACGCTGCACATATTCCTACAACTGTATTACTTAATTCAAGATATTTCTCATTTTTATTTCCAACAATAATTTTCAATTCATGCAAATCATTTGCAGTAGCATTAATTAAATTAAGTGCTTCATCACAACCATTTGCTAAAAATTTATGTGTTGCTGATGGATTAGTTTTTATCTCATCAAATTTGGATAGAGCTTTCTGAATTCTTTTTTCTGCTTCTTGTGCACGAACAGAGGAAAAACTTGACATAGTGGGTAAAAAGTTTATATTTATAAAAAAATATGATAATAAATTTGACTTTGATAAGAAAATTACCACTTATTTTTTATTTCTTGAGTAACGTTTTTTGGTACATCTATTGCTAAAACCTCATAAGCATCTTCTGAATGTTGCATAAAAAACCAATCAACTCCATTATTTTTTGATATAGCAAGCATTTTGTTTGTTATCCTGTTTTCCAAAATTTCTCCTTTTTTATTTTTAGCTTTTGCGTCTATGTGGTAATTTATCAATATTATAATATTACTATCCCAATGTATTTTTTTCAATACTTTGTCAAAAGTAAATGTTATTTTAGCTTTGATTTTTTTGACTGGATACATTCGTTCTATTATCATATTTGACATACTTTCTTTAGAAAGGTGTCTTGTATCAGTTTGTTGGCTAACCCATTCAAAGATATTTGGATATATAAAATGCATCAAATCCTGTTCATTAATTTTCCCACTAAAAACAAGAGTACAAAATTCAGACAGTTTTGTTACTGCTATCGAATCAGTTTGATTCATGATTAAAGGTTGTTCTACTGAAGTGAATACAACATTTGAAATATCTTTTTTATTGTCTGAGCAACTTATTACGACATACACTAAGATAAACACAATAAAAATAGCTGGTTTTTTCATTTTAAGGGGAAGTTTTTTTTTATTCAATACATTGTAATCAAAATAATTGTACAAAACGTAATTTTCCGCATTCTTCAAAAAAATGGTCTGTAATGAAGCAAAGCGGAGGTCTGACCACTTTTTTGAAAAACTACTTGCTTTCAAATTATCCATTTATTTCAATTACAAGGTATTCAATCTCAATTATTTTGTACTCTTAAAAGCCCTTTTTATACAGAACACTCTAATTTATCGTTTATATTTTGTTTGTAGTAATTAATCGCTATACGTAATACATTAGGTTTAACAAATCCATTTTCTATAAAATATTCTTTTTTTTCAGAAAATGCGTTAAATGGTCTTTGGTATTGGAGTTGTTCTATATTTTGAGAAAGCCAATACGCTACATCGGGATAGCCAGCTAAAAACCAATCAGGATATCCAAGTGGTCTATCCATGACATCTTTGTAAAAATGCATTGTTGGAGTAATTTGGATTTTATCCAGCTCATTTTTATTAAAAATCATTTTTTCCCATGTTGCTTGGGCGATTTCCAAATTGTTTCCAAATTTAGTAGTGGATATCTTATCTGGTTTAAAAAAATCTTTTATGATACTTTTATAGAGTGGATTATTTGAATTCGCAAATGAAGTTGCATCCCAATTCAAATTATTAAAAAAATTTGCAAACATATTATTTTTGTTTATATATTTTGTAGATTATTAAAAAATTTTTGTAATATCGAGAATTGTAAAGGTTATTTTTTAAAGCCAAAAACTTTATATCGCAAAATTATAACACTTATTTTGGATAAAAAACAGAAACTAAAGTTTCTAATTTCTTTCCAATTTCTTTGTTTTAGTTTTGTGTCTTAAAACGTTATTTTGTGAATACAAAGAAATATATTATTTTTGAATAAACAAACCACAAAAATTGAGTTTTTACCTACACAAAAATTGATACCTTTATGAAAACACGCATTGGACACAGATTATTATTTATTCGTGAAGAGCGAAGTTATACACAAGTGCAAATGGCAGATTTACTCAAAATCCCCGAAGCTACTTATGCCCGATATGAACGCAACGAAACACAAGTAGATTACGAAAAAATGGTAAAATTTGCTCAACTGCTCAATGTACCTGTGCAGGAACTTATGCCTGAAACATTTTCTATTACAAATAATAGCGAAGGACAAGGTGGAAGTGTCGTATTTGGGAATCAATATTTTTATTGTGGTAATGATATTATAAACCAAAATCTCACAAAAGAAAACCAAGAACTTAGAACAGAATTAACTTTATTGAAGCAAAAAATAGAGGAATTGCTGAACAAATAAAAATCCTTATCAAGTTCTTGAGATTTAGTAGGGCTATGTGGCATTTGAAATTTGGCTATACTTGGTTTTTTGTTTCTTTTATTCTGTTTATACTTATAGGGCTTATAGGTTGGTTATTATTTACTTTACAAAAAATATAGACGCTTACCCACCTTTGGATTGATTACTTTAATGACAAAAACAGTTTTTAGGCAGTTTTGACCTAAGCGTCAAAACTGCACAAATGGAAGTTATCATTCATTTTTTAGAAATAAATCTAAATAAATATTTGTTTTTTTAACACTTGTGGTTCAAATACTTAATCTATCAAACAGCAGTTTTTTCTTTTCTTGTGACACATACACGATTTTTCCGTTTTCCATATCAAGGGCTAATTCACGTTTGTCCATACGCAAAATTTTTTCTGTATTGACAATAAAACTTCTGTGACAGCGAAAAAAATAAGGTTCTTTTTCTAAAAAATCAAAATCAGAAATTTTTTTAGACATTAAAATTTGTTGGTGGGAAGTGGTATAAAAATGTGTATAATTGCCTTCTGCTTCCAAAAAAATAATATCTGACATTTTTACAATAAACATACTTTCTGATGTGTGGAGTATGATTTTTTTCTGTTGTGGGTTATTCTCTTGCACATTTTCGTATAATACCGTATAATTTTGTTGCGGTTTTTGTGCTGTAATATTTAATTTTTGGATTGCTCGTTCCAAATGTTCTTTTCGGATAGGTTTGAGCAAATAATCCACTGCTGAAATAGCAAAGGCTTGCAAAGCGTATTCACTATAAGCAGTTACAAATATAATTTGGAAATCTATTTGTTCAGGTCTAAAAAAAGAAATCAAATCAAATCCATTGTATTCTGGCATTTCCATATCCAAAAAAATAATGTTTGGTTTCAAGGCTTGTATTTGCCTTACAGCTTCGGGGACATTTTGGCATTCACACAAGATATTTATATTGGGAAAATGTGCCTCCAACAACCCACGCAAAGCATTGCGTGCCATTGTTTCGTCATCTACAATAATTGCATTCATTTAGGTATTTGTATAAAATTTTATTAAAACTTTTGTGCCTGTTGGTATTTGTTGAGATGAATATTTATCTATGATTTTAATTTGTATTTGGTTTGGGTGCATTTGGTTTAATAAATTAACGCGTTGGTTGGTGGCGTTGAGGGCAAAAGCAGTAGATTTTTTTGCTTGTCGTTTTTGGATTTCTTGTGCTTGTGTGCGTCCTATACCATTATCTTCTACACAAATTTGGAGGTGGTCTTCAAATTTTTGGAAAATAATATCAAGCTGTTTTTCTCCTTTTTTGTGTAAAAGACCATGTTTAAAGGCATTTTCTACAAAAGGTTGTACCAACATAGAAGGAATTAAATGCTCCCAATTTTCTATGTGAAATGTAGTAGCGATGTTGCATTGTATTTCATTTTCAAAGCGTTTTTTTTCCAAATCGACGTATAACTGTAATAATGTAAATTCGTCTTTGAGCGAGATATAAGGTTTTTCAGACATTTGCAAGGTGTTGCGCATCAAATCACTAAAATTCCCCAATACATCACCAGCTTCGGTTTGCCTATTGCTATACACCAATCCTTGCACAGTATTGAGGATATTGTATAAAAAATGTGGATTCATTTGGCTTCTCAATGCTTTGAGTTGTGAAATCCAAAGTTGTTCTTTGATAAGTTGTTTTTTGCGTTTTCGGTCAAAATATTGGTATAAAACAATAAAAATACATGTATTAATGACCAAAAATACCGTAATATAGAGCCATATATTTTCAAATAAATGTAGTGGTATGTGTATTTTTTGGTTTTGCATATCGCTTTTCAAACCCATTGTTTCATCTTGTGCAAATACTTCAAGTGTATAATCACCCGCAGGGAGGTTGGGATATTGAATTGTAGCTTGTGGCTCTGTGATGATACGCCATTCTTGTTCAAATCCTTTTAGGCGGTATTTTATGGTTGCTTTTGAAGGGTTTTTGTAATGTAAAACTTCTGCTTTGAATGTATGTGTATCTGTTTTTTTGAGAGGCAAAAGCCAAAGGTTTTGGTTTTGTATGGTGGTATTGTAAGGTAAATGAATGAGGTTTTTTTGTGTGATAACCCAAATACCATCTTCATCAGGGTAAAAATCTTTGTAAAAAAGATTATCCGAAAAACCACTACTCGCCAATACATTGGTAAAAGTAAAATTTTGGGGGTTAATAAAGCCAATTTCAGTATTCGTGCCTATCCATATCAAATCATTGTGGTATATTAGTTTTTGGATTTGGTTGTTTTTGAATGGGTTTCCTGCGTAAAAATGTTTTATAATTTTTTTATTTTTTATAACCAACAATCCATTTTGGAATGTACCCACCCACATATTGCCTTGTGCATCTACAGCTAAATGTTGTGCCATGATGTTATTGTTTTGTGTATTTTGTAATGCTTGCGTATTGCCTGTACTATCTATTACTACCAAGCCATCATCATACCCTATCCAAATATTATCTTCAACAGGATTTTGGCTTATGCAATAACTTCGTTGGAAATAGTGGTAAATGTACACAGGCAATTTGATGGCTTGGCTACTTATATTGTGGTAGGTAAGCCCATATTTGTATTTTTTTTTTGTATGAATATTATTCAATAAAATACTATAAAATCCATTAGGGTAAGAAATAAATAATATATCATCATTGTTTGATTTTCCGAAATAAGCGTCTTTTACCAACACTGTTTTATGTTTTTCTTTCCCATCAATATCAAAAATTCCCATGCCTGACACAAAAGTCCTATTTTTGGGGTTAAAAATAATTTTTCTAATCTCACTATGCGAAGCCTTGCAAATCATTTTCCAATCAAACAAATTATTTTTTTTGGCGATATATATGTAACCCTCGTTTGTACCAAAATATATGTTTTTTTCAAATAATGAAATCGCAGTAAGTTCTATTTGTGGTATGCTGGGCGGAACAGTATAAGATACATTGTGCAATGTAGGGCAAAACCATAAGCCATCATTTAAAGTGCTTATCCAATAATTGCCTTGATAATCTTGTATAATATCTGTAACATTTTTATTAGGAAATACCAATGTAGTTTTACCCGTTTTAATATCCACGCGATAACCACCTTGTCGTGTGCATAGCCACATAATGTTGGAGGGGGTAAGCGTTTGATGATACACAAAAATATTTGTAGGCAAGTCAATATCAGGTAATTCCTTAAAATTGGTGTTTTTGTCCCAAAGCAAAGAAGTGCGTTTGAGCGGAGCTTTGATTTCTCTGCGTTGCATAGCATGGAAATATCCATTTTGCGTTTGGAAACTTACCTCAAAACCTGTAGGCGATGCTTTTTGTATAAAATTATGTTTTTCATCAAAAATTAAAATTTTTTGTAAAGTAGAAATATATATGTTATTAGCAAAAAAACCAATTTGTGTCAAATGTTCAGAATAATGACATGCAAAAACCCTTTTGAAACTATCAAAATCATAACTCACTACTGCGGTATTGCTGATGACCCAAATTTGATTTTCACTAAATTCAAACGCAACCAATGCACTTGCGTTGAGGTCTTGGTTGCCAATCGGAAAATTGTGCAATGTATCATTTTCCAAATAAAGTATCTGGCGTGCAAAATTCATACCCCACAAACGTCCTTTTTTGTCTTTTTTCAAATGTGTAATATCTAACTGCCTTGCTTGTGGAGCAGGAATTTGCGTTACATTTTTACCATTAAAACGGAAAAGTCCTTTGTCTGTTCCCATATATATTATGCCTTGGCTATCAGTAGCAAGGTCATATATGGTTTTGGTGGGCAATGGATATAGCAAAGGTTGTGTAAAAGGCGTTTGGGCATGACTTTTATAAGGTATTGTATAAAATACCACGCACCAGAAAACCAAGATTATCACAACAATTTTTTTCATGTTGCAAATGTAAAGCAATGTTTTTTGTGGTATATCAATTTGGTTAAATCTGAACGTATTTTACATAAAAATATTGGTTTTTTGTATGAAATCATATTTTTTTATTTGAAAATAAAAATTAAAGCACTAAAAAGAGATTCATACAAAAAAAATAGTAATTCATACAATACACATAGGGTTTCATAAAGTTTTGAGTATTGAATAGTGCTTTTTTGTATTTTTGTATTAAAATTATAAATATTTTGATTTATATAACTCTAATTCCAAAATAATATGAAAAAACAATTTTTTAAACTTTATCTTTTATTTCTAATAAGTTTGATTTACCAAATTAATGTATTTGCACAAAGCAAAGGCATAATCGTTAAAGATAGAAAAGTGCTTGTGTATGAAGCAAGTCAGGTTTTAAATCAAATGAAAGGCAGGAAAATTAGAACAATTTTGCTCCCAGAAATTAATGAGGCATTTGATAAAAATGCTGACAACGAAAAAAATGCGATATATATATGCGAAGTGAATGGCTGGAAAAGAGAAGATGGGTATAAGATTGATATATTGCGTGTGCTGAATATAGAAGGTGGTATTATTTATTTTTATTCGGTAATTACGCCAAAAAAACAATATAAAATTTGTTATGGTGTGCGTTTGGTAAAAGGTACAGCAGGAAATGAAAAAAACTATGAATACAATGTAAGCGGATTTTACCCTGATTTATACACACGTTCTTTGGAAGAAGGCTATAAGGCTGAATCTGTGGCTATTATTGTAAGGTCTGCGGAAAAAAAGCCTGTTTTTGAAGTTAATATAACAAATAAAGTAACCAATACACGCGCAACTTATACGCTCAATCCTACTGAATCGGATAACAATCCAAAATGGATAAGCTATTTTCTGAAAACAGGTAAATAAAATTATTTTTCGTAAAAATAGGCAAAAAAGGTTTTGACATATTTGTCAAGACCTTTTTTATATTTCTTTTTAAAATCTCATTCCCACCACCAATATATCGTCAGTTTGTACCATATTACCTTTCCAAGTTTCAAATTCTTTTATAAGTTCTTCACGTTGTTTGTCGCAGGGGAGTTGGTGGATTTTTAGGAGCAATTCTCTAAAATATTTTTTGTAGTATTTTCTACCATTTTCCCAACCTTGTTGGTCTTGATAACCATCAGAAAACAAATAAAACATATCGCCATCTTGGTAATTAATGACATGATTTTCAAATTTCTTTTTGGTTTTGTATTGCGAACTACCAATCGGAAAAGATGCTCCTTTGATTTCGGTTAATTCATTGTTTCTAATATAAAATAAAGGATTATGCGCCCCTGCAAAGCTGATTTTTTTGTTTTCGTCATCTATAATGATAAGTCCAATGTCCATTCCATCATTTACGCCTTGTTTTTGAAGTTTCATAAGCAATTTTTTATCCAAAAGGTCTAAAGTTTTGCTGGGTGAAGTGATGCGGTTTTCGTTGATAATTTCGTCCAAAAGTGTACTACCAAGCACCGTCATAAATGCACCTGGAATACCATGTCCTGTGCAATCAGCTACTGCAAGTACCTTGAAAAAAAGTGTTTTATGGTCTTCACCCAATGAATTGACACCTGTACGTTTGATTTCGGTATACCAATAAAAATCGCCTGAAACAATATCTTTTGGTTGCAACAAAATAAAACTATCTTTAAAATTGGACGTAATGGATTTGGTATCACCCAAAATCGCTTGCTGAATACGACTTGCATAGTTGATACTTGATTTTATATTGTCATTTTTCTTTTGGATAACCTTTTTTTGGTCTTCTAATACTTGTGTGCGTTCCGAAACCTTGACTTCTAAAGTGCGGTAAAGATTTTCAGTTTGAAGGAAATTTCGTGTGTATTTGACAGAAAGGGCAAAAGATTGTGAAAAAATAAAAAACAAAAGCCCATAAGAAGCTAAATAACCCGTAGAATAAATAAGATTGCTGTCATACAAAATATCGTGCGTAATTGCTAAAAAAAACACTGAAAACCCTATTAAAAATATCCAAGAGGCTTCACGTTTGTTTTGAATAGCATTCATCAATACATACCACGCATAAAAACCAGATAAAATAATAAAAATATGCGTGAGTAATAAAAATTGTGTAAAAAAAGTAGTAGGCGTTACAAAAATAATCAATACCAACACACCACAAATAATTTGTGTAATCCAAGCAATACGCTTATTAAATTCATGAGGGTAAATAGAATAAAAAAACATCACATACATTGCCAAACTGCTATAAATTGTGATATATTCTATCCGAAATGTAATAAACCATGACAAATTTGGAAATAAATGCAACAAATAACGTTCATCTGTAAGCACAAGCCTAATACCCAAAGATATGCTTACAAGGCTAAAATAAAGAGCAGAAATATCTTTTTTTCGCAACAAAAAAATACCAATATGATAAAACGCCATTATCAAAAAACAACCCGCCAACAATAATTGAATGGCAACATTTCTATTGCGATAACTTTCTATATCTTGGCTTTTGCCCAACATAATAGGAAACCAAAAACCACCGTCTCTGTGGTGAAAATTGGCAATGTGTAAAACAATATGCAAGGTATCAACAGAATGTGGCAAATCTGCAATTTGTGGAATGATATGCGGTATCGTTTCAGATTGTATCTTGCCTATTGTGCCACTTTTTGCTATACATTTTCCATTTGCATACATTGTGTAGGCAGTACCCAAAGACGGGATTTTGAAACTCAAAGAAGGTGCATCACGTTTGACTAAAATATTGAGTGCATAAGAAGCATAATTATCATTCATTAGTTTTTTACCATTGATTTTTTGACTTCCCCACACGCCAGGCACCTGCAAGAGATGTGCATCATCAAAATCTTTGGGATAAAAAGTAGCAGGCTCTACATACAATTCTGGATAAAAACCCCATTCCCCTTCCAAAATCAAATGCTTTTTGAAATGGTAATTTCGCAAATCCAATATTCCCTTTTGAATGTGTGGCATATTTTTGTCTGTATTTCCGCAGGACACTACACCTAAGAAAATACCCAAAAACAAAATTATATATCCAAAACAAGCAAAATAATTTTTTAAAAATGAGTAAAACACTTTACGAAACTTTGAAAAACAATGTGAATGAAGGTCATGAATGAAGATACAAATAACAAATGAAGAAAAAATTAATGGTTTAAAAAAAAGCTAAAAAATTATACCACTTTTACATTTTTTGTAAAAACCTTTTGTAATAATGTATTAAAAACTGAAAAAACTAATAACTGGAAAAACTGATAACTTTTTTAATTCTCAAATTTAAAAATTTTATCCAAAATAAATGTATCAAATGCGGTTTTTTCAAAAAAATTTATGCCAATAGGTAATTTACACAATATAATATCATGCAAATAAGGTAAAAAATGTTGATTTTGCAATTTTGTTGCGTCTTTTTCTGTAACAATTATCATATTTGCTTTTTGTTTTTTAGCATTTTGCACAATATTTTGTACGTCTGTTTCTGTATATTGGTGATGGTCTGCAAATGATTGTGTGCCTACCATTTCATATAATTGATTTTTTAGGGTTTTTTGGTCATAATTTTTTGCTAAATAATCTAAAAAAATCTTAGGTTGTGCAATACCCGAAACTGCATAAAATTTTATATTTTCTTTTCCATTTAAAAGATTTTCAAATAAATTTTTTTGTACCAAAAAAACATTTTCAAATGCTTGATATTTAATGGTGCTAAAAAAAATAGGCGTATTTTCTTTTGTATATTTTTGAATATTAAATATAATTTCATTTTTCATTTCGCTATACTTTTCATCTCCAAAATCCTGTGGGCATTTACTCACAATAATTGCATCAGCACGCACAGCCCCAATCCTACTTTCACGCAAACGTCCCATAGGCAACAAAAAATCTTTGTAAAAAAGTCGCCCAAAATCTGTTAATAATAAATTGATATTTGGAGCAATAGCCCTGTGTTGGAAAGCATCATCTAACACAATAACTTGCGTAGCAGGGCGAGAAAGTAATATATTAGCAATAGCATTAGCTCGTTTTTCACCTACATATACACGTACATTTGAATTTTGCTCAAATTTTTCAAAATATTGAAAAGGCTCATCACCAATCATTTGGGGCGAAATGTCTTTTTTAGAAATATTGTGTTTAGGAATACCATTTATATCCAAATAACCTTTGGTTTTGCGTCCATATCCACGTGAAAGTATGGCAATATTTTTGTTTTTTAATAAATATACCAAATATTCCACATGTGGCGTTTTGCCTGTGCCTCCTACTGTCAGATTGCCAACATTAATCATAGGCAAAGGAAAAGTAATTGATTTGAAAACTTGTTTGTCATACAAAAAATTTCTTAAACGTGTGATTAAATCGTATAAAATAGCAAAAGGGAAAAGCATTTTTTTTAGATTATGGATTATGAATTTTGGATTATGTAAAAAAAACTTATTATATTATTTATGTATTTTCGTTAATGTTGGGTTTTTTGTTGATTTTACGATTTTAAAAGTTAATATTTTGAGTGTTAAGTATAAAAAAGCAAGATATGAAAAATAAAGTATTAAATAGATTTTTTGATAAAAATGTGCGAAATTTTTGTATAACGCAAATATTTAAACTGATATTTGTTTATGCTTTATTTATTTTTTTTGTTAATGTTTTTTTTACAAAAAATATGTTGGCGCAAGAAATCACGCCTGAAAAATTTTTTCAACAAAAAATTGGACAACATTTTTTAGTGGATTTTCCGCAACAACCTATTTATAACGAGGACAAAGATAAAAAACTTTGGGAAAGTATTAGTGAAGATGGCAATATGCGTTTTAGAGCATTATACAAAAAAACAGATATTTTTACAACAGATGTCGCAGGTTTTTATCAAAAAGAAATCAAAAAATTTGTGTTGTCTATTGGAGCTATTTTGTATGAACAACGCACAATAGACGTAGAACACCACAAAGGTATCAAATTTAGGGTAAAATTTAGAACAAGTGTCAAACAAAAAAACCACCGAGAACAAACATACAGCATGTTTTTGGTAGGTGACCATTATTATTTATTTTCGTATATTTATGAAGGTTTTGAAAATAAGCCTTCACGTGAAGCAGAACATCATTTTTTCCAATCTTTACATTTTTTAAATCCATAGTAATTATTTAGCCCCAACCACCAAAGGGAAATAAATACAAAAAATTCTTTATATCAAAAAACCTTTCTTTGATATTCAACATAAAAAAACCGTATCTATTTAGGTAAAAAATTAAAAAATAGGAAGAAACCGCCACCTGTGCAGTTTAAACCCTTAGGGTGTTATAAAAAATTGGAAATTTTTTATAACACCCTAAGGGTTTAAATTCTCTTAAAACTATTTCCATAGCGTTTTTAACTAAAACCTAAACGAACTGTGGTAAATTGCAAATTTTAGTCAAAATAATCTATTGTTTTTTTTTATTTTGTTTCAGAATTTATTTTTTGTGGCGCTTTTCCATAAAGGGATTCATCAAAAGGTTTTCCAGATTTGAGGACAGCCATCA
>JANPJR010000103.1:0-22927 GCA_031425615.1 Cytophagales bacterium
ACTTTAAAAATATAACAAAACTAAGATAAGCCAATATTTAAAAGCATTAAAAATAGTAATAAAATACGCATTTTATTTTTGGAAATAAATTTTGATAATTTTAGATGTAAAAATTAAACTTAAATATTAAAATAGTACAATTTTATAGCTATTTTTCTTGTAAAAATTATATTTTAACCTAATATTCGCATTTGATGATAAAATAATAAAAAGTGTTTTATTTTTTGATAAATTGTTAGTAACCATGAATGTTGACTTTGTGAAACAATGATACTTGACTGTATATCCCTATCCCATCAAATATTTGCGTGAGATATATAAAATGAAAAAAAGCACACGTTTAAATTTAAGCATTTTAGAATAATAGTTTTGTTGTTATTGTAAAAAGGAATAAATTTTCACCAAAAAATTTGTTATTCCCTAATTTTTTCTTTTTTTTGTATAAAAATTTCTAAAAATTATCCAAGAACATTAAAAAATCTAAGAACCAAAATCCAATAACTTTAACTAATTTATGATGCAAAATCCAAATGAAGAACCTTTGAGTGTATTTGATATGCTTAAAATTGGCGTGGGACCAAGTAGCTCCCATACAATGGGCCCTTGGCGCGCAGGACAACGTTTTTTGGTACAATTACAAGAAACATATTTATTGGATAAAGTCCAAAAAATAGAAGTTTTTTTGTATGGCTCTCTTGCAAAAACAGGTAAAGGACATGGTACAGATATAGCAGTTTTGCTTGGACTTTCGGGAGAAGACCCTGTAACAATGGACACGCAAAGTATCACGCCAAAAATAAATTTTATCAAAGAAAAAAGTATGATTTCTTTACAAGACATACACAAAATTTATTTTTCTTATACTGAAAATTTGCATTTTTGTTATGACAAAACATTGCCTTTTCACCCAAACGGTCTTTCATTTATTGCATACATTCAACCAGAAAATTCTTTAAGTAAAGATTCTTTAATCACTTTTGAACAAACATATTACTCGGTAGGTGGTGGGTTTATTGTGCAAGAAACCACCGAAAATACTGAAACAGTGGATAATTTAATCAAACTACCCTACCCTATTCGCACTGCTGCTGATGCGTTGCATTGGGCTAAAACCATTAAAGGCAATGTGAGTGATGTAGTTTGGGAAAATGAAAAAGTATGGAATACAGAAGACAATATCAAAAAAAAGATATTGCGTATTTGGGAAACTATGCGTGATTGTATTTATAAAGGTGTGCATACACAAGGCGAATTGCCTGGTGGATTGAAAGTAATAAGACGCGCCCAAAAAATGCATGCACATTTATTAGCATCTTACAACCAAGAAAATACCGAAAATAACGACAAAAAAAATGCGGATAACCATACAAATACGCCTATTTCACCTCTTTTCCAAAACCAAGAAGAATGGATTAGTTTGATTAAAAAAGATGGTAATTCGTTTTCTAAAATACTAAGATGGGTAAGTTGTTTTGCCCTTGCAGTCAATGAAGAAAATGCTGCGTTTGGGCGTGTAGTTACTGCTCCTACAAATGGTGCTGCAGGCGTTATTCCTGCAGTTTTGATGTATTATATATGTTTTACAGAAAATCCCACTGAAGATGGCATTATTAAATTTTTGATGACCGCATCTGAAATTGGGTGTATTTTTAAAAAAGGGGCAACAATCTCTGCTGCAATGGGCGGTTGTCAAGCAGAAATTGGTGTGAGTTCTGCGATGGCTGCAGGTGCATTGACCGAAAGACTTGGTGGTACGCCTGAGCAAGTGATGACTGCTGCGGAGATTGCGATGGAACATCATTTGGGGCTTACATGCGACCCTGTGGGTGGTCTTGTCCAAATTCCATGTATTGAACGCAATTCTATGGGGGCAATGAAAGCCATTACCGCCACACATCTTGCCTTAGAAACCAATCCTGAACAAGCAAAAATTTCGCTTGATACCGTTGTGAAAACCATGTGGCAAACCGCCTTAGACATGAATACAAAGTACAAAGAAACCGCAGAAGGAGGACTCGCAGTGAATATTCCGATTAGTGTAGCAGAATGTTAAATAATTAGGAATTAAGAATGGAGAATTATTTTTTTAGTTATTTTATTTAAAAAAGATAATATTTTTTTGAAATAACTAAAAAACTGACAACTTAAAAAACTGCTTACTACTATACATCTTTTTAGAATTTAAAAAAAAGTACTTTGAAACGATTTAAACAAATATTTTTAATGCCATTTTTCAAAAAATAGGGTCTGTACCGTAGTTTATGGAGGTCTGACTCCGATTTTTTTGAAAAATTACAAACTCAAAACAGCGTTAAACATCATATTTGTTTTAATTTTTCAAAGAAACGAATTATTTTTCAGTAAAAAATACTAAAAAAAGCCTTTTTTCTGCGTTCTGAATTTGTTTTTTAAAATTTGTATAGTAGTAAGGAAAAACTGACGACTTTATTACTTTCAATCTTTTTTCAAAAATTCAATAGGTACAAAATCAGTAAGCCAAACACCATTTTCGGATTGGAAAAAAAGATGTCCAGCTTCGTGCATTTTCTTTGCTAATACCGTAAAAATAAAAGGTTTTCCGTGCCTACTGCCTACATTGTTGGCGGTTTCGGTGTCTTGGCTCAAATGCACATATTGGCGTGTTAGTTTTTTGATACCTTCTTCTTTGATAATAGCAACTGTATTTGTACCTGTGCCATGATAAAGCACTTCTGGTGGCTCTACAGGTACATAATCCATTTGCACAAAATCTAATGAATGACCTTGTGAAGCACGTATTTTGGTAAAATCTTCGTTGAAAGCAAATCGTTTTTTGTTGTTTTCTGCAACGATTTTTTCCAAATCTTGAAACGTTATACCAAAATGTTTTTTGCTAAATTGCAATAGTAATTCATCTACCATTACCCAGCCTTGTGCATCCATACGCAAATTAAGTGCTTCTGGTGCGTGGCGTAATGCGTGACTGAAAGTTTTGCTTGCGCGTTTGATGTCTTGCTCTGTCAAAATAATGAGGGATTAAGAATGGGGAATTAAGAGTTAAGAATTATTTTTTATTTTTGTCATTCAAAATCTTAGCCCAAAAACAGCCAATTTTTTTCAAAATGACAAAATTATAAAAACCAACAACTGAAAAAACTTTACTTAAACAGTTGCCAATCTTCTATTTTTCAAAATATCCAATGCCAAAAATAATGCTTCACGTATAGAAGTTTCATCAGCAATGCCTTTTCCTGCAATATCAAAAGCGGTGCCATGGTCAGGCGAAGTACGTACAAAAGGCAAACCTGCGGTAAAATTAACGCCATTGTCCATGCTCAACATTTTGAAAGGAATGAGCGCTTGGTCGTGGTACATGCCAAGTACTGCATCGTATTTTTTGTAAAGGTGTTTGCCAAAAAAAGCATCAGAAGAGAAAGCCCCAAATACAAGGTTGCCTTTTTTGCGAAATTCCTCTATCACAGGTTCTATAATTTGGGTTTCTTCTATGCCCATTACACCGCCATCGCCTGCGTGTGGATTAAGTCCCAATACTGCAATGCGTGGTTTTGTGATATTAAATTCATTTTTGAGTGTTTTCAATAGGAGTTCTATTTTCTTTTGTATTTTGTCCCTTGTGAGTTGTTGGCTCACTTCTGAAAGCGGAATATGTGTCGTTACAACTGCCACACACATATCTGGGCTATGCAACAACATCAAATGTTCTTGGCTTTTGCTGGCTTTGGCGAGGTATTCTGTATGCCCTGCATACGGAAATTGCTCACTTTGCGTATTATTTTTGTGCAATGGCGCAGTAACAATCGCTTGAATATCACCTTTTATGGCATCTTCTGTGGCTTGTTTGAGACAAGCCACTGCGTATTCGCCTGCTTCTGTGGTAAGTTTTCCAGGTTCTACTTCAAGTTGGTGGTGCGGTTCGTGTTGTACTGTAAGGATATTGATTTTTCGTGGATTTGCTTGTGTGGCTTTGCTGATAAGCTGAAAAGGCATATCTGCAATTTGCATAAGTTTGCGATATTTTTGTATAATTTTGATAGAACCATAAATAATAGGCGTGCAGTATTGTATAATGCGTGGTTCCAATAAAAGTTTTATAATAATTTCTGTACCAATACCATTAAAATCGCCTATCGTAAATCCTATATACGGTTTTGTTTCATTGATTTTTTCGATATGTATATTTGTATTGTTATTTCTGGGTTGTTGGTGGTGCATGGTGTAGTTTTTATTAATTTTTTATAAGAAATTTTTTATATGATTTTTCAAAGTTGAAAAAAAAAAGCAAATTTAATCATTTTTTTAGTAAAATTTTAAATAAAATCTCGTTTTTATTAGAGATTTATGGCAATAAAATCCAATATTCAATTCAATGCCAATAAAAAAGTCATAGCAGATGCTATGACTTTTTGTATATATTTTGTGTATATCTTTATTTTTAAAAGGGATTAAAAATCTTTACGCTTCAAACTCCTTCGCAGTTTTTGCAATAATATCACAGCATGCCAATAATTGCGTTTCATTGATAACCAAAGGTGGTGCAAAACGAATAATATTGCCATGTGTAGGTTTAGCGAGTAAGCCATTTTCTGCCAATTTCATACAAAAATCCCACGCAGTTTCGCTTTCAGGCGTATCATTGATAATAACTGCATTGAGCAAACCTTTGCCACGTACCGCAAAAAACAACTTAGAATATTCTGCAATTTCTTGCATTTTTTTACGAAAAATATTACCCAATCTAAACGCATTTTCTGCCAAATTTTCGTCTTTCAATACTTTCATTGCTTCTATGCTCACCGCACATGCCAACGGATTACCGCCATACGTAGAGCCATGTTGTCCAGCTTTGAGTGTGAGCATGATTTCGTCATTGGCAAGTACCGCAGACACAGGCATTGTACCACCTGAAAGGGCTTTTCCTAATACCAAAATATCTGGTTTTACATCTTCATAATCACACGCCAATAGCCTGCCTGTGCGTGCAAGTCCTGTTTGTACTTCATCAGCAATAAACAACACATTATTTGCTTTACACAAATTATACGCTTCACGCAAATATCCTTCATCTGGGACTACTACACCAGCCTCGCCTTGTATGGGTTCAACCATAAAACCTGCTACATTTTTGTCTTCCAACGCTTCAGCCAACGCAGTCAAATCATTGTAAGGAATTATCTCAAAACCAGCCATATAGGGGCCAAAATGTTGATAAGAACCTTTGTCATTAGAAGTAGAAATCGCAGATAATGTTCTGCCCCAAAAATTATTTTGCACAAAAATTATTTTAGCTTTATTTTCAGGAATACCTTTCACCGTATAGCCCCATTTTCTACAAAGTTTTATCGCAGTTTCGCCCCCTTCTACGCCTGTGTTCATAGGTAGAATACGGTCATACCCAAAATATTGGGTCATAAACTTTGAAAATTCGCCCAATTTATCATTGTAAAATGCTCTTGATGTCAAAGTAAGCGTTTGGGCTTGTGTTATCATGGCATTGATAATGCGTGGGTGGCAATGTCCTTGATTGACTGCACTATACGCAGACAAAAAATCAAAATATTGTTTACCTTCTACGTCCCATACATGCACACCTTCGCCACGTGAAAGTACCACAGGAAGTGGGTGATAATTGTGCGCACCATATTTTTCTTCTAAGGCAATAGCTTCTTGGCTACGTGTAAGTTGGTCTGTAATCATTTTTTTGGATTATAAATTATGGATTATAAATTTTGTCTTTTTTAATTATGCAAAGGTATCTTTTTTTAAGCTAAAAAAAGAAATTATTAAAAATATAATTTTGTGAAATGTTTTTTTTGAAAAAAAATTATTAAAAATAAAGAATAAAGTTTTGTTAGTGTTTTTATTTAGCTTGTTGTTTGAATTTTTGAAAAAAAGCGTATATTTTTGTAAAAAACTAATCATAAAACCGAGTAAATTATCATGAAATACATTATTGATTATCTCTATAAACATTTAAGTTCGCACCAAGAAATTGGGTTTTTTGTGTGTTTTTTTCTTTTTTTGGGCGGGAGTATGTATGTGCGGTATGCTTTGGGTTTTGATGTTTCTTTTTCCAAATATAGTATTTTTCAAAGGTTTTTTTTTGGATTCCTATTTTATGGTTTGGCGTATTTTGGGGCGATTTTTTTGTATGTATATTTTTTCAAGGTTGATGCTTTAAAAAATCAATTTTCAATATTTTACCAATCAAATTTTTGGGTATTGAGTGCGTTGATATTGGGTGTGTTGGTAATCAATCAATATGGTTTATGGTACCTATTTTACAAAAAAGAAATTCCAAAAGATATTTTTTATTTTACCCAAAAAACAGGTTATAATCTGCAAGTTTCCATATTTTATTTGCTTATTCCATTTATTTATGGTTATTTCTCGCCTTTGATGCGTGAGAGTAGTTTTTATGGTGTGCGTGTGGAGGGGTTTCATTATCAGCCTTATCTGTATATGTTATTAAGTATGTTGCCTTTATTGGTGTGGGCATCATACCAAGCAAGTTTTTTGGAGGCATATCCACGCTACAAATTTGGGCAAGCTGAGGCATATTGGGGCATTTCGCCTTATGTTACGGTTACGATTTTTGAGTTGAGTTATGTGTTGCAATTCATTGCGTTGGAGATATTTTTTCGTGGATTTATGGTAATGGCATTGGGGCAATTTTTGGGACATGGCGCAGTATTTCCTATGGTTTCGGTATATTGTTTTTTGCATTTTTTTAAGCCAATGCCCGAAACATTAGGTTCTATTTTTGGGGGATATATTTTGGGTGTGATTGCTTTTTATTCACATAGTACATTTGGCGGTATGTGCATACACGTTGGAATAGCACTTTTGATGGAATTGTTGGCGGGTGTGCAGATACACAGGAAATAGTTTTTTTAAAAAAAACTTTAAAAAACATCTTTATATTTTCTGGTTCTTCTAATATTTATGCGAAAATCTTAAAATATTCCAGTTTAAGATTTTTGTAAAAACCCTAAAATCTATATTATCCGCGTGCCTCTTACAATAATTTTTCCGCATAAACTTTCTAACAACCTATTTTCTTTTTGTTTTTTCTTAATTTTTCGTTATATTTGTCATAAATTTTTTAATCAAAAAAATAGGGGAAAAATAAATTTTTAACTTATGGAAAAATTGGTTTACGCATCAAAATTTATCAAGTTATATGTCAATGAAGAAGCCAAAATATGTCATGCATCTTGGTTAGAAGCATCTGGAGATATGTCTGAAGAAGAATTTAAAGAAATCATCTTAATATCATTGGATATAATCATAAAAAATAATTTGCGTGGGCAACTGGCTGATATGCGAAAATTATCTTATCCAGTAACACCTGATTTACAAAAATGGGTGTATGACAATGTAATATCTCAATATGATGTATCTTTCAAGGCAGCATCTATAACCCCTGCTGATTTTTTTGCGCAATTATCTTTGGAGCAAGTACAAGATGAATTTATAGGGTCTAAATACCAAATGCGCACTTTTGACAACATGGAAGAAGCCTTTAATTGGGTAACTAAATAATCACAAAAAAATATAACCTTAAAAAATAATGAAAATCATTACCTACAATGTAAATGGATTGCGTGCAGTCATCAAAAAAGGTTTTGTAGATTGGCTCAAAGCCACAGATGCAGACGTAATTTGTATGCAAGAAATCAAAGCAGAAAGGGAGGATATCCCAACCGAATTATTTGAAGATTTGGGGTATTATTGTTTTTTTCACCCTGCTCAAAAAAAAGGATATTCAGGCGTAGCCATTTTTACCAAAGAAAATCCGCAATATGTGCAGTATGGCTACGAATCTGAATATAATCAGGAAGACCCAGAAGGGCGTGTTTTGCGTATTGATTCGAAAGATATTTCTATTATGAGTGTGTATATGCCTTCTGGTACGAGTGGTGATACACGCCAAGATTTTAAATTTGAATGGCTCAATAATTTTAAAAATTATATTCAATGGCTCAAACAAACGAAGCCCAATTTGCTTATGGTGGGCGATTACAACATTTGCCATCAAGCAATAGACATTCACAACCCAAAATCAAACGCCAACACATCAGGATTTTTGCCCGAAGAACGCCAATGGCTCACAGATTTTTTTGCGTTGGGTTTTGTGGATAGTTTTCGTACTTTGAACAAAGAACCACACCATTATACTTGGTGGAGTTTGCGTGGGCAGGCACGTGCCAATAATTTGGGCTGGCGTATTGATTACCAAACACTTAGCAGTCATTTGGAGGCAAACCTCAAAAGAGCAGTTATCTTAAATGATGCCAAGTTTTCAGACCATTGTCCTGTGATGACTGAGTTAGTATTTACTCCCTAACCCCAAGGGAGTAATCAAGCCCAAGATATCAAGGATAATTTTATTTAATCAATTAATTCAATTTAGCCTTTTGTCCCCCTTTGCGAGTCAGAGGGCTTTTTACCAATCAAATAAATGGATAGACAACAACAAGCCCTTAATTATTTCCAAAATTTGTACCTTATTGCAATGGCAGACGACAATCTGCAAGAAAATGAACGCACTTTTTTGGTACAAGTAGCCAAACAAATGGGTTTATCACTTCGTGAAACCGCTAATGTGATGATGAATGGCAGAAATTTGGATTTTATTATTCCCGAAACACGTGAAGAACAACTTGCACAGTTGGAGGATATTATTATGATGATGACGATTGACAGCAAAATCCAAGACAAAGAATATAATCTATGTTTAAAATTCGCCCTAAAAATAGGCATACCAAAAAGCGAATTTGATGCTTTAATTATGGAGGTTATTAACAAAGGCTAAAATAAGACTTTATATAATTTTACTTGAAAAATATCGTTTTGATAGTATTACTATTTTTTGAATTAAAAAACCAACATCAAAAATTTTAAAATGTATTAAAAAAACTAAACAAAAACCAATTAAAATTATGCTTGCTCAAATCCTTTATATTAGCAAACGCAGTGAAAATTGTGATGAAGCTGAAATCCAAAAAATCCTTGAATCTGCCATAAGAAATAACCCAGCAGAAGGAGCAACAGGGCTTTTGTTGTATTCTGACACAAAATTTATTCAATATGTGGAAGGAGAAAGAGTAAAAATCCTTGCCTTGTATGACAAAATCAAACAAGACGAACGCCACCATGACATAATTCTGATGTCGTTGAGCCTTATCAAAGATAGGGTTTTTCCAAATTGGCACATGGGCGGAAAACCAACCTCAGAAACTGAAATTGATTACATTACTGACATTACAAAACAGGAAAAAATGATTTATGACAATATTTTAGAAGGCTCAGAAGAAACAGGCAAAAAAATTCAAAAAGTATTGGAAAAATTTTTGTAGATAATCAGACCAACAAGTAATTAGTAACCAGTTATCAGTAACCAGTTGTTGAGAACTATTTTTAAGTTTTTTTGTAATTAAAAAACAAAAAAAACCTTTATTCTAATGTTTTAAAGCATTAAAATAAAGGTTTTTTCTTTGAAAAACTAAAAATGAAATGCTTGATAAGAAAAAATTACACCATTTTCAAAAAATGGATTGTCTTTTTGTTTTTTATTTAAGAAAAATAAGGAAAAAAATACGTAAAACACAAAAAAAAAACCTTTTTAATTCTAAAATAAAGCATTATTTAGGTATATTTTTTTAGTGTAAATTTTTTAATTTTTAATCCAAAAAATTTTGTTAATTTGCTAATTTTTGCTTAATTTTGTAGGATAAATAAACAAAGAAAATTTAACATTTTAACAAATGGATATACAACAACATTCCAGTATTTTGCCCATAGATATTGAGGAGGAAATGCGTACCGCTTACATTGATTATGCAATGTCGGTAATTGTTTCAAGAGCATTGCCAGATGTACGTGATGGCTTAAAACCTGTGCATAGAAGGGTACTTTTTAGCATGGACGAGCTTGGCGTAGGCTTTGGCAAACCTTTCAAAAAATCTGCAAGGATTGTAGGGGATTGTTTGGGTAAATACCACCCACATGGTGATGCTTCAGTATATGATACATTGGTGCGTATGGCACAAGAATGGTCAATGCGTTATCCCTTAGTAGATGGACAAGGAAATTTTGGCTCGGTAGATGGCGATTCACCTGCAAGTATGCGTTATACCGAAGCACGTTTGCAAAAAATGGCAGAAGATTTATTGATTGACCTTGAAAAAGAAACCGTAGATTTTAACCCAAATTTTGACGATTCACTCCAAGAACCAAGTGTATTGCCCTCCAAAATCCCTAATTTGCTTGTAAATGGCACATCAGGTATTGCAGTAGGTATGGCTACCAATATGGCACCACACCATTTGGGCGAGGTCATTGGGGGCGTTTTGGCGTATTTGGATAATGAAGAAATCACCGTGAGGGAACTTATGGATTTTATCCCTGCACCAGATTTCCCAACAGGGGGCGAAATACTTGGCGTGTCAGGCATTAGACAAGCCTACGAAACGGGCAGGGGACGCGTAGTTGTGCGTGGAAAAGCAGAAATAGAAACCACCAAAACAGGCAAAACCCAAATCATTGTTACAGAAATTCCCTACCTTGTCAATAAAGCCAACCTCGTAGAACGTACTGCGGAACTTGTGCAAGACAAAAAAATAGAAGGTATTTCAGATATTCGTGATGAGTCTGATAGAGAAGGTTTGCGTATTGTGTATGAACTCCGCAGGGACGCTGTGCCACAAGTGGTTTTAAACCAATTATACAACTATACATCACTCCAAAATTCATTTAGCATCAATAATGTTGCCTTAGTAAAAGGTCGCCCTATGACGCTTAATTTGAAACAACTGATACACTATTTTGTGGAGCATCGTTATGATGTAGTGTATCGCAGAACACAATACGAACTCAAAGAAGCAAAATCTCGCCAACATATTTTAGATGGTTTTTTGATTGCTTTGGACAATTTGGACAAAGTAATTTCGCTTATTCGTGGTTCTTCTGATGTGGAACTTGCAAAAATTGGTTTGATTGAAAATTTTGGACTTTCAGATATTCAAGCAAAAGCAATCTTGGAAATGCGTTTGCAAAGACTTACCGCAATGGAAAGGGACAAAATCATAGAAGAACACCAAAAAATAACTGCGTTGGTGGTCAAATTAGAAGAAATCCTTGCCAACAAAGAACTTCGCACAAGCATTATTCGCCAAGAATTGGAGGAAATGCAAAATAAATACCAAGATAAACGTCGCTCAAGAATTAACATGGACACAGATGAATTTTCTGACGAGGACATGATAAAAGAGGAGCAAATTGCGGTTACTATTTCACATGAAGGCTACATCAAACGCATTTCGGTAACAGAATATCGCACACAAGGACGTGGTGGCGTAGGTTCAAGAGGCACTTCAAAAGGTGATGACTTTACTGAACATCTAATTATCGCTTCTACGCATGATTATTTATTGATTTTTACAGAAAGCGGGCAATTATTTTGGATAAAAGGGTACAAAATCCCAGAAGCAGGCAAAACTGCTAAAGGTCGTGCTATTCAAAACCTATTGCAAATGACCAAAGAGGACAAAGTAAAAGCAGTGGTAAATGTACGTAGTTTAGATGACGAGGAATTTCTCAAAAATCATTTCCTTGTGATGTGTACTAAAAAAGGTGTTATCAAAAAAACCACCTTAGAAGCATTCTCACGCCCTCGCCAAGCAGGTATTCGTGCCATTTCTTTCCAAGATGATAGTGATGATTGCTTACTCAATGTGGAACTTACCAATGGCAAAGCTGATGTTATCATAGGTATTCGCTCAGGTAGGGCAATTCGTTTTCCAGAAGCCAAAATACGCCCAATGGGACGTACTGCTATGGGTGTGAGGGGTATCAGACTTGCAGACAAAAACGACCAAGTAGTGGGTATGGTTTGTATCCAAGATAATTCGCGTACCCTAATGGTAGTGTCAGAAAAAGGTTATGGCAAACGTTCTGACGTAGATGAATATCGCACAACCAACAGGGGCGGAAAAGGCGTAAAAACCATTAAAATAACCGAAAAAACAGGTAATCTTGTAGCCATTCAATCTGTAACCAACCAAGATGATTTGATGATAATCAATAAATCGGGTTTGGTAATTCGCATGGCATTGGAAAAAATGCGTGTGATGGGACGTAATGCACAAGGCGTAAGACTTATTCGCCTACAAGATGGTGATGAAATAGCATCAGTAGCCCGTATAGAACGTCTTGAAGGAGAGGAAATCATAGAAAGCGAACTTGTGGAAAACCTTGCTGAAATTGTGGAAATTATTGATGATAGTCTTGACACAGAAGAAGATGACGACACGCAAGAAGACGACACACAAGAAGATGATGCACAAGAAGACGAAAGCCCAGAACAAGAAGTAATATAATTTTGAGTTATCGGTTTTTAAGTTGTCATTTATGCAATGGTGCGGGCTTCCAAGCCCGTACCTTCGTGTTTGAAACTTCTTAGCCCCATTGCCATACAGAGATATTGTAAAACAAAAACATAAAGGCTTTTAAGCCCACATAGTTTACTATTTTTTTCCACAATTTACTATTTTTACAAAAAATTTAATATAAAAATCACTTTTATTTAACCCAAGTTTTGTGTTATACTTTTTTTAAGAAAAATAACCGCCTATTTTATCGTTTTCTGTGTTGAGCATATAAGTAGTAAATTTATAAAAACTACTAATAATTTAAAAACCGATAACTGACAACTTGGGTTTTATTTAAAACCTATTATTTCCTATGACATTTTTAGAACAACTTGTACGACAAGGCAATTACTTGCGTAATAGCTTTGAAACAAAACGAAAAAGCCCACTCGAACGCCAAAAGAAACAACTCCAAAAGCTTTTGCTCAAAGCACGCTATACACAAGTTGCAAAAGCATATAATTTTGAAGAAATTTTAGGGAAATTTAACGACAAAGAAAATGATTTTTTTGATGAATTTAGAAAAAATGTGCCTATTTTTAATTATGAAAAAATATACCAAGAATGGTGGCACAAAGAACGTGAATTAGGCGAAAAAAATGTAGCTTGGAAAGGCAAAACCAAATATTACGCCCTCAGTTCTGGCACATCAAGTGCTACAAGCAAATATATTCCTGTTACCAATTCTATGATAAAAGCCATCACACGTACAGGTTTGATGCAGTTTTTGTCTATTCCAGATTTTAAAGATATTCCTGCAAAAGTTTTTAGCAAAGAAATCTTAATGTTGGGGGGAAGTACAGATTTACAATTCAGGAAAATGGGAAATGGCTCTTTTTATGAAGGTGATTTAAGTGGCATTACCACAGGAAATATCCCTTTTTGGTTTCAACATTATTACAAACCAGGCAAAAAAATTGCTGCGCACAACGATTGGGACATCAAACTACGAGAAATTACCCTACAAGCCAGCAAATGGGATATTGGTTACATAGCAGGCAACCCAGCATGGTTGCAACTCCTCATGGAAAGCATTGTAAAACACTATAAAGTGCAACATATCCACGAAATATGGCCTAATCTTTCTGCTTTTGCGTATGGTGGTGTATCTTTTGAGCCTTATAAAAAAGGTTTTGAAAAATTGTTAGGAAAACCAATTACTTACATTCAAACTTATTTGGCTTCGGAGGGGTTTGTGGCATACCAAAAACTACCTGACCATGATATGACGCTTGCCCTACAAGGTGGTATTTTCTTTGAATTTGTGCCTTTCAATGAACAAAATTTTGATGCTGATGGCGAAATCATTGGCAAACCAAAAACACTTTTGATTGATGAAGTGGAGGAAAATAAAGATTATGCCCTCCTAATGACAACCTGTGCAGGTGCGTGGCGTTATTTGATTGGCGACACAGTGCGTTTTACCAATAAAAAACTATCTGAAATCATCATTTCAGGGCGTACAAAGCATTTTTTAAGTCTTTGTGGTGAGCATCTTTCGGTGGATAATATGAACAAAGCCATAGAATTGACCGCAGAACAGCTAAATTTTTCGGTAAAAGAGTTTACTGTGGCAGGCGTAACACGCACAGATGGCTATTTTGAACACCAATGGTACATAGGCTCTGATGAGCAAGTTGATGAACAAAAATTAAAAGAAATATTGGACGAAAACCTCAAAAAACTAAATGATGATTATGCAACAGAACGAAAAGCAGTATTGCGTGATGTACTTGTAAAAGTGCTCCCTACACAAAAATTTTATGATTTTTTGGCAAGTAAAGGAAAAATGGGCGGACAACACAAATTCCCACGTGTACTGAAAAATACGCAACTTGTTGATTTTCAAGAATTTATAAAATAATTTTTTATATTTTAATTCACAAAAAAACTTGTTTAGCCTAAAATCCAAATTTTAGCACTAAACAAGTTTTTTGTTTTTGGGGAAGTTTTTGGAAAAATAGGAGAATAAATTATCACAATAATATCACTACTATACAAATTTAAAAAAAATACATTCAAAACACAAGAAATAGCTTTTTACTTTACTGTAAAAATAAATGAATTTTAGCATTATCCAAATTTTAATTAATAATTTTGCAACGAAAATGTTACACAAACAAATATTTTAAAACAAATATTTTAAAATAAAAATTCTTACAATTTTTTTCAAACGTAAATTTTATGCCAAAAAACCTAACTTACACTTCCCTTTTAGTAGTTTTGATAAGCATAATATTTATAATATTGGTAATTGGGGCTTTGTATTTTTTGACCTATGAAAAATTTTTAACGTATTCACTTTCTTTTTCGCAGATTTCGCCTCTGCACATAAACAATATTAAACAAAAATTTCTTACACCTTTTATTTTTCAAACCTTAAAAATCAGTATTTCTCTGTTTTTGATTGGTTTTTTAATCTGTTTTTTATTTTTTTTTAAAAAAATAAAAGCTAATTTCTTTTCTTTTTGTACAAGTTTTCAAGAAAAAACCAATATTCAATTACGTTTTTTTCAATTTAAAATTAACAAAGTCAAGCAAAATCCACAAAAATTTATATTTATTTCGCTGTTTTTTTGTGTGATTATCTTTGTTTTTGGATATTATGCGATATATTTTCCTGCGTTTGAAGACGAAGTTTTTGCTTATACATTTTTAGTTTCAAGAGGTTTTTTGGTTAATATTTTTTATTATCCAGGACCCAATCATCATGTTTTTTTTGATATTTTGGCGTGTTTTGTGGGTGTTTTTGATATTTTTTTTGTAGAAAAATATCATATTTTAAGGTTTGTTTCTGTAATATGTGTAGGTATTTTGGGTGTAAAATTTGCAAACAATGTTTATAAAAATACGGATAAAAGCACAGGTTTTTTACAAAATATTTGGATTTTCTGCTTATTTTCTGCTATTTTTTTGGTACAAAGCCCTTTATTTTTAATGGGTTTTTTGGGGCGAGGATATGCCTTACAAATCTTAATTGGGTATGTTTTAACAAAAAAAATACTTCAAAATCGTCTAACACATCATAATAATTCTATTATTTTTTGGGTAAGTTTGGGTTTTTATACAATTCCTACATTTTTGTATATGTGGGGAAGTTTGAGTATTTATTTGGTTATTTATTTTATTTTTAATAAAAAAAAAGATTTAATATATTTAAAATCAAATTTTACAAAATTTTTAATTGATTTTTGTTTGTTACAAATCAAAATATTATGTGTTATATTTTTGTTGTATAGCCCTATTTTTTTGGTAAGTGGTTTTGGGTCAGTATTCGCAAATGATTGGGTAAAATCGCTAAGTTATGGAGATTTTTTTGCAGGATTTTTCGTATTTTTATACAAAATATTTGATTACTTATTTCCAATTTTTCCACATTTTTTTGGTTTTTTGTTAGGAATTTTGTCTATTTTTTTGTTATTTTTTGCTAAAAAAAATCAAAAAATATTATATTTTTCTTTGATTTTAACGCCTTTTTCCATTATTTTTTTGCAAAAAGTATTACCACCTGAACGAGTTTTTACGTATTTTTATGTTATTTTTTTAGCAATTTTTGTAGAATTTTTATGTTATTTAAAAAATATTTTTTCAAAAAATTATTATTTTTATTTTAATATTATATGCTTTTTTGGTTTTTTAATACTTTTTTATTTTTCAAAAAATAATATAAAAACTGGTTTTAAACAGAGTGAATATCAAATTTTTGCAAAAGATTTCGTAAAAGATTACAGAAAAAAATATTTAGAAAATGATAAAAAACACTCAGAAAATCAAATAATCTTTGTAAAAGATTTAAGCTACAAAACGTATTTGATGTATGAATTTTTGAAAGCTAAAAAAGAAAATCCGAAAGATTTTCCAAAAAATTTTTTCCCTGAAATTGTTTTAATCCAAAAAAACAAGTGAAAAAATAAAACAGCAAACAAGTTCTATGAAAATTTTGTTTATTTTTACGTAAAATTGCGAATACATTTATTTGAAAAAAACTAAAAATATGATTACAAATATTAAGATAGAAAATTTTAAATCTATAAAAAAAATAGATTTTGCATTGCAAGCAATGCCCAAATTTTAAAAACTGGATTGATGATTTAATCCAATTATTACAAAATTAAAATACACACAAAAAATAGAACAAACTAACCTTCAAATAAAAACATTGAAAAACATGAAAAAAATAACCCTTTTTGGTGCAGGACTTTCGGGAAGCCTTTTAGCAATTTTTTTAGCAAAAAAAGGCTTTGAAGTAGATATTTATGAAAAAAGGGCAGATATGCGAAACGCAAAAGTAGAACGTGGCAGGTCTATCAATCTCGCACTTTCTGCACGTGGCATTGAAGGATTGAAAAAAGCAGGCATTAGCGAAGAAGTGCTTGCACACGCAATACCTATGTATGGACGAATGTTGCATGATACGCAAGGAAATCTTACACAAGTGCCTTATGGGAAAAATAAAACTGAATACATCAATTCTGTATCACGTACAGGGCTTAATATTGCACTTTTGAATGTGTGTGATACGTTCAAAAACATTAAAATCCATTTTGCACACGAACTTATAGATGCAGATTTAGCAACCGAAATATATACTTTTAAGCATTTAGACAATACCTTTACACAAAAAATCCCTACTGTAATAGGCACAGATGGTGCAGGTTCTATTTTGCGTAAAGCACTCAAAGAAGTAATGGCATTGGAAAGTAATGATTTTTATGAAAATATTGATTTTTTGGAGCATGGTTACAAAGAACTTACAATTTTTCCAAACAAAAACGCCAAAAATGACCTTGGAAAATTTTTAATAGAAAAAAATGCCCTTCACATTTGGCCTCGTGGCTCATATATGTTGATTGCGTTGCCAAACCTTGATGGAAGTTTTACTTGTACGTTATTTTTTCCAAATAAAGGCGAAAATTCTTTTGAAGAATTGCAAACAGAAGCCAAAATCAACGCATTTTTTGAGGAAAAATTTAAAGATACGCTCACACTTATTCCTGACCTTGCTTCACAATTTTTGCACAACCCTGTTGGCACACTTGGCACAGTGCGTTGCGAGCCTTGGTATTACAAGGATAAATTATTGCTTTTGGGTGATGCTTCGCATGCGATTGTGCCTTTTTATGGGCAAGGCATGAATTGTGCATTTGAAGATTGTGTTTTTTTGGATAGTCTTTTGACTGAAAATAATCAAAATTGGAGTGGAATTTTTAAAGGTTTTTTTGAATACCGCAAACCAAATACTGATGCGATTGCGGAACTTGCGTTGGAAAATTTTTATGAAATGCGTGATAAAACCGCAGTCCCTGCATTTTTGAGAAAAAGACAACTTGAACACAAATTAGAAAATATGTTTGAAGATTATCATTCCAAATATTCTTTGGTAACGTTTCACCCAGAAGTTCCTTATTCCGAAGCACACAGATTGGGCAATGCACAAGATGCGTTTTTGATGAATCTTTGTACGCCTGATGAAGTTGATGTTAATAATTTTGACATTAAAGAAATTCACCAAACATTGGTAAATATGCGTTAAAAACAGCCCCATACCCCCCCAAAAAGAAACAAACCGTTTTTGCAAATTCTTATAAACTATATGAAACCTTAATTTTTCATTTTTTTTAATTTATAAAAAAACAAGATTTTTTTGTATTTTTGCAAGAAATAAAACTTTCTCTTATAACAGCTTATTTTATAAAAGACACTTTATAAAAAACACTTTTTATTTAAAAAAATATTATGAATACACAACTTTTAGACATTGAGGAAACCGTAGAAATCAAAAAAACACACAAAGCAGACGCATTTGAGTCGCCCGATTTTTATGGTATAGATGATTTATTGACAGAAGAACACAAACTTATTAGGGCATCTTTGCGTGATTTTGTGAAGCGTGAAATCTCCCCAATTATTGAAGATTGCGCCCAAAAATGCCATTTTCCACGTCATATCGTTCGCAAATTTGGTGAAATTGGGGCTTTTGGGCCTACAATTCCTGTGGAATACAACCCAAATGGTGGTTTGGATTATATCGCTTATGGTTTGATGATGCAAGAGATAGAAAGGGGCGATTCAGGCATGCGTTCTACTGCTTCGGTGCAAGGTTCATTGGTAATGTATCCAATTTATGCGTTTGGGTCAGAAGAACAACGCAAAAAATACCTTCCAAAACTTGCCTCTGGCGAATATTTGGGTTGTTTCGGGCTTACAGAACCCAATTTTGGGTCAAATCCTTCAGGCATGACAACGCATTTTGAGGACAAAGGCGACCATTATTTATTGAATGGTGCAAAAATGTGGATTTCCAACTCGCCTTATGCTGATGTAGCGGTGGTTTGGGCAAAAAATGAGGAAGGTCGCATACATGGACTTATCGTAGAGAAAGGCATGGAAGGCTTTTCTGCTCCTGAAATTCATGGAAAATGGTCTTTGCGTGCAAGTATTACAGGTGAATTGGTTTTTCAAGATGTAAAAGTGCCAAAAGAAAACCTTTTGCCTAATGTTTCTGGTTTAAAAGGACCTATGAAATGCCTTGATAATGCCCGCTATGGGATTGCTTGGGGTGCTTTGGGTGCTGCGATGGATTGCTACGATACCGCCAAACGTTATGCGATAGAACGCATACAATTTGACAAACCTATTGGCAGTTTCCAACTTATTCAAAAAAAATTGGCAGAAATGCTTACAGAAATTACCAAAGCACAACTTATTTGTTGGCGTTTGGGTATGCTCAAAAATGAAGGCAAAGCAACTACTGCTCAAATTTCCCTCGCAAAACGCAATAATGTAGAAATTGCCATCAATATCGCAAGAGAAGCACGCCAAATATTGGGCGGAATGGGTATCACAGGCGAATATCCTATCATGCGTCATAGTATGAACCTTGAAAGCGTATTGACGTATGAAGGCACGCATGATATTCATTTATTGATTTTGGGGGCTGAAATCACTGGTATTCCTGCATTCAAATAATCCTTAAAGTTGTCAGTTTTTGAGATAATAAAAAAAACCAAGTTTTATATCAACATAAAATTTGGTTTTTTTGTTTTTTGAAAAAAATTGAAATATTTTGGAAAAAAAATTGAAATATTAAGATTAAAAATTTAATTTTCTGTAATATTTACAAAAAAAATAATATCTTTGTGAATAGCACACCAGCAAAACAAAAAAACATTGTTTTGGATAATTTTTGGCATAATTTTTTAGGTTTATAAGAAGATTTTTACAAACACTTTTTTAAAAATTTATTTTAAAAATGGCTTTTAATTGGCAAAAAAAGATAAATTCACGCCTACAACTCTATTTCTTTTCGCTCATTTTATTTGCGATAGGCATAGCCATTGTATCTTTTTTGTATGTCCAACGCCTCAAAGCCTACCATACATTGCGTCATCAAGTAGATGAATTGTTGGTTATTTCGCCCAGATTGATGCGCGCGGAGCAAGAATTTTTGTTGTATGATTGGCAAAATGACCAATTTATGCAAGAAGCTACCAGCACACATCTCCAAGAATATCACAAACTTTGGCTTGAAAAAAAACAACGTTTAGACCAAGTTACTGAAAATCCACTTACCCAACACCTTGACGTATTTCCAATACTCCAAAAAATCCATAAAATAAGCCATGACCACCATGATATTTTTAAAAAATTGGTCATAAAATTAAGACAAAGAGGTCATAAAAATTATGGGTCAGAAGGCAAAATGAGAGAAGCTATCCACGAAATCCAAAAAATGAAATCTTTGGACAAAGTGGAACTTTTGATTTTAAGAAAATTTGAAAAAGATTATTTCCTAAGAAAAGACAATGTATATGCGGATTCTCTCGCAAAACAAGCATTGAAACTTGCAAATGTTGCCCGCAAACAAAAAGTAACGGTAAAAGATATGAGCAAAATGACTTTGCTCATGCGTGCATACCTCAAAAATTTTGAGAAAATCGTGCAACTTGAAACAGAAATGGGCGACCAACAAGGCGGATTGAAAGCAGAAATGGCAAGCACTGTTGCACAAATAGAAAAATTGCTTAAACAAATGGACGAAGTGATTGATGGCAATATCATTGCATTGGAAGACAACGCAAATTTTATTGTGATTATTTTCTTCTTGATAATGTTTGCGATGGCGGTTATTTTCTCTATTGTGATTGCAAGAAATGTTTCTGCTCCTATTGTATTATTGGACAGGGTGGTACAATCTGTTACAAAAGGGCTTAGAAATCAAGAAGTATTACTGGACAAAATCAAATCAAAAGACGAAGTAGGAAGTCTTGCCCGTAATATCCAAATTTTGCTCAAAAAAATTAAAGGATTATTGCAACAAGCAAGCGAAAAAAACATCAAACTTGAAGAATTTAACCAACAAGAAGCAAAAAGAGCATGGTTTAACGAAGGACTTGCAATGTTTAATGAAATCCTTAGACAAAGCGACACCAATGTAGAAACCCAAGCATATACGTTTATTACAGAACTCGTAAAATATACCAAAAGCCAACAAGGAGCATTGTTTTTGATACAAGATGAAGATGGACAAGCCAACCAAGTATTGGAACTCAAAGCCTCTTATGCGTATCAACGCCAAAAATCTAATAGAAAACCTTTTGAAAAAGGCGAAGAACTTATCGGAACAGTATGGGAACATGGCAAAACCATTTATTTGGAAGATTTGCCCGAAAACTATACGCAAATTCATTCCGCTATGGGAACGATTGCCCCAAAATGCTTATTGATTGTCCCTATCAAAGCTGATGATTTGATTGTAGGTGTGCTTGAATTGCTTTGCATAACCAATTACGAACCATATCAAATTGAATGGATTGAAGCAGTTGTACGCAGATTAGGTACTTCGCTTACAACACTGCAAACACATATTCGCACAAAATATTTCCTTTCAGAATCCGAAAAACAAGCCTCACAAGCACAAGAATCTGAAAATCGCCTACAAAAACAAGTAGAAGAGTATCAACATTGGATGATTGAATTTGAACACAAAGTAAATCATATCTCTGAAGAATCTTTGATTTTTACAACCGTTTTGGGAAAAATGTTCTCTGGTGTTGTTATCACTGACGAATATTTTAGAATTAGGCAAATGAATGGCTACCTAACCAAAAAATTAGGGTTTAGACGCAATGAACTCATTGGAAAGCCTTTGGAATTGTTTTTAGATACTGATTATCGCAATATTATTGATTGGAAAGAACGCTCACAAGATATTTCTTTTAACCAACATACGCCACTACATACAGGCAAAATACGACAAAGACAAGGCGAAGCAAAATCTGTAGAAGTGATTTCGGGTAAAATGCAAATGGAAACACGCATCGTGTATGTATTTTTGCTCAACGAATATAGCGAATCCGAATTAATACGTAACAGCAACGGAAAACCAAAAACAAATAACCTTACAGAAAAAAAAGCATAAAGGAGAATTGGGAATTAGAAATTAGGAATAAAACAGCCAAAATACATTTTCAAGTTTTCGTTTTTTCTTTTTTTTATACCAAAGTAGATTTATTTTTTATAAAAATAAACAAAAACACCAAATAAGATGCCTTGTTTGGTGTTTTTGTTGAAAATAAATCTACAATAACCGACAACTGAATTAACCAACAACTTAAATTTACTTATGACATTAGATGTATTTTATCAGCAACAACAAAATATTTTGCATACAGGGTTATGTGTGTTATTGTGTTGGGCGATTTTTAATATTTTTTTGGGTGGAATATTAATGTTCAAAACTGAAAATGAGCAACAACAATTTCAACGCATGAATTTCTTTTGGAATTTGGTTAATCTTATAATAGCGGGTTATTCATTGTTGTTTTTTGAAACTGAAACATTAAAAAATGATTTGTTGAAAAATGAAACCGCAAAAATATATATTTTGAAAAAACAACATTTTTTGGAAACGATTTTTTTGGTTAATACTGCGTTAGATTTGGTGTATATTGTGTTTGGGTTGTATTTGAGTGAATGTGCCAAAACCGCCAAAAACCTTATTTCTTGTGAAAGAAACACAGGTTTTGGGCAATCGTTGTGTTTGCAAGGTGGTTTTTTATTTGTGTTTGACTTGGTGATGTTTTATATGATTTGGCAACATGGCAAAATTTTTGGGTTATAAATTCGTCTTTATTTTTCAAAGAGCTAAAATTTTCTAACTATATTTTCTTGTTTTTCTTACCCTTCAATATTACTTTTGCATACACTAATTTAATTTTCCTTTATATGTTTCAAAACCAAAAAAAACTTAGGAATTTTTTGTATACTTTCCTAATATTGTTTACTGTTTTTCAGGCGTGCAAGCCTAAATATCAGGAGGAGATAAAGCCTCTGGAAACCACTCCAATATCTGTATTGAGTAAAAAAGCGTCTGTTTGGTGGCAAAATAAACAAAGCCAACCAAAACCACAAAAAAGAGGGGGAAATGTCGCACCTGAAATCGCAACAACTTTCTACCCTGATTGGTCAAAAGGCACTACACACAGATTGAGTGA
>JANPJR010000104.1:0-54238 GCA_031425615.1 Cytophagales bacterium
AAAAAAAAGTTGTAACAAAATAATATTTTGCGATACAAATGAAAAGAGCAAAATAAAACAATCTGGTAAGTGGATTTTTATTTTTTAAAATAATTGTGTAAATTGGTGCTAAGATATTTGATGATTAAAATGTGAAAAAATATGAATAATTTTCGTTTGCAAAAACTCGTAAATTTCTTGGAAGAAGTGCCTTACAAAACTTATGAGGGGCAAGACCGCACCTATATCCAAAAACGCACAGGGATAAACTCGCCTTACACCACCGCCAAAAACCGCACATACAACATCAAGGGTTTGATACTCAATGCCACCAATTATACCCTTCGCACCCCTGCCCTCATCGCTGATGCCATGCTTGGATATGGCGAAGCGTTGGATTGTTATGCAATGCGATTGATGGACAATGACATAGAAAAAGCAAGAATAGAAAGGGAAAAACAAGATTTGGAAAATCAAAGAATGAGCCTAATGCTAAGAACATTGAGCGAAATCAACGACCCAAAAGAAAGAGCTGAAGCACTTGCAAAACTTTTTAATCCGCCTATCAAAACCACCTAATCTTTTTTGTCATTTCGCAGAAATCTGGCTGTTTTTTTCCAAAAAAGCAGTCATATAATTCTGTATTTTTCTATTCACAAAAAAATCCATAAAAAACTATGAGTATTTTAGACAACTACAAAAAAATCCTCCAAGACTACAAAACAAAAGTCATTGATGAGGTAAAAGAAAGGGTATTGGGGAGAAGTGAGGAAACGCTGGAAGAAGAAGTTCATAACGAATCACCTTATGGGCTTTTTATTACCAGTTTTAATGATATGTCATTCAAAGTAAGATTTCAACATGGTAAACTATTTAATGCAAAAAATAAGAAAGATGTTATAAACTATCCTACAGAATGGTTAAAAAATGCAAGCCTCAAAACTCAAGAACAATTGAACACTATAAGAAAATTAGATGATTATGCGAAAAGTATCATAGATTTTTTAGCATCTCAGGAAAAAGTTTATGTTTATATAGAACTGTATGAAAAAATGACAGATAAAGGGTGGGTTGTATCAGGACTTGCAGGCGATACCCATATAGGATTTCATCATTTTCCATTTCTTCAATGGGAATTACTAAACACAGACGAGTATACCAATTACTATGATATCACAAACAAAGAAGGAAAAAGGGTAGGTTTTACAAATGTTGAGAGTATTATGTGTGATGAAATATGGAGTTGTTACACTCTAACAACAAACACTTCAAATAATGATTTTTTCTTTCCTGAATACTTGTATGATCGCAAAAAAATAGGTGAAACACCAATTTATATAAAAATTGGTGACGAATTGAGTTATGATAATTCCATCCCAATGGAGGAGTTAGATGCAGTTAATTTTTCAAATAGGACACGTTTAAAAATGGGCGAAAAAGGACTTAGAACAAGTTATGGAGGGAGACTAATCCCAAAAGAATATTTGCATAACGAAGCCATGCTTAGAAAAAAATTTAGAGCTGATCAAGGTAAAGAAATGAAAGGCTTTATTATCACACCTAATAAAAGAGATAAAGAATTAAATGAAAGAGAATGGTAAAAAATCTCAATGGATAACACTTTGTTTTCTTGTATTTTTGTTGATGGGTCTATTCCCTCATAAAAGTATTTCTCAAAACCTTGATTCATTGGCTTTTTATGAGGTATTGTTTGGGTATAAACATATATATGGTGTGTTAAAAGTAAAATTTGAACAAAATGATACTACTTATTTTATGATAAGTAAAAATATGATTTTATTAGAAATGCTTGAAATGCAACCTAAATATCAAAAAGAACTCAAAAATTTAGGATACAAAAATTTTATGCTAAAATATACTTTTTTAGAAAAACCTTTATTACTTGCCAATGTACCAACAACATTTAGAAGAATAGCGAAAAGGATATATTTTTTAAAAGAAGATCATATTTTTAGCCCAGAAGAAACAATAAAACGTTGTATTCATTGGACAAAAAAGGAAAATAAACGAGTATTCAATCGTCATAATTATAATCCACCAGAAAATTATGATTTATGGAATATTGGAAGTGTGCATTTTGGGGTAAATTGTCCATATAAAAAAGTAGATTTAATTTTGTGGTTTTACAGAAAAAATATATTACTTTTGGATATGATTTCTCCGTCTTACTTGTCAATTATTTACCAAGTTGAAAAAAAAAATTAAATATGTGTTCATAACTTTGTAAAAAAAAGTTGTAACAGAATAATATTTTGCGATACAAATGAAAAGAGCAAAATAAAACAATCTGGTAAGTGGATTTTTATTTTTTAAAATAAGTGTGTAAATTGGTGCTAATATATTTGATGATTAAAATGTGAAAATATGAATAATTTTTGCCCCACAAAGCATTATACCCTTCGCACCCCTGCCCTCATCGCTGATGCCATGCTCGGATATGGCGAAGCGTTGGATTGTTATGCAACGAAGTTGCAAGATGAAGCAGTAAGAACTGCCAATGCAGAAAATGAAAAAATGGATTTAGAAAATAAAAAAATGGATTTAATCCTCCAAACGCTCAAAGACATTGCAGACCCTGTACAAAGGGCTGAAGCAATAAAAAATCTATTTAACCCGCCAAAAGCATAATTCTAAAACCATTTTTTCACTAAAAAAATTGCCCTTTAATCCCTAAAAAAACGGATTATTCTGCCTTTGGGGTTAGGGGCTACTTTTCAATTTTATGATAAATCCCTTAGCAAATTTCAAAAATCCATACGACATAGATGGCGAAATCGCCAAAAAAATCCTCAACCAAGACCAAATACTTGGTGATACAAGTAAGTTTTTGGATATACCGAGTGGGGAAGACGAAGAAGGAAATATTTCTATCAATGGGCAGTTTAGAGGCTTGATTATCTATAAAACTGAAAACAACATGAATTTTGTAAATAATGTTTTTGCTCAATTACAATTATTGACAAATGACCCACTATCTATATTACCTTTATATGAAGGCAAAAAACAACTTCCACTCTATCAAATAGACATTTTATCTAATCCACAAGACCAAAACCAAATTTATCCTGAAATTGACCGCCCTTTTGGCACACAATTATTGCGTGATGTTATAGGATTTGTGGACTTTGGCAAAACCTTTCCGAAACAACAAATTGTTATAAGGAAAGCCAACAAACCAAAATCAATGAAAGATGTAATACGCAAAGTTGATGAAAATGACATTCCAATTTTAGAAAATGGGAAAGAGGTTTTAGATGTTCAAGCTAATGTGAGAGAAACAATTTTCAATGGAAAAATGAATATCACAGATACTACAACACCTAAAAAAGCAGAAAAGGGAGAACCAGTTGATGCAGTTATTTACTACGATTACACTTATCCTATGGGCGGTTTAAATGCCACAGGAATAAGCACACGCAAAAGACCCCCAAGAATAGGACTTGCCCATGAATTGATACATGCTTATTACTATACCACAGGAAAAGCTTTTTCCGCATTCAATTCGCAATACTCAGAATATAAAGACCCTGATGATGCTGGGCAAAAAGCAGATGCAAATGAAAGAATGGTAAGGATACAAGAAAATAAAATTAGGGCTGAACAATCTCCTTTGGAAGAAATTTTAAATAATTCAAAAATACCGCAAAGAGTAATCCCATATGAAAAAGCTTAAAATTTTTCAGACGAAATATCATAAATATTTTTTAATTTTTTTTTTTTTATTACGTTTTCCGTCAAAAGCCAAATAATAATATTTGGCGTGGATATAGAAAACCCTAAAAAAGCAGAGTGGTCAAAAAAAATAAATAAACAATATTTTGTTGAAACAAATGACAGCATTTTTCCATTGGCATTATTTGATGGCAATAAAACAGATTTTGATTTTCATTTCTACCCTAAAAAACATATTTTTAAATGTGACAGTATGGAATTTTTCAATCACATAGGAAAGTGCAATAATAATTTTTATATACAAAACTATGTTGGAAATCATAAATATATGACATTACTCATACAACATGCTTATAAAGAATTGTCAAAATTTGGCGTACCAAAATTTCCAAGAATAGACCATACAGACCAATATATTAAAGAAGCGTCAGAATACAAGCCCGAAGTTTATGGTTTCGAATATTGGGTAAATTTTTCTGTTTATTGGGAAATAAAATATAAAAATGTAAATTATTTTATCGTGCTTGACAGCCATAATGTTCATGAAGGGTGTTTGGTACGTATCAGGCATTCAAAAAGTAGATAACTCATTTGGTCGTAGCTTTTAGCTACGACCTGCCAAATCGCAAGTGTCTCACTTGCAAAATGCAAAGCATTAAACTGAAAAAAACTGATAACAAAAAAAACTACATAGTACTCTGAAACTGTATTTGTGTATTAGGTAATATGGTTTTGCTGTTTTCTTTGGCTTTTGCGTCAATAGGATTGTTAAAAATATACAATTCTTTTAGGTGTGGGATTTTGCCCAAAATTTCAGGCACACTTGTAAAATTATTATTATTTAACCAAAGATTTTGAATATTTTTCAAGCCTACTACATCAGGCGGAAGCGTAGAAAGTCCATTATTACCAAGCAAAAGCACTTCTAATTTTTGGTAATTTTTAAATTGTGCAAAAGATTTGTTCCAATTCATTTTAGGTATTTCTATCAAACTCAATGTATGAAGTTTTGGCATTGTGCTAAGGCTTTCAGGAAGTTCTGTGAGTGTATTTCGCCCAAGATAAATGATTTCCAAAGCAGGCAAGTTAGCGATTTTTTCAGGTAGTTTTTTGAGGTCGTTATCTTCCAAAAATAATTCATTCAAAACAGGCAATTCTTTCAATACTTCAAATGCTTGTTCCAAATCCAATTTTGTGTTTGCACTAAGCCAAATTGCTTTTAGCTTTTTGAGTTCTTTGATGTCTGTTGGAAGGGTTTTTAGGTTATTGCCTGTGAGTTCCAATTCTTCCAAATTTGGCAATTTTTTAATAATATTAAACACTTTTTCAAAATCCAAACGTGGATTATTGCCCAAAAATAGACTTTTTAGGTCTTTCAGTTTTGCAAAATCCTCTGGAATATCCGTGAGATTTTGCCCTGAAAGTTGCATTTTCACAACGCCTTCGGGATTTTTGATGGCTTTTTCAATGGAAACAATGCGGTCTTCCATTGGAACTTCTGTTTTTTTATCCCTATCAGTTTTTTTGTCTGTATCCGTTTTTGAAGTTGTTTCGCCATTGCAAGCAACCAAAAAAATAGCAACTAAAAAAATAGAAGATAATACTGCTGTGTTTGAGCAATAGAAAAATTTAGTTTTTAAATTCATGATGTATTTATTATTTTTTGTTAATTTTTGAGTTATTACGTTTTTTTGATTTTATAAGTTTGCAAAAATGTAAAAATTTATGTGTTTTTTTTTACATATTTTTTTAAAAATGTCTTTTTTACGTTTGATACTTTTGGATTTACCTATAAAGCGTGTATTTTTGTGAAAAAACGTTTTTAAACAAATTTTGCTTTGCAAAAAATATAAAAAAAAATGGCATTAGACAAAAACGGTATTGCACAACGCATTGCCAAAGAACTCAAAGACAATATGTATGTTAATTTGGGTATTGGTATTCCAACTTTGGTGGCAAACTATATACCTGAAGGTATGAAAGTTGTGCTACAATCTGAAAATGGACTTTTGGGTATTGGAGCTTTTCCCACAGAAAACGAAGTAGATGCAGATTTTATAAATGCAGGCAAACAAACGATTACGATGCAAATAGGCGCGTCTTTATTTAGTTCTGCGGATAGTTTCGCTATGATTCGTGGCGGACATATTGACCTTACGATTTTGGGGGCAATGGAAGTATCAGAAACAGGGGATATAGCCAATTGGAAAATCCCTAATAAAATGGTAAAAGGTATGGGCGGTGCAATGGATTTGGTGGCATCTGCCAAACATATTATTGTGGCTATGCAACAAGTGGATAAATATGGCAATTCTAAACTTCTACCTGCTTGTACGCTTCCGCTTACAGGCGTGAAATGCGTAAAAAAAATCGTTACAGAATTGGGTGTATATGAGGTGTTGCCACAAGGTGGGTTTCAATTATTGGAGCGTGCCAAAGGCGTAAGCGTTGTAGAAATAAAAGAAGCGACCGCAGGAAAATTGGTCATAATAGGCGATATTCCTGAAATTGAATAACAAGGGTTGTCAGTTTTCTAAAAATCTACAACAGTTTAAAAACCTCGTGGATTTATTCCATTATCACTAAAATTGTTAGCATACCAAATTACAAAAAAAAAATGGAACATTTTTGGTCATATTTTTGTAAAATGATTTAAGTTGTCAGTTTTTGTTGATTACAAATAAAAAATAAGAAAGGTAAAATTGAAATAAATATTATTGAAAAATTACTACCATATATTATACTATGAAAGCAGAACTTTTGGGGAATATTAATGAAAGAATTTTTATTTTAAAAAACATTAGTATTTTTTCAAAAACCGAAGAAAAAGTTTTGCACAAAATCGCAGAAGTGCTTACAGAAATAAGCGTGAAGGCAGACGAAAATCTTTTTTATAAAGGCGATGAAGGTACAAAAATGTATGTCATTCTAAAAGGTAGCGTAAAGGTACATGATGGCGACTATACATTTGCAACACTCAATACACAACAGGTTTTTGGTGAATATGCTTTATTGGATACAGAATTGCGTTCTGCCTCTGTAACTGCGGTAGAAGATACTACTTTATTGGTGCTTGACAAAGCTACTTTTTATGATATAATGGTACAACACGTACAAATATTACAAGGTATTTTGCAAGTGTTGGTCAATAGAGCAAGACAACATAACAGATTACAAGAGGATTTGGCAAGGGAAAAAAAACGTATTGAAGAAAAAAATGAAGAAATTAACCTTAGAAATGAAGAAATATTAGCCATAAATGAAGAAGTATTGCAACAACAAGCCCTTATAGAACAAAATAATGTCCTTCTGCAAGAACAAAATTATCTTATCACAAGTAGTATTCAATATGCAAAACATATACAGTCTGCTATAATGCCTGATTTTGCAGAATTACAAATGTATTTGCCTGAATCTTTTTTGTTTTTTAGACCAAAAGATGTGGTTTCAGGTGATTTTTATTGGTTTTATAAATTACCTCATTCCGAAAAACTTATCGTAGTATGTTCTGATTGCACTGGACATGGTGTGCCTGGTGCGTTTATGTCGTTTTTGGGCATTACATATTTAAGGCAAATTATTGAGTTTCAAGGTATAACTGATGTTTCGCAAATATTACATGAATTGAATAGGAATATTTTTTTGGCATTGAAACAAGATACACGTTTTAACCAAGATGGTATGGATTTGGCAATTTGTTTGATTGACCAAGGAAAACAAGAAATTGAATTTGCTGGTGCAAAAGGTATTATGTTTCATATTGAATTGCCAGAAAAAAATCCTATCCTTGTAAAAGGGGATAATTTTCCGATTGGAGGGTATATGGTAGATAAAAATTTTAGCAAACAAACGATTTCTTATAAAAGTCCCGCTATGTTTTATATGTTTTCTGATGGTTATAGAGACCAATTTGGTGGGAGCGGAGTGCAAGAACAAAAATTTATGATGCGACAATTCCGTGAAGTGTTGAGTGACTTATCAGATAAACCACTTACATACCAATACCAAAAAGTAAGCTACTTGCATGATAGTTGGAAAGGAAAATATCCCCAAACTGATGATGTACTTGTGATTGGATTTAGGTTATAGTCCTCTAACCAAGCCCCAGCCCCCAAAGGGAGAGCAAGTCCCAAAGGGGATTAATACAAAAAACAAAAGTATAAAAATCCGTTTTAATCCGTAAAATCTGCGTTATCCGCGTGCCTAAAACAGCGTCTTATAAATTAAAAATATAAAACCAAAAAAACACACATGAATTTTTTAGCAAACATTGACATTATGACCAAACCCGAAATCCTTGACCCACAAGGCAAAGCAATCGAATTGGGTTTGAAAAATTTGGGTATTTCGCAAGCAGAAAATGTACGCATTGGCAAGCATATTACGCTACAAGTAGAAGCCCAAAATGCACAAGAAGCCCAAAATCTGGTAGAAAATGCCTGCAAAAACCTTTTGGCAAACCTTATCATGGAAACCTATAAATATACGATTTCAGAGGTTCAAAATTCATAAAAAATGACTTTTTAAAGGTAAATGAAAATTCAAAATTTTTAAAATCTTTGATATTTTAAATAGTTTTTTGTATTTATTCCCCTTTGGGGGTTAGAGGGCTTATGACAAGTTTGTATGAAACTGAAAATGCTTGTGTAGTGGCATTATTAGACAATAGAAATGGTTTTTATGTCATGCAACTTGTAGGTGATGTACCTCGCAAGCATTATCGTAATGCTTGGGAAGCAATTTTACAAGATGCAAGGAAAAATAGCGCAAGACAAAATAATGTGTCTGATATTATTTTTAATTTTAAAGATATGCAAACACAACCTGACCCTGCGAGGACGTGGTTTTCTAATCAATTTTTGCCTCGTTTTAATAAAATCCACCCAAATATGCGTGTAGCGGTCATATCGCCTGCAATTTCAGTTGCGGAACAAACTTTTGTGCCTATTTTTTATGCAATTAGGAATTTTTTTGGACAATTTTTTTCAAAAAAAACCACTATTCAAGTCAAATATTTTAAAAAAGTCATACAAGCACATGATTGGTTGGCGCCAAAAGTAAACAAAAGAAACCAGCTTTTTGATAAATATGCTTCTTCGCCAGAATTTCCAAAACAAATTCAACAATACAATATGTTTGAAGACTTTGGACAGGATTTTGGGAAAAATTTTGAGGAAAACCCAAGAAAAAGAAAAACGAAAAAAGCACAAGAAAATGAAGAAGAAAATCTTAAATATGGCAGGCAAAATAGTATTTTTGGTAATTTTGAAAACGAAATTTTAGATAACCAGCAAAAAAGAAGAACTAAAAATATAACCCAAAAATCTATAAATAATACTAAGAAAAATACAAAAAATCAAAACAATATAACCGAAGAACCTAACCAGAAAAAAGGTTTTTGGGGCGGATTATTTTCACATTTATTTTTTAATACAGAAAATCACGAAGATAAAAAAGTTTTTAATATGGGAAACAAAAAAAGTGGTTTCTCATTTAAAATACATGTCAGTAAAAAAGGAAAATTTGAAGATAAAAAGTAAAAAAAAGCCTATTAACCCCTATAAATCTTGCTGGTTGGGAAGCCTATAATATTATACAGCAATTTATAAAAATAAAATAATCTTCTGTTTATTTTAAATTTTAGGTTGTTTTTTTTAATTTTGCCAAATTTAAAACTTATACAGTGTTAAATTCATAATCTTGATTTGAATAATTTTTAAAATTCCTAATTCCCCATCCCTAATTTTTAATTCCCTATGTATCAAACCTTACAACCTGTTTTAGAGGCAGAATTAGCCAAAATCAAAGAAAACGGTCTTTACAAAAACGAAAGAATCATTACTACGCCTCAGCGTGCAGAAATCAGAACGGATAAAGCAGGTGAGGTATTAAATTTTTGTGCAAACAATTACTTAGGGCTTGCAGACCACCCACGCATTATCCAATCTGCCAAAGATGCCTTAGACAATTATGGTTTTGGGTTGGCTTCGGTACGTTTTATTTGTGGTACGCAGGATATCCACAAAACATTGGAACAAAAAATTTCGGAATTTTTGGGTACAGAAGATACTATTCTTTACGCTGCTGCATTTGATGCGAATGGTGGCGTATTTGAACCTTTGTTCAATGAACAAGATGCGATTATTTCTGATGAACTCAATCATGCGTCTATTATTGATGGCATACGTCTTTGCAAAGCACAGCGTTATCGCTATTTGCACAATAATATGGAAGACTTGGAAGCAAAACTAAAAGAAACGCAACACCTAAGACACCGCATTATTGTAACCGATGGCGTGTTTTCAATGGATGGAACGATTGCACAACTTGATAAAATATATGCACTTGCAGAGCAATACAAGGCACTTATTATGGTAGATGAATGTCATGCGTCAGGTTTTATTGGTAAAACTGGCAGAGGAACGCCTGAATATAGAGGCGTGCATGGCAAAATAGATATTGTTACAGGTACTTTGGGGAAAGCTTTGGGAGGGGCTTCAGGTGGTTTTACTTCGGGCAAAAAAGAAATTATTGAAATTTTGCGTCAGCGTTCTCGCCCTTATTTATTTTCTAATACACTCGCTCCTGCAATCGTAGGTGCAAGTATTGAAGTATTAAAAATGCTTTCAGAAACAACAGAATTGCGTGATAAATTGGCAGAAAACACAGCATATTTTCGCAAAAAAATGACTGAAAATGGTTTTGATATTAAAGAAGGCGAACACCCTATTGTGCCAATTATGTTGTATGACGCAGTTTTAGCCCAAAATTTCGCAGAAAAATTATTGCAAAAAGGCATTTATGCAGTTGGGTTTTATTATCCTGTGGTGGCACAAGGCAAGGCACGTATTCGTGTGCAAATCTCTGCCAAACATGAAAAAACACATTTAGATAAAGCTATTCAAGCATTTTTGGAGGTAAAAAAAGAACTTGGGGTATAGATTTTTTTGATTATTATCATTAAAAAAAACCCTCTTACTTTTCAAAGTAAGAGGGTTTTTTGGTTTATTCAACTTATAATTATTTTTGTTCTTCCAATGCTTTTTCTGCTTCTTCACCTAAATCATCACAATGAAAATGTCTTTGCCTTTTCATCATAGGTTTTTGCATATTTCCGCCTTCTGCACCAGCTTTACGCATCAGATTGGTAATACGTGTTTTTTCTGCTTGCACATCTTTTTGTTTTTGGGCATCTTTTTCTTTATCAAAATAGATTGTACCATCAATCATGGTTTTTTCCACTACTGCATATATTGAGAGCGGATTATCAGTCCAAAGCACCAAATCAGCATCTTTACCAATTTTCATACTACCAAGTTTTTCGTCCAAATGAAGGAGTTTAGCAGGATTGAGTGTTACCATTTTCCACGCATCTTCTTCCGACACATTGCCATATTTTACCGCTTTTGCAGCTTCTTGGTTCAATCTGCGTGCCATTTCAGCATCATCAGAATTGATAGCAGTTACTACACCATTCATATTCAAAAGGGCAGGGTTATAAGGAATTGCATCTTTTACTTCATATTTATATGCCCACCAATCCGCAAAACTACTTGCACCAGCACCATGTTTTGCCATGATGTCAGCTACTTTGTAACCTTCCAAGATATGTGTGAAAGTATTTATTTTAAAATTAAATTTTTCTGCTACTTTCATAAGCATATTAATCTCTGATTGCACGTAGGAATGGCACGTAATAAAACGTTTTTTCTCCAAAATCTCCACCAATGTTTCAAGCTCTAAATCCTTTCTAAGGGTTGGGTCTTTGGCAAGTTTGCGTTTTTGGTATTCTGTTGCTCTTGTAAATCCATCAATCATGACCTGCTCCACGCCCATACGTGTTTGTGGGTATCTCTCACGTCCAAAATTACCTGCATTACTATTTTTTACATTTTCGCCTAAGGCAAATTTAATAAAAGGCACTGCATAAGGCACAAGCAATTTATCAGGATTTTCGCCCCATTTGAATTTGATAATGGCAGATTGCCCGCCAATACAATTTGCAGAACCATGCAAAAGTTGTGCAGTAGTAGTGCCACCTGCGAGTTGGCGATACATACCCAAATCTTCCGAATCCAATACATCTTGCATACGCACTTCTGAGGCAATGCTTTGTATTTCATTTACCGAAAAAAGGCAAATATGCGAATGTTCATCTATAATACCTGTGGTAAGGTGTTTGCCTGTTGCGTCAACAATTTTTGCCCCATTTGCACCAAGATTTTTGCCAATTTGTGCGATTTTTCCGTTTTGCACAAACACATCAGTTTCTTTCAAAACCCCTTCTTTTTCATTTGTCCAAACGGTTGCATTTTTGAATAAAATACTTTCTTGTTGCGGTAATTTTTCATTGCCATACGCCACAAAAGGATAAATTACTTGACCAAGTTCTCCAGTTTTATCTTCTTTTTTCTCGTCTTTCTTATTTTCTTTTTTTTCGTCTTTTGGTGGGCTTTGGTAAATTGCACTCCACACAATACTTTTTCCGCTTGCATCTTCACCTACACCTCGCCAGTTTTTGCCTTCTGACCAACCTGTAAGGCGATTATCAGGCGTATTTTGCTCTTTTTCTCTTTGTTCTTTTGCTTCTTTTTCCTCTTTTTCTTTTTGTTCTTTGGTTTTTTCTTCTTTTCCTTTTTCTGGTGATTTTGTTGTTTTATCCAAAACTTTAAATACCAAACTCAAATTTTCGCCTGACCATTTGCCATTTATATTGGTTTTGAGTGTGTCATTTTGTTTTTGAAATAAAAAAGTAGGCATTTCGGTTTTTCCTTCAATAAATAAAGTACCTGTTTGGTTGCTAAAAGTAAAGGCATATACACCGCGAATATCTTTTGTAGGCATGTTTTGCACATTGTAGTGGTTTCCTTGTACCCAATTTTCATACAAAATAGTTTCTTTATCAAAAATACTTTTGGAAGTTACCAAAAAATTAGCAACCATTCCTGTTTTCAATGCACCAACTTGTTTGTCCATGCCTACCATTAATGCAGGCGTATAAGTGAGGGCTTTTAAAGCATCTTTTTCAGAAAGTCCATTTTGAATGGCTTTCTGCAAATTTTTCATGAAATCGCCTTTATTTTTCAAACCTGCAACAGTCAAAGCAAAATTAATGCCTGCATTTTGTAACTGTGCTGGATTTGTAGGGGCAAGTTCCCAATGTTTCAATTCCTCTAAACTTACCATTTGAGCGTCCAAAGGGTCGCTAAGGTCATAGTTTTCAGGAAAATTTAGGGGAATGACAAAAGATTTCTGGAGATTTTTGAGGTCTTGTAAGCGTTGGTATTCATCACCTGTGCCTTTTATGATATAATTTGCATTAAATTCTTTGGCAATTTTATCAACTCTGAGGGCAAAAAGGCGGTTTGGTACATCAAAAAAAGCAGGATATTTTTTATTTTGGTTAAAATTTTCTAACGAAATATTATACTCTTTTTTATCTGTTTGGCTTGCATACCATTCTGCATCTAAGTATGTTTGACGAATAAGTGCAATATATCCCATATACGAAATCGGATATGTTTGCGTACCTGCACCACGTTCTAAGGCAAAATGTGTAGAAGCACGCCCTTTCAAAATAGTTTCTTGTGGTTTGCCATTGTGCAACGTCAAAAAAGCACCTGTACCGCGTACAATGCCATCTTTTTGGTGTGAAAGTACTGAACCAAAACCCAATTTTCGCAATTCTTCTGCATCTTTTTCTTGGGTTGTAACCAAATCTTCTGCGTGAACTTCTGATTTTACGTGTTCATTCCATGCAAAAGCACCTTTTTTATTGCTTTCAAAACGTTCATTGCCATAACCTGCATTGTCATTGCGTTTTGGGGCAGATGAAAAACCGTATTCACTATACACATCAATAAATGAAGGATAAATAAATTTTCCATTGAGTTTGACCTCCAAAGCTCCTTGTGGAACAGGCAAATTAGCCCCAACTTGTACGATTTTACCTTCTTTGATAATGAGTGTTGCGTTGTCTATTTTGGTTTGGTAATCTTGGTAAATTGTAGCACCTGTAAAAGCATAATAACCGCTTCTTACATCACCTACGCCATTTGTGGTAGTTGTTATTTGTTGGGAAAAGGCATTTATTTTTAATAAAAAAAGCCAAAAAAAATAGAGTAAAAAACGCATAAATGCAATTAGGAATTAAGAATTAAGAATTAGGAATTTTTTGTCATTCCGAAAGAATATCAATGTTTGCCTTTACCATTTTGATATATTTTCCAAAAATAAAGATTTTCTAATCTAATTAAAAATACAAACTAAGGCTTTTGAAAAATAATTTTTTTTTGCTTGAAATTCATTGATTTTTAACAAAGTTTTAGCATTTTTTTAGTGCTTAATAAATTTGTGCAGAATATTATGTTTTAACTTTCCAAAAATTTTAAACTTAATAAATACTAAATTTCAACCAATTTATAAAAACTGACAACTTTTTTTAACCTTATCCATTATCCCCAATTTCATTGGCACTATTTAAAGTTGAACCTCTAAAGAGGTTTTAACACCTTTTTACACAAAATAACCCTCTTGTGTGGTTAAATTTATGAATAATCCTCAATGGAATTGGGGGAAAGGGACAGTCCTAAACTTATATCACTTATTTTCTGATAATTGCCTTTAACTCTGTTTCGTAGCTTGTGATAAATTTTTGCATCACTTTGTCAATGATTTGGTCAGTCAAAGTTGCTTCTTTGTCTTCCAAAATAAAACTTACAGTATATGATTTTTTGTCTTCACCTAAGTTTTTACCTTCATACACATCAAACACATTGATATTTTTTAATAATTTTCGTTCTTTCTGCCAAGCCAAATCCGCAACTTGCTGAAAATTTACATTTTTATCCAACACAATAGACAAATCTCTTCTTACTTCTGGGAATTTTGAGATTTCTTCGTGATAAAGTCCTGTATTTTTTTTATTAAAAATAAAATCTGCGTCTATTTCTGCATACCAAACATCAGATTTTATATCCATTTTTTTCAAGATGCTTTTTTGTACTTTTCCAATGTGTGCAACTTCACGTTTTTGCACGAAAAAAGTTGTGCCATACGCAAAAATATCATTTTGCAAAGGTGTATTTTTGAGTTGTCCCACACCTGATTTCTGCAAAATACCCAAAACTGTTTGGGCAATGTCATGGTATTGTGTAGGCGTACTTTTGTTTTGCCACGTTTCTGCGGTTTGGTTGCCTTGTAAGAAGATAGCGAGGCGATTTTTTTCGGAATATTGTGCTAAAATTGGGTTTTTGTGCTGTGCTTCTTGTGCTTTTTCAGGATTTTTTTTGTAAATTTTCCCAAATTCAAAAAATCTAAGGTCAGTTTGTCTGCGGTTGAGGTTGTAAGCCACTACTTCAAGCCCTGAAAATAGTAAAGTAGGACGCATTGTCTCCAATTCTTCGCTTAACTTATTGATAATCAACACATTATTTTCCACAGGAAAACTCTCCAAACCTTCCCAATATGTAGGTGTAGTAAGTGAATTATTGAGCATTTCTGAAAAACCTAAGCCTACAAGATGTTTTGAAATGCTAATTTGCGTTTGAAAAGCATCTTTTTCAGGGAAATCAGATATAAAATTAGCTGACATCGTGGTTGGCAACGCAATATTATCCAAGCCATACAAACGTGCAATGTCCTCAATAATGTCAATTTCTGCATTTACATCAATGCGATAGTTGGGAACTTGTGCCAAAAAACCTAATTCGGTATGCTGGGAGAGGTTTATATCCAAATTTTCCAAAATTTTGATAATCGTTTCTTTCGGAATTTTTTGTCCAATAATGCGGTTTATTTGGGCATAACGTACTTGAATAGGGTTTTTTTTGATATTTTTTGGGTAAATATCAATAATTTCTGAAGAAATTTCACCACCTGCAACCTCCTGAATAAGCAAAGAAGCACGTTTGAGGGCAAAAATCACCATATCTACATCAGTTCCACGCTCAAAACGGAAACTCGCATCAGTTTTTAAGCCATGATGTTGCGAAGTTTTACGTACAGAAGTAGGTGAAAAACACGCACTTTCCAAGAAAATATCAACGGTATCAGTACTCACACCTGAATCCAAACCACCAAACACACCCGCAATGCAAAGAGGCGTGCTGTTGCCATCACAAATCATCAAATCATTGGCAGAAAGTTTGCGTTTTTGGTTATCTAAGGTTATAAATTCGGTATTTTCGGGAAGGGTTTTTACTAAAATCTCTTTTTTGCCATTGTTTTCTTTAATTTTGCTTGCATCAAAAGCGTGTAAAGGTTGCCCCAATTCATGCAAAACGAAGTTTGTAACATCTACCACATTATTTATAGGCTTTAAACCTATGCTTTTAAGGCGATTTTGCAACCATTTTGGGGATTCTTGCACCTTTACGCCTGTGATACTCACGCCTGCATAACGCACACATTTATCTTCTGCCAATATTTTTACCGAAAAAGGCAGTTTTTGGGCATTATTTACTGCAAATGTATTCACATTTGGTAATGAAATTGGGGTATTTAACAGTACCCTCAAATCCCTTGCCACGCCCCAATGCGATGCTGCGTCAGCACGGTTGGGTGTAAGCCCGATTTCTATGGTGTAATCCGTTTCAACCCCGAAATATTGCGATAAAGGCGTGCCAAGTGGGAATTTATCCTCCAACACCATGATGCCTTCGTGGGATTGTCCAAGCCCGATTTCGTCCTCTGCACATATCATTCCTTCAGATTCTTCGCCTCTGATTTTGGATTTTTTGATGGTAAAAGGCTCGCCTGTTGTAGGGTAGAGTTCTGCTCCAATCGTGGCAACTGCTACGATTTGCCCTGTGGCTACATTTGACGCACCACACACGATTTTGAGGGGTGTTTCACCGCCAATATCCACTTGGGTAAGGTTGAGTTTGTCAGCGTTTGGGTGTTTTTCTTTGGTGAGGACTTTGCCAATGACTAAGCCTTTCAATCCGCCTTTTATGGTTTCAAAGGGTTCTATATGCTCTACTTCCAAGCCTGATGAGGTAAGCATTTTGGCAAGCTCGGTGGGTGTTTGGGTGGTGTTAATGTATTGGCGAAGCCAGTTGTATGAGATTTTCATTTATTTAAAAAATTTATGCGTTATTTTGTGTTGTTTCAATGGTTTTGTAATAAGTTATCATTTTTAATCTCATTTCTGAAATTATTGTTTTAATATCATTATTCTCTATATTTAATATTTTATTTATTTTTGTTAAAAAAAAATCTTTTTGTTTAGACATTCTATCTTTTAGGGTTGGTTCTTGTGATGAATTTATTTTTCCAAATAACGCATTAAGTTCTCTGGTAAGAGATATCAGAATATTATAATCTGTATTTCTCGTCATTTTTAATGCCTTAAACTTAAAAAGGATAGCAGATAACATAAAATCAAATTTAATTGAAAAATCTTTTTCTTGTCTTAAAGAAACAGTACCAGAAATATACAAAAGGCTTGCATGTTCCACAAGTTCATACTCAAGTTCGATGTTTATTTGTTCTATTTCTTTTAATTTTTTATCAAATAATTTTTGATTTTTCTTAACAGAATTATTTGTGAATATCCAAGAGAAAATGCCTAAAAGTGTCAAAATCGAACCAATTACGGTAAAAGCAACTCCTGACTGAAATCCTAAAAGCGTATTATAATAACTTTCTTTGGTTTTATAAACAAGTAATTCTCTTTGTAAAGAATCCTCTTTATGTTTGCTTTGTTGAGCGAGAATTTTAAATTTTACTTTAAATATAGAATCTATTTCGTGTATAGAAAGACTTTTAATATTTTGTTTTTGAGCAAATATTGTTTCTGGGAACAAAAATATTAGTATTAAAAATATATATTTCATTGATTTTAAAATTTTAGAACTTTTACGATTTGAAAAGAATTACAATTATTCAAATTATTTGCAAAAAAATTAAATAACTTTGTCGTTTTGAAAAATTTGGCTGTTACTGTTAGGAACAGCCAAATTTCTGCGGAGTGACAAATATATCTTTGATTTATTTAGATACCTAAACATACAAAAAAAACTATCACAACAACCTCAAAACCTCGATTTCTTTTAGTTTTTCGGGTATGTAGTTTGTAATTAAAATCTCTGTACTTGCATTTTTATTCCTGTTAAGCGTTTAATTTCTTTTGGAAATAAAGGTGGAATTTTGTCTAAAATTTTCTTTTTGCCTCCTATATAATTGAGTGGTAAAAATATCAGATGTTCAGATTTTTCAAACACAGGAATTAAAAAAATTAGAAAATTAATGATTTTCTTCTAAAACAACCTCAAAACCTCGATTCCTTTCGATTTTTTTTTTGATATAAAATTCCAAAATGGTGCGAGTTCCAGCCTTTAATTACTAATTTTGAGCTTCCAAACCAGAGGATTAGGGGGTTAGGGGTTCCTCAATTTGTAGGTATAGGCAGGTTGAAATAAATTGAAACAGGCTTTCAATGGTAAAAAATTATCTTTTAATTTCGGGAAAATTACCAATATTTTCGGTTTTATTTTCACAATTTCCATCAGGTACTTTTCCGCACATACCACATACTGCACCTTCGCCATAGAGGGCAACATTTCGGGAGGCACATGTACCTTTGAGCTCTTTGCCTGTGATAAGCAAGCCTAAACTCATAAGCACTGCAAAAGCCATCATTACGCCTACACTTACAAGAATAATAAACATATAATTTGGTTATGAATTTTTTTTGTGAAACAAAAATACAATGTAAAAATACAATAAAAACGCAACAAAAAAAAATCTTTTTTTGTTGCATGTATCAGTTTATAATTAAAAAATGTCTATTGAAAATTAGGCTGTTATAACGGTTAAAATGTTATAATTAAAACTCCACTATTGATTTTTGGGCTTGTGTACCTTGAATGACAGGCATTTGGTCAATGTTGTGGAGTTTGCGGGCAAAATAAGGTACTGCTTCGGTAGGATTTGCCAAAAAATTGTGCAATTCTAAGCCTGTGATGCGGTTATCACCGTTTTTATCTGCCATTTTGCTGTGAATTCCTTTCAAAAAGAAATAGGTAAATAATCCGTGCCCTTTTTCATTATACCAACTTGAAACCTCTGCACCCTGCGAAGAAGCCATCAAAAGCCCTTTTTGTAAATTCATAATACCTTTTGCTTTGATAATTAAAGGCGAAATATTTTCATATAAATCAGCCCCAGAAAAACACGCATCAAGAATCACTGTAACAGATTTGGCGGGTACTATGGCAAGATTGCGGTAAAATGTTTCGGTAACATATCCGCCAATTTCTATATATTGTGGGTCGCAATCCACAGGCACAAAGTACGCATTTTTATCTTTGAGGCTGGGTGCACCATGTCCCGAATAAAATACAAATACATCAGATTTTTGCGGTTTTACTGCATTAAAAAGTTTCCCACGTGGTTGTTCTTTTGTGCCAAACAACAATTCTAAATCGCTTTTTCGGGCATCTTCCACATAAAAGATATTGCCTTCTTGAAAACCAAAACTTTCTATTAAGTATTTTTTCATGGCGAGAGCGTCATTGAGGGCAAATTTTACAGGTTTTGCTTTTTCATAATTAGCATTTCCAATAACTACCGCCACAGCATCAATATTTGGGTTGCGTGCTTTGGGGATATTTACATCTACATCAGATATAAGATTTGCTACGATTTTTCCGTTTGGTTTATTTTCTACGACGGTGGTTGTGGTAGATTGTCCTTTAATTTCGTTTGTGATTTGTGTGCTAATTTTTTCCCAAGCATTGCGTACAAGAGTACGTTTGTCATCACCTGTATTGCGGTCAGATTGGGCAGAAGCATAACTTAATACATCACCATTTTCTGCTTTGTAAAGGCTGATATTGAGATTTACATAAGAATTGCCTCTAACATCTTCCAAACTACTTTCTACAATTAAATAATATTGTGCTTTTGATTCACGAAGCACATTTTTCAAAATTTTATTGGGATTTTGGGTGTCGCAACCACCTTTTGACTTCATATTACGCATGATAGCAGTAAAACTCGCCCCATAAAAACCTTGTTTGCGTAGTCCTGCACTTATCTCGTCTATTGCTTCACGTTTATATTGAGGCATGTCATCATAAGCTATGCACAAATCTTGTTCGTGATAAGGTAATACAATTACACTTGCACCATTGGGCGTTTGTGAAAAGGTGTTTTTGGGGAATGCAAAAAATGCAATGCAAAAAATTATGCAAGAAGTATAAGAAAATTTGTTGAGAAATCTGTTCATTGTGTTATATGTATATTTTTTATTTTCTTTTCAATACTTTTAATTTTTTAAAATGTTTCGTAATTTTAAAATATCTTTTTGCAAAATAATATTTTTTATTGAATTTTTTTTAAAGCATTTTTAAAAATGTCCTTTTCAGGGAATTTTTTTACTTGTGCCAAAACCCTACGCATCAAACCTTGTATTTCATAAGGAAGGTAGGGTCCTCGCCATGAGCCTGTATTGGTGATAAATGCGAATGTATAGCCATCATGTCTGCGTGTGAGGTCGCTTGATGTGCTTGAAAGGTTGCCTGTTCGCCACCATTTTTCGCCATCTACTGATTTCCAACCCAAAACCTTTCGATGTAGCACTTTTAGCGTTTCTAAGGCATTATTATCCACAAAATTATCCAATGTTGTGGTGTCAATTTCTGTATTTGTATTTTTATGATTTACCAAATTTTGTTTAGGTATTGGGCTTGTATTTCCATGCAAATCGCCCAAAAAAGTCATTCTTTCAATGCTTTCTTTGGACAAAAAATCAGGGAATGTATCAAATCCATCTATTGCACACGCAAACCTTACCAAATCCACCGCAGAGGCAATCCAACCGCCAGACGCACCCAAATTTTCGGTATTGTTGCCTTCATATACACGTGAAGCAAGCACTTTTGGGTCATAAATAGAAGGCACTTTTGGCGCATTTGGTTGGTCATAATAGCGTGTTTCATTTGGAAATTTATCTGTATAACGATTTTTTCCAATACGCATTTCTGTAATTTCGATTGGTTTTAGGATATTTTCTTGTATGTATTTTTCGTAGGTTTTTTTGCTAATTTTTTCTATAACTTTACCCAACACACAATATCCAAAATTGGAATAATCTACAAAAGTACCAGGTTTGAAATAGCCTTTTTGTCCCAACATAAACGCCATAGTCTGCTCTAATGATATAGGGGAAGATAATTTCATGGCTTGTGCTACCGCAACAGGTGCAAACATTGGGTCAGTACGCAATTGATTTCGCCAACCGCCTGTATGCGTAAGCAGGTGTTCTATGGTAATTTCTTTTGCAAGGCTATCTACAATTAAGTGATTATACTCCTTTAATATTCCATTTTCGCCAAAAACCTTACTTTGAAGCGTAAGGTCGCCATCTTCCACCAATCGCATAATGCCTACCGCAGTAAAAAGTTTGGAAACGCTTGCTATGCGTAAGAGATGCAAAGCGTTCATTTTTTCATTTTTTTCCTTATCTGCGTACCCAAAACCCTTTGCATACACAAGTTTTCCATCTTTGCAAATGGCAAGTGTAGCTCCTGTGATTTCCCATTGCTTGATAAATTGATTTACCATTGTATCAATTAATGCAGTTTCAGGCGTGCTACTGCGTTTTTCTACATCTTCAAAATGTGGTTTTTGAATGATTGCTACTTTATTTTGTGTTTTTTTTGAATTTGGATTTTCACAATTTTGGAAAAGTAATTGAAAAATAATGAATAAGAAAGAAAAATAACGCATTATAAAAATTAGGAATAAAAGCCCAGCTCCAAAGGGGGCAAATCCAAAAAAGGATTATGTATAAGGAGTGTTAGAAAAATTTGAGAATTAGGAATTATTTTTGTGATTGTAGAATCAATTTTTTCTTTGAAATTCAATAAAAAAACCCAAAACTAATATCAAATTTTAAAATATTCAAAAAAAATGTTAATTCAGCTATTTTTTATTCCCCTTTGGGGATTAGGGGGCTTTTTTTTCGTATATTTGTAAAATTAAAAATACTCATATAAAAATCCCATACAATTTCGTATGTTTTCCAATACGGTTTTTTCAAAAAAAATACCATACAAAAAAATATTATCCTATACATTAAAAGGTTTTTTTATTGTGTTTGTGATAGGTTTGTTTGTGCTTATGGGGGCGTTGGGTTGGGGATATTACTTGTTGAGTCCATCAGTAGAGAAATATTTAGAGGAAACGGTAGAAAGCCAAAGTGATAGTTTGTATAAATTACGCATAGAAACCTTAAAAATCAATCTTTTATCAGGCAAAATTTGGGTAAAAAATGTACATTTTGAGCCAAATGAAAAAAAATGGAAAGAAAAATTTAGTAAAAATCAAGCCCCATCTTTGGCAAAAATTTTTGTAAAAGAAATTGAGGTAAATAATTGGTCATGGTGGGATTATTATTGGTATAAAAAACTCAATATAGGACAGATTTATCTTGAAAAACCTGATATTTTTTATCAAAAACCTGCAAAAAATCTCGAAAAAGAAGATAAAAAACCAATTTTTGACGAAAAAATCATTGAAAAAATTGCGAAACATTGGGAAATTAAAGATATTTTTATTAGAAATGCAGATATTTCTTTTAAAGTTTTTCAAAAAGAATTTGTATGGACACATGTAGGCAAAAATTTGCATCTGCATACCCAAAATATTACATTTGGGAATAAAAAATGGAGATTAAAAAGTTTTAAAGGTGGTTTCAAACGTTATACTGCACACACACCTAAGGGCGATTATATTTTTCATGCAGAAAATTTGGACATATCTTCCTTAGATTCTACATTAAGCCTTAATTTTTTTAAAATTATCCCTGCTGATAAACCAGAGGAAGCCATAAAATTTGGCTTCAAACAACTCAAATTCACAGGGTTGCAGTATTTTGATATTTGGGAGCAACAAAAATTATCGTTCAAAAATTTAAAATGCAAAGAGGTTGAGGCAATTTTTCCAAAAATCCCTAAGGTTTTAACAAAAAATATAACAGAAAACGCAACAAAAAGCAAAAAAGACACCTTAAAAAAATACAATTTCTTATCTGAAATTCCTTTTACCATTGCTTGGGACACGATTCAGGGTGAAAAAATCAACCTTTATATGGGGAATTGGGATAAAAAAAATCAAAATTACCCCAAAACCATAGGAAATTTTCAAGATGTTATGCCAATATCTTTGCATTATTATAAAGGAAAGAACCTTAAAATAATGCTTACAAAAGGACTTTTGGATAGAGAAAAAAGTATTTTACCCAAAGAATTACAAGTATTTGCAGAAGAATTGGCATACCAAAAAAATAATCAAGTAGTAGAAGGCAAAAATCTTGTTTTTTCATGGCAGAAAGAACTGTTTTTTTGGGAAAAAGTATTGTTTTTTGATGAAAATGTTATAGGCAAAAATATTAAAAAAGTACAATTTGGTACAGAAAAAATCAGCATAAAAGGATTTCCACATATTGACAACATAGAAAATGCCATGAAAGGGTTGGATTTATGGCGATTTAGACACGTAAGCCTACAAAAAACAAAGGTGGAATGGGTGGCACAAATGGCTTTTCAAGCTGAAAAACCTACTTTTAGGCTTGAAATATTGCCTAATATGCAGATTGATACGCTTCAAATTAGCCAGATAACAGGTAATTTGTCGCCTTATCCCTACGTACAAGCCAAAGTAGCAAAAGCACACGCTAATATTTATCAATTACGCAAACAACAAGATAAAATACTGTTTCAAGATATGGAAATATGGGGCGAAGGTCTTTGTTTTCGCAACCAAAATACCAAGGACACCTTATATGCAAAATATGTGCATTTTAAGAAAAACCCTGCAACGCTTACTTTGGAAGAGTGGGCGGGTGGTGTAACTTGGACAAAAAATGAAAAACATCAACAACTATACATCAAAGGAGAGAAAAATATTATACAATTGAAAAATTTTGATGAATTTATAACACAAAAAAAATGGCACTTTGCATATATATATGCAAAAAATATACAATTTAGTTTTTTGGCAAATCAAGAAGTTACACAAACTACAAAAGAAATTTTACAAAACGAAAATCCAACAAACGAAAATCAAAACCGAAAAATACAGATAAAACCAATTACTTTGCCTGCACCTATTGAAATTGACAGCCTTATAATAGAAAAAAATAGGACAGAATTGCAATGGATTTCACACCAAACAACTCCTAATTTTACAGAGGGAAATACAAAGAAAAACACGCACCTTTGCAAAGAAATTAATGCAAAAATTTTGCATTTACAAATAGAAAAAGAATTTTCACTTGAAAAATTATATGGTTTTCAATCATTTAGTTTTGACTCAAATAGTAGCGTTGAAATACTGGATTACAAAGGAGATTTTGAGCAACAAGGACATCAAATAACCGCAAAAAAAGTGGTTTTTGCCCAAGAAAATAAAATACAAAATGCAATAAAATTTTTAGCAGAAAATGTGCAGGTAAAACCTTATCAAGAAAATTATGTGCAGTTTTTTCAAAAAAATCCACAATCAGATGTTTTTGTACAAGCAGAAATACAATTTTTGGGTTTGGAGAATTTTTTGAGAACTGATTTTTCACAATTTTCGCAAGGAAAAATGCCTTTTTTGGCAGATTTGTGGGCAATGGAAAATGCGAAAGCAACCGTTTTTATCAAAACTAAAAAAATCACAGATGAAAAATTTACAAACAAAGAAAACACAAAAAATGAAATTAAAAGACCTTTTTCTTTCAAATTGGATACTTTTCAGAGTAAAAATGTAACGTTGGAGATATCTTATGTAGCAGAAAATATACAAGATATTCATACAAAATTTAATACAAAAGCAGATATTTTGGCGTTTGGCTTGGGTTTGCCTTTACAAGCAAAAGGTTTTTTGAATTTGCAAGATACAGAATTTCAAAGTAAAGATTTATGTCTAAAAATTAAACAATTTAATTTTAATTCATTTTCAAAAATTGCATTATTTAAAGATATTTTTATAGAAAATCAAGCGAAAACTAAAAACGATACAGAAATTCAAAAATCAAATACTTTTTTTGCTTTTTTTACCAAAAATCTAAAAATCAATAATTTGGATATTCCTACATGGAAAACTGACGAAGGAAATGCTTTAAATGGGCAAAATATAAATATTTCGGTTAATATTTTAGATGGTTTTTTAAACCTAAAAAACACCATTGAATTGCCTAAAAAAGAAAATTCGCATAGTTTGCTTAATAAAACTCCAATAAATAAAAACCCTTTTGAAGCCTTTGAAAAAATCTTAAAAAATACCCAAATTGGGTTAAAAATTGATACAATTTCTGCCCAAAACATAGATTTTTCATTTCAAAAAGAACACTTAAACAAAGCAAATGATGTGTTTTTGAATGAGCAAAGTATGAAAATTGAAAAAATTGCATTTTTTAATGTTTTTATGGATACATTGTTGCACACACCAAAAGCCAAAAATATAGACTTATCTATAAAAAATTATCAAAGTGATATGGATTTTGGGTTGTACAAATCTTCTATTAAGTCTATATCTGCTAATAGTTTGAGCAAAAATGTAGTATTGGAAGATATTGTTGTAAATCCGATTTTTTCGCCTGAGATTGTGGCGTATCACAGAGGAAAACAAACAGATATTTGGGAAACTGCTTTTGGAAAAATAGAAACAAAGGGCTGGAATTGGGATTTTATGCAAGAAAAAATGGGTTTCAAAGCAAATACTGTTGCAATTACAAATGCAAATTATATGATGTATAAAGACAAACGGAGGGCTCTGCCTGACAAACCTGCAACTATGTTGAATGAGCGTTGGCAAAAAATAACATTTCCCATACAAATTGATACATTGTCTGTTTTGAAAAATGCTTTTTTTTATACAGAATTTGCACCAAAAGCTGGTACGGAAACAGGGCATATTTATTTTTCAGATATTCAAGGAAAAATTTTCCCATTGTATAACCAATTACTGAATAACACGCAAAATCCAATACTTGATACTACCCAAAAAACACAAATCCTATTAGATGGAAAACTTATGGGCGAAGGGCAAGTAGATTTACAGTTGGAAACTTATTTAAACCAAAAAACCTTTTTATTAACAGGAAAAGGGCGTTTGGGTAAAATAGAAGCAACTATTTTTAATATGTTTTTAGAAAATACGCAACATATTCGCATTAAAAAAGGACATATTAAAGAAATTCGGTTTGATATGGAAATGCAACAATCACACGCAATTGGTACATTGCATGCAAGTTATAAACGTTTGTATGTGCAGGTATTGGGCAAAAAAAATATTGAAAAAAAACGTAGATTTATTAGTTTTTTGGCAAATCTTATCATCAAAAATCGTAATAATGCAGAAAGAAAACACGCCAGAGTAGGGAAAATTGATTATAAAAAATTACCACACGAAGGTTTTGGACTCTTTTTTGGAAAATCTATTGGGACAGGGATAAAAGATACGTTAAAATAGTTTAAGGTTTAAAAGGTTCAAGGTTTAAAGGTTTAAGGTTCAAGGTTTAAGGTTCAAAAGGTCAAAGTTCAAAAATCCTTAAAAAATTGTGTTAATTTCTAAAATTACCAGAATATTGGTTATTTTTGCCTTTTAAAATTAAAAAATAAAGTCTAAAAATTAACTATGCACATTTTACTTTTGGGTAGTGGCGGTAGAGAACACGCATTGGCTTACAAACTCACGCAAAGCCCACTTTGTACGCAATTATACACCATCACAGGCAATGCGGGTACTGCACAAGTGGGCAAAAATATAGACATTGATACGCAAACTATTGATACACAGGCTTTTGAAAAAATTGCGGATTTTATCATCACACACCATATAAAAATGGTAGTTGTAGGCTCAGAAGAATATTTGGTTAAAGGTTTGCGTGATTTTTTAGAAAATCATCATGCAATACAAGCATTTACAAAAAAAAATAATTTTGAATTAATTTTTATTGGGGCAAATCAAAAAGGGGCAATGCTGGAAGGTAGCAAAGATTTTTCTAAAAAATTTATGCAAAAATACCAAATCCCAACTGCTCAATATGCTACTTTTGAGGCTACACAACTCACAGAAGCCAAAAATTATCTTCAAACACACACACTTCCGATTGTGCTAAAAGCTGATGGGCTTGCACAAGGCAAAGGCGTGATTATTTGTGAAACACATTCGCAAGCATTGGAAACGATTACGGAGATGTTGGAAGGGGAAAAATTTGGGGAAGCCTCTCAAAAAGTAGTTGTAGAGCAATTTTTGACAGGTATTGAAGTATCAATTTTTGTGCTGACTGATGGCAAAAATTATGTACTTTTTCCCGAAGCCAAAGATTACAAACGCATTGGCGAGGGTGATACAGGGCTTAATACTGGTGGTATGGGTGCGGTGTCGCCTGTGCCATTTATGAATGAAAATTTGTTTGAAAAAATTAAAAACCAAATAATATTGCCTACTTTACAAGGTCTTCAAAATGAAAATATTGATTATCAAGGTTTTATATTTATAGGTTTGATGATTTCGCCCAATGAAAATCCTTTTGTGATTGAATATAATGTAAGACTTGGCGACCCTGAAACTGAGGCGATTTTGCCTCGTTTGGAGAGTGATTTGGTGGAGGTTTTTACGTATCTGGGAACACGCTCTTTGGATAATATTACATTAAACATTTCTCCAAAAACTGCGGTTACTACTGTGATTGTATCAGGAGGTTATCCCGAAAATTACGAAAAAAATAAAAAAATTGAGCATTTATTTCCGATTGAAAAAAACGAAAAAAATGTATTTGCATTTCATGCGGGCACAAAACAAACAGAAAATAACGGAATATTTACTTCAGGTGGGCGTGTAATTGCTCTTACTGCATTGGGTGATACGCTTGAAGAAGCACGCATACTAAGCCAAAAAAATGCAGAAAAAATTACTTTTGAAAAAAGTTATTTTCGCAAGGATATTGGGTTGGATTTAGCCCTCCAGCCCCTAAAGGTGGAGTAAGCTACACAGGCTTAAAATTGAATTTATTAAAAGATAAAAAAAAATAGTTCTAAAAAAACGCATCTATTTAGTTATAACCTAAAAAATGGTTTTTGAGTTATATTTTACCTCAATTTTCCAAATAAGAATTTGACAAAAACGATTTATCCCCTTTGGGGTTAGGAGCTAAATAGTTCTAAAAAAAACAAAAATATGTCTATTGCTAATATACAAAACGAACTTATTGAAGATTTTGCTTTATTTGAAAATTGGGAAGATAAATATGCTTATATTATCGAATTGGGCAAGAATTTGCAACCTTTGGCAGATGAATACAAAACTGAAACATTCAAAATAAAAGGCTGTCAATCAAATGTATGGGTACACAGTGCCATAGAAAAAGACGAAATGCAACAAGATAAAATGCACATTTGGGGCGATAGTGATGCAGTAATTGTAAAAGGCTTGGTGGCATTGCTTATCAAAATTTTAGACCAACACACGCCCAAAGAAGTTGCGGAAGCTGATTTGTTTTTTGCAGAAAAAATAGGTATCAATCAACACCTTTCTATGACACGTGCCAATGGACTTTCGTCTATGATTAAACAAATTAAACTCAATGCACTTGCGTATATGATGCGTGGGTAAAGTTTTTTTAGTTTAATTCAGTTATCAGTTTTTCAGTAAAATTATAAATAATTTGTAACTATTTAGCCCCCTAACCCCAAAGGAGGAATTAACAACAATAAAGCGTTTTTTGTAACACAGACTTTTAGTCTGTGCGTTCCAAACAACATTTTTAAATGTAAGCTAAACAGGTACAATAATTCATTATTTTGCATATAAAAATACTCATTTTTTAATAGGAAACACATGTATATTCAAGAAATTTCAATAAAACTGCAAGAAAATACCAAAAAAGAAAAAATTTCGGAAATTATTGAAGAATTTGACTTGCTTACAGGTTTTTATAGGGGAAGCGGGCAAACACAAGGCAAAATTGCAAGTCAATATATTACACTAAACAACGACAAAATAGTATATTTGCCTTTTACGTTAGAAAAAAAATCCCTTGATAAAACATACAACAATTATTATGTAAATAAACAAATTGATAAAATTGAAAAAATATGTCAAGCATCATTTCAATTTAAAACACTTGGAACAGATAATTATCAACCTTGTTGTACTTGTGAAAAAACCGATTTTTATATTTTGATTACCAATTTTATTACAATTTTATCACCTTTACGTTGTGGGAATTGCCATAAATCGGTGCCTTTATATAAAATTCCGATATATTATGATTATGGTTATATGCCTATTTTAAGTTGGGAAACGAATTATAATGTGTGTGATACACTACAAATGAATTGTGAAGTAGGTGAAAAATGGGCGTTAAAACAAATGCAAGAGGTAAATTCGCAACTTTCAAAACAAGGTTTAGCGATTTGTAAAAAAATAGCTGAATTGACCCAAATTCCAACTTATTATTATCTACATAATTATAGAAAAATCAAATATAAAAAAAACCAACAATCACAATTATCGCAATCTTGTCCAATGTGTAAAAGTGAATGGGATTTATTTGAAAAAATCCATAATTTTTATGATTTCAAATGTGATACTTGTATGTTGATTTCCACGATTTCCCCCAACCTATGTTGATTGATTATGAACTGGCAAGCACTTCACCACGATATCATGCGAGATTTTCAACAAAAACCGCTTGCAAAACACCTTTGGGTTTTTAGCATTGGTTTTGGTTTTGGTGCGTTGTTTGGTTTAGTTATTTTCCAAGATTTTAATTTAGTTTTGGCTATATGGCTCATGACGGTTGCATTAGATTATATTTTGTACCAAAACGAAATCGTTAAATTGCTTTCTCCACACCAACCTTATTGGTTACAAGGTACGATAAGCAAAAAAATCAAAAAAGAATGGCTTAATGGACAACAAATGGTAGAAAATACCATGTTTTATTTTGAAATTGAGGTGTTGCAAACCCAAATTTTTACGTTCAAAGATGGATTGCAACCCGAAACTCCAGCCAAAATTCCAACAGAGATTAGAATAGAAGTGCCTGAATCTATGTTTTTGAGTTTTAAAGAAAATGATTTTTTGCACTTGATTTGTAATCCTGCGCACCAAGCGTATGGTTGGGTACAAATGAATAAAACAAAGCCCAAAAAGGTCATTAGGATTGAGAAGTAAGGGAGTTTATTTTTTCTCCTCTATTTTCTTTTCTTCAGTTTGTTTCTTATCCTCCATTTTTACAGGTTTTTGTACTTTTGTATATTTTTCCAAAAAATCTGCGGTATTTTGCCTTACGTCTTGCCATTGTGAAGAAGTATATTCGCAAGCAATGAGGTGGTTGTGGGCATTAGGATAAGCAATTTCTTGTTTTACTTTGCTACCAAGTTGTTTTACCATTGCTTGAATAGCTTTTACAGATACGATTTTGTCTTGTTTTTCCTCATCTTTGTAATAATACCCTATGAAAACTGGTTGTTTTACTTGTTGAAATGTTTCGGGAGTCATCATATTGGCAATAAGCGATTTCAAAGCAACTGCACCGTTGAGGTGATAGCGTGTTGTCCAGTATTTTTTTGCCATTTCAGAAGATTTTTTATTTTCAAAAAAACTACCACCCATAATTAAAGAAGATATTTGGAAACCCCAAGGCTTATCCAATATCCACAATGCACCAGTGTAAAAATCCACCAAAGGTGCATACATCACTACTGTAGCAATACGAGGGTTTTGGGTAGCTAATTTCAATCCAAGTGATGCCCCTGTTGAACTTCCTATCACGATAACGCTGTCACCAAGTTGTTGGGCTATGGCTAAGGCTTCTTTGGCAGAATCCCATAATTGTTGTGCAGTAAGATTTTTGAGTGGTTCATCTTCGTCTGTGCCATGTCCAGCCAATCTTGCCAAATAAATATTGGCGTTGTAGCGTCCTGCGATTTGTTTGTGGATAGGCGAGCCTTCCATCCATGAGGCAGAAAAACCATGCAAATATAGTACAACATATTTTGTTTTTTCAGGCTTGTATTTATTGAGTAATAAAATACGTGCTTGATTGTCATATTTAAGATATGGGATTACACGTTCTCTTTTTCGCACAAATGTATCCAACTTTACCAAATCACTTTCCACTTTGGGCAAAGTTGCATCAAAAACGGGCATAGATGGGCGACTCCCCAAGAAATAAATAATAGTCAATACGACTAAAAAAATGCCCAAATATTTGAGCCATTTATTGATTTTCATGTTTTTTTTGTAAAAATTATAGATTTTAAATTATGGATTATGGATTATATATTTGGAATTATAGCTTAATTTTAAAAATTTATTTTGAAAAATAAATTATAAAATTAAAAATTGTAAGAAAATATGTTTTCAGCTATTTGATTCCTAATTCCCAATTTCCAATTATTCCCACCCACTTGTCAGCACATCAGCCAAGTGCAGTGCTTTGATATTTTTGCGGTGTTTGAGGATATAACCTTCCAAGTGCATAAGACACGACCAATCTGTAGAAATCAAATATTGTGCTTGCGTAGCGGTTGCATTATCAATTTTTTGCTCTGCCATTGCCACCGAAATATCAGGGAATTTGACCGCAAAAGTTCCTCCAAAACCGCAACAAGTTTCATTGTCTTTCAGTTCTGTAAGATAAAGCCCTTCTACATTTGCCAATAATTTGCGTGGGGCTTCTTTGATACCACATTCGCGCAACGCACTACACGCATCATGATAAGTAGCAATGCCATCAAGTTTTGCCCCAAGTTTCTCTACGCCCATCACATCTACCAAAAACTCACTAAGTTCAAACGTCTTTTGGCTTACTGCAAAAGCAATTGCTTGGTCTTTCTCGTCTAATAAATTGGTGTAACTATTTCGTATCATGCCTACACACGAGGCGGAAGGCGCTACAATATAATCAGATTCATCATTAAAATCTTTCAAAAATTTTTCTGCTACACTTTTGGCTTGTGTATTGTAGCCCGAATTGTATGCAGGTTGCCCACAACACGTTTGACCAGGATTATAATATACTTCACAGCCTATTTTTTCTAAAATCCTTACCATATTTACACCCGTATTTGGGTAAAATTGGTCTACAAAACAGGGCATAAATATGGAGATTTTGGACATTTTTTTAGATAAAATTTAATAATGTGAAAATAAAAGAAATAGCCCCCTAACCCCAAAGGGGGATAAGCCATTTTTGTAAAACCACTGTTTGGAATTGAGATAAAATATAACTCAAAACCATTTTGCATGTTAAAAATAAATAAAAAGATTAGAAATTTTTTATGAAAGTGTATTATGCGTCCCCTTTGGCTGGGGCTTTTTATCAGCTACACTTTTTCCATTGCCAATATTTCTTCTTTGAGTTCTGCAAAAGATTCCTGAAAACACGCCAAAAATGCCACCATATCAGGTACAATATCAGGCGTAGAAGTGGCAGAAATGGATATTTTGCCTGCATAACTGAATATCACCAATAACAAACCTAATCCATCAAATAATGGTGCTGTACCAAAATGACTCACAACTTTTGCCCCATTCAAATATAAAGGCATAGCAGGCCCTGGCACATTGGTAATAACCAAGTTGTAAAAAGGGCTATGCGTTTCAGACAATTTCATGCTTGTATATAAACGTGATGCCAAAGATGCCAACGTAGAAGGGATAAAATTCATAAGTTGATTTGCACCTACCGCTTTGCTGTATATTTTGGAATTGCGAGAGCCTTCGCTGATGAGTTGCAAACGTCTTACTGGATTGGTTTCTGCAGTTGCCAACGACACCAACATAGCAGATACTTGATTGCCTGCATTTTTGCGTTCATCTCCTTGGCGTGTAGAAATAGGTGCCATAGCCACAAGTGATTTTTGGGGCAATCTGTCTTGTGTTTTCAAATATTTTCGCAATGCACCTGCACATACCGCAAGAATTACATCATTGAGCGTAATATTAGGGATAATACTTTTGATTTGCTTGATTTCTGCTAAATCAAATTCAATACCACCAAATTTTCTACCTGCGTTAATACTTACATTAAAAGGCGTTGTAGGAGCAGTAAAAGGCAAAGGAGGGGCAGAAACAGATTTTTCATATACTTCTTGTGCAAGTTGCACACCGTTACTGATGGCATCATACGCAAAACGTGTAAATTTTAAAGGCGTACCAAATGCCTGAAAAAAATTATTGGTCAATAATTCTGCATTTGTAGGTATGCGTTCTGCTTCCCAATAATCTGGTGTATTATTTTTCTCTGGGAAAGGTGTCAAACTAAACAAATTAGCCATCATTTCTGCCCCAGATACGCCATCTATTGCAGCGTGATGCACTTTGGTAATAAGGGCAAAAGCACCATCTGGCACGCCTTTTATATTTTCTAATCCTTCCACAAAAATCATTTCCCACAAAGGTTTATTTCTATCCAATGTCCTTGAAAATGCTTGTGCAGCAGCTTCACGTAACTCTTCCATGCCACAAGGTTTTGGCAAAGCGATATGATAAAGGTGATTGTTGAGGTTAAAATAAGGGTCTTCTATCCAATAAGGGTGTCCTAATCCAAGTGGTGAAAATAGCACGCGTCTGCGGAATACTTTGGACGAAAATAAACGTGATTCTATGTATTGTTTGAACATAGCAAAAGTCATTTTGCCTTGTTCAGGTGGACTAAGTATATATACGCCCCCAATGTGCATAGGGCTTTTGAAAGATTCCAAATACAAAAAAGATGCGTCTAAGCCAGAGAGTTGTTCCATATATTATTTTTTTTATGGTAGTATTTTTAAAGTTATAGTTTTAAAATCAATTTTTTGAAATTATTTTATGCTTTTGCGAAATTATTTATTTTTTTTTCAAAAAACGAATTTTTATGCGTTTTTTTGTTTTTAAAAGTAACTTTGCAATTTAAAACCATAATTTTTCTATTAGAAAAACTGACAATTTTTATTCACTATATTTTTCAATTTAAAATTAATATTTTTATTCCAAATGAAAAAACTCAAATTCCTTCTTGTTTTCGCTATGATTTTTGCGATTATTTTCGTAAATTTACTACAAATTTCTAAAACTTTTGCCCAAAAAATTGAATTTGAAAAGAAAACAAAACTCATCAAAGTTGATGGCGTAGTTTTTGGCAAAATAGAAACAATAGATGACAGTTTCACGAGCCAAGAACATATTTACAGCATAAAAGATGTAAATGATAAGGAATGTATTTCACTCAAAATGACAAGTGTATCAGTTGGGGCTAATCTATTTGACAATACTTCCGAATTTACGTTTTTGCCTTCTGGACAAAAAGCATACACTACCGCAGAAAGCAGGAGAGAAGTAGCTAAACAACTTGTAAAACATGGTGTGCTGACCAAAACAGGTTTTAATGAGGAAGGTGCAAAAAAAATGTGCATGATTTTTAAAGAACACCCATACAAAAAAACCGAAAATACAGGCAATAATGCGAATATTGGGGGTATTACACAAAATAATCCATACAATTTTAAAATGCTTGAACGTAATCGTGATGCTAATATCATGGTTTTTGGCGATAATGTGCAACAAGATTTTAAGGATTTGGGCAAAATAACAAACACAAACGAAGCTACAAATGGCAAAATCATGACCACATACAAGATTTTTAACCACGAAAATCTACAAATTGCAGAAGCAATTTCTGAAATGAATGGTACTGCGATTACTATAACAACTTTCAAAGATAAATCAACCCAAACCATTAAAAGTGATTTTGGCGTGCCAAGCGTGAAACAATCTTTGTCCAATTATTTAGCTAAAAATTATTATTGGTAAAAAATGGGTTGTAATTTAGGAATTTTTGTTAGAAATTTTTGGATTATAAATTGAATTTTAAATGCTGAGAAAAACCATTTTCTTAGGAAAGGAGATAGCTTTTTTTAAATAAATAATAAAATTTTTCAGTTAAGAAAAAAAAGTTATTTTTGCAGATGTGTAAGATTATAATGTTTTTAATTGTAAGGCAGTTTTTAAGTTTTTAACAAATAAATCAAAACTTATTGCTATTCAGAATGATTTAACATAAAAAGAAAGCCAAAAAATAATCTAAAATTAAAGTAAAATATTCCTCAAAATCTTTTTTATATCAAATATTTTTTATATTGTTGTACTTACGAGTAATATTTAATAACAGCATAATACATAGATTGAATAAAAAGTAGAAAATAAAAGTAAAAAATAAAAGAAACATGAACCAAAAATATATACGAAATTTTTGCATTATCGCACACATTGACCATGGCAAAAGTACGCTTGCAGACCGTTTGCTTGAATTTACCCAAACAGTAGCCTCACGTGATATGCAGGCACAACTTTTGGACAATATGGACTTAGAGCGTGAGCGTGGCATTACCATCAAAAGTCATGCTATTCAAATGAAATATTTTTATAAAGGTGATGAATATATTTTTAATTTGATTGATACGCCTGGACACGTAGATTTTTCGTATGAAGTTTCACGCTCTATTATGGCGTGTGAAGGGGCTTTATTGGTTGTAGATGCTTCACAAGGCATAGAAGCACAAACGATTTCAAACCTTTATCTTGCTATAGGCAACGACCTTACCATTATTCCTGTACTCAATAAAATAGACCTTCCACACGCCATGCCTGAAGATGTGAGTGATGAAGTTGTAGATTTGTTGGGTTGTGATAGAAGCGAAATTATACGTGCAAGTGGAAAAGCGGGTATTGGTATTGAGGATATTTTGAATGCAGTTGTAGAGCGTGTGCCAGCACCAAAAGGCAACCCAGAAGGCGAATTGCAAGCATTGATTTTTGATTCGCATTTTAATTCTTTTAGGGGAATTGAAGTTATTTTTAGGGTAATGAATGGCGAAATCAAAAAAGGCGACAAAGTGAAATTCGTAGCAACAGGCAAAGAATATAATGCTGATGAAGTAGGTGTATTAAAACTTACACAAGAACCACAAAATTCTATCAGTGCAGGCAATGTCGGATATTTGATTTCAGGTATCAAAAATGCCAAAGAGGTAAAAGTAGGTGATACCATTACACACGTTGCAAGACCTTGCCAAGATACTGTAAAAGGTTTTGAAGATGTAAAACCAATGGTTTTTGCAGGAATTTATCCTGTGGAAACTTCTGAATTTGAGGATTTGAGAGAAGCCATAGAAAAACTTCAACTCAATGACGCATCTTTGGTTTGGGAGCCTGAAACTTCCGCAGCGTTGGGTTTTGGTTTTAGATGTGGATTCTTGGGCATGTTACACATGGAAATCGTGCAAGAACGCTTGGAACGTGAGTTTAATATGACCGTTATCACTACTGTTCCATCTGTACAGTTTAAAGTGTATCTTACTGATGATACCATATTAGACGTGCAAGCACCAGCAGAAATGCCAGACCCTTCACGCATTGAATTTATTGAAGAACCTTATGTAAAAGCCCAAATTATCACCAAATCTGAATATATTGGGGCAATTATGACGCTCTGTATGGACAAAAGAGGTATCATCAAAAATCAACATTATTTGACAACCGACAGGGTAGAAATGTTTTTTGAATTACCTTTGGCGGAAATTGTGTTTGATTTTTTTGATAAATTAAAAACCATATCACGCGGTTATGCTTCTTTGGATTACGAATTAATTGGTTTCCAGCCTTCCAATATGGTAAAACTTGATATTTTGCTCAATGGTGATAAAGTAGATGCTCTTTCTGCTATCGTGCATAGGGATAAAGCGTATGATTGGGGCAAAAAATTATGTGAAAAATTAAGAGAATTGCTCCCACGCCAACAGTTTGAAATCGCTATACAGGCAGCAATAGGCATGAAAATCATCTCACGCGAAACGGTAAAAGCACTTCGTAAAAACGTACTTGCAAAATGTTATGGTGGTGATATTTCACGCAAAAGAAAACTTTTGGACAAACAGAAAAAAGGTAAAAAACGTATGCGTCAAGTTGGTAGCGTAGAAATTCCACAGGAAGCATTTATGGCAGTCTTAAAACTTGAATAATTGCCCCTAATATGCCCAAAGGGGAGCAAGTTAAAAGGGGAATTAAATAGCCTTTTTGTCATTTGGTTTATTTTACCATGATTTTTAAATATTTGAATTACTATAAAAAAATAATCTCTAATGCTTCTAAATATCCCCCTTTGGGGTTAGGGGCTTTAATTCTCAAAAAATGTCTTTATATTCCTCTGATGTAGAAGCAGCGCAAGCACTTGCCAAAGCCTACAAAAATATTCGCCAAGAAATTCAAAAAGCCATTATTGGGCAAGAAGATGTGATACACCAACTTTTGACAGGAATTTTTTGTCAAGGACATAGCCTTTTGGTAGGCGTACCAGGTCTTGCCAAAACACTTTTGGTGCAAACTGTTGCGTCTGCGTTGGATTTATCGTTCAATCGTATACAATTTACGCCCGATTTGATGCCCTCTGATATTCTTGGTGCAGAAACATTAGACCAAGAACGCAATTTTAAATTTGTAAAAGGTGCAATTTTTGCAAATATTATTTTGGCTGATGAAATAAATCGTACGCCACCCAAAACTCAAGCTGCCTTGCTGGAAGCTATGCAAGAATATTCGGTAACAAGTGGCGGTAAAAAATACGAATTGTCTCGTCCTTTTTTCGTACTTGCCACCCAAAATCCTATTGAACAAGAAGGTACTTATCCCTTGCCTGAAGCACAGTTGGATAGGTTTATGTTTAATATTATGCTGGATTATCCGAGTTTTGAGGCAGAAAAACAAATTATCAAAAATACAACTTCGGATTATAAGCCTAATGTGCAAAAAGTAGTTTCTACAGAAGAAATCATAGAATTTCAACAACTTGTAAGGCGTGTGCCTGTTACAGATAATGTGGTGGATTATGCGGTAAAACTTGTGCATAAAACCCGCCCAAATACAGAATTTGCAACCAAAGAAACAAATGCGTATTTGGAATGGGGTGCAGGGCCACGTGCTTCACAAAGCCTTATTTTGTCTGCAAAATGTAATGCACTTCTTAATGGCAAATACTCGCCTGATATTGAAGACGTAAAAGTAGTTGCAAATGCAGTACTACGCCATAGAATTGTGCGAAATTTTAGGGCAGAATCAGAAAATGTAAGCGTAGAACAGTTGATAAAAGCACTATCGTAAGAATTGGGAATTAGGAATGGAAATCATGAATAAGAAAAATTCTCATTTTTCAAAAATTGGGGGTCTGTACCAAAGTTAACAGAGGTCTGACCCTTATTTTTTTGGAAATTACAAATCAAAAACAACATCAAACACAATATTTCTTTTAATTTTTTCAAAGAAAAAACGATTTAAAAAAATCTTTTTATTGTGTTTTGAATATGTTTTTTAGAAAAATATATTGTAATAAGAATAGGACTTTTACTTTTGTCTTTTTAACCTTATCCATTACCCCCCAATTTAATTGAGTGCTATTCAAAGTTGAAACTCTAAGAGGTTCTACACATTTTTACATAAAATAACCCCCTTGTAGGGTTAAATTTATGAATAACCCCCTATGAAATTGGGCAAAAGCCCTATAAGAATTTAAAATAGCTTTTTATCAAGTTTGTTTGCTTGTTCAGTTACAAATTCAGGCGTAATTTTATCACTAAAAGGGAAATCTGCCAAGAGTGTTAATTTTGTATAATCTAAAATGTATTCTCTGCCCGATATATTAGCTTCGCTTGTAAAAACAATGCCCAAAATAGGTATACTTGCTTCCCTAAGCACATGATATGTAAGCAAAGTATGGTTAATACTGCCCAAATAATCCCTGCTTACAAGTATTACAGGAAAATTAAATTTTTTCACTAAATCCAAATTTGTAAAATTTTTTGCCAATGGACTCAATAATCCCCCTGCAGTTTCCATGATAAGGCGATTATCTGTTTGGGGTAAAATAATATTTTTTGCAAGAATTTCAACGCCTTCCATGTCTGAGGCAGTATGTGGTGAAAGTGGGGCTTTGAAACAATAACTTTCGGGGTGAAACAGGCTTTTATGATTTATTACCAAACTTTTTACGGTTTGTCGGTCTGTGCCTTCAATACTACCTGATTGCACAGGTTTCCAATAATCTGCTTCTAATGCTTGTGTGAGAATGGCAGAAGTAACCGTTTTGCCTATTTCGGTGTGTATACCTACAATGGTAATGTTTTTCATGTTGATTTTTAGTAATATTTTTTCTGTTTTTAAGGACAAAGAAACAAACTATTTCCCATTAGAAAAAATTTTTGAAAAAAAATAAAAAAATAAACCTTTACCTTACTACTATACATCTTTTTATAATTTAAAAAAAGTGCTTTGAAACGATTTAAACAAATATTTTTAATGCCATTTTTCAAAAAATTACAAACTCAAAACAGCGTTAAACATCATATTTGTTTTAATTTTTCGTATCTGTTTAGGTTTTAGTTAAAAACGCTATGGAAATAGTTTTAAGAGAATTTAAACCCTAAGGGTTTAAACTGCACAGGTGGCGGTTTTTCCCTATTTTTTAATTTTTTACCTAAATAGATGCAATTTTTCAAAGAAACGAATTATTTTTCAGTAAAAACACTAAAAAAACCTTTTTTCTACGTTCTGAATGTATTTTTTAAAATTTGTATAGTAGTAAGAATCTTTACAAGTTTTGAAAAATTCCAAAAAAATGCAATTATTTTTTGAATTTATACAATTATTAAAAACTAAAAAATATTTTTTTAGGTTGTTCTAAAAATATAGTATAAAAACTATTTTTTTATACAAAAAGCCATTATATTTGCAAAAACTACTTAAAGGAACTAATTTTTAAATTTTTTATGGGAAATAACACAACTGTACAAACACGCATAGCAGATATAGGCAAACCACGTGTGGTAATTATTGGGGGAGGTTTTGGGGGAATGGAAATAGCAAAAGCATTTAGAGGGGCTAATATTCAAGTTGTACTCATTGATAAGGCAAATCACCATACTTTTCAGCCTTTGCTGTATCAAGTGGCAACTTCTGGCTTAGAAACAACTTCTATCGTGTATCCTTTTCGCAAAAAATTTGACAACCAAAAAGATTTTTATTTTCGCATGGGCGAAGTAAAAAAAATAGACGCAGAAAAAAATCAAATTGAAACGTCAGTAGGCAATTTACATTATGATTATTTGATTGTGGCAACAGGCGCAATTACCAATTATTATGGTATGCAGGATATTGCAAAAAATGCAATGCCCATGAAAAACATCAATGATGCTATTCGTCTTAGAAACCGTATTATCAAAAACCTTGAAGAAGCACTTTTGGTAGAAGATGATGAATTAATGAATAGTTTGATTGATTTTGTGGTAGTAGGTGGAGGGCCTACAGGTGTAGAAATTGCAGGAGCATTGGCAGAGTTGCGTAACCATATTTTTCCACGAGATTACAAAGAATTGGATTTGAAAAAAATGGACATTGACCTTATTGAAGCCTCACCAAGCCTATTGGGTGGTATGGCTGAACCTGCGGGCAGTAAAGCAAAATCATTTTTGGAAAAAATGGGTGTAAGGGTACATACCTCTACTTCTGTAAAATCTTATGATGGTTATACAGTTACATTGGGTAATGGTAACAAAATTATTACCAAAAATTTAATTTGGGCAGCAGGCATTGCAGGTTGTACGATTGAAGGTTTGAGTCCTGAAAGTATTACCAAAGGGAACCGTATAGCAGTAGATGAATTTAATAAAATAAAAGGGTATAATAATATTTTTGCGGTGGGCGACGTGGCGTGTATGGTTACAGAAGAATATCCAAGAGGACACCCACAAATTGCTCCGCCTGCTATGCAACAAGGCAGACTTTTGGCAAAAAACATCAAAAATATGATTGCTAATAAACCACTCAAACCTTTTAAATATTCACACAAAGGTTCTATGGCAACCATAGGACGCAATAAAGCGGTGGTAGAAATAGGTTGGTTTAAGACACAAGGCTTTTTTGCGTGGTTTGTGTGGATGTTTGTGCATTTGATGTCTTTGGTAAGTTACAAAAATCGTTTATTGGTGTTTATGAGTTGGATGATGAGTTATTTTTCGTATGACCGTAGCAATCGCCTTATTATTGGCAGTGCTGGGGCAGAAGATAGCTTAAAAGATGTGGATAAGGAAGCGAAATAAGTTTTTTTACTACCATAACAATAAAAAGTTATGGTGGTTGTTAAGCCTTTTTTCCTAAAATATAAAAAAATTGTCAAGTAGCACAAGTTTTGGTATTTTTTTAATTTTCCTAAAAAGAAATTATATTTGCTCAATTACATTTTACAAAACTTTCCTTTTTGGGCATATTTGTATATAGATTTGTATTACTTTTATAATTTTTTTAAAATTAAAAACCACCAAAAAATATGCGTTCTTTATCTCTTGGCTTATCTTTTTATAAAAAAGCATCACAAATTTTATATTTTAATTTATTTTTTTTTATCCTACTTTTTACATTTCAAGCATTTTCTATCCAGGCACAAGATTTGGGTTTGCCTCCCGAAACGTGTCCAAACACAGACATTCCACTTACAACGCCTGTAGTTTCTTCCCCACGATATTATTGGGATATGTGTGCCAATAATGACCTTCTTAATACGCCTACAGTAGAGCTTTTGCGTGCAAGTATGCCCAATTCGTTTAGGTCGGAGGGTATTCATACCGTTTGGGACGAGGTAAATAATAATTGGTATGGCTTTGTAACCAATAGAGAAGGAGGAGGAAGTAGCAATACCTTATTAAGGCTCAATTTTGGGGCAGATTTAAGGGGTTTGCCCACGTATGAAAGTTTGGGTAATGTAGGTGGTTTATTAAATTCGCCAAAAGGTATCAAATTTATCAAAGCAAATGGCGTATGGTTTGGATTTATCATGAACCGTACCGCACGCAATATTATTAGGCTAAATTTTGGGAATAATTTAGGCAATTATCCTGTGGCAAGTGTGGTAAATGTGCCTCTCTGGACAAGCAACAACTCTGCTTTCTTAGATGTAGTGTATGACGCACCATACAACCGTTATATTATTGTACAAGTGGATTTTGGGAATGCCATTCAAATCATAAATTTTGGGACAGATTTAGAAAGTACGCCTACTATATTGCGTTTTAATGCACCTGTTTCTTTTGTTTTTGGCATGAGCCTTATCAATTATATGGGTAATTGGTATGGACTCACACATGGAGGGGGAGGAACAGATACAAAAATGAATCTTATCAATTTTGGCACAGATATGATGAGTGGAGCTTCACCTGTATATATGCCCTTGATTTATGGTAATTCTTTCAGCATCATAAATGGAGAAAGTTGGCAAGCGTGCCAACTGATGCAAGATGGGGCAAATTTGGTGGGGTTTATTATCAGCAATTTTGGTACATTGGTTAGGCTCAATTTTAGAACAAATCCAAATGCACAACCTATTTATACCAAATTGGGTAATTTTGGGTTATTCGCACAATCAATTAGCCTTCCAAATGGACAATCAACTACCGCCAATTCTTCTTTAAATTTTTCTATTATTGATTCTCAATGGGTTGGTTTTACCATCAATCGTACAACAGGTGTTGCAAATGGCAATAATTTATACAGAATGATTTTTCCAAATGTATGTGATGCTACGCCAAAACTCAGCGAAGTCGCAAATCCAAAGGTGCAATTTCGCAATCCAGGCAAAAAATACATCACACACACCGCTTACAATACTGACCGCAATCCTATCAGCAACAATTATATGTATGTGGATAGCACAGTAGTAAAAGATGCAGTTGTAGCAGAGTTTCAGGCATTGGAAAAATGCTTAGGCGAAGCCACAATTTTTAATAATATTAGTCAAGGCAACCTTACACAAGCAAGTGGTTGGCTTTGGGATTTTGGCAATGGGCAAACTTCTACGCAATATGCCCCTACTTTTACCTACACACAAGCAGGAAATTATACAGTAAAACTGAAAGTAACCAATTTTTCAGGTTGTGTAAATGAATTTGTGCAAAATATTCGCATTAGCAAATATCCAAATGCCAATTTTAAAATAAATCAAATGAATTGTACCAGCAGAACAGTTGATTTTGAAGATATAAGCACACTCTCAAGCACAGATATTACACAAGGCGGACAAATTTTTAATCGTTTTTGGACATTTGGTGATGGTACTACCTATTTGACCGCGCCTATTAATATTACAAACCTTAGAAAAGGCGATTTTAATGCCCCTTTTCCACAAGGCTCAACGCCTTTTTTGGCAAATAATACGCCTTATCCCGCCAATGACCGATATATTGTAGGACTTGCTATTACTGATGATGCGGGTTGTGTATCAAGCTCGTATCGTACTATTTCATTTAATCCTGATGATGCGCCTGTGCCTGATTTCACGATGAGTGTAGGTTGTGCGGGTAGTTTTATGTATTTTTATGACCAAAGTGTGGCATCTGCTACCAATTTTACGCAAGCAACACAATGGAAATGGCGTATTTTTAATGCAAGCAACCAAAAAATAGACAGTTCAAGCCTTCAAAATCCTTCTTTTTTGATAAGTTTGGTGGGTAATTATACCGCAGAATTGGAAGTAAGAGGTGATTTTACGTGTTCCAAGAAAATAAAAAAAACCTTTACAGTACAAAATGGCACACAAAGCCAATTTAGGGCATCTACATTAAGCGGTGGTGTACCACTTACGGTTTCTTTTACCTCTTTAACGCCTAATGCAAGTAGACATCAATGGGCTTTTGGTAACGGTTTTGTAAGCACACAAGTAAATCCTGTATATACTTTTACACAAAAAGGCAGTTATACAGTTACATATCAAGCGCTCAATAGTAATAATTGTGGTGCTTTGGTTTCTCAACTTGTGATTGTAGGGGACGCACCTACTGCGTTGCCTGATGATGTATTGCCAAATAATGATTTTTGGGTGTATCCTAATCCTGTAAAAGATTTTCTCCAAATTTCCCCTAATTTTCTAAAAAATGTAACTGAAATTAGATACGATTTGGTGGATTTACATGGAAGAATTATTATACAAGGCGAATTGTCAAAAGATAATAACCACATCAATACACAAATGCTTGGAAAAAGTGTTTATTTCTTGCGTTGTGAAGCAAAAAATCCACAAAATACCAGCAAAAAGACAAATTGGGTGGTAAAGGTAGTTGTAGAGAATTAAAAAAAATTATGGATTATGGATTATGCTTTGGAAGCATAAATACAGTGTTTTTTATTTATCATCTGTTATTTATCATCTGTTTTAACTTTCCAAAAGTTTAAAACTTTTGGAAAGTTAGCCTAAAACAAATAAATTTAACCTAAACAGATACAAATTCGCAAAACTAATAACTGAATAAACCAACAATTTCAAAAACTAATTTATCAACTGACTTACCAACGATAAACTAAAAAAACTCAACAAAAACCAACCTGCAAAACCCTCAATCACAGTCAAATACATTGGCAGACCTTTTAAATCAATATTACCAAAACCCAAAGTTGTAAAAATATTAAGGCTCAATGCCAAACAATCCATTGCACGCCAAAATAAATGCGAAAAAATAAGCCAAAAAACTAAAAATAATACCAAAAATTTACCTAAAAATCGCATAGAACCCTGCTTATGTTTACAAAGGGATGATATAAATAACTGGCATTTCAAGCGTGTTTCGTGTGCATTTCGCATGATATAAAATAAAAACACATCTGGCAATGCCAATATAAACCAATGTGAAATATACCAAAAACGATTTTTTCCTTTTTTGACATTGTGGATATAAGTAAAAATATGTTTTTGGGTAACATTTTTTTTGAAATGCAATCTTTTAACCATGCCACTTACATCTGATTTACCCTCCCAATGTCTAAAATATAAATGCAAACTGGCATAAAATGTAATATTTTTATAACCAAAACCATGCGGTAAAAAGAAATAAATAACTGCAAAAGACAGCAAAACCATGCTGGACATGTAGAGTGATTTGAGTGGATTGGTGCCATAATCACAAAAAACTTGCAAAAATACATTCATCAAATATGTAAAATAAACCACAATATCAGGATTATTTTTACTTGCTTTTTTTAAATATTCTGTTTCAAGATTTTTCCATTCTATATAACATTGATTGGTGCTATAACGATTTCCTTGTGATTTGAACGCAGTATACACAATGGCATAAGTGCTAAAAAGGTCGTTGAACATGCCCAAAGGCATATCTTTCATAGTGGTATAACTATAAGGGGTATGTTTTTGGGATTCAAAAACTGCCAATTTTTTTGTGATTTTTTCCCAATCAATACGTGTGCCAAGCGGATTCATATTAATCCCAAAAAGAAATAATTTACCCAAGAAATCAGTTTTAGAAAACTGAAAATTATTGCTTACCGAACAATTTTCAAGATTTAAAGAAGTTTCTATTTGATTATTAATAAAACGCAAATTGCTAAAAACCGAGCCTTTGAGCATGATAAAAAATTGTTCATTATTTCTAAGGCTTTCATGGATTTTAAATTGGCAATTTTGAATAGTTAAATCAAGGTTTTGGACTTTATTATCCAAAATGAAAGGACGTGTTTCTACGCCAAGATTTCCCAAAGCAATATCATCTCTGAGTTCTTTTTGCACATCAAATACACAGTCATCAAACTTCAAATGGTCAATCGTAGTGCTTCGCATTTGCCTAAAACCATTATAAAAAGTGCATTTAGAAAAATCTATAAAATCAAATTCACTACTAAAAATTGCAAAAGATTTCTCAAAAACACATTCTTGGAAAATTGCTTTCATATTTTCTATTTTTGTAAGCCAAAGATGCCCCTTAAAACGCAGACGATAAGGCACAAACCAAAATTCTGGGTCAAAATTGATATTTGCGAGCCTTAGATTACTATTAATAATGATTTCTTTCATGCTGGTATTCATAAACCTTGCGTCCATACCACCTTTTCCCTTGTCAATATCTTTCACAAAACGCACTTGAATATCTTTCAACACAAATTCATACACTTTGTCCGTACTTTTAGGCACAAGTTTATCTGCATCACGCATAGCTTGTATAAATTCCGTAAAACTGACCGTTTTGCCATTGATGGACGATTGAATATCCACAATAGCACGTTTATTAGATTGTGCTTGTATATTTTTTGAAAGAAAAATAAAAAAAATATAAAAAAAAACTAAGAAAATAAAGGAAAAATACGTTATAGGTTTAGATAATTTTCTGAATAGCAGTGTAAATAAAATATTCATAGAATGTTCTTAAAAGATAAAAAAATGCGTAAAAAAATATTTTTTATAATATACGCAAAAACACAACTAAATTTTACGTTTTTTCTAAAAAAACAAAAAAAAAACCAAAAACCTAAAGCGTAACTTACCGCCTTAAACTGAATAAACTGACTACTGAATAAACTAAAAAAACTAAAAATTATGCTTTCTGAACTCCTAAAAAATCTTAATAAAGAATTACGCCCCGAAAATACACATCAAACATGGCGTTTTCAAACGTTTTTGCAAATGGTAGCAGAAAATCCTGCGGTTGCTTTGCGTGATATTTTTCAAATATTTACAGATATGGTGCAGTATTATGCCTGCGAAAACGGTAAATGTAATCTTTCTAATGGACTTATGCAGATTGAAAACGTAAATTTGGAGCGTATTTTTGTAGATGATTGCGAAGAACCTTTCTTCTTTGATAGTCTTTTTGCCAATAAATTTATAAAACTTATCAATGGCTTTAAACAAGGCGTACAAAATACCAATATTTTTCTTTTTGAAGGACCTCCTGGAAGCGGAAAAAGCACTTTTTTGAATAATTTATTAGAAAAATTTGAAAAATATACACAACTCCCAGAAGGTGTTACGTATCAAACCGCTTGGAAAGTGCCTACATATAAAATACATAAGTCTTTGAATAGATTTTTGGAAGATTTTTTGCAACAAGACCAATCAAATTTTGCAGAAATTAACCAAAAAACAGACGATTTTAACCCCAAAAATGGCGATAAATCAGATTCCTCAAAAAATTTCCCAAAAAAAGACCTGCCTGATGTAGTACAATTCGTATGTCCAAACCATGACCACCCTATTTTGCATATCCCAAAGGCACATAGATTGGATTTTTTGAAAAAACTAATCCCAGATATTGATTTTTTACATCAATTAACCACCCAAAAAGAATATGAATGGGTGCAAAAAGAAGAAAGTTGTAGCGTTTGTAGTGCATTTTATGATGCACTTTTGGAAAAATTGGGCGAACATAGTGCAGTTTGGGATATGATTTTTGTAAAAAAAGTGCATTTTAACCGAAAATACAGCGAAGGCATTAGCATTTATAATCCTGGCGATAATTTTATAGAAATGCCCTTAAAAAATACCACAATCCAACACCAAATTAACCAACTTTTTCGCAATGAAGAAGTACAATATACCTATTCGCACCTCGCCAAAACCAATAATGGGATATATGCCCTCATGGACATCAAAGAAAACAACATCAAAAGGCTAATGCACCTACACGGAATTATTAGTGATGGTGTGCATAAAGTTGATTTTTTGGAGGAAAAAATAAAATCATTGTTTTTTGGTTCAGTCAATCCTGCGGACAAGCAACATTATGAATATACACCTTCGTTCAAAGACCGCATTATCACGATAAATGTGCCTTATATCTTGGATTATGGCATAGAAGTACGAATTTATTTGAATAAATTTGGTAATGAAATTCGCAAGGCTTTTTTGCCAAATGTACTTGAAAATATTGCTAAAATTATTGTTGCGACACGCCTACACAAAGAAAGTCCTATTATTAGGCAATGGTTACGACAACCTGCACGTTATCATAAACATTTAGATAAAGATTTTTTATTGCTCAAAATGGAATTGTATGCGGGCAATGTGCCTGCGTGGCTTTCAGAAGAAGATGCGAAAAAATATGATGACAAAATTCGCAAAGATTTGATACAAGAATCTGAACAAGAAGGTAAAAAAGGCTTCTCAGGTAGGCAATCTTTGAATGTTTTTAATGCACTTTTTACAAAATATTCAAAAAACGAAAAAATTATCACGATGCAAATGGTGGAAAATTATTTTTTGAAAAAAGGTAAAATTCATGACGAAATTCCTGATGGTTTTGTGGAATCTTTGGTGGAAATGTACGATTTTAAAGTAATGCAAGAAATGAAAGAAAGCATCTACGCCTACAACCAAGAAAAAATACAAACTGATATTCAAAATTATGTGGTATCAATAAATTTTGAGCATGAAACTTCTATTTTTAATCCCTATACCAAAATAGAAATTCCAATTTCAGAAACGCATTTTGGCGAATTTGAGGCAATTATTTTGGGGATAAATGCCACTTGGGGCGAAAAAATCCAATTTCGTCAAAATACACGTACCGAATATGTATCGCAAACATTGGCACAAGAAATTAATATGCAAGGGAAATCATTGTTGGAAACTGCTCAATACAAAAAACTTTTTGAAAAATATACACACAACCTCAAAAATAACGCTTTGTTGCCTCATATTACCAACGAAACATTTAGACGTGCTTTGCAGGATTACCAAACGCACAATTTTAATGCCTACGACCAACGCTTACGCCAAGATGTTACGCAACTTATTAATAATCTGCAAACAAAATTTCAATATACCGAAGAAGGTGCAAAACAGGTGTGTGTATATGCGTGGGACAAAGGGCTTTTGAAAAAGTATTAAAAAGCCCATTTTATTTAAGTATTCTTGAAATTAAACTAATAATTTGGTTCAATATATTGTAAATGTTACACAACTATTGAATAGATGCAACTTTACAGCTATTTTACAAATCTAAAAATATATTTTTGCGAAAACAAAAATATCGTAAAAAACAACCTTTTAGCTTAACAGCATTGAAATTTAGGAGGTTAATATTCTTCTCGTTGCCAATATTTGCATTTTCTCATCTATATTGGTAAAGGCAAAAAGTTGGGTGTTGCCTCCTGTTTTGGTGATGCCCAATTTTTTTTGTACATCTTGGATTTTATCTTTAAAATTTCGGATTGAAATTTCTGCCTTTTCACCTTGCAAAAAATCTAAAACAGCTTTTTTTTGGTAAGGTAATGTGGCTAATACCTCAAAAACTTTCGCAGGCAAATCAAATATAAATCTATCCGAAGTATAGAGGTGTGTATTTTGATGTAATTTTTCTAATTGATACCTTTGTGCGAATGTTTTGAATGCACCAGCTTTCATCAATGCAGGAAAAGGTTCATATAAATATTGCTTTGGCAGGCTTAAAACAGTATTTTCTAATTGGTTCTCTTGCGAAATACTATATTGAAAATTAAAGGTTTCTGTTAAAGGTGTTTTTTTATCCAAATCAACCACAAAGATTGGTGTATTTTCAGGAAAATCAGACGAAATATCAAGATTTTCAGCATTTTCAAATTTTTTTCTCTTTAAAAAATACAAAATTTCTTTTACTTCGTTATCCACACTCAAAATATAACATTGAAACGCATATTTTAATAATTTTAAGCCCTGCAAAATATCCAAAAAAGGCGAAACTTTAACCATAATTATCTCTGCAACTTCAAAATACTTATGTAAATTCTCTAAAATATTAGGTTGGCAATCTTCCAAACGAAATACTTTTTTATTTGTGTCTATTTTTTCGATGATTTGGGTATTTTGAGTATTTTTTTTGTCTGTATCTTGGGTGTTTTCTCGCCTGTGGGGGTCTATGTAAATAGCTTTTAATTTGCTTAATTGGGTTTCTTTGCTATTTTCTGTATTTATAATTATATTTTTTTCGGATTTAAAAAAATCCAAAAAATCCATATCTTTTCCATGAAAAAATGCAATGTTTTGGGTGTTTTTTTTAGGGTTTAATTCTTCAAAATTAGCTTTTGCCATATCTTGCAAATCTTTTTGCATTTCTACGTGCCAAACCTTTGAAAAATATTGTGCAAAAAAATAAGTATCAACGCCAAAACCTCCTGTAATATCTGCAATTTCTGTAAAATTTTGTAAATTATTTTGATTTTCTACATTATTATTTCTTGGAAAAATACAATTTCGTAATAAAAATGCTTTATATGAAGCTGTTATTTCGGAACTACATTGTTCTAAGGCTAATTTTTGGTATCGAATATGTGGATTTTTTGCCCAAGTAGGCAGTTTTTCTATTGCTTTTTGTCTTGCGGAGAGTTGTTGCAGCCATTCCAAAGGGTATTTTTGGGTGAGGGCAAGTTTAGCAACATCTTTATCTATGTTTTCGGTTAAAAATTGTGATAAAGATTGTGGAAATTGTACTAAGTCTTTTGATAAATCTTTTTTTTTGGGTTTCATTTTTTATTTTTATTAAAAAGGGTTTAACTGGAAAACCCCAAAACGAATTTTGGGGTAATTTACAATGGAATTCTCCAAAACTGATAACAGAACAAACTGATAACAGGAAAAACTAATTACTTTTTCACTTGTTCAAACAACCATTTCCACATTTCTTTATTTGTGTAGGCTTCTTTCCAGCTATTGTGTTCTGTGTTTGGGTATTCTGTATAAGTAACTTTTGTGTTTTTTTCGTCTTTGAGTGCTTGCACCATGTTGCGTGTTCTATCAGGCAATACTGTTTTGTCCAATGCCCCATGAAACGTCCAAATAGGCATCTCTTTTAATATTTTGGCGGTTTTTTCATCGCCACCACCACAGACAGGCACGCCTGCGGTAAATTCTTTCGGGAATCTTGCCATCATATCCCAAACACCAAATCCACCCATAGAAAGCCCTGTAATATATATGCGTTTTTTATCAATTTTATAATTTTTGTAAATAGTTTTGTCTAATAATTTACGCAAAAGTTCCATTGGCTCAGACATTTCTTTGGGTTGTGTGTGTGTAGCAAGTTTCCAATCAGTTTCTACCCAGCGTTTGCCTTTTGGACATTGTGGTACAATCATGATACAGGGATAATTTTTTCTAAAATCAGCGTCTAACACAGCAGGAGCTATGTGTGTAAGTGGCACAATGTTGTTGTTGCCTCTTTCGCCAGAGCCATGCAAAAAAAGTAGGAGTGGATATTTTTGATTTTTATCGTAATTTTCGGGCAAAAGCAAGCGATATGGCAGGGTGTCGTTTCCTACGACAAATACATTTTTTTCAAATTGTGGAAAATCTTTGTATTTTTTACTATTTGAATTTTGGGCAAAAAGACAGGAAATTGATGTAATAATTAGCGTAAAAATTAAAAATAATGTTGTGGGGAATAACATAAAAAAATGGTTTAAAATTGATTTTTTCATAAAAAAAATTGATTTTTGGGATATTGTATGTTTAATATTTTTTTTATTTAACTTTTTTTTGTTTTTTTGTAAGTAATTTTCTAATTAAGCATTTTTTAATTTTTAAGTAAAGAACAGGAATTAGTTTATATTATTTTCGTACAAACGCTTATAAGCGTTCTAATGGCAATTTTTATACAGAATTTTCGACAAAAAATTATGCTTCTTTATCGTATAAACTAATTTCAATCACATACTCAGTATAAAATATATTTTATAAAAGATATAAAACAAATCACAAAATAAATTGTAGTTTTGTATTTATTTAAGGTTTTTTTTATTCCACATTTGATAACACTTATTCATGCGTTCTTCCTTTGGTTTTGCAACAATCATACTTTTTTTATTGTTTTCTCTAAATTTTGCACAAAAAACTTTAGGGCAAAGTATGGTAGAGGCTACAGACCAAAATTTTATCTATCCTTTGGGGCATTTGGTTGAGATATTAGAGGATAAAACCCAAAAAATGACGATAAAAGAAGTGCTTTCCCAAGAAAATAATCAAAAATTTAAACTATCAACCCAAAAACACCCAAATCAATCGTACTCAACTGCCAATTATTGGTTTAGAATCCGTATTTCGCAAAAAGGCTTAGTTTCTTTGGATAAAAAATTGTTTATACAACTCCAAAATCCTAATATAGATACTGTGGAAGTATTTTTTTTATCTTTAGACCAAAAAATTTTTTGGCAATATAAGACAGGAGATATGTATCCTTTTAGCCAAAGATTTGTGCCATTCAGCAAATTTTTGTTTCCTTTTCCTGACAAAAATAAGGTTTCAACGTTTGATATTTACCTCAAATTCTCGGGTTATTATGCCAAAAGGCATGATTTGATGATAACAGACGACCATACAATATTAGAAGAAGCCCAATATAAACTTGGAGCTGCAATATTTACAATAGCAATTTTGCTTGGTTTGGCTATTTATAATTTATTGTTGTATTTGATGGTGCGTGACAATGCGTATTTTTATTATGTGATGTATTTATTTGGCGTATTTTTTTATTTGAGTGCAACAAGCGGTGTTGGTTTTCAATTTATATATCCTAATGTTCCACAAATAACGCATTTGGTGGGCAATGAAGGTGTTGTATTTGCATTAATGTCGGTAGGACTTTTTGCACATTATTTTCTGAAAGTGGAAGAAATTATCAAAAAAAATTATTATATTTATAAAATAATTGGCATTGGAAGTCTTATTTTTGGGTTTTTTCTCAATATCAGTGTTCCCATTATTGCCTTTTTTTCTCCATATTTCCTTTCTTTGGCTTTTCAAAGTACATCTTTGTATGCCCTTGTGATGGTTGTGTTAATTTTGACGTTGGGTATTATAGGTTTAATATCAGGTTCACGACAAGCTAAATTTTTTATGAGTGCTTGGGGTTTATTGATGTTGGGAACTTCTATCCATATATTCCAATTACTGGGTGTGCCTTTTTCAGGCGAATTTTCTGAAAATTTTTTGCGTTTGGGTATTATTTCTGAAGCATTTTTATTGTCTTTTGCACTTTCTGATAAAATTAGAGCAAATGAGCATGAAAAACGAAAAGCACAAGCAGAAAATTTAAAACTTATTACTGAACAAAAAGAAATCTTAGAGCAAAAAGTAGCTGAACGTACCCAACAACTTGTAGAATCAAACGAAGAACTCAACCAAACCAATGAAGAACTTGGCATTACACTGGAAGTAGTCAATAAACAAAAAAATGAAATAGAACTTATCAATAAAAATGTAACAGATAGTATTCATTATGCCCAACGCATACAATCAAGTATGTTGCCAAGCTATCAAGAAATTTATCAACATTTGCCAGAGAATTTTATTTTGTTTAAGCCAAGAGATATTATTTCGGGCGATTTTTATTATTTTCAAGAAAAAAATGATAAAATCATTATTTCTGCTATTGATTGCACAGGTCATGGTGTGCCTGGTGCATTGATGACAATGGTGGCAAATGAAAGCCTCAATGAAATTATACTCAATAACGAAGTATTTGAAGCAGATAAAATTCTAAATGCACTCCACAAAAATATTAGAAAAGCACTCAAACAAGCAGAAACCAATAATAAAGATGGTATGGACTTGGTGTTGCTTGTAATTGATAAGAAAAACAAAACTGCAGAATTTGCAGGGGCAAAAAATCCACTTTTGTATGTACAAAATAATACTATACACCAAATAAAAGGCGATAAAATGCCCATAGGTGGAGAACAAAAAGAAAAAGAAAGGATTTTTACAAAACATATCATTGATATTACCCAAGAAACTACCTTTTATTTATTTACTGATGGATTTACTGACCAATTTGGGGGAAAAGAAAAAAAGAAATTTTTAATCTCCAATTTTAGAACATTGCTTCTGCAAATTTCAACACAAAATCCCAATGCCCAAAAACAAACCTTAGAAAAAACCTTTGCTAATTGGATGTATGAAGGTAACGAAAAACAAATAGATGATGTGCTGGTAATGGGCGTGAAATTGTAAATAATGATGGGTTTTGGATTATTTAATTAAATAAAAATATCCTTGCTGTTATACATTTTTTAAGGTTTAAAAAAGTGCTTTTTAATAACATTTTTCAAAAAATTGGGTCTGTACCGTAGTTTATGGATGTCTAACCCTGATTTTTTGAAAAATTACAAACTGAGAACAACATTGAACACAATATTTGTTTTAGTTTTTCGAAGAAACGTATTATTTTTTAGTAAAAACTATTTAAAAAAAAGCCTTTTTTCTGCATTTTGAATGTGTTTTTTTTAAATCTATATAGTAGTGAGAAAAATACGTTGTATTTAAAGCGGAAGGTTTTTGGTGGTTGTGAGTAAACTATGGGTATAAAGTTAAGTCGCTTATTATAGAATCTAACAAATTCAATAATTCTTGGTTATTTTTACCATTTTGGTGGATATTCTGTATTTGCGAATTATTTTTTGAAATGATGAATTCCATCTCAGAAACACTAAAATATTCTTGATGTTCTTTTATCATTTTTGATATTGTTGACAACAAAACAATATGGTTCTCTGATAATTTTAGTGGAGTTCCAAAGTTTCAAAAAAAGTGAAAAAATATACAATATTTTTAGCAAAATAAATCCCACTTTATGAAATTTCATAGTGTAAAAAAAAATATTTTTAAAATAATATTGCGTAAAACATTCAAGGTTTTTAAAACCTTGAATGTTTTTCTGGATTTCCACTAAAATTGTCAGAGTACCTAAAGTTTTTTGTAAAAATTCCGTTGCATTTTTCAATTGTCAAT
>JANPJR010000105.1:0-36845 GCA_031425615.1 Cytophagales bacterium
AGTTGTGCTATTAAAAAAATGATTTAGTAATAATGAAAAAAAGGGTTATATTGTGTTTTTTTTCCAAATAAATAACAACCTAACCCAATATTTCAAATGGATTTTGAAACTCTCCTCAAAGATAAGCTCAAAAATATAAATTTAGAAGATTTTTTAACTTTTTCATATTTTATTTTAGATGAACTTTATGAATCTGTCAAGCATTTAGTAAAACGTAGAGGTGCTTTACCACGTTTTTCGGATAGTGAAGTAATTTGTCTGAATATTGTTGGTCAATTTTTTTGCGATTCTGAGCGGTCTTGGCATGGGTTTGTTAAAAAGAATTTTATACATTTGTTCCCCAATTATTAGAAAGGAGTCGTTATCATCGCAGATGCAAAGATTTACAAAAATTAACAGAAATTATTCGCTACAAATTACTTAATTCTATGGATGTTTATTTACAAGAGTGGCATGTTATGGATAGTATGCCTATACCTGTGTGCGCTTATGCAAGAGCCTCAAGGAACTTACGTTTTGCTACAGATTTTCAGGTTGATAATAGTGATTTATATGGGCATTGTGCTGCAAAAAAAGAAAATATTTATGGGTTTAAGTTACATTTGATGGTTACTACACAAGGAATACCCACAAATTATGTTTTGGCACCTGCCTCTCACCATGATGTGAAGGTAGCACCTGAACTTTTGGAAAGTTACCCAAATAAAATATTATCCATATTTGACAAAGGGTATGTAGGATTAGAAAAAAAATTATCAAAGCCTGAAGATTATCAATTGATGAGCCAAAAAAACAAAATCAAGAGCCAAATACAAAAACAGAAAAAGCTTTTTTGGGGATTTTTCGTAAAACTATTGAAACAACAAATTCTATTTTGGAGGAGCAATTTAACATACAATATACAAGGGCTAAGTCTGCATGGGGGCTTACAAACAGAATTATTGCAAAAATCACTGCTTTTACTTTTGGAATTTACTTAAATTTTAACGCACAAATGCCTCTTTTGAACATAAAAAACCTTATTTTCTAAATAGTACAACTGGTTAATATATTGTTTTTAATGTGTTGTTTTTATTTTTTTTGTAAAAAAGTAATTTTTATAATTTGCAAAGATATAGATTTTTTTAAATTGTTTTTTGAACATTAAAAATGCCAAAACTTTATTTTTAACTTTTTGCTTTTTCTACAAAATCCCTTACCATTTTTTGCGTTTCTTTTGGGCGTTCCAACATACCTACGTGTCCAGTTTCATTTAAAATATGAATTGTGCAATCTTTTGGCAAAAAAACTTGTTTTTCATACGTTTCAAAAGGAATAGAGGCATCATCACGCCCAATAATATACATCACAGGAAACGACAATTTGGGCAAAATGTGTGTTCTATCTGGTCTATCTCGTAGTGCGATTGTACATTGCAAAATGCTATTTTCAGGTGTATTTCGCACACTTTCTTTGATGTATTCAATGTTTGGTTTGAGTTCTTCTCTACGTCCTGCAAAAAACATCATAGCAGAAAAATCCTCTGCAAAAGGTTTTACGCCATTTTTTTGAACAAAAAAAGTTGTATTATTCCTCGCCCTTTTTTTGGCTTCTGAATCAGCCACCGCAGTTGAATTAAACAATGCCAAACCATCAAGATATTCAGGGTATTTTTCAGCCAAGGACAGCCCTACATATCCGCCCAAAGAATGTCCAATAAACGTGCATTTTTTGATATTGAGATAATCTAAAAGGTTTTTTAGTTGCAAAGCCAAGTCATCAATTTGCACATCTTCTGGCAATAAAGACACACTTTTACCAAATCCACCCAAATCAGGCACAACCACACGATATTGATGGGATAAAGTAGGTACAAAATCAGTCCAAATTGTATGATTTTCACAAAACCCATGCACCAACAACACACATTCGCCCTGCCCTTCTGATATATAATGTAGTTGTTTCATATTTTTATTTTATTTTAAAATTTTATAGTATGTAAATTTTTAGCGAAAATTAGTGTTGTTTTTTCTAAAAACCAATAATTTAAAAAAAAATCATATAAACGATAAAAAAAATTTGCATTTCTAAATAAAATTCATTTACTTTGCAAACGTTTTTAAAAACTTAACAAAAATTTTTGAAAACAAGAGGGGGTATAGCTCATTCGGTTAGAGCAGCTGACTCATAATCAGTTGGTGGTAGGTTCGATTCCTACTACCCCCACAAACGAAAAAAAGCATATTGATTTATTCAGTATGCTTTTTTTTTGTGTAAAATTTAAAAAAGAAAATCCTCCAAAATCTTACTCTCCTGCGACTTTTTCTTTATTTTCGCAATTTTCTTTTTTACAATCCCCATAAAAAATCAAAGAATGATGCAAAATATCAAATTGCAATAAATCACCTATCATATTTTGAATATTTTGGACACGTGGGTCACAAAATTCAGTTACTTTGTGGCAATGTGTGCATATCAGGTGGTCATGTTGTTTAAATCCATACGATTTTTCGTATTGTGCGAGGTTTTTGCCAAATTGATGTTTTACAATCAAATTGCAATCCAAAAGAATATCAAGCGTATTATAAACGGTTGCCCTGCTGACACGATAATTTTTATTTTTCATAGAGATATATAATTCTTCTACGTCAAAATGGTCAATTCTTGAATAAATTTCTTCTAAAATTGCAAATCTTTCAGGCGTTTTTCTTAATTCTTTTTTTTCCAAATAAGCCAAAAATATTTTTTTGACTTCTTCATATACAGTTGTGTTGAGTGGCATAAGAAAAGATTTTTAATGATTTTCAATAAAATCACTTCATTTTAAATAATTTTGTTTTGTGTATTTTAAACAAATATCATAAAAATTATTTAAAAAAAATGTGTTACCACATAAAATAACATTTAAAACGTAAAAAATGCTTTTGGTTAATGTATTTTTCTCAAAAAAACTTCTTTTATTATTTTCTATGTTTAAAACATAAATTCAAGCAAATTTATCATAACTGATAACTTAAAAACTGATAACCGACAACTTGTATTATTTTTATCGTACTTTCTGAAAACTTTTTAATAATTTTGTACGCATAAAAGAACTTGTATAAAAAACATCAAAATTTCTATTTTTTATGATAAATAAAGTAGTATCAAGTGCTGACGAGGCGGTAAAAGATATTTTTACAGGAGCTACGCTCATGTTGGGCGGTTTTGGATTGTCTGGTATTCCCGAAAACTGTATTTCTGCCCTTTTGCGATTGGGCGTTACAGGGCTTACGTGCATATCTAATAATGCAGGTGTTGATGATTTTGGCATTGGTTTGATGCTCAAACAAAAACAAGTCAAAAAAATGATTTCGTCTTATGTAGGCGAAAATAAAGAATTTGAACGCCAATTACTTTCTGGCGAGTTGGAAGTGGAACTCATACCACAAGGCACTTTGGCTGAACGTGTGCGTGCTGGTGGTGCTGGTATTCCTGCATTTTTTACGCCTGCAGGTTATGGTACAGAAGTAGCAGAAGGCAAAGAGATTAGGGAATTTGAAGGTAAAAAATATTTATTGGAAAATTGGCTCAGGGCTGATTTTTCTATTGTGAAAGCGTGGAAAGGCGATACTTCTGGCAATCTGATTTATAGAGGTACAGCACGCAATTTTAACCCTATGATGGCAACCGCAGGCAAAATCACAATTGCAGAAGTAGAGGAACTTGTGCCTGTTGGTACGCTTGACCCAAACCTTATCCATACACCTGGCGTGTATGTACAACGTATTTTTGAAGGGGAAAATTACGAAAAACGTATTGAACAACGCACAACAAGGTACAAAAAAGCCCCCTAACCCCCAAAGGGGAATAAAAAGCCTTTAACTGAAAAAAACCTTTTATATTCTAAATGCCAAAAAAATATTTTTAACCAAACATTTTTTGTATTAATTCCCCCTTTGGGGGTTAGGGGGCTAAACTAAAAAATCAATAAAAAATGCTACACAACATCAAAGTTTCTCGGACTGCAAGGTATGCAACTTGGGGCGAATACAACGAAAATACACAACAAGTTTGGTTTGTCATACATGGATATGGACAATTAGCAGAATTTTTTGTAAAAAAATTTCATTTTCTTAATCCCAAAACACATTTTGTGATTGCACCAGAAGCACTTTCAAGGCATTATTTAGATGGTTTTACAGGGAAAGTAGGGGCGGTTTGGATGACACGTGAGGACAGAGATGCTGAAATTGAGGATTATTTGGCGTATTTGAACCAGCTTTTTGTAAGTTTGTCAGAAAAATATCGTTTTTCTACACAAAAAAATCTTCAATTCAATTTACTTGCCTTTTCGCAAGGTTGTTCCACAGGTTGGCGTTGGATTGTGCAAGCAAAAGAAAATTTGGGCATTTCTTTTCAAAAATATATCCTCAATGCAGGTGATTTTCCTAAAGATGTGGATATGATTGCTTTCCACGCCCAAAACCCAGATACGAAATTGTATTATCTGTATGGCAATGAAGATGAGCTTATCCCACAAATCCATTTCCAAGAAGGTATTGAACTACATAAAAATATCCTCACAAATGTTATGATTTTTGAAGGAAAACATGAACTTCATCAACCTTTTTTAATGGAATTAATGGGTTAAAAAGTCCCCCAGCCCAAAGGGGAGTAAATACACCTTTCTTTACTAAAAAATAAAAAAAAATATGAATCATGACGCAATACTCAAAGCACAGTTACAACACAAAATCAACCACAAAACTAAACCGCTTGGTGCTTTGGGACAGTTGGAAGATATTGCTTTGCAAATTGGGCTTATTCAAAATACACTTTCTCCCCAGCTTTCTCGCCCTGCGATTGTGGTATTTGCAGGCGACCACGCAGTAGCCAATGATGGCGTGAGTGCATATCCTTCGGAAGTTACCTATCAAATGGTGTTGAATTTTGTGCGTGGTGGTGCGGGCATTAATGTATTTACAAAACAGCATAATATTCATTTGGAAGTTGTAGATGCTGGTGTATTAGGTGATTTCCCGCAAGATTTGCCCATTACACACGCCAAAATACGCAAAGGCACACGCAATTACCGCTATGAAAAAGCCATTTCAGCAGAAGAATATGCAACTTTAACCCAAAAATCACACGATATCGTCCAAAATCTACACCAAAAAGGCACTAATATTATTGGTTTTGGGGAAATGGGCATAGGCAATACTGCATCTGCGTCATTGATTATGCACCATATTTGCCAAATATCCTTGCGTGAATGTGTGGGCGCTGGCACAGGTTTGGATAATGCAGGCATCGAAAAAAAATTACAAATATTGCAAGAAGCAACCAATTTCCACAACTTGGACAATAAAAATTATAATCAAAATCCTTTGGAAATATCACAAGCATTTGGAGGCTACGAAATCGCTATGATGACCGAAGCTATGCGCAAGGCTTACGATTTGGGTATGATTATTTTGGTGGATGGTTTTATTGCGAGTAGTGCGTTACTTGTAGCACAAGTATTGGACAAAAATATTTTGAAAAATTGTATTTTTTGTCATGTTTCACACGAAATTGGTCATCAAAAAATGCTTGATTTTTTACATGCAAAACCTATTTTAAAGTTAAATATGCGTTTGGGCGAAGGTACAGGTATTGCATTGGCTTATCCGCTTATACAATCAGCAGTTAATTTTTTGAATGAAATGTCCTCTTTTCAGGAAGCAGGGGTATCAGAAAAGAAATAAAAAATGAGCTATCAGTTGTTAATTTTTGAATTATTTTGCTTACAAAAATTATGAAATACATTATATTAGATTTAGAGGCAACTTGTTGGGAAGACCGCAACACTTCACCCAACGAAATTATTGAAATCGGAGCGGTATGTGTAGATGAAGATGGTAAAATTTTAGATGAATTTTGTTCATTTATACGTCCAAAAGTACATAAAACTTTATCGGATTTTTGCATAAAACTTACCACTATCACACAATCACAAGTGGATAATGCACCACTTTTTCCAGATGTGTTGCAGTCATTTCAAGATTGGATTAACGGTTTTGATGATGATTATTTTTTGTGTTCTTGGGGTTTTTATGACAAAAGTCAATTTGAAAAAGATTGTAAACTTTGGCAACTTGATAAACGTTGGCTCAAAAATCATATCAGCCTCAAACATCAACATGCTGATATGTTCAACCTCCAAAAAGGCTTGGGTATGGGACAAGCCCTTCAACAAGAAGGCTTGCAACTCAAAGGCACACATCACAGAGGAATAGATGATGCAAGAAATATTACGCAGATTTTTGTGAAGTATTTGGGGAAATGGAGGTTTTGAAGGGAATAAAAAAACGGTCTGCGTGGTTTTATACTGATTTTGATTTTTTGCTTTTTACAACAGAAATAAATCGTTTTTACTCCATAAAAAAAACATTTATTTCGTCCAATTTACTTTGTTCATATATTTTTTAAAAAGGTTTTCTATTTTTGTAGAAAGATTTTTAGAAGTTTTTTTTCTTTCTTTGTTGATATTTTCTAAAAAACCAGCTACATCAAAATTCGTTTCTTCTGAATTTGTAGTAGTTATTTTTACATATTCTATTTTTTTTTTCTAATTTTTTTAAAGAACAATTAGGTGTGAATAAAGAGGAATTATTAGCAAGTTTTTAGGATATTTTTTTTAAAGTATGCCTTTGTTAAAGAATTTATTGCAAAAAATAGAGAAATAAATACACATTTCTTCGTAAAAAGGCAAAAATAGTATTTAAAAAAATATTGTTTTTGTTTTTTTAAGTTTTCCCTTTTATTATGTTCAAAAATTCAATGCAACTTGTAAATAATTCTTATAACCCATATATGGCATAACTTTTCTTAGGTTTGATTTGCAAAAAAATAAATACTTTTGCAATTTAAAAAAGAAAATCAAAAAAATCAAAAATCTATGCTGAACGACATTCGCTTGTGGTATTCATTGGCTTCACAACAAGAAACAGAAGCAGACAAATTATTTGCTTTTTTTGAGAAAAATCCACCAAAAGAAGCTATTTTTTGGGCGTATAAAGGTGCTTCTGAGGCACTCAAAGCCAAAAATATGTATAACCCGCTTTACAAATGGCATTATGTAGCAGAAGCAGATAAGTCTTTTGCAAAGGCAATTTTATTGGATAAAGAGAACATTGAAATCCGTTTTTTGAGGTTTTCTATTGAATGGAATTTGCCTCGTTTGTTGGGTTATAGTACGCATTTGGAACAAGATAAAAACGTAATTTTGAAAAATATACAAGCACAAAGCGATTCCCTTCCCAAAGAACTTGTGGAAGCGATTAAAAAATATTTGGAAGAAAACGCCCCCTAACCAAGCTATCAGCCAAAAGGAGCAAACAGTCTTTAACTTTATGTCTAAATTATATTTTTGTATTTGCTCCCCCTTTGGGGGCTGAGAGGCTTTGTATTATTTTCTCAAAAACCGCATTTACATCTTTTGACCATTTAAAATACAATACGCCTGACACAAAAAACAGTCCTGCAAAAATACTTTGAATAACCATATTTGATAAAATATGTGTCACATTTTTTGAAGATGCACTTACCTCAAAAACAGGCAACAACAAACCCAACAAATACGTCAAAATTCCCCAAAAAGCAACAAAAAATATTTCTTTTTGCCATGCGTGCAAATTGAATTTTTGCCAAATGTACGTATATTTTATAAAATTAAACAATAAAAAAGACATACAAGTCGCAAAACCTGCCCCAATAATACCCATACGCAGAATACAAATATAATTGGACACCAGCATCACCACCGCCAACGCCAAAATAAACAAAAGATTGACCCGATAATGCTTGGACTGTAGCAATAATTCACTGTTGATACCAAAAAACATATCAAACCAACGTAATAAAGCAATCCAAAAAACCACATATTTCCCTTCTGCATATATATTACCTTTGGGCATCAGCAAAAATAAATTATCCAAATTTATCCAAATACCCAAAAATAACAATGTACCTGCAATCGTTTGATTGAGGGCAGATTTTTGATACAATGTATTTACTTGTGTGAGGTCATTTTCTGACCATGCTTTGCTCACAAGTGGCGTAGTAATTTGTGAAATTGCCCTACGTGGCACTTCCAACAACGACCCAATAAAATATGCAATCGTATAGATACCAAGTGCTTCTGTGCTTATGAGTGCAGGAATCATCAGCATATCTATTTTTACAATGACCAACGTTCCCGCTCCGCCAATCCAAATCCAAGCACCATACACCAATATTTGTTTAAAAAGTGAAGTTTCAGAAGTTGAAGTTCCTGTATTTTTTTTATAAAAAATAAATCTTGGATTTTGCCAAAAAAAAATACCTAATTGATACACATACAACAACCCCAAAAATACCATAAACCCATACAAAGCCACCCTAACACCCAAAAGCAACTCAAACCCAATTATTTTTTGGGAAAATAAAATCACCAATACCACAATACCCACACGCAAAAGCACTTCTCTAAAAAAATTTGGGATAGCAATCCGCAAATGTACCCTTGCGTAACTTTCTACCACCAACATCATCAACAACAAAAGTGCATACGGAATTATATACACAAAAAAAGGCAGTGTTTCAGGCGATTTTTCTATATAAAAACTTTGCCAAAACGGAATTGATACCCAAAAAACAAACGCACACACACACCAACCCACAAACGCATACAACGCCAAAAACGCAAAAAAACGTTTGTAAAGTTGTGCATCTGCCTTAAAAATAGGCGAAAATTTATCTGTAATTTGTACTATGCCAAACGCAGAAAGATTAGCCAACACCAACCCCAAACTCTCCACAAAATTAATAATGCCTATCTCTTTTGTAGTCAAAAATTGGGGCGAAAGCACCAAAATATTAAATGCACCAAGCAACACGCCTATATATGACATGATAGAAAATTTGATGCTTTGGCGAATAACAATGCCCATGCGGAGAATTAGGAATTTGGAGAATTTGAAATTGGCAAACCAGAAGGAAATTACAGATTAGGGTAAAGCAAATAGTTTTTTGGATTTGCTCCCCCCTTTGGGGCTGGGGCTTTTTTAGTGTCCTTTGCTTGCCAAATATCGTTCTGCATCAAGTGCAGCCATGCAACCAGATGATGCTGCGGTGATTGCTTGGCGATAGTTTTTATCTTGTACATCACCACACGCAAATACACCCAATACATTGGTATTAGCAGTCCCTTTTTCGGTCAAAATATAACCTTGTTCGTCCATATTGAGATAAGGCCTGAATATCCCAGAATTTGGCGTATGCCCTATTGCCACAAAAAAACCGCTTATATTTTCCAGAACCCTAATTTCTTGTGTTGCAAAATTTTTAACCCTCACACTTTCTACCACTTCATTTCCCAATACTTCTTCGGGCAACGTATTAAACAAGATTTCAATATTTGCTTTATTTTTCACTCTATTTTGCATGATTTTGGAAGCACGCATTTCGTCTTTTCTAACAAGTAAATACACTTTTTCACAAATATTTGCCAAATAAGAAGCATCTTCACAAGCAGTATCACCGCCACCAACTACAACAACGGTTTTTTTGCGGTGAAAAAATCCATCACACACTGCACACGAAGAAACACCACCACCCAAATCCCTTAGACGTTTTTCGGATTCAAGCCCAAGCCATTTGGCAGATGCCCCTGTTGCGATGATAAGCGTATCAGTTTCTATCCATTTATCGTCATCAACTTGCACATATTTTTTGTCGTCTGATAATTTTGTAGCAGTAATATGCCCATAGCGAATTTCTGTACCAAACCTTTCAGCTTGTTGTTTGAGGTCTTCCATCATACTTGCGCCATGCACACCTTTTGGATAACCAGGAAAATTTTCTACTTCGCCTGTAAGCATAAGTTGTCCGCCTGCTTCCAATCCTTGATAAAGAATAGGTTTCATACCCGCACGTGAGGCGTAAATGCCTGCGGTATATCCTGCGGGACCTGAACCAATAATTAGGCAATGTGTTGTTTCTGTAATATTCATATTTTTTTTAGTTTTTCAGTGATTGGTTTTTTAGTGGTCAGTTTTTTAGTTGAAAGCTATTTTACTGAAAGAACTGCCCACTGATTACTAATTTTTTTTTGGTAATATTTTCTTTGAAATCCAAGAAAAAATGCCAATAATTAGCACAAAAGTAAAAGCAAAAACCATCAAAATAGGATAACTCAACAAAAAAATAAATTGATAGATGGCATATCCCCAAGATTTTTTTGCTTGTAATAACATTTCATTTTCTACGTTATCATGGTGATTTTCCGTATTATGTGTTGTGGTATTTTCCATTATTTATTTTATAGTTTTTAAATATCTTTACCCAATAAACAATTTGTGTGCAAAGATAATTTTTTAATTCTGTAAAATTATTTATTGTAATATTTTTTTATGTAAAAAAAATTTTTATAATTGCATCTTTTCTTGCAATTTTGCATAATTTTTGGCATATAAATTTGATATTATTTTTATTCCAAATTACGTATTACGTTTTTTCAAAAAAACTTTAAATTATGGCGTTTTTTCAAGAAAAATAACAATATATTTTCGTATTTTTCATGTCTAAGAAACAAATTTGAGTAATTTTACAAAACTAATAACTTAAAAACTGATAACTGACAATTTACGTTATATTACATAAGAATTTTACACTAAAAAATACACATAAAAAATACATTTAGAAGAATGGACAAAGACAAAATTGTAGTAGGTTTGGATATAGGTACAACCAAGATATGTGCATTGGTGGGTAGAAAAGATGATTATGGAAAAATAGAAATTTTGGGTATAGGCAAAGCCAAATCCGAAGGCGTAATACGTGGTGTGGTAAGCAATATTTCACTCACAGTAGACGCCATTAATAAAGCCATAGAAGAAGCAGAAAAACAATCAAATACCAATATTCGCACAGTAAATGTAGGTATTGCAGGACAACACATAGAAAGCCTTACACAACATGGCAGTATCATACGCAAAAATGCAGAAGATGAAATTACATTAGAAGATATAGCCCGCCTCAATAATGATATGTACGGAACAGTAGTGCCACCAGGCACACAAATCTTACATGTTATGCCACAAGATTATGTATTGGATAGCGAGCCTAATATTAGAGAACCTGTTGGTATGTCGGGTTCAAAATTGGAAGCGGATTTTAATATCATTACCGCACAAATCGCTGCAATTCGCAACATAAAACGTTGTGTAATGGACCATTGCCAACTTGAAATAGATAATCTTATCCTTGAACCTATCGCATCAAGCATGGCGGTTTTGACCGAAGAGGAGCGTGAGGCTGGTGTGGTACTTGTGGATATAGGTGGAGGCACTACTGATGTAGCTGTTTTTTATGAAAATATCATACGACACACCGCAGTTATTCCATTTGCAGGCAATAGTATCACTTCCGACATCAAAGAAGGTTGCAAAATCATGGAATCTTCCGCAGAAAAACTAAAAATTTCTTTTGGTTGTGCCATTGCTGATATTATCAAAACAAACGAATTTGTGGAAGTCCCTGTACTAAAAGGCAGAGAACCAAAACTCGTAGGCATCAAAGATGTTGCTATCATTATAGAGGCACGTATGCAGGAAATTATTGAACTTGTGCATAACGAAATCATAAAATCTGGCTACGTAAATAAGCTCGTAGGCGGAATAGTGGTAACAGGTGGTGGTTCGCAACTAAAGGGCGCTGATGCACTTTTTCAAGCTATGACAGGCATGGAAACCCGTATAGGACACCCAAATGAATACCTTGGTAGGTCAAAAAATCAAAGTGATGTAGCACAAAATCCTATGTATGCTACTACTGTTGGGCTTGTGTTGGCAGGATTTAGGGCAATAGATGAAAGACATACACGTTTGTCTAAAATTTCCCAAAAAAATGCTAATACCGAAAATCCAACTGCCAAAGAAACCACTCAAAACCCTGCAAATACAAAATCAGGAGGTTTTTTTACGAGTATTGGAGCAAGGTTGAAAAAATTTTTACTTGATGACACAGATAATACCAACAATCAATATTAAATAACCAAAGTTATCAGTTTTTTATAAATCAACTCAACTTTGTGTTTTAAACAAAAAATATAATACACAATTTGAGTTGATTCTTTTTAGACTTTAACTTTTTTATTATTAAATTTTTTATACTTTCTTTTATTTTTTAAAATAAACAAAGAAATTAAAAAATAATCCTTAACTTGAAAAGAAATTAATACAATACTTTACGATACTTTTTACGCTATTCTACTATTTTATTTCCTTTAATGGTTATTAAAATTTAATAATTCTTTTTTTTATACTTTTTGAATCATGCTACAACAATATGGAAAATAAAAAATATGACCATTCAAAAAACTCTATCATCAAAATAATAGGCGTAGGTGGTGGAGGAAGCAACGCAGTAAGATATATGTTTAATAGAGGGATTAAAGATGTTGAGTTTGTAGTATGCAATACTGATGTGCAAGCCCTCGCAAGTAGCGAAATCCCCACAAAACTTCAAATAGGTTCAAGCCTTACCGAAGGGCTTGGCGCAGGTGCTAATCCCGAAGTAGGCAAAGAAGCTGCTATGGAAAGTAAAGAAGAAATAAGAGAACTATTGGCACATGGTACCAAAATGCTTTTTGTAACCGCAGGTATGGGTGGTGGCACAGGTACAGGTGCTGCGCCTGTTATCGCAGAAGTAGCAAGAGAGTTGGGCATATTGACTATCGCAATCGTTACAGCCCCTTTTGGTTTTGAAGGTAGAAAGAAAAAGCAATATGCTGACGAAGGCATTACACGCCTACGTGAAGTGTGTGATACTGTATTGATTATTTCAAATGAAAAATTAAGGGAAATATACAAAAATCTAAAAATGAGCGAGGCTTTTTCACAAGCTGATAATATCCTCGCTACCGCAGCCAAAAGCATTGCAGAACTTATTACTGTACCACAAGAGCTTAATCTGGATTTTGAGGACGTAAAAACCGTAATGCGTAATTCAGGTTCTGCCCTCATGGGGTCAGGCAAAGCTGAAGGTGAAGGTCGCGCACTCAAAGCTGCACAAGAAGCCCTAAATTCGCCTTTGCTTACCATACAAAATGCATACGGTGCGCAAAAAGTATTGCTCTCCATCATGTCAGGTAAGTCAGAAATCGTAATGGACGAAGTAACGCAAATTACCGAATATATACAAGAACAAATAGGAGAAGATGCGCTTGTAATTTTTGGATTGGGTAATGACGACTCGCTTGGTGATGCTATTCGTGTTACAATTATCGCCACAGGATTTAAAGAACAAATGCCAGAAAAAAAATTGGAAATTACACCTGTCATAAAAAATGATATAAAACCTGAACAAAAATTACCACTTGTAACTAATGAAACAAACCAAACTGTGAATCTCCAAGTGGAAAGTACCCAAAAACAAAACACAGAAAAAGAACCTGAACAAGTACCTGAAAAGGTAATCTATCGTTTGGACGATAATACTGCTGACAACGCTTTTGAAAATGGTTGGAGCAATAAGGTTAGCAATTTTTCACAAGAAGCTGAAGAACGCATAGAAAAACTCAAAAAAATGAGTAAATCACTCTCTGACACGAATGGTGATACTTTCAAAGATAAAATTGATATTCCTGCATATCTTCGCAGAAACCATAGAAATATCCCACCAAATACTAAAAAAGACGAAGAATAAAACGAGTCGTCAGTAATTAGTTTTTTCAGTGATTAGTTTTTATAGGTTTATTGAAATAAAAAAGCATTTTTTCTTTTTGAAAAAATGCTTTTTTGTTGTTTAATTCTTAAAAAATCTTCCCACCAAATTCCCCATTACTTTCACACCTGTTTCTATGCTTTGGCGTGGTGCAGGTGCATAATTTCCGCTATGGAGTGATGGAAGTGGTGTATTTTCTTGGATTTTTTCAGGGGAAATCGTGCCAAGCCAAAAGATACAAATTGGAATTTTTTCGGAAGTAAGTCCATACAACCCAAAATCTTCGCCAATCATTACAGGCTCACTTTTCAATACATTTTCTTTGCCTATGCTTTCCTCTGCTATTTTTATGGCATTTTGTGTAATGATTGGATTATTATACACCGCAGGTATTTTTTCGTTGGTAACAATTACTTCAGGCAATTTTTCTTGTGGTACGTTAGCAGAAAGGGCAATATATTTAGCTTTTCGGTTGATGGCTTCTATGATTTTATCGCGTGTTTGTGGTTTGTAGGCACGTACTGTAAGTTGGAGTTTTGCTTGGTCAGTAATAATACTGTGTTTTGTACCGCAATGCAATGAACCAACCGTAATAACCGCAGGGTCTATGGGATTGATTTCTCTGCTTACAATCGTTTGTAGCGCCATTACTAACTGACTACTAATCACTACAGGGTCAATCGTAGTGTGTGGCGAAGCGCCATGACCACCCATACCATTAACCAAAATATCTATTGTATCAACACCCGCAAAGGCATACCCTTCGCAAAAACCTACTTTACCAGCTTGCATTTGGGCGTTGCAATGCAAAGCAAAAGCAACATCTGGCACAGGAAAATTTTTGAATAATCCCTTTTCTATCATTTGTGTAGCCCCTCGCCCGCGTTCTTCAGCAGGTTGTGCTATCATGATAAGTGTGCCTTTCCATTCATTTTTGTATTGTGCAAAATATTCTGCCACACCCAAAAACACCGAAATATGCACATCATGTCCGCAGGCGTGCATCACAGGCGTATCATTTCCTTTATCGTCTTTGGTAATGACTTTACTGGCATAAGGCAAATTTGTTTTTTCCAATAAAGGCAACGCATCTGTGTCTGTGCGTACCAAGACAGTTTTCCCTTTGCCATTTTTCAAAACACTTACCACCCCATATCCACCGAAATTTTCGGTTACTTCAAAACCTAATTTTTTCATTTGGGAAGCAATCAAAGCAGAAGTATTTTTTTCTTGGAAAGAAAGTTCAGGATTTTGGTGTAAAAATTCATACCTTTTTATCCAATTATCTATATTTTTTTGGGCAAATGGTGTTAAATTTTTTTCTAAATTTTGAGGATTACTATTTTTTTGTGCAAAAATAAAAGAAGGCAAAAGGAGCAAAAGAAAGCGTAAGTAAAGCATAGGATTGATAATAGTTTTTTAGAAAATTGCATTTTATTAATTAAATAATCTTTCAGATAATTCCCACTTATTTACCCCAAAATGTGATGCAACTTCTTGTAAAATACTTGAAAGCATCCCTATTTTCAGAGGGTCATGTTGAGGTACGGTAATATGATGTTCTCCATTTTCTGTATAGCAAGGCAAATATGACTACCTTTTTGCCTTGTAATTTCATATCCCAAAACACTTAAAAGATATGTAAGCCCATATCCAGTTAAATCTCGTGGCATTTTCATAATGTTATTATTTTCTCTCTCACAAAGTGTAATCTTATTATTTTAGGCATTTTTCCTTCATCAAAATGACATAATGTGGCATCTTTTATTGCGATTTTTAAATCCTGCATCGTTTCTGCTTAGGTAAACATTTGTTCCCCAAAGCACGCGCTGTGAAACCTCCTTCTTAGTCATCTTCCACTAAAAATATTAACCCCATCTTGTTTTTTTATAAATTTAAAAAATGTAAAATATCAAAAAAAAACGAAAAAAAATGTTTTTTTAAATAAAAAAACTCACTCTTTTTCCGAAAACCACCCAAAAATCTCTTGTGCAGAAAGATTTTTTTTACTTTCTGCTATATCACGATTTATATTCCCATTTTTCATTTCTATAAGACGATTGCCATATTGTTGGGCATCACGCAAATCATGTGTTACCAAAAGTGCAGTAAGCTGAAAATTTTGGATAAATTCCGCAGATTTTTCCATAATCATTTGGGCAGATTTTGGGTCTAAGGCAGAAGTTGGCTCGTCCATCAACAAAATCTTACTTGTGTCCATCAATGCCATCGCAAGTGTAAGTGATTGGCGTTGTCCCCCTGAAAGCGAGCCAATAGGTTGGTTGATTTTTTGCTCCAAACCCAAGCCCAAAAGTTTTATTTTCTCAAAAACTTCTTCCCTAAAATCTGCATCAATACCTAATTTCAAACCTTTTTTTCGTGTGCGTAGGCTTGCAATCCTAAAATTCTCTAATACAGTCAATTCACTTGCAGTGCCTGAAAGTGGATTTTGAAACATTCTTGCAAGCCATTTACTACGTTGATAATCTGCGAATTGTGTAACATCTTGGTTTTCTAATAAAATACTGCCTTCATCTGCCAAGAAATTACCTGCAATAACATCCAACAACGTAGATTTTCCTGACCCATTTGCCCCAATAATCACCAAATATTCGCCTTTTTGCACCACAAGTGATACATTTTGCAATGCTTTTACTTCTTGTGGCGTATTTGGATTAAATGTTTTTTTGATATTTTTAATTTGTATCATAAGTATAAATTTTTCTCCTAAAAAAATCGCCTAAAACTTGGCTCAAAATGCGAATATGCCTGCGTTTGTCTGCGAAAAAGTCCTTTTTTATCCAAAAAATCAATTCGTACAAAATCCGCACTATGCACCACTACCCAGGCATCTTTAAATTGTATAGGAAATTGTATTTTTTCAAGATACTTACATGCGTCTTTTTGCGAAAAGACAATACCAACGTGTACGATTTTATCATTTCTTTTAAAAAAAGCCAAATCCCCTGTTTGCAAATCCGCCAAACTCCATACTTCTTCGCCTTGCGTGTGTTGTAGGCGTGCATCACGCAATAAATTTACCCCAAAAAGTCTATAAACTTGTTGCACAAAACCTGAACAATCCACTCCAAAAGGCGTTTTTCCACCCCACAAATAAGGTGCATAAAGAAAATTCTTTAAAAATTGTATTTTTTTAAGGAAATGGACTTTTGATTTTTGGGTTATTTTCTGGAGTTTTCCTTCAAAAATAATTTCTTTTTCCCCTAAAACAAGTTTTTTATCTTGATTTTTCTTAATAATACAACCTTGTGGTAAGGCAAATGTTACATTATCTATGTGTATATAAGTTTCGTTGGCTTTGCTAAGTTGAAAAGGGAGTTTTTGATAGTTTTTGTAGGTCAATTTATCCAATTCATAATGTTGTCCTGAGCTTATCCAGCCATTATATTGGTCAATGTCAGTCAAAATATAGTACCATTTTTGATTTTCAGACACCGCCAATACCTTATAACTTTCCCCAAAAAGCATTTGCGAAACCATTTCTGTGGTTTCGGAGGGCAATGCACGCATAGGAATTATGCCCAAAAGTGCGATACCAAACATGATTTAAGTAGTTCTAAGGGCTTGTTTAATAAGTTCTTCTGCGGAGAGGTCGCCCCCCATTTTTTTGATAACAGTTTCTATATTTTTTTCTGCGGTATTGCGTGCTACACCAAGTGCTACAAGTGCAGAAAGGGCTTCGTTTTTGGCGTGAAGCATTTTAGCAGTATGCGAAGTAGGCGTTTCTTGTATTTGTGTTGTGCTATTTCCACCCAAACCTTCACGTTTAATTTTATCTTTTAGTTCAAGCACAATTCTTTGGGCGGTTTTGAGCCCAATTCCTTTCACATTTTGCAAAATTTTGTAATTGTCAGTTGCGATGGCTTGGCGAATTTCGTACAAACTCATAGCTGAAAGTATCACAATAGCAGTATTAGACCCTACTCCAGACACGCTTGTAAGGTCTAAAAAAAGGTTTTTTTCTGCCAAATCTGCAAAACCAAATAAAGTATGTGCGTCTTCACGCACTTGCAAATGTGTATGAAGTTTAAACGTTTTATTTTCGCCAATAGCTGTAGATGTTGGTATGGATATACGCACTTGATAACCTACACCTTGTATATCAATTATGGCAAAAGTAGTGTCTTTGAATGCTACTTTTCCCTCTAAATATGCAATCATTGTATTTTTTAGGAATAATTTTTTTCAAAAATACAAAAAAAACGGATAAGTTTGTTGTCAGTTATCAGTTTTTAAGTTGTCAGTTTTTATAAATGTATAGTAATTTGTAAATTTAAGATACAAAATGACAAAATAAGTGATTATTTTTCTTAAAAATGTGTCAAAACTTAAAGTTTTTTTTTAAAAAAAACATAACACATATCTTGGGTTATTATTAAAAAACTGGTTAAAACTTTCATTTTCCAAAAATTTTTTTATTCATAAAAAAATTACTACCTTTGCACCTCAAAAAGTTAGTTAATTAGTTGTTCCAAACTTAAATTCTCGCAGAAATGTCTATTTCAGCACAAGAAGTGAATAAATTGCGCCTAATGACTGGTGCAGGTATGATGGATTGCAAAAAAGCACTCATAGAAGCCAATGGCGACTTTGACGAAGCAATCACTATTTTACGTAAAAAAGGTCAAAAAATATCTGCTAATCGTGCAGACCGTGAAACTACCGAAGGAGCAGTACACGTACACATCAGCGAAGATGGCACAAAAGGCATGTTAATCGCTGTTAATTGTGAAACGGATTTCGTGGCAAAAAATGAAGATTTTTTGAAATTGGGCAAAGACATTCTTGCTTTGGCTACCAAAGAAAATCCTGCTGATTTGCCCGCACTCAATGCACTTGTGATTGATGGCACACGTAGCGTGTCTGAATATATCACAGAATATGTAGGTAAAATTGGTGAAAAAATTGAAATTACTGCATACCATAGTGTAGAAGGTGACCAAGTGTTGAGTTATATTCATTCCAATAATAAAGTGGGCGTACTTGTGCCTTTCAAAAACACAAAAGGTGTTGATGTAACTGAATTGGGTAAAGATATCGCAATGCAAATTACCGCAATGAAACCTGTAGCTGTGGATAAAAATGATGTAGATGCATCTGTTGTAGAACGTGAAATTGAAATTGGTAAAGAACAAGCTCGCCAAGAAGGAAAACCAGAAGCTATGCTTGAAAAAATTGCTTTGGGTAAATTGAATAAGTTTTACCAAGAAAATACATTGCTCAACCAATCTTTTGTAAAAGACAACAGCAAAACTATCCGTCAATTACTCGCAGATGTAAATCCAGAGCTTTCTATCCCTAAATTTGTACGTATTTCTATTGGATAAGTACAATTTAAAAATTGATTTAGCTGCCAAAAAGCAAAAAATAAAAAGCAAAATAAACCCAAAAAAAGCGTTAATTCTGAATTAGAGCAAATTTTTGAAAAAAAAGAAAAAATTTTTAAATATGTAGGCTACCTTTTGGTAACAATTTACGTCCTTGTATAAAACGTGTTTCACTACCATTTTATAACATATTTGAAATTTTTGAAAAACAGGTTATTTTTTAAAAAAAACTATTGTTTTTCACTTTCACACCATTTTTGATTAATTTATTTAATCGCCTTTCGGTTATTTTAGCGCATCACACCAACAAACTTTTCCAAATTGTTTTGTTGGTGTGATTGCTTTTTAAGGATTTTCAAAAAAAAATCGTTTTAATCCGTAAAATCTGTGTTATTCGTGTGCTTAAATCAAAGTCTTATTTTTATTTTAGAAAAAATTTCACGAAATTTAGAAAAAATTTTTTATCAAAAAAATATGCTTAAAAAGCAAATTATAAGTGGCGATTTATTAGAAATCATTTTGTATCGTTTGGCACACCAATTATTTGAAAATCACCAAGATTTTTCTAATACCATACTCATTGGCTTGCAACCAAAAGGTGTTATTTTGGCACAGGCTTTACAACACAAAATACAAGAAATCACGCAAAAGACGATAACATTGGGTTATTTAGATGCAACTTTTTTCAGAGATGATTTTCGTCAGCCAAATCTTGCTCCTTTGCGTGCAAATGCCACAAAAATAACAGAAAATTTGGAGGGAAAAAAAGTGATTTTGGTTGATGATGTACTTTATACAGGGCGTTCTGTACGTTCTGCACTTGATGCATTGGGGAGTTTTGGGCGACCTGCCAAAATAGAGTTATTAGTGCTTGTGAATAGGCTTTACACGCGTGATTTGCCTATTGAACCGCATTATGTAGGGAAAGAAGTGATTACACTACAATCGCAAAGGGTATTGGTAGCATGGAAAAATCCGCAAGAAAATATATTTGAAAATACTATTTTTTTAGTGGAGGAAACAAAAGATTAAAGCCTCCAACCTCCTGCAACTTCAATATGTTGTCCTGTAAGATAATCCGATTTTTCGCTTACCAAAAAATCAATTACCCTGATAAATTCCTCAAAAGTAGCCAAACGTCCTTTTGGGATTTCGTCTAAAGGTTTTTCAAGGCTATTTTCAAGTACGCCAGGTGATACCACATTGACTGTAATATTTTGTTTATCCAATGCAAGTGCTTTCGCAAGACTTTTGGAATAAGTCAAAACGCCTTGTTTAGCAATAAAATAAGGCGTAAATAAATGTTCTGCTTGTATATGTTCAATGCCTGCAAAACCAATATTGATAATCCGTCCAAATGTCGCATTTTTCATCAAAGGAATAGCGTTTTGGGAGGTATAAAAAACACTATTTAGGTTATTTTGGATAATATTATGCCATTCCTGCATTTCCATATCTATAATATTTTTCCTTAAAAAATTTCCAACATTATTAATTAGAACATCTATTGCCCCAAACGTTTCTTTGATTTGCAAAAACATATTTTCCACCTCTGCATATTCATTCAAATTGGCACAAATTGGCAACACCTCTGTTTCCCACAAAAGTTCTTCTGCGAGTTGCATAATTTCTGTGTGGCTTTTATGATAATGTAATACTACATTATATTTTTGTTGTGCAAAATGTATTGCGAGTGCTTTCCCCAAACCCTTTGCGCTGCCTGTGATTAGAATAGTTTTTTGCATAAAGGTATTTTATGATTAGGTTTGTTGTTTTATAATTTGTTCTAATAGAAGTCGTGTAGGTTGGTTCAAGGGCAATTCTAAGGCTTTTTCCATTGAAATCCAAAGATATTCTTGGGCTTCATCATTAAGTATTACGTTTTGTTTGTTGGTTATTTCACAAGTATAATTAAAAAAAATAAAGTGCATTTTTTTATAAAATTCTTCTGAAAAAATAATTTCTTGTGTCATCACAAACTGAATATTTTGAATATCTAAGTTTGTTTCTTCTTTGATTTCTCTTGTGAGTGCTTGTGTGTTGGACTCACCTATTTCTATTTTTCCGCCAGGCAGTCCATATTTATGATGCCACTTGTGGGTGCGTATCAAAAAAATCTCTTTATTGAGATTAAAAATAACTGCACCAACAGTTACAAGAGGATAATTTTGTATTGTATTCATACTTATAATAACCAAAAACCTATAAAAATGTTAAAAAAAAACCACCTTTTCTTTTTGAGGGAAAAGGTGGAAACTGGAAAAGTTTTTTGTTTGAAGATTTTATTGAGCTGTGTATGTATTTACATAATAACTTGTGCCTACTGTGTATCCTACTTGGAGTGTTTTACTATCTAAACTATAGATGTTATAAATAACAATAGAAGGTACTGCAACATTCACACCTTGGTTTTTTGTAACTGCAGACCTAAAAAAATTTTTATTATCAGCTCCCCAACCTTTTGGACCTGCAATCGTACTTGTTGCATTTGTAGAATTTGGCGTACCAAATGCCCAATATCCTGATGAAACTTCATCAGGCGCATTTAGAACTCTTGTTGCGCCTTCAGATACCCTCATAATAAAATTCGTGCTTGTAGGACTAAATAATTCAGTCGTGAATACAAGTATATCGTCTTTAACAGTAGAAGCCAATGAAGAGTAAAAATCAGTAGTTGCTACACCATTTACAGTAATTGCAGGCGTTACAGTACTTGCTGTAAGCATCCAGTTTTTCCCAACGAGCAATGCTTGTTTGTCAGGGTCTGGTGTTGAAGTAGCATTACAACCTACAAACAATATTGAGCAAAACAACACAAGAAAGGTACTTATTTTGTATTTAAAATTCATAGTATTTTTGGTTTAAAAATTAAATAAACCAATAAAATTAAAACCATTATGGTTTTAATTTTATTGATAAAAACAATTAAAGTTTTGTAAATGTGTGTGTATTGTTGTCTTGCCCACCACTTGATACTACTGTAACACGATAAGGCACTGTCATCAATCCTGTGCAAGTATTGAAAGTACCATTACCGCGTGCTGTTATATTTACAACACCAGAAGAACTTGATGCACCATTTTTTGTAACAACAACAACTGTTCCAGCTACTACATCAAACAAATAATCTACAGCAATACCTTCGTCCCAAAAATTGCTATTACGAACGGTAGTAGCATTTACATTAGAAAAAGTTACTGCATAAGTACCATAACCAGGCTCAAGCGCGCTATAGTTACCATTAAAAGTAGCTATATTAAAAGGGCATTTAGCATTGAACACATAATCCACTTGCCCATAGTATTTGCTAATTGCTACATCACTTGCTGTGATTTTTATATTGAAAATATAAAATTTACCAGTAGTCAAATTATCATCAAGTATTTCAATTGGAAGTTTAGCAAAATTGCTACCCGCAGGTACGGATACACTGCCTGTTGCACCTGGTGTAATACGATAATGTGTTCCTGCAACTGCAATTACCGTATCCATATTGGAAGGTGTAGTTACTGAGCGTGTTATAGGACTAACCACATATGTTACATTTATAGCAGAGCCTTTAGGTTTTGCTGCATAGTTTATAACGATGCTGTCTTTTACTGTAAGTCCGTCATTTACTTTGTTATAAGTACGTAATTTATTAGAAGCAGACCTTGTTGCTACGTCCAACTCTACATATTCTTGGTCAAATGTAATTTCTGTTCCAGGGCTTTTATAGCATGATGCCATGAAAATAGTTACCAAAGAAAGCAGAAAAAAGGAAGAGTATTTTTTCATAATGATTAAAAATAAAGGGTTTTAATTACTTGTGTATTTCAATAATCCATACACAAGTAACCATGTATAAAAAATTAATATCCTGGATTTTGCACCAAATTTGGATTTAACTGTATTTCATTTGTAGGGACACGTGCAAGAAATCTATAATCATCAGCATTAAGACCTGGATTAGCACTACCATCAGGATTGTTTACTTTTGTAATACCCAACTGATAACGTTTCAAATCAAAAAACCTATGTCCTTCAAAGAAGAACTCTTTACGATTTTCTTTCAAAATAGCATCTAATACTTGTGCTGATGTCGAAGCTGCATTGATAGTACCCAAACCACGTGCTGCACGGAAAGTATTAAGTGTAGTAATAGCACCTGCTAAGTTTCCAGAGCGGGCTTTACCTTCAGCAGAAATCAGATACATTTCAGACATACGAATAACTGGAATATTTTCCAATCCCCCTACTGCTATGCTTTTATCGCCTCTCCATTTGCTTACCATCCATTGTTTAAATCCTGTTGGTGATATGCCTTTATCTACAATAAGTCTTTGTCTAACATCGCCAGCTTCTGCGTTGAGTTCATCAACCAAACTTTGAGAAGCGCCAATAATAAACTGTCCATTTGTAACAAGGTCAGTTGTAAGAGAACACATACCATTATTAGCACCATCTACCGTACTCCAATCAGTAGTTTGTATTGATAATTCGAACAAAGACTCAAGGGTTGCATTTGTAGTATTAGCAAACAAATTTACTGTTGCACTTGTCGCATATTGTGCTGGTGTTGCAAGTACAGCGCCACCAAGTGTAGCACTTGCAGGAGCACCTGCAATTGTAGCATCAGCAGTTGCAGCAGCTTCCGCATTTTTACCCATATAAAGTTGTACCCTTGCCAATAAAGCTCTTGCACTTGAAGCATTAGCTCTGAAGTTTTGAGGAATAATTTTATAGGTACTTGTTGCAGAAATTGCATCAAACAACGAAACAGCTTTAATTAAATCAGCTTCTATTTGTGTATAAATTTCTGTATTTGTTGCCCTTGTCGGTGTCCCTATGTCTGTAAAGTTTTTTGTAGCTTTCAAACGAAACACGACTGTTTTATTCCAGCCACCTTTTTCTTTTCCAGGCTCATACCCATAAATCTTGCACAAATCATGATATACTAAAGAACGTACAAATAATGCTTCTGCTGTAAGCCTATTTCTAAGCCATTGGGACCCTAATTGAATAGCTGAACTTTGGTCGTTCAGTTCTTCTAATAGATAATTACAGTCATTGGTGATACGATATACATCATCCCATATATCCACATGAGCGCCAGCAGTATTTGCAAATTCACTTATATATCTATTAGTATTGCGAAATATTACTGCGTTGTCAGCTAAAGCCTCAGGTGCAAGTAGCATAGTTTGCCCATAATATCCAAATTCGTGCAAACGTCTATAAGAAGACATTAAAAGTCCAATATGCCCTGATGAATCACTCAAAGCAACCGAAGGAATCAAAGATGCCCTTGGGTATGGACCGTCAAGTTGTTGGTTGCAGGAGAAAAGACCAAGCGTCATTAATGTTAATCCTGCGTATATATATTTTGTTATGTTTTTCATTATTTCAAATGTTATAGTTAAATAAAACACAATATTTAATTGTGATTAAAAGCCAAATGCTAAACCAACATTGAATTGGCGACCTTGTGGATATGTGCCATAAGTACTTGCTCCATTAGCAGATGTTTGTCCTACAACTTCAGGGTCAATACCTGCAAATTTAGTATATGTCCATAGGTTAATCGCTTGTGCATATACATTTACACGACGAACTTTGAATTTTGACAGAATATTGCTTGGTACTTCATAAGAAAGGCGTACTTGTTTCAAACGAATGTAAGAAGCATCACTCACAAATCTTGAGTTAGAAAAACCGTACTGGTCTTGTCCTTCTACAATACCACCTTCTACTGGTCTTGGTACATTTGTAACATCACCAGGTTTTTGCCAGTATGCAAGTTGAGATACAAGTTGATTATCAGCAGTTACACCACCATTTGCTTGGTTATAAAAATCACCCAAGAATGCAGAGTTGCCACCTTGATATTGGAAGAAAATATCCAATGTGATGTTTTTATAAGAAAAAGTATTGCTAAATCCACCATAATAAGTAGGTATACTTTTAGCTAATATTTTTTGTGTTAATACTGTACCTGTAGAATATGTTGGATTTCCAAGTGTATCCAATACAACAACACGCCCATTAGCAGGATTCACACCAGCATATTCAGCTCCCCAAATAACGCTTACAGGTTGCCCAACAAACAATGAAGTACCAATTCTTTGTTTTCCATCTGGTAATTCTAATATTTCGTTTCTAAGGAATGAAATATTAAAAGATGTTGACCATTTGAAACCATTTTTGTCAATATTGTTTGTTTTCAAATCAACATCAAAACCACGATTCAATAGTTTACCTGTATTGCCTCTAATGACATAACTACCACCTGACGCATTTCCACCATCATACCCAGCACCACCATCAGCTGCAATCTGTCTGTTGAATAGCAAATCTGTTGTGAGTTTGTTCCAATAATCTACTGATAGTGTAACTTTACCTTTCCAAAGCTCGATATCAGTACCAACATTGAATTGTGCCTGTTTTTCCCAAGCCAATAGACCATTGCCTAATTGTGTTTGACGCAAAAGTGAAGTGCCATTGTAAGATGCACCTGTTGCTCCACTTGTACCGAACAAACCAATGTAATCAAAGTTGCCAATATCTGAGTTACCTAATACACCATAACTTACACGAAGTTTAAGGTCAGTAACTGTAGATTTAAGACTTTCCATAAAACCTTCTTGTGAAATACGCCATGCTGCTGCTGCTGCATAAAATACCCCCCATCTATTATCTTGTCCAAAACGAGAAGACCCATCACGACGCAACGTAAAATCTACAAAATATGTATCGTTGTAATCGTATTTTGCTTGCCCAAATATACCTTGGCGTACATACTCTGTGTATGTACCACCTACAGATACAGGAACAGCTGCACTACTCAATTGACGGAAAAATGGATTTGCAAATTGACGACCTGTAGCATTTGCTCTTTCGTCTTGCTCTATTTTATATTCATATCCCAAAATACCAGATACTTTATGTACAGTATTAAAAGTTTTAGAGTATTGAAGATTTACGTTTCCATTAAAGTTGAAAATACGACGATATGATACAAAAGAACTACCACCTTGTGCTGCAAATGCAGGAATAGTTGCAGGGCGTTGGTTATCATCGCGACCGTCAACAAAATCTAATGCACCTAAAAAGTTTAAAGTAAGGTCTTTTGTTAGTTTATAGCCAATATTTGTGCTACCCAAAAATTGAAAAGTTTTACCTGTTCTTACTTCTTGGTTCAAACCTTGTAAAATATTGTAACCAAAACTATGTGAACCTGGTGAAGTTGTTGGATAGAGGTTGTAAGCACCAGTTTCAGGATTTACAGCAGGGGAATATGGTTGAAGAGCAAATGTGGTGCTGAAAGGACCGTTTACAAAGTTACCATTTTCAATCGCACCATAAGAATTTTGCCAGCTACCATTCAAAGCAAGACCAATACTGAGTTTGTCTGTAGCTTGATGCGTAAAGTTAGCTTTTAAAGACCCACGTTGCCAAAAGTTTTGTTGTACTTGACCTTCTTGGCGTGTGAAAGCACCTGATATATAAAATGAAGTTTTAGCATCACCACCATTAACACTAATGTCATAGCTTTTTTGTCTTCCTGTTCTAAAAACTGCATCTGTCCAGCTATAAGAAGGAAGATTAGGATTAGAAGGATCTCCAAAAAGTGCAGTAGCCGCAGAAGCAGGAGAACCATTGTTTACATAAGATGCTTGTTTGATTTGTGCAAATTGTTGTGCATTCATTACATTATACAAATTCATAGGTTGTACTACGCCTTCCTGTACTGAAAAATTAATCTGTGAAGGACCATTTTTACCTCTTTTAGTTGTAATGAGCACTACACCATTTGCTGCTTGCGCACCATAGATAGCAGATGCTGCTGCATCTTTCAATACTTCTATTGATTCAATATCATTTGGATTGATAGAAGCTAAAGCATTTGAAGAACCTTGTCCTGAAATAGCACCCTGTCTAACTTGGATACCATCTATAATATATAATGGTTCCAAACCCGCACTGATAGAGTTTACACCTCTAATACGCACAGACAAAGCACCACCAGGTTGTCCAGATGTAGCAGCAATCTGTACGCCTGCAATACGACCTTGCATAGCACGGTCAAAACTTTGCATAGGAAGGTTTTCTATTGTAGAACCTTTAACGCCTGCAATAGCACCTACTGCACTACGTTTTTCTTCCACTAGATAACCACCTTGAATAACAACTTCTCCTATACTTGCATCAGATTTTAGTGATACATCTATCTGTGTTAAAACACCAGAGTTTATTTCTTGTGTAGCAGCACCTGCATAAGAAACAACTAAAGTAGCATTATTAGCTACATTTTCCAATTTGAATTTACCGTTTTCATCGGTAACAGTACCTTGAGTGGTACCTTTCACCACAACAGTTGCCTGAATAACAGGACTTGCGGTCTCATCTGTTATTGTCCCTGTTACAGTTCGTTGAGCCATTGCAAAGCTCACCAACCCAATAAAGAGGGCAAAACATAAAAGTAGTTTTTTGCTCATGTTTGTTTGTTAAAAATTAAAAATTGTAAATAACTAAACTCAAACTTAGCGTAAAAAAAATTTAAACAAAAACTTTTTTTAACTTTTTTTAACGATAAGTTTTTTTTATATAACTATTCTTAGAATAATTTGCATTTTATTTATAAAATAATAGTATTACTATTTTTTATTATTGTAATATTATTATTTTGTTACTGTATTTTGAACATTTACCATTTTGTTGTTTTTTTTATTTTTAAGCCAAATTTTATTTTATAAATACTTTTTATAAAGATATTTGCACTTGGATTTGCAAAACTTCTGTTGTATAAAAAAAGTTATCATATATAAATATTATAACAATAAATGACTGCAACAAACCACCAAACTTTATGTTCAAAAAAATGTTCAAAAAAAACTTTACCTTTTTTCTCTTTTTTTATTTGCTTTATAATATTGGTTTGCCTGTATTATCATTTGCCCAACGCCAAAAAAGTAAAATTCACCCTTTTATATTATTCAATTATTTAATGATTGGGTCGTTTGTAGTAATTGTAATTCTTTGGTTATATTTGTGGTGGAAGAGAAAAAAGTAGCTTTCAACCAAAAACGCAATCTTTTCATAAATGGTTGCCTTAACTTTAAAAAATTTTTTAAATATTTTTAACTTTTTTTATTTTTACCTCCAAATGCTTCCTATTACTTTTTATCCTGGCCCTTCAAAAGTATATCCACAAGTAAATAAATGGCTTCAAGATGCTTATCAAAATGGCATTCTTAGCCTCAATCACCGCAGTAGTGCCTGTATGGATATCACTAAAAAAACAATACTTGGTTTGCACGAAAAACTTAATATTCCAGCAGATTACCAGATTTTTTTTACAAGTTCTGCCACTGAAGGCTGGGCACTTGTGCAACAATCTTTCCCTGATTTGCCTCAATACCATTTTTATAATGGTGCTTTTGGTGAAAAATGGCATCAATACGCCAATTTGGAAAAAGGCGACACTTATATTATAGGCGAAGATTTTGGTTTGGAAGGCATTCACCCAACAATTTCCACCAAAATTACTGAAGGTGTTTTTTGTTTTACCCAAAACGAAACTTCTAATGGTACTGCTATTCCATTGGATTTTATTGCGAAAACCCGTAAGGATTTCCCACAAACTTTTATTGCGGTTGATGCTACTTCTTCACTTGCTGGTGTTGCAATAGATTTTACACAGATAGATGTGTGTTTGGCTTCTGTGCAAAAATGTTTTGGATTGCCTGCGGGTTTAGGGCTTTTTGTGATGTCGCCAAGGGCTTTCCAAGAAACGCTTTCACAAGGCTCTCGCAAACAATATAATAGTGTAATTCGCATGTCAGAAAATATGAAAAATTGGCAAACAAATTATACACCAAATGTGTTAGGTATTTATTTGTTGAGTAAATGGGTGGATATTTCGGATAATGTAGCCAGCACACATACATTATTACATAAAAAAGCACAAGAATATTATCGTTTTTTTGAAAAAACAAATTTATTCAAACCGCTTATTCAAACAATAGAAGCACGTTCTCAAACAGTTATTCTACTAAAAGGTGAAAATACAGATATTGACCGCCTAAAAAAACTTTGTCTTTCTAAGAATATTATTTTGGGCAATGGTTATGGCTCGCTCAAAGATTCTACATTTCGTATTGCCAATTTTCCTGCTATTACGCAAGAAGAAACAAACCTTTTATTGAATATTTGTGTTGAGTTTTAAGAAAATTAGTTTTTTAAGTATTTTTTTATTGGATTAATTAACAAAAAACTGATAACTAAAAGAACTGACAACTAAATTAACTTTTAAACTTTATGAAAATGTTTCCAAAAATTATGTTATTGTCTGCATTACTCCCATTTTTGATGTGGAGTTGTGGGACTGAAACCGAAGAAAATCTTGCTGTATCAGAAATGGGCAAGGCTTGTTGTGAGGTGCAAGGTGCAAGTATGAAGGGTTTTTTACAAGACGAAAGTTTTATAAACTCGCACCAAAATCCGCTAAAAATCAATTATACGCCTATTGAAGAAGGCAAGGAAATTAGTTTTGATACGCCTGATGGACAAAAAGCAACTGCTTTTGCTTTTATGAGCAAAAAAAAATCTGACAAATACCTTTTTGTCATTCATGAATGGTGGGGATTGAATGATTATGTCAAAAGAGAAGCTGAAAAGTTTTTTCTTGACCTCCAAAAGAAAAATGTAAATGTGATTGCACTTGATTTGTATGATGGTAAAGTAGCCCAAACGCGTGAAGATGCTGCCAAATATATGCAAGAAAATACTGCAGAGCGTTCTGCAAATATTATCAAAGGTCTTGTAAATTTTACAGGTAAAAAAGCAAAAATCGCTACGATTGGCTGGTGTTTTGGTGGTGGTTGGTCATTACAAGCCTCTTTGTTAGCTGAGAAACAAGCGGTTGGTTGTATCATTTATTATGGTATGCCTGAAAAAGACAAAGAAAAATTGGGCAAACTTAATGCGGAAGTATTGGGAATTTTTGCAGGGCAAGAAAAGTGGATTAACAAAGAAGTTGTTGATGGTTTTGAGAAAAATCTGAAGGATTTGAAGAAAAAAAATACAATTAAAATTTTTGATGCTGAACACGCTTTTGCCAATCCAAGCAACCCAAAATACAACGAAACTTTTGCGAAAGAAGCTTACACTATGAGTTTAAATTTTTTGAAAAAGAAATTTTAATTTTCCAGAAAATTAAAAAAAAGGTTTGTGCTACATCAGCATAAACCTTTTTTTATTTTATCATTTCATATTTTTATAAAAATTATTATTTCACCATATTTTTCAACTCGTTCAACTTCAAAAGGGCTTCAATGGGCGAAAGTGTGTTTACATCTATTTTTTTGAGCATAGTTTGTATGCGTTCCAAGGCGGGTTCTGGGGCAATTTCAAATAATTGCACTTGTGTATTTTGTATTTTATCCAAATTTTCTTTGGTAATTTTTGGGGAAATATTACTTTTAAAAAGTGTTTCTTCTGTATCGCCTATATTTTCCCTTTGTTTTTCCAACATTTGCATAATGATGTTTGCCCTTTGGATTACAGGCGTAGGCATACCAGCCATTTGTGCCACGTGAATACCAAAACTATGTTCTGAGCCTCCTTCCGCCAATTTCCTAAGAAAAACAATACGACTTCCTACTTCTCTTACGCTTACATGAAAGTTTTTGATGCGTGAAAAATCTTTTGCCAAAATATTTAATTCATGGTAATGTGTAGCAAAAAGCGTTTTTGGGCGGTGTTTTGGGTGTTGGTGTAGGTATTCCAATATCGCCCACGCAATAGAAATACCATCATACGTACTCGTACCTCTCCCTATTTCGTCCATCAATACAAGACTTCTTTCAGAAAGATTGTGCATAATGCTGGCGGTTTCCATCATTTCCACCATAAAAGTAGATTCCCCTCTTGCGATATTGTCAGACGCACCTACACGCGTAAAAATCTTGTCCACAACACCCAAAACCGCACTTTTGGCAGGTACAAAAGACCCAATTTGCGCCATCAACGTTATCAAAGCAACTTGACGCAAAAGGGCAGATTTGCCCGCCATATTGGGACCTGTTATCACGACTATTTGTTGGTTTTCAGTGTCAAGGCGAATACTATTTGGAATATACGGATTGTCAGGCGGAAGTTGTTGCTCTATTACAGGGTGTCTGCCTTCAGTTATATCCACGATATTGTCCGCCACCATTTGAGGGCGGATATAATTGTATCGTCTTGCCAATAACGCAAAATTACCCAAACAATCCAACATACCCAACACCTTGCTGTTTTGCTGAATTGGGGCTATGAAATCGCCCACCGCTATAACAAGTTCATTAAAAATTTTTTGTTCTAATAAATTTATTTGTTCCTCTGCATTGAGAATTTTATCCTCATAAATTTTCAATTCTTCGGTAATATAGCGTTCTGCATTGGTAAGGGTTTGTTTCCTAATCCAAGATTTTGGGACTTTGTGCTGGTGCGTGTGCGTAACTTCTAAGAAATAACCATAAATTTTATTATAATCAATTTTCAAAGAGGAAATTCCTGTTTCTTCTATGGCATTTATTAACACTTTATCTAAATATTTTTTAGAATTAGTGCGTAAATCGTGCAATTCGTCCAGTTCTTTATGCACATCAGATTGAATAAGTCCACCTTCATGTGTATTAAGTTTTGGCTCGGGAAGAAGTTCTTTATCAATTTTTTCAATAATAAATTCACAAGGATTGAATTGATTAGCAAATTTTTTTAGAGAATCTTCATTTTGCAACAATAATTTTAAATTGGCAATTTGTTTTAACCCTTTTGAAATTTGGACGATTTCACGTGGTTTTGCTCTGCGAGAAGCTACTTTTGAGATAAGCCTTTCTAAGTCGCCTATTGGCTTGAGTGTTTGGGTAATTTTTTCTGCAAGTTCTTCATTGTCTAATAATGTTTGTACAATCACGTGTCGTTCTTCTATCCTGCTAAGTTCTTTGAGAGGCAATGCAACCCATTTTCTGAGCAATCTTGCCCCCATTGGTGTAGTAGTTCTATCCAAAATATCTACCAACGCCACACCATTTTGTTGTTGGGGAAATAATAATTCCAGATTGCGAATGGTAAATTTGTCAAGCCACATATAGCGTTCTTCGTCCAATCGTGCTATACCTGTGATGTGGTGCAAATTCGCTTGCTGACTTTCTGCCAAATAATGCAAGATAGCACCCGCAGCAGCAATCCCAAAAGGCAATTCATCTATACCATAACCTTTGAGCGAAGTAGTGCGAAAATGTTTTGTGAGCATATCACGCCCAAAATGTTCTTGAAAAAACCAATCCTCTAAAATATGTGTGTTATATTTATCCAAAAACCATTCAGCAAATTCGTTTTTTTGGGCTTTGCTGTGAAGAATTTCCGCAGGCTCAAAACTCTGAATAAGTTTATCAGTATATTCTTTATTGCCTTCTGTTACAAAAAATTCGCCCGTGCTAATATCCAAAAAAGCAATACCAAAATCCACTTGTCGTGGATTTGGTTGTGCAATGGCACACAGATAATTGTTGCGTTTGCCTTCCAAAACGGTATCTTGGTAGGTTACACCTGCGGAAACAAGTTCAGTAACGCCACGTTTTACGAGTTTTTTGGCAAAGCGTGGGTCTTCCAATTGGTCACATATTGCAACACGTTGTCCAGCACGCACAAGTTTAGGGAGATAATTTTCAAGGCTATGATGTGGAAACCCTGCAAGTTCTATTTCACTACTTGACCCATTGTGGCGTTTGGTAAGGGTAATATTGAGTATTCTGGCTGTGGTAATGGCATCTTCGCCAAAGGTTTCATAAAAATCTCCCACACGAAACAGCAATAAAGCGCCAGGATATTTTTCTTTGAAACTGTTGTACTGTTTCATTAATGGAGTTTCATTTGCGGGAGTTTTTGCCATAAAAAAAACGTCTAAATTTTTTGCTAATTTTTTATAAATTAACTACAAATATAAACGTTTTTTTGGGGAAATGCAAAATAAAACTCGCAAATAACATTTGCAAATTTTTTTTCCTTTGCAAAAAAAATACTCCTCAAAATTATGAGACAGTGTTTCGTAAATTTCTTACTTGAGAATAGCTTTTTCAAGTAAAGTGTGTAAGCGGATTATTTCGGTTTCAAGAGAAGAAATGCGAGATTCGTATTGTTTTTGAAGTTCTTTTATAAAACCTTGTCCTTGCTGAATACCTATTGCCCCATCTTTAAACTCTGTTTGTGTGGTATTAAAAATTACCTTTTCATCAAAGGAAAGCATATCAATAACTCTTACAGATAATATTTCTGCTATCGTAAATAACCGACTCACAGGAAAATCTACCTCTCCGCTTTCCATTTTGCTATAATTTTGTTGTGTGATATCTAATTTTTCAGCCATATATTTCTGACTAAAATTACGTAACTCACGAAATTTTTTAATATTCTTAGCTATATTCATTTGTTTATTACAATTTTAATTTGTTTATTACAACTCAAAAATAAATGTATTTTTTCGAAAAACAAATAATTTTGTGGAAAAAAATAAAAATTTTATGAGAGAAATAATATTCTTGATATTTTTTGTTTTACAAATACCATGAAATGTTTTGGACAAGAACACATATACATACTTGATACACGTTTCTTTTCAACAAATGTAATGCAAAATGAATACGAAGGGCTTTTCCTTGAAATTAAAAAAGAGGGAACAACAAAAGAATATTTCCATACAAAAATAGAAGATATAGCAGTTGATAAAAAAACGAAATTAGAGCTTATAAAAGCTATAAAAACTGCTCAGAAATGGGCTAAAATAAATAAAGAACAAAAAAAATCTTTTGAAAAAGAAATAATCCGCTTTGAATTTACAAGCAAAAAAGATTTTAAGTTTTTTAAAAAATATTTTGGTCATGTAACAGAAGTTAAAATTAGTTTTTTAGGTCGTGCCAATGGTACTTTCTTTGTAAGTTTTATAAAAAATCCTAACGAAAGATATGATGATGGGAATACTATTTTTCAAATGGATAGTGAATCACAATTAAACGATTTCCTTCTTAAATTAGAAAACAAAAGTACAAATCCAGAAATAGACAATCTTTTTAAAAAGGATTAGGCTTACGATTTCCATAAACTTTGCAAGTTATCCAAACTTATGAAGTCTAATAAACGCAAAAAACACTAATATAACAGTATAAAAAAATGCTCAAAATACCAATAATTTTCTTTTTTTTGTTGAATTATTGTGCTTACTCGCAGGTTCGTTCAAGTGCTTATCGTGGTGATATGGTTGAAGAATACATTTGGGATAAAACAAAAGTGGGATACACATCTGTGGATAAAATTCCTATGACAACTAAAATCATATTCGCAAAAGAGAAAATAAGATTAAAAAAAGGAACTTCAGATTGGCGACAAAATATTTGGGAATTTAGCAAAATAGAATTATTTGGGGATAAACAATATTATGTTTATTATGATGAAAGAAGGCAAAAAATTTTAATAGATTATAATGTTAGCGAAATTGTGTACTATTATAATTGGGATATCCAAACAGAAAGACATTTAAACATAGCAACATACAGAAATTTACGTGAAGATAAAAGTATTTTGGATGAGTTTCAAAAACAGTTTCCATCAAATTTACCATCTGAAAAGTTCAGAATAGATTATAATAAAGTTGCATTTTACAAAAATGAAATAAAAGATTGGACTGATTTAGAAGATGGGCTTAATACTTTTGTAATCAACATCAACAATAATGGTGATATTATGCACATAAAAGCAAATGGTAAAAATGTTATTTATAGGAAATTGTCTGGTGTAGAAAAAGGCAATACAAGCAGAGGAGAACCTTACCAAATACTCAAAGCACTTGATGATGATGGAGATATATTTAGTTTCCAAATATTTAATGACCCTCAACTTGGTTTAAAGATGATATATGGAAACACAGCAATATTGTTTGTTAAACGATAAAAAAAATCTGTATTCGCCTTTTAATGTAAAGCTCACTTTGGTCTTAACCTCCCGCTACATCCTCCCACACAAAAAAAACCGCTTTTCTATCATAGGAAAGCGGTTTTTTTATGGTTTATTCACCAAAGGGTTTTTTGCTATGAGGATTACACTTGCATTTTTTGCTGATTTTTTATAAATTATCTACAAATATAAATGTTTTTTCGGGGAAAGATATTTGCCTAAATAATTTTTAAATCCAAAATAACCATTTAACTTCCAAAAGTTTAAAACTTTGGAAGAATGGTATTGCTAAAAAAATGATTATTTTTTACAACAACCTCATCATATATGCACAAACAATAGCCCCATACGTCCCTACTGCATAACCCAACACCGCAAGCAACACGCCCACAGGTGCAAGCACAGGATTGAATGCAGAAGCAACCACAGGGGCAGATGCTGCACCGCCAATATTCGCCTGGCTACCCACCGCCACAAAGAAAAAAGGAGCTTTGATAAGTTTAGCTACTATCAACAAAACCGTAATGTGTGTAAGCATCCACAATACGCCTATCAAGAAAAATCCAAGATTATCAAAAACTTCATTGAAATTCATTTTCATACCAATACATGCCACCATCAAATACAAAAACAAACTTGCAATTTTGGAGGCACCCACACCCTCCAATTCACGCACAGGCGTAATAAACGACAACAACACGCCAAAAGTAGTAGCCAAAACCACAATCCAAAAAAACACATCTGCCAAACTAAAATCAATCAAAAAAGGTATATTTTCCCTGATAAAAGGTGCAATAATTTCCGCCAAATAATGCGATAAAGCAGTTCCTCCAAATGCAATTGCTACAATCGTCAGCATATCTGTAAGCGTAGGAATTTTAGTAATACTTGCTTGATATGCACTCATACGTTGTTCTATTTCCACAATCGCAGAAGCGTCAGCATTAAGCCATTTATCTATTTTTTCACGAATACCTGCCCCATATAGCAAGCATGCCATCCAAATATTAGCAGTAATAACATCAACAATCGCCATAGCAGAAAAAATTTTATCGCTTACATTAAACGCTTCTTTCATTGCCATTTGATTAGCACCACCACCAATCCAACTTCCTGCTATCGTAGAAAGTCCACGCCAAGCCTCATCTTTGCCCACATGTGCGAGCAATGAAGGAAATAAATTTTTGACAATCGCCAATGATACCACGCCACCCAAAATCACACCCAATGTGCCAGCGAAAAACATTATAAGGGACTTAGAACCCAATTTTTTTAATGCTTGAAAATCAATACTAATGGTTAATAATACCAAACTTGCAGGCAATAAATAACGTGATGCCACAAAATAAAGTTTAGATTCTTTTTCTGAAATTACATTAAATGTATTCAAAAAAGCAGGAATAAAATAACACAACAACAATGCAGGCACATAAGTATAAAATGACTGAAAGGCTTTCATTTTTTCTGTTTGAAAAATAATTGCCAAAATTACCAATAAAATACCCAACACAATTGCATCATTTTTGATAAATGGAGGAGCAACAGAAAGCAACAAGGTAGAAAACATCGTCATATTATTTATTTTGTAATGCGAATATTGGGTTAAAAATATAATTTTTACAAGAAAAGTAGCTATAAAATTGTACTATTTTAATATTATTGTACTATTTTAATATTATTGTACTATTTTAATATTTAAGTTTAATTTTTACATCTAAAATTATCAAAATTTATTTCCAAAAATAAAATGCGTATTTTATTACTATTTTTAATGCTTTTAAATATTGGCTTATCTTAGTTTTGTTATATTTTTAAAGT